>NZ_JBZAJC010000002.1:0-724779 GCF_058215915.1 Pradoshia sp. Z3_51 | reverse complement strand
CTGTGCGTCTGCCAATTCCGCCACCCCGGCATATAACTTGGCATTGGAGCGGAAGACGGGATTCGAACCCGCGACCCCCACCTTGGCAAGGTGGTGTTCTACCACTGAACTACTTCCGCATATAAGTGCGGGTGAAGGGAGTCGAACCCCCACGCCATAAGGCGCCAGATCCTAAGTCTGGTGCGTCTGCCAATTCCGCCACACCCGCATGTTTAAAGATGGTGAACCATTAAGGACCCGAACCTGCGATCCTCGAGGTTCTAATTGATTAATTTCAAACTCTCTCGTTGACTGCTTTATTATTTTAATCTGTATTTATCTATATTTCAATAAGAAATATATGGAAATATTAATTTATTTTTCTTCCCTCTATCAAAAAGATTAAACTTCTATGAATGCATTTATCCTACACAGGAATACACGTTCTTTTATACGGTGTTAGAGCCCTTGCTTATAGCTATATAAACAACTCAAGATTCTTAATATCCCTTTTATTTTCAAATTATCTTAGAAGACATAACTATCATTTTACTGTTTGAAACGGAAAGAGTGATATTCCTTGCACCATTAGAAATATAGATACCAATTCTAGTATAAAAAATCTCCTACCTTCTCCATATAACTTTTGAAGATTTCATGAATTGAATATTAACTTTTAGAGATTTTTTTCTCGTTTTTCCAATTAACTTTTACCTACTTAACAATACCTTTAATGATTCTGATATCAAAAACCAAAAAGTTGCCGTGTATTTTCTTTAAAATATGTAGATATATTTAATTCATCTGGTCATAGATAATTGCTTTGAATATCTGTTTGAGTTCTTTTGATGTTTTTCCACGAAGCCATTCGACCTGGTCAATTGGCAGCGTAAGCTTAAGGGTGATCTTTTCATCAGGCATCTCGACTTTCCTGATGTCGGCAAGGGAAATCCCCTTCTCAACGTCTGGAAAATTAATCCCATTCTCATCGATATGGTCAAGGCCCTGGTACTCATAGGGACCATCAATCACACAATTCAAGTTCAATTGCGGTAGACGGCCAGGAATTGATTTTACGTACATAAATGAGCTGATTACTCGGCTATCGCTCAGCTCAATTTCAGCGATAATACTCTCGCGACTGCTATATTTCTTTAGGGCTACCTCGCTCACGATGATGTCGAGCTCCAATGAAAATCCGGATGAAGTTTCCAATATATATATCGCACTATTAAAAATATAGATTTCTTCACCGTCAAGATTCACCGTTTTTACGCCAACCATGTCATTCCCCTCCAAAAGAGACCGTCGGGAATATTCCCCCACCCGGCTTATTTTCTTTTATTCTACTAAATCATGGTAGTTCCTCCAAGCGTAGCTTCTCGGCGATGGCAATGACATTCGGATGCTCCTTCAAAACCGAAGCGGGAAGGCCTCAGATATTTCGCCTTCTAATAGCTGTTTTACTATGGTACCTTCTTTTTTACAAAAACAAGCAGATGCATCACCCTGCTTTCCATGATGGTGTTGAACATCTTAGTGATTGCTTGCTCCGGCACATCTATAAAATTGGTGAAAAAACCGGCGTTTGCCTTGCGCTTCGATTCAGCGAACGATGTAGACTTACAATTCTTACTTGATTAAGAAACCGAATTACCTGCTTTATGCTTTAGAAAGAATTTATACATAGCTTAGAAGCTCTTATGCTAAAATTGAAATTGTATATCATTTATGAAAGAGAAGAAGGCATTTTATGAAGAAGATTATTACTATTAGCTTAGGTATATTATTGATTATTTTTGTGTTGGGTCTTACCGGCTTCTATTTTTGGTCCCAACAAACGTACAAAGCATCAGAAGAAGTTACATCATACATAAATCTAGATGACATTCAGACGGAAGAAAACTGGCTTGTGTTCGAACCAATAGAAAAACCAAAAAGCGGGATCATTCTTTATCCTGGTGCAAAAGTAGAGCCTGAAGCATATAGCTACTATGCCCAGGGTTTAGCGGATAAAGGTTATTTGGTGATTGTCCCGAAAGTCAACCTGAACTTTGCCATACTCGATATTAATCAGGCGGATCTAATTATAGATGAGTTCAGTGATATAACGAATTGGTATGTAGGCGGGCATTCACTTGGCGGCGTAGCCGCAGCATCTTATGCATACGATCATCTCGAAGATGTAAGAGGTTTAATCTTATTGGGTTCCTATCCGAGCGATTCCAATAATTTTTCAGAAACTGACCTCCCCATCCTCTCCCTGTATGCCGAGTTTGATGGGTTAACGACAACTGATAAAATAGCTGATACAAAACATTTGCTTTCGTCTGAAGCAACTTTATATGAGGTTAAAGGCGGTAACCATGCCCAATTCGGAATGTATGGAACGCAAGATGGAGACGGAAAATCCACGATTTCAGCAAAAGAACAGCAGGATGAAATAATAGAAGAAACGTTAAAATGGCTGACTCAATATCAAAGATAAGGGCCCAGTTTCTTTTAACACATCTGATACTGTAATAGCCCACCCGTTTTACGGGCGGGCTATTTTAAACTTTTATCTTTCATTTGAGGTAACCGCGCCTCACAAGCGCTATTATTTCTGACTATTTTAAATAAAACCCATAGTCTCTTCACAGATGTTTTTCACTTATTCAATTACACTACTAATAATCTCGAACCATTATTCCTTTTACTAGTATGATTCCCCATAGATTCAGATATTCGTTCTGAAACAGTAAATTTTGCAATTTAAAATCACCTACAAGCTCTAATTTAAACAGTAAAAAAGCTGTGCCAAAACAACTCATTTTTGACACAGCTTCTCTTTTAATTTTTCACAATGCGCTTGTACCCTGAATATGTTGCTATGAAATAACCGCCATATACAATAATCATAATTAACGCCGTAAACAAAGCCGGTATGAAAACGGAAGGTTGACCCATCATCAGAAGTTCCTGATTGACCACTTTAATTCCAAAAATCGAATGGATGATTGCTAAAGACAATGGCATCATGAAGTAAATAAATACCTGACCGAATATCGCCTTGTTAATTTCCGTACTTGTTACACCTATTTTTCTTAGCATGCTATAGCGCTCCATATTATCACTCGCTTCAGATAACTGCTGAAGCGCCAGTACAGCTGCACTTGAAATGAGGAACACAATCCCAAGATAAATACCCATAAAGACAATCATTGTAGACGATCCAATACTTTGGTCATACAACATTTGCTTAGTCATTACGTTGACATAAAAACCATATTTAGAATAAACTTCTTCATTTTGAGTTAAATGATAAAGCTCGTCTTCATTCACTTGACTATTACTACTGTAATTAACATTAGACAGTGACATAGTAGGTGTCATACCTTCAATAGCTTGATCTGGAACAATCACGGTAAATGCAACTCTTCCTGGATAATCATTTATATATTGTACATACTCTACTTGACGATTAACAATCGTATAATCCATAGCGTTCAATTGAATGGACTGATTTTCTTTAATATAGGCATTCACTGCATCAAAATAAGTCTCATCATCTGATATGAGGAGTACTTCTCCCTTATTAAACGTTTTCGGTTCAACGTCTTGCATTTGCAAAAGCTTTACATAATCAGATTCTTTCATCAATAAGATTTTTTTACGAGAGATTGCCATATCAAAGTATTGTTCTAACTCTGCATTTGCAAAAGGACGCAATAATTCGTTATACGTAGAATCCGCTTCATATAATTCAAAGGAACTATTTTCACCCATCTCATCCAAGTCCATACCCAATATTTCAATCGCTTGATCTATATTCTTTATTTGCGTATCTTCTTTTCCATACAGGTAGAATGTTGCATCATACGGCACTTGATTTACAAGCTGTTTTTCTCCCGCCGCTTTTATGCTAAATCCTGTTGATAAAACACCAATTGTGAAAAAGAGCATTAAGCAAATGATAGTCATGGATACAAAGGTTGTATTTACCTTGCTGCTTATTTGGCGTAGAACAAACATATTTAAGCCTTTAAAATATAAAGTTTTATTTCTTTGCAGCATATTAAGTACAAATCCAGAAAGAGACATAAAAAACAAAAACGTTCCAAGTGACCCCAGTCCAACGCAGGTCCACGTGACAGTCAAACTTTCTGTTAAACCATATTTTAAAATAACAGTATAAGCGATCCCAAGAGTAATGAAGGATAAAACAAAGAACGCGATTGATGTTGATATTTTTCGGATCTTCAGGCTTTCATTTTTTCTAGCGGCTGTTAGCAAGTCGATGAGCTTATACTTCGAAATCACTAAACTATTAAAGATCATAACGAACAGAAAGATAATCCCAAAATAGCTCATTGTTTTAAACATCGCTTCACCTGAAAAGACAACTTCGAACTTTGTCATATCTGCCTTAAATAACGAAACCACTAGAACGGACAATCCTTGAGATATAAATATTCCCAGTAGTAATCCGGCCATTAACGATAAAACACCTATAAAAAGTGTTTCCATTACAACTATTAACGATATACTATATTTACTCATACCTAGCGTCATATAAATTCCGAGCTCTTTTTTTCGTCGTCTGATTAAGAAATTGTTTGCGAATAAAATCAGAAACCCTAACACAATCGAAACAAAAACAGATACTATTGAAATTAATTGTGTTATTGATTGAATCATTTCCGACTGACTGGCACTTAAACTAGACATAGCAGCCGAAGCTGAAATCGAATTAAAGCTATAAAATATACAGACTGCAAATGTTAATGTTAAGAAATAAATTGCATAATCCTTGAAGCTTCTCTTCACATTGCGAGCAGATAATTTAAATAACATTATTCGTATCACCTCCGAGAAGTGTTACCACCTCAATGATACGGCCGAAAAATTCTTTCCTCGTATCATCACCTCTCACCAGTTCATTAAAAATCGCCCCATCTTTAATAAACAAGATTCGATGTGCATAGCTTGCTGTAAACGCATCATGTGTGACCATTAAAATTGTAGCCTGGAACTCCTTATTTAATTTTTCAAATGAATCTAGCAGTAATCGAGCAGATTTTGAGTCAAGAGCTCCTGTTGGCTCATCAGCGAGAATTAATGACGGGTTGGTTACAATTGCTCGGGCTGAAGCAACACGTTGTTTTTGTCCACCCGACAGTTGATATGGGAACTTATTTAATACCGCTGTAATCTCTAATTTATCGGCAACTTCATTTACTAGCTTTGTAATATCAGCCGGCTTACGACCTTGTATGGTTAAAGCGATTGCGATATTTTCAAACGCTGTTAATGTATCGAGCAAATTAAAATCCTGAAAGATAAATCCTAGCTCATCTCGGCGGAACTTCTCAAGCTTTCCAGCCTTTAATGTCGTAATATCCTGACCATTTATATGAATATGACCCGTTGTTACATGATCAATTGTAGAAATGCAATTCAACAGTGTCGTTTTCCCGCTGCCTGAAGGACCCATAATACCAACAAATTCCCCTTGTTTTACATCAAAACTTATATGATTAATGGCTTTTGACACATTTCCTTTATTACCATAGTATTTTTCTATATCTTTTACTTCCAAAACTGTATTCATAACAACCTTCTCCTCTCTTTTATGCTTTTAGTATATCCCCCCTACAGCAATACAAATATTGAAGTTGGTTGCATAAACCTTACATTTTTGAAACTTGCACTGGAGATTGATGGCTAAAACCACCATACAAATTCATACCACAAATCAGTAATAATCTTATTTTCGTAATAAAAAAGAGCCTTTCTCTCAAGACTCTAATAAAACCAATTTACTTTTCGGGAAAATGATATTTACCTCGGTTCCTACATCCTTCTGTGATTTGATCGTAATCCCTAAATGCAGCTTATCTACCAACATTTTGCAAAGATATAGACCGATGCCTGTTGACTTTCTGTATATGCGTCCATTTTCTCCTGTAAATCCTTTTTCAAATACTCTTCCGACATCCTTTTCATCAATACCAATGCCATTATCAACAATATGAAGTATAAGATTATGCTCATGATTAGTCGTATAAATAGAGATGAAACTATTTTCTTTATAACAATAATTAATACTGTTAATGATTACTTGATTCACTATGAACTCAACCCACTTTTCGTCACTATAGACCACATCATCTATCTCTGATAACTTAAGCTGAATCTTTTTATGAATAAACGCTTTTGCATTTCGCTTAATTACTTTGGAAACACATTCTTTTAAACGAAATTCCTTCACAATATAATCCTTGCTGGCACTGCTGCTTCTCGCATAATACAAGGCCTGTTCAATATAATCCTCAATCTTCGTTAATTCCTCAGTTAAGCCAACAATCGGACCACCTTGATAATTCTCAATTATTAGCTTACTAGATGCAATCGGTGTCTTAATTTCATGGACCCACGCTTCAACATACTCTTGGTATTCCGATTGCATAGTCTTGTAGTGGTTGACATATTCATGCACCTGCTTGTCACTCGTCCGTAAAATGTCATATAAAATCTTTCCTTCTAAAAAATCAGGCTCATCCATAATTTCAGATAGCAAATATTTTTGATCAAGATTTTCAACATTTTCTATTACCCCATCATAAAAAGGTTTTTTCTTCATAAATTCAAGAAAATAAGATGTAAGCAGCGGACCAAACCAGCCTAACCCGACTATAGCAATAACACCCTTTTGTATAGAAATAAAAGCTAAAAATAATGCTACCGTCATAAAAAGAAAAACATTAACCGTAATAAAAACGACTCTTTCCTTTAAAAATGCCCACAATGTCATGACATGATATACCCCAATCCTCGTCTCGTTTCAATCGGGTTTTCCATACCGATTGCTTCTATCTTTTTACGAAGTCGAGTAATGTTAACAGATAGCGTATTGTCATCCACAAATAAATCAGATGACCATAGATCCTCCATCAGCTGTTCTCTAGAAACAATAATTCCATTATTTTTCATTAAACAATGTAAGATTTTTAATTCATTTTTTGTTAGTTCCTCTTTCTTGCCTTGATAGGAAATTGTCCCATTAGCCAAATGCAGCTTCAAATCCTTGTAAGTCATTACAGCACTTTCTTGTTTTGCATATGTCCTTCTTAAAATATTTTCAATGCGTGCCAACAAAATTTGCGTGTTATACGGCTTCGTAATGAAATCATCTGCGCCTATATTCATGCTCATCAATTCGTCCACTTCCGTGTCTCTACTTGTCACAATAATAATGGGTACCTGAGAGTATTTACGGATTTCGCGACAAATATAATAACCGTCGTACACAGGCAAATTAATATCCAATAAAATTAAATGAACATCATCCTGACTTGCATAGTTCATGACATTTTGAAAATCATCCGGTGCTTCCACTTCATAACCATAATTTTTTAAAAATGCGGTTAATTCTCTACGAAGCGTCTCTGCATCCTCAATGATTAATATTTTTGCGTTTTGCATAGTGATCACCCCTTAACGAGCTTTTCAATTGTTCATTCTTGAGCAACAAAAATCCTGCACCCTACAATGAAGCTAGGCTGTATTTTATATTTAGTCAATAGCTCATTTTTCATTATATTACTTTGAATATTGGATTATCGTGTAGAAAAACCCAAATAAATGATGTTTATCTTATCACAAATCAGATAAGGTTTGGAATTCTGCAATTCAGGAAATGTCCCTGCCCCTGCTCCGTTACCGTAAAGGAACTAATATTTCACACAAATGATTATCAATCATTTGTGAAGTATATCTTTCTATAATTGGTTGTTCTCTAATGGATAGATTATTTCTTCTATCTCCGAAAAAATATTGCCCCAAAAATTAACTGACTGCCTCTTTTGTATGATCAAGCTAGAAAACAGCGTATTTCCCACCATGAAATTTACCAACATGAGCTGGTTTTACCACATTAAAATCTTTATTTTTAACAACGCAAACTTCATAATGATATTCCTCTTTAGGAGTAATCTCTGGGTTATCTTGCGGTATTCCTAAAATTGTAGAATTATCAAATACTCCATTCAATTTTGCCCACTTTTTAAAAGAATTTAATTAGAGTATGCTTTAATTAATCGGTTTCTTTGTCAACTGCCCGTTGATAAGCCCTTTTTAATTCTGCTACATTTTGTTTTAAAATTGGATTTCTTGTTGCTCCAAACATTTCCAAACCTATTTGTTCATTTACAAAAATAAAAGGAGAAACAGCATCTTTTGCCATTCTCCTTTCTATCATTTTATTGCTTGTATTTCTACTTCCGAATAAAGAGAAAGAGCCGAGGATTTGTGAATTTCCCACAAATTCGTCGGCTCAGCATCAAATAAGTCGTTTGGTTCATATCATTTTATTAAATTTCTTGCTAATCAAAACATTTTCACGGTATACACAAGGCTTTCCACCTGTATCTTGTTTAGCTCTTTTGCAATTGCTAATAATCTTAATCAGAAAAGGACTTTGTATACTTAGGTAGCAAGTACCGGAATATCACCAACGCATGGACAATCCCAATTCCTGCAAAAAGAGCCCTCACAAACCATTCCTGCCAAAGCAGTAAGATACCATTCATATCGCCCCCACCAAAAAATCCACAAAGTACGCTCAAATATAGCGGATCAAGCAGTAGCATGACTAGTGAGGTATACCATGCGATGGTCCGGAAAACCTTTGATTTTACTGAACAGATTGGTTTACAAAATATAATAAGAAGCCAACTGAAAACAAGAGTTGCAATCGCACCCGCCAGACAGAAAATTCCCATCTGAATATCTGTCATTAGGGTATGATATACATCCACCTGAACCCCGAGCCCCATGAAATTGATTTGCTTAAAAACCCCGTAATAAAAAGCTACTAGGAGGTGCGCTCCCTCATGGATGATATAGTAAATGATAATAGCCGCAATAATTCCAATATATTGTCTTACACTTCTGCTCATAATAGTCACCTATCTTACTTACCGTTATACTTTTATGAATGACAAATCTTTAAGCGAAACAATGCCTATTCAACAAACTCTTAGCTAATCATCAGCCTGTGATTGGATAGTGATCATGTGCATTATTTTTTTCATTTGTATGTTAATTCACAAAGGTAGTATATTGCATATAGGCACCTAAAACAATACATTTTTCAATCTACTCCTCTTTTTGCAGCTTCACTCGAGTACTCTTTAAATATAACCATACCGTAACCCCAGTAATAGCTATAGCAATCATTAATCTAATCCAATTAGAAGAGATTTGTGTAATAAAAATTACTGGTAACGAACAAATGTTATTAAAGATAAACCCTCCTAATCCACTTTAAAAGGTGATTTAATAGCATACTAGAGCAGATAAACTGAAATATTGTTAAAAGTGTCTCTACTAAAAAAGCCGCCCACTAAGGGCAGCTCTTCTACTTCTTTACTTTTAAAAAGAAGAATTTTTGTTCTTCATATGTAACTTTCGGGTTACAGCTACAATTCTTTCTTTAGGAACATCCGGATGCTTGTCCTTGATTATCTTGACACATTCTACCCAATTGATTTCAGATTTTAACAAAGAGGCGATTTCGTTTTTAATCATTGGATCTATTTGATAAATATCACTATCGGTTTCATCCGTTTCATTCTTTCCATCCACACTTTGGTCAATTTTATCAAACAACAGCGAAGCAACAAGATGAATAGCTATGATAATTATTTTCACAGTTGTAGAAAGATCGATAACTGTAAAAAAGTAATCTAGTGCGCTAATAACTATATAACTACCAGCGAAAGTTAAGATACTCGCAATCAACTTATTAACAAAGATATCCTTATAAATGTCCGTTACGGCGTGAAGAAAGCTATCAATAATAGTCCCCACTCCCATATCTATAAGACACATCAGAAAAAGAAACAGAATTAAATAGATTAAATTCTCATAATACTGGCCTGTAAAATGAATAATCAAAGCATAGATAACCATGAGAGGTAGAAACAAGAATAAAACTACTGTCATAAGTAAAGAAGCAGAAAGAAAAAAATTCTTCACAAGGATAGACTCCAGTCTCCATAGCTCTTCTCTTCTATGGTGGTTTGTTGTTAAATTATAACAAGTATTTCACTTAAAGTCAGCGATTGCACAAGCATATCCCCGGCTGCCTTTTCCATTTTAGTTTCTACTTCTAAGTTAATCAAAATCTTGCGAGAACCACCCACAGCCTCTACTAAAATAAGACTTTCACTTTAAGGGCGGCGTATCTCTACTTCACTTACGTTTAACACTTCAAAACTAATGCCATTCTTTCATTAGAGATAGGCAGATCTGATTTAAGCACTCTCTTCATTTCCTAATAATTTCACGATGATTGTATCCTTTACAATGAAAGCCACTTGTCCCATGCATACGTCCTCGAATGTATCATAGATTCTGCCGGCACTGCGGGTTCCTTTTGCAACTGTCTGATAACTATTAGCCACATAACCAACCTTTCCAATTGTATCGAGCTCGGCTTGAATTGCTTCATCATCATGCTTATTATCTAAGTCTTTTCTTAAGATTATCTTCTGACCAACCTTGAAAATATCCGCTCCAAAATAATGACAAACACCTACAACGGATATATATTTCTCTGCCATTTCTATCCCCTCCATGCGACACTTTTTATTACTTTACTCTCTATATATTTACGAATTTCACAAAAATAAGTTTCGTTGGTTTCTTGTTTTAACCTAGCTGGTCACAAAAAAGAGATAAGATAGCTCACAGATCTTATCGGTTCTTGTATCTTCTTAATAGGACCTATTTTGTAGCTCGTCCACCTTTTAGTCTGTATGAATACCAATATATACAAAATTAAAAAAGCCTTAGAGAATCGACATTAATTCCTATGACTTTTAACGTTTCTTTACCTTTATTATAATTCTGAATTTAAATCCTTCAGTTTATGAGAGTAATGCTTTTTTTGATTAAAGTATACATATTCTAGTCTCTCGCAATAGCTTAAATCACCATCCATGCTGGTGGTGCCATCAAATACAAAGGAATCCAGCTTTTCTAAGTCCTTGATAAAGGATATTGAAGGAACACTACCACAGTCTAGTAAACGTATTTCTCTCAGGCCTTTAAGATTTTTTATTACACCAAAGTCTTGAATATACTTACATTTTTCTAAAAAAAGTTTCCACATAAAAAAAAGATGACCATTCATTAGGTCATCTTATATTATTCTTCTGATGAGTCTTTTTCTAGTCTTGTGATTAACACTTTATCTACTCGGGCACGATCCATGTCCACAACTTCAAGTTGCAAGTCATCTACTTGAATGGTGTCTTTGATTTTTGGTATATATCCAATTTTATTAATAATAAATCCACCCAATGTGTGGAAGTTTTTACTTTGGTTAAGAATCGTAAAGTCTTCCAAATCAAAATATCTAATAAACGAATCAATCGAAACAAGACCATCTGCCAACCATGAGTTTCCATCTCTCTCTATAATTTGCGGCTCTTCTTCATTATCCTTTTCAGGCATTTCTCCAATAATATTTTCCATAATATCATGAAGAGTGACAAAGCCCTCAATTCCTCCATATTCATCGATAATAACGGCTTCATGCTGGCCGGATTTTTTCAATGTTTCCAATGCCCGATATACTTTCATTTGTTCTGGCAGAACAAGTGTATCTTTGACGGAATCCGCTAAAGAAAAATTCTCTCCTGCCACAATTCTTGATAAAAGATCTTTTTTATGAATGATTCCTTGAAAATCATCTAAACTTCCAATCCCAACAGGAAATTTGGAGTAATAACTTTCATTAATTTTTTTCATATTTTCTTCAAACGAATCCTCTAAATCAATGTAAACAAGCTGCGTACGAGGTGTTAAAATATCACTAAGACGTTTGTCCCCTAAATAGAAAATTTGTTCTACCATATCCTGTTCTATTTCTTCAACAATCCCACTATGAACACCTTGTTCAATTAATTGGGTTATTTCTTCTTCGGTTACATTCGGTTGGCTTGTGGGTTTTATTCTTAAAAATTTTAATGCAAAATCAGTAGACTTACTTAAAAACCAAATAATTGGGCGTCCAACTTTTGAAAAATAATACATTGGTTTTGCTACTGCACATGCTACTTTTTCTGGATTTCCCATACCAATCCGTTTTGGAACTAACTCACCAATAATTAATGATAAGTAAGTTGAAAGTCCTACAACCACGATCAGACTTAGCTCATTACTGAAAGAAGCAAGACCATTAATTTGTTCAATATAAACAGCTAGCTGGCTTGCAATGGTTGCACCGCCAAATGCACCTGTAATTACCCCAATTAATGTGATTCCGATTTGAATAGTCGACAATAATTGATTTGGGTCATCCGCTAATTTCAAAGCATAACTAGCACTGGAATTTCCTTCATCTCGCAATTTTTCTAGTCTATTCTTCTTAGATGTAACAATTGAAATTTCGGTCATAGCAAATATACCATTTGCCACGATAAGTATTAACAAAATTACAATTGAGGTCCAAATGCTGTCCAAAAAAATCTTCACCGTTCCTTAATTAAATTTTCCAATTATTATAACGTTACTATACACCATGGTCTATTTCCCTATTATGCTCAAAACAAGATAATACATTACCATATATATTTCATCTAAATGAATCTTTCACAGACTTATTTTATATATTTTTTTAAAATATCGCCTTTTTAGCAGCTTAAAATAAGACTGTCCATATAGCTAGCTATCATCTAATATCCTTCCCTTTATCCATTAATCCTATCGAATCAAATTGATTTCATGGCCTTTGAGGTTAGATACATTCTGGAATGGTCATCCCAACTCACCTATAAAAATCGTCATTCTCTGCTTCAAATTCTTTTGTTTCGATTACTTGTTTATACCAGTAAGCAGATTTCTTAAGTGCTCGATTGCGGTTATCATCTAAATTAATTTCAACTAAACCATACCGGTTTTTGAACGCGTTCATGGGTGATACATTGTCGGTGAATGCCCAAAGCATATAGCCTTTACAGTTGGCTCCTTCTTCGATTGCCTTTAAGAGCCATTTTAAATGTTCGCTTATAAACTCAATTCGGTAATCATCCTGAATGATTTGTTCTTCATTCTTAAATCTGCCTTCGTTTTCTACACCCATTCCATTTTCAGCAATAAACCATTCAATGTTTCCGTACTCTTCTTTCAATCTGACCGCCATATCAAACATAATTTGCGGGTAGATTTCCCAGCCACGATATGGGTTCATTTTCTTACCTACTAGCTCGTGTTTTTCATAATAGTACTCAGGGTGGAAAGGTGTTTCTTCATTCCATGCAGTTGTACGTGCTTTGACGCGGTGTGGGAAATATAGATTAATGCCTACATAATCAATCGTATTTTCCTTAATGAGCTGCAACTCTTCGGTTGTATGTTCAAAAGTAATATCATGTTTTTCCATCAACTCAAATAATTCCTGCGGGTACTCACCCTTAATGGCTGGATCTAAGAATACACGATTGAAGAATAGGTCATACATTCTAGCTGCTTTTTGGTCGTGTTCAGAGGAAGAACGAGCATATGTAACCTCTGGGTTTAGGATGGTCCCAATTTTGGCTCCTGTCTGATCCTTTAATCTCATTTCCTTAAATAACTTCACCACTTTAGCAGTAGCAAGCCCTTTATTATAGTTCCACTGCATCCATTTTTTTGTGTTCTGTTCATATGGCCAACGAATCGCATCTAAGTATATGCGTGTTTGAACTACAACTGGCTCATTAAATACGAACCAGTGTTTCACACGATTTCCATAACGTTCAAATACTTTTTCCGCATATTTTACAAATAGTTCAACCACATGCTTTGAGCCCCAACCGCCGTATTTTTCAAATAAATAAGCAGGCAATTCATAGTGCTCCAGACAGATCATTGGCTCTACGCCATTTCTAATTAATTCATCAATTACGTTTCCGACAAAGCTCGCGTACTCTTCATCCACAACAGCATTCTCATAATCCACTAAAAAACGGGACCAATTAATCGATGTTCTAAAATGGGATAAACCAATTTCCTTCATATAACTGATATCTTCTTTATAACGCTTGTAAAAATCAGTTGCATAAGCAGGTCCATATCCGTTATGCCAAACATTCTTATTCTTTTTGTACCATAGGTCTAAATATGAATCCTGAGACTCTTTTTTATCGGTCCAGCCTTCAGTTTGCCATGCAGAAGATGATGCTCCTAAAATAAAGTCCTTTGGTAGGTTTAATGTTATTTTTTCCATCTATTATAATCTCTCCCCAGTTTTTCTATCTTGCAGATTTCTGAATTTTCGATAGTCCGTCGCAGTCATTCCAGTCATTTTTTTAAACACTCCAACGAAATACTTATATTCCTGAAACCCTACTTGTTCGGATATTTCGTTTACCTTAAAAGGAGTCTCTGCAAGTAAGATCTTTGCTTCATCCACTCTTAATTGGTTAACGTATTCATTGAAATTAACGCTTGTTTTATGCTTGAATAGAGAGCTAAAGTAATTTGGGGTTATATTAAGGACCTCCGCTACTTCATGAACTCTAATATTCGTTCTGTAGTATTCATGTATGTATTCCTTCGCGTGATTGATTAACAAATCTTGTTTGTCAAAATTCTTCAGCTCAGAATGGTATTTACAGATGGAGGAAAGGTCCAGATAAAAAAGTTCTTTCAACAATTCGTATGAGTTATATTCATGAACATTTAGGCTCTCGCTGTAATAAAGATCCCATTTCCTTACCTTTTTCCCACTCAGAGACTTATAGTGATCCAAAATTTTATTAAGTATCTCTCTGCATACCTGAACAGCTTCATCCAGGAAAAATTCATGTATGGTAAAGTATCCGAATAATTCATTAGTAAAAGTATGTAGGTCCAAATCCTTCATCTGGATAATAGCATCTATTAATTGCTCTTCAAGTTTAGTTGGGTAAGATTGAACGGTATCCCGTCTCAATTGATCTGAAACTACAAGGCTGGTACATTCCGTGAAAGCTAAATACCTTCCTTGATTTAGTATTTCTGTTAGTACGACCTTGAGATTTTCAACAGGAATCCACTCTTCGCTCCAAACAAATTGAAGGTTGAATCGATCATTTCGAATCAAGTTTTGCCGGATATCCGACGTCATTTTCCGACCATCATCACTATGAACACAGGTAACTAGTATATTTTTTTCAGTAAAGAACGAATAAGAGGTAAGTCCATATTCTTGTAGTTTCCTCTCAATGCTTTTCTCCCATCCTCTTAAAAACTCTTCATATTCCCCTTCTGATAAACTAGTTATTTTTCGTTTATAATTTTGATGCATACTAATAAATGGATAAATCCTGAAGCCGTTGTAGTCGTCTGATTTAACAGGTGAAGACCTTTGTAAATTTGTTACTTGTTGGAGGATTGCATTTCTTAATCCTATTTTGTCCCGCTCTTTTTTTTGCTGCCGCTTTTGTTTCATTTCGTTGGTTATCTCTTTAACATTTTCCATGAGCTCATTAATATCAACCGGTTTTAGAAAATAATTATCTACACCCAATTTGATAGCTTGCTGGGCATATTCAAATTCTTCAAATCCACTCAGAATAATCGTCCGAATATGAGGGTAGTTGGCATACAGAAAACGTGCCAGCTGCAATCCATCCATTTTTGGCATCCTTATATCTGTAATAACAAGTTCAATATCGCCATATTGTTTGACCTTCTCGATGGCATCCTCTCCATCATGTGCTGTGTCTACTACTTCGACGTCGATGGTCTCCCAGGGAATCGTTAAACGCAGACCACGGGAAATAATAGGTTCATCATCCACTATTAACATTTTAAAAGTCACGAGTGTTCACCTGATTTCTCCATGTTTATGGGCTGCCAAAGTATTGGCAGGATTAGCCTTACCAATGCTCCAGATTCAACTTTTAACACCAGCAAACCATAAGGTTCTCCAAACGCAATCTCTAAACGTTCCTTTAGGTTTTTCATTGCATAACCAGTTTCTTGCGCACCTTTTTCGAAACCCTTACCATTATCAATCACATCAATCCATAACTGATCTTCCGCTTGATAACAGCGAATGGTAATGATTCCTTGCCTTGGTAATTCTTTAAAACCATGCTGGATGCAATTTTCAACTAGTGGCTGTATTAATTGTTTCATTATGTAAGAGCGTTTGATTTGCTCATCAATAAAAATGTAAAAAGACAGACGTTCTCCTAAGCGGCTTTTCTGTAATTCTAAATATGATTCAATATAGGCTATTTCCTCTTCTATTGTAACCCACATTTTACCATTATTTAAATTCATACGGAACACTTTTGAGAGTTGTTCAATTTGCTGACCTGTTTCCATTGCATTTTCAAGGCGTGCTGTCCATCGAATCATGTCCAATGTATTGTAAAGAAAATGTGGATCAATTTGATTCTGAAGCGCCTTTAATTCAGATTCCTTTTGTTTAATAGTCAGTTTGTATTCTGTATCAATATGTCTTTGGATTGTTTTGACCATTTTATTAAATTGCTTACCCAGTTGACCAATTTCATCATTTGTTGAAACACCCACATTCGCAGAGAAATCCCCCTTCTCAAGCTGGTGTGTTTGGCCAGTTAATTCAATTACTCTTTTTATATTAGAGCGATAGAATCCATAAAAAGCGATGATTCCACATATGAGAAGAAGAAAAATCATATTACGAATCGAATTTCGAACGGTATACAGTTCCTTGACCAAGTGCTCCTCATTTACAATCACGATAGATGTCCAATTTGTCCCACTCAGCTTTTTTTTAACAGCTTTATAGTTATGGTTGTTTTTTGTAAAATCATAGGCTAGGTTCTCACTATGATTGACCCAATCGATAAAGGCAGGGTCATTGTATTTTTTTCCTATTAGCTCTTGATTTGAATGAAGAATAACTTCACCGGACTTTGACATGACCAGGTAATTACCTTGTTTTACTTCTAAATTTCTCTTAATTTTTTCCTGATCAAGACGGATTCTTACGATGCCAATTGGTTGATTAATCTTATTTAAATCGTTAATGACTCTAGAGAGGCTAATAACATATTTTTTCCCATCCCACCCACTTGTAACCCCATAGGTATCGCTCCAAATGGGAGATCCTTTTCCGTCTATGGCAGCCTGATCTAACTTATCCTCGTTTCCAAAAACAGGTTCACCAAATGCCAGCTCCTCACCATTTCCTCCTTTTAATAAGATGGAGGATATATACTCATTTGACATCAATTGAAAAGTAAAATAGCCTTTTATCCCGTCCATACTACTTTTATCCGCAAGGGGAGTTTCTTGTGTAGTTTTAAAAAATGCTCGAAAGTCCTCGCTGTAAATCATATAGGAGGACATACTTTCAACATCTCGTATGATGTACAAAAGGCTCTGTTCATCTTTTTCTAGTATTTCAAGGATATCCTCTTCCAGCTGTCTTTTAAGTACTTCCGTTGTTTGGTAGTAAATGAGAATTCCATAGCATAAAGTTGGTAGTGTGATGAATACAAGGAATATAATCATAAACTTCTTTTTTAGGCCCCAATTTCGAATCATATTCATTTACCCTTTTACCGCACCAGCTGTCATACCTTTAACAATATTCTTTTCAAAAATCATATAGAAAATGACAATTGGAATTAAAGACATCGTTAAACCAGCCATTTGGGCACCATAGTCGGTTGTAAATTGACCTGCAAAGTTTGCTAAACCTAGTGGCAATGTTTGAAGCTCTGGGTCATTAATTAACACTAGCGCAAATGAAAATTCATTCCAATTGTAGATGAAATTAAGAATGACAGTTGTAGCGATTGCCGGACGTGACATGGGCAGGATGATGGACCAGAAAATCCTAAAAACTCCGCACCCGTCCATGATTGCAGATTCTTCAATATCCTTAGGAAATCCCTTCATAAAGCTGGTGAGGATAAAGATCGTAATGGGTAAATGAAAAGCGATATAGGGAAAGAGTAAGGTGATGGGTGTATTCAATAGTCCTAAATTTTTCATTAGAATAAACATAGGTACTAATGTGGCATGAATCGGTATTAATAATCCAAAGATGAAAAATCCATATAACCACTTGCTCATCTTGAAATCAAATCGAGATAAGAAATAAGATGCTAAGGCCCCGATAAAAACGGTTAATACAGTCGCCGTTACAGTAATAAAAATACTATTCTTAAACAGGACACCTAAGTTAGCAATATCCCAAGCGGCAGTATAGTTTTCTATTATAAATTTCTTTGGAAACCCAAATTGGTTTGTTGCAAACTCCTTTTCGGATTTAAAGGAGTTGATTGCCATCCAAATAATTGGATACGCATTAATAATTGCAAATATGATTAATGCTATATAGATGCTTACTTTTTTGAAGCTTCTTTTCTTAGGTATTTCATTTGTTTTCGCCATCTATACCCACCTCCTAAATCATTTTCTTTCCTAATACTTTGTTCACAATCGCAATTAAGATTAGACTAAAGAAGAAAATAAATACGGACACTGCACTACCATAACCATACTGCAATTTTGAAAATGTTTCATTAAACATATAGAGCGCCATAACATCCGTGGAATGAGCTGGACCACCGTGTGTCATGACATAGATTAAATCAAATGTTTTCAAACTGCCTGCAATACAAAGCGTAATCGCAACGAGAATGGTCTCCCAAATCATTGGAATCGTAATCTTCCAGGTTGTTGCCCATTCCGATGCACCATCCATTTTAGCGGCTTCTAATACTTCAGTAGGTATATTTTGTAATGCGGCCAAAAAAATAATTAAGTATAGACCAACAAACTGCCAAACTACTACTACTAAGACAGATGCCATTGCCCACTTTGTATCTCCCAACCAATTTTGTGCGAGTGAATCTAACCCGATTGATCGTAAAAATTCATTGATTAATCCATTACGGGAATTGAAAATCAAACTCCAGGTTAAGGAAATCACTACGGTTGATAAAACAACTGGAAGAAACCCAATAGTTCTAAATAATTTTGCGCCCTTCATTTTACGGTTCAATAAAAGGGCAAAAAATAAAGCAAGTGGAACTTGACCCAGCACAGAGACTAAGACTACGTATATATTATTTTTGACAGAGTTCCAAAATAGAGAATCCGCAAATAGCTTTTTAAAGTTATCTAATCCTACAAAGGTCATTTCATTGAATCCATTCCAATCCATGAGTGAATAATAAAAGGATTGGAGAATCGGATAAATGGCAAAAACAATATATAGTAAGAAAGCAGGCAGTATACCTAGTATAAACGCTCCCTTAGTCTTATTAGTTAACTTCATTTTCTTCCCCCCTAAACATTCACAGGTTACTTGCATGAAGTAACCTGTGAAAGAACTTATAGACAATTATTTACTTTTGTTTTCTTTCTGCATCTCTTCCGCTAATTGTTCAGGTTTTTTGTCACCTAAGGTAATAGATTGCAAGCCATTGTTAATAATATCAGTAAGTTCAGGAGTTAATGTTGCATCATATACTGGCACTAATCCACCTTGAGCAAAGCTGTTAGCATCCTGGAATATTTGTGGAATGCTGTCATCCATTTCAACAGTAGCTGGAACGATAATATTCGCTTTGATTAAGCCTTGGTATAGTTCATCACCATAGTAGTATTTTAAGAATGTGAAAGCAGCCTCTTGCTCTTCTTTACTTAACTTGCTGTTAACGGCGATTCCCCCGCCAGCTGCCCCAGCAATCTTGGTAGGATCACCTTTACCACCTTCAAATGTAGGGAATGGAGCTACACCAATGTTATCAATATTTTCTACACTGTCTAAGATTGGCCCTAATGCCCATGAACCAGCAAAGTGGAGCGCTGCAGTTCCTTTAATGAATTCATTTCGCGATTGAGCTTCATCAAGGGTATTCATATCCTCATTAAATGCCTTTAATTTTGTTAATTCGTCGATTACGGATAATGCATTGATAAATTGAGGATCCTCGAAGCTGCCATCTCCGTTTAATGTATTCTCTAAGAAATCACTTCCAGTAAAGCGATCAGCAATTGTAGAGATATAAACAGATTGCAATGGCCAGATTGCTTTGTTACCTAAAGAAATTGGAGTGGTTTCTTTGTCATTAAGTGCTTTTACAAGTTTTTTAAATTCCGCATATGTTTTTGGAAACTCATCAAAACCTACATCCTGAAGCATGTCTTTATGATAGTAAATTAATCCTGTAATACTAATGTTTGAAGGGATTGCGTAATAATTATCATCTAATGCATAGTCTTGTAGAATGGCATCAGGAATGACTCCATCCCAGTTTTCAATGATTGGGTTTAAGGGAAGGATCGCTCCTCCTTCAGCAAGAGGCTCTGTCCTCGACCCAGGCCATACACGCATCATATCAGGTAATTGATTTCCAGCGGCTTGCGTTCTTAATTTTGTTTCATATTGGTCATGTGGTATGGCCTCTACCTTAACCTGAATATCATCGTGTTCTTTATTGAATTTAGAAATAATGTCTTTGTAGAGTGTGTTTTCCGGCCGATCCTCGGTCCAGTCAGTCCAAAGTGTAAGCTCAATTGCCCCATCCTTCGTGGATTGACCTGCTTTTTCATCTTCATCGCTACATGCAGCTAAAGCTAGCACTGTCAGTAACCCCATTAGGACTAAACCTAATTTCTTCATCGTCTTTTCCCCCTTTATCATATAAATTAAAGCGCTTACAAAATTCATTATAACGCTTACCAATTGATTGAAATATCCTACAAACCTATAAAAATATCTAAAATTCTTGGAAAGGGTGTTTGGGATGCTGTGGTTAAGTACAAGGAGGGTCTTCTCTGTCTAAACCAGAAGAGGGCTTGTACATCTTATGCAGCCGAGGGTCTATATACTCTTAAAAAGCGTTTTTCTGAGTGCTGTATTATCTCCAGTACTAATCTGTTGTTAAAGATGGATTATCTAGATCCTCGACCGAATTTACCTTTATATACTCCATACAAGAAGAGACAAAAATAGAGACGTACTTTTATATAATTATTTTTATCAACGGAGGTATTTAAATGAAGAAATTATTAGTAGGTTTTACAAAATTCCCGAATATGAAAGCTGGACAGATTAGATTCGCTTCCAATAGTAAAGAAAATTGTATTGAGCCACAGAATTATTAAAGGATTCTATTAGAAATATGGACGGTTATCCGCAATTGCTGAAAAAACTAGTTTTGATAACAATAATATCAATTAAACAATTAGCACAGTCAGATAAATAACTTATAATATTAGTATAATACTGAGAGGTAAGGTGAATATATAGTGGACGAGAAAAAAAGATTAACCCACGATGCTATAATGAATGCCTTAGATTGGTCTTATGATAAAGCAATTAATGGCGGAATAGCTGGAATGGACACAGCCATAGAGTTAGCTGAAAGTTATTTACAAAAAAGTGGTACACTTGATCAAAAAGTTCAAAGTTTAATTAATTGGCAAAATACTAAAAGTGCCACAAGTGGCTTCTTAACAGGAGTAGGAGGACTTATTACTTTGCCAGTTGCTGTCCCTGCAAATATAACTAGTGTTATATTCGTACAAATGAGAATGGTAGCAGCTATTGCACATATGGGGGGATATGATCTAAAAGATGATCAGGTTAAAACTTTTGTTTATGTATGTTTAGCAGGAAACGGAGCTAAAGACATTCTTAAAAATACAGGGATTCAAATTGGTAGGAAGCTTGCAGTAACAGGTATAAAAAAAATACCTTTTGAGGTTATTAAAAAAATTAATCATGCTGTAGGATTTCGTTTACTAACAAAGTTTGGAGAAAAAGGAGTCATTAATTTAAGTAAAATGGTTCCTGTAGCAGGTGGAATTATTGGAGGAACTGTAGATGCTTTTGCAACCAATACAATAGGTAACTTAGCCAAGAAGATGTTTATTCAAGAGCCTAAATCATATAATGATGACGAACCTGATATTATTGATATGTTGTAATAACCTTACCTTAATGTACATTTTAATGTTAGATAAATACTCGGTTTTCCAAGTAACGTATTCTACCACCATTCTCTAATATTCATCATACAGAGGTAATATAATATGTATTTTTTATCTTCAATTATTACACTCTAGAATGCCAATGAATGACCTATTACCTTTCAATGGTATTCTTAATTTATAATTTGTTGAATGAACTCACCAATATAAACCTAAGCACGAGTATCCTAATATTTATAATTAGCATCTTCAATATTTTTAGGAAAATGAAAGATTATCTCGATATCACGACCGTACTTAAAATATGTACATACTCAACGTTTTGAAAAGACAGATCAATAATATGAATATCTTTTTACAAAAAAATACTCCTCCTAAGGTAGGCAGATTTTAAACAAATCAACTCTCTCAGGCGGAGTATTTTAAACTTCTCTTTTTCAACTATTAATATGGATTTGAGACGATACTGCGGAAATGGTCTCTTGATAGATTTTTTTCCTAGTTGGATCCTCCAAGAAATGCATACTAATTAAGTCGATGAGGTAAAGCGCGCTTAAATCAAGACCGGTTGATAAGTAGGCATTGCGAACGGGATGGACGGTCCATAGCACTTCATCCGATAATTTTGTTAGATATGTATGGTCATAAGCCGTTAAAGAGATTAATTTAACATCTTTTTTCTTCGCTTCATTAACTGATGAAATTAACTCCCGGGTTTGCCCAGAACGTGAAATAGCTAATAATAAATCCCCTTTTTTTAATAAGGTACTTCTAATAATCATTAAATGTGGATCGGTTACAGCTTCACTGGCAAAACCCATCCTACTCAATCGGTAATTTAATTCCTGTGCGGCAAGTCCCGAACTTCCTAAACCATAGATAAAAATCCGCTTAGCATTTGTAACTAATTTGAGTGCTTTCATTATCGATTTCCGACTGTTTAATCCTTGTATATCGCGGATTACATCCATATACTGACTTCTGATTTTGGAATCCATATCCTCCGCTTCTTCATGGTGCGTTTCTCTCGCCAGGTTCATTTTTAATTCCACGAAATTTTTACAGGATACTTTTCTACAGAATCGGGTAATCGTTGCAACGGATACATTCGTTTTTTCTGCTATTTCTTTGATCGTGCACTTAGAAGCTTCTGATGGCGAAGAAAGCAAATAATCAGCTAAGCCTTTTTCTTTATCGGAGAATGAAGAATATTTCGATTGAATTTCCTTCAAGAGCGTAACCATAGATAACTCCTTCCGCCTTAAATTTGATCAGCAACCCCTCTTTATTTCTTCAACAAAGCGACTTGTTATTTGCTGTGGCCGAGTGATTGCTCCCCCGACTACAACGGAGTATGCCCCCAGGTCAAGTACCCTTCCCGCCATTTCGGGAGTGATAACATTTCCTTCAGCTATCACAGGGATTGAGACATTTTTTAAGACTGTTTTGATAAATTCAAAATCATTCTCATATAATTTACATCCTTTTGTCTCATTTGTATAGCCATAAAGGGTTGTGGATACACAATCAAAGCCCAATCGTTCCGCATTCATTGCATCATCCAATGAGGAGATATCTGCCATTAATTGAACCTGGGGATCATACTCTTTTACATATGAAACTAGATCAGCTAATTCCTCTCCATTTGGACGTTCTCTTAATGTTGCGTCCATCGCAATCATTTCACAGCCTATCTCAATTAGTTCATCAACTTCTTGTTTTGTTGCTGTGATAAAAACTTCACTATTAGGATAATTTCGCTTCACAATTCCTACGACAGGTAAATCTACTTCTTTTTTAATCGCGATAATGTCCGGTTTCGATTCTGCTCGAATACCTGCCGCTCCACCTTGCCTGGCAGCCAGAGCAAGCTTTGACATGATAAATGAGCTATGAAGAGGCTCACTCTCTTGGGCTTGACATGAAACAACCAGCCCTTTTTTAATATGGTCTAACATTTTATTCACCTACTATTTCTGTTTTTTTACCTTGATGATTACAGTTGGAAAACGACTCTCCTGCAGCAAATCCAATTAACGAAACTTAAATAGTGGAGGTAGCTTAGCATTATTATTTAGATTAAGGAAGGAAAAAACATAATTCCGCTACAGCTCCACCTATTAACCTTTTAAGATTATTTAACGTTGTTTATCTCATTTTTTAAGATCTCTGCGAGGGCTCCATATACGACTTGAACACCCTTGCCTTTCTTAAAGAGTCCCTTTGCCTTCAGTTCATCTTTCCAAACAGAATCTTCTGCAACTTTATCGATATCCTTGACGGTGACTCTTAATCTAGTTATACATGCATCGACGTCCACTAGGTTTTCTCTTCCACCTAAGGCTGTGATTACATCCTCTATATCAATGTCTTTTAGCAGTGCATCTTTCTTCGTATATAACTTATTCTCAGATTCCTCCCCACGACCTGGAGTTTTTAAATTCAATTTTAGAATAAGTGTTTTAAATACAAAGTAGTAGATGAGTGCTGTTGGAATTCCGAGAATGAGAATCCAAATATAATTCGTTTTATCATTACCCTGTAATAGACCGAATAATGTAAAATCAATGATACCCCTTGAGAAAGTAACCCCTACCGATACATCTAGAGCATATAAAGCAGCATAGGAAATCCCCTCTAGAATGGCATGAATCCCATAAAGTAATGGTGCTACAAAAAGAAATGTAAATTCGATAGGTTCAGTAATCCCTGTTAAGAAGGATGTTAAGGCCGCTGAAAATAGAATACCACCGACAATTTTCTTATTTTTACTGTTAGCTGTATGATACATAGCAAGGGCAGCTGCTGGGAGACCGAACATCATTGGTAAGTATCCACCTGTAAAATACTTCGTTGCTTCAGCCGAGAATTTAGTAACAGTCGGATCAGCCAATTGGGCGAAGAAAATGCTTTGTCCACCTTGTATGATTTTCCCTGCAACCTCTAATTCTCCACCAAGTGAGGTGTACCAGAATAGCGGATAAATAGCATGATGAAGTCCAAAAATATTGAGAAGTCGCATAAGGGATCCATAGAAGAACATTCCGATCGGGCCTGTTCGTCCAAAGAATTCTGAGAAGGTTGAAATTCCAAGGTGGACATATGGCCAAATAAATGGAATTATCACCCCTACTACACTGATTGCAAATACTGAAATAATCGGAATAAACCTTACTCCAGAGAAAAACGAAAGTGCTTCTGGAAGCTGCTTGTTGTAATATCTATTAGCTAAAAAGGCTACTAGTAAACCAACAATAATTCCTCCAAGCACACCAATTCTAACTGTAAAAATACCAAGCTCGTATCCGTATACGTTTGCCTGCTTTGCTGCTTCAACCGGATCTAGACCCTGAGATAAGAAATAGTCTACCGTTGTCGTCTCTGGTGTATGGCCCAGGAAACCTAGAATGGTACCAACAATAACATGCATGACAAGAAAAGCAATTGCTGCTGATAAACCCGCTGCACCTTTTTCCTGTAATGCTAACCCTGAAGCAATCCCGACAGCAAATATCAATGGTAAGTTAGCAAAAACAATATTACCAATTGCAGACATGGTGCTTAAAATATAAAACAAAATTGTGCCTTCTCCTAGGATTCCTTCCAACCCATAGGTTTCTACCATAAGGGGGTTGGTAAAAGCTGCCCCAATACCAAGCATGATCCCGGCTATTGGCAAAACAGCAATAGGAATCATAAAAGCTTTTCCTAAACGTTGCAGTTTTTCAAACATTCTTTATCCCTCCATTTTCAATCAGATATAAACCCTTCGCTTAATCAGTTGCTACTTTTGAAAATAATTATCATAAATCACATTTAATGTAATTTATTATCTTCTATTATATGAGAGTACCAGATTAATATGCAAATAATATTTAGAATTATTTTACTATATTGATAAAATTTATGATTCTTCCAAATTCCATATGTACTGTTCGCCCTTTGGTAGATTATTTGTAGGGCAATAGATATGGATATAGGACTAGAAAGGAACTGAACTCAAAAAATATATGTATTTTGATTGGTTATTTTTGCTTTTGGTAAGATCACTGATTAAATTTGTCAGTAACACATTTCTTGGATCAACACTCTCGATAGTTTAAGAACATACGTTCACAAACTATACAAACAAACACCAGATGTTTATTATCCATCTGGTGTTTGTTTGAAAATATATTTTATTTCTCTCATTTGATTTATATTTTTACTGCAGGTGGTCCAAATAATCCGCGCTGAAAATCGCGGAACGCCTCCCTGATTTCTTCCTGTGTATTCATTACAAATGGTCCACCAAGAGCTATTTCTTCCCGGATTGGAACGCCTGAATAAATCAATACTTTAGAACGAGATAATGCTTTTATTTTTAATTCACTTGAGGTAGAATCTGAGCACTCATCATTAAAGGAAAGGGTAGCCGCCCCTGTTTTAGCTATCTTTGTCTTACTTTCTCCGAACTCCATCTCCCCCGCCAACATATACAAGAATGCATTATGATTCTCAGGCAAAATATGAGTGTAATCAGATCCTTCACGGAGGCTAATTTCTGTCATCGTAATAGGAACCAAACTATTCATAGGTCCTGTTACCCCTGCAATATCACCTGAGTAAACTCGAATGTAACCCCCTTCAACTTTCACAACTGGAGCATCTTCTACATAGATGTTTTGATAACTTGTTTCTGTATGCTTCAGACTTTTTGGCAGATTCAGCCACAGCTGTAAGGTATGAATAAGATCATCGTCAAAAGCCTCTTCCGCATGCCTAGCTGCCCAACCAGCATTCATGTATTGGGCATCACCAGCATCCAAAATGCTATACCCTCCTGCATTATCTATATGTTCAAGCCTTCCATCAATAACATACGTTATAGTTTGAAAGCCTCTGTGGGGATGGTCGGAGAAGGTTCCACGCTTAAACCAGTCTTCAGCCATTAGAATAAACGGGGAAAATTCCTCATTCCTCTCAGGATTTAAAATCATTCCTTGTTGAACATGCGGGTATCCATTTTTGTTGTATACTGGATACCAAAAATCTTTTACTTCTCTATGAAATGTTGATTCATTAGACATTTCAATACCTCCTTTTGGAATTTTAAACATATTAATAAATTTATTTTCGTACAGCTTTAAACTACTTTACATAATTTCAATTGGGTTTCTTTTTAGCTCTTATTAGAAACTCTGCAATTAATTTTTCAGACTGTTTCCGCGTAGCATGAATTGGAATTCCTTAAAGAAGTCATCAACGATCATTTCAATATTACCTAAGGCAGTTTCTTTTGGTATGCATTGGGTTCTTGATTTAAAACCCTTTGAACGAGCCCTTGTATTCTGTGATTGTTTCTTCACCAAATACTTTTACTGTAAACTCTTTTTTATTTCAGAATCATTAATTTTTCCCTTATTGATATCCCACTATCTTACCATTAACATATTACCATAATATTCCGATTTGCCGTCAGAATATCACTGTATAATCCGGTTTAAATTAGTGATTATTTAACCACTGTGCTATACATAGCCTACCATTTGATATTACTAGTTTCATACGTTTGTTACAGAGGCTCTATTCATTTCTTGAATTGAATAGGGCTTTATTTTTATTCTCAATATTATTGATTAAACAAAAAATAGACCCTACTAATGTAGGGTCTATCTATTAGCTGTTATTAAGCTTTTTGAACGTTTGTAGCTTGTGGGCCACGTTGTCCTTGTTCTACTTCAAACGTTACACTTTGACCTTCGTCTAAAGATTTGAAGCCTTCGCTTTGGATTGCTGAGAAATGTACGAATACGTCTTCTCCGCCTTCACGTTCAATAAATCCAAAACCTTTATCTGCATTAAACCATTTCACTTTACCTTGTTCCATAATTGTTGCCTCCTAGTGTGTTTCCACACAACGTGTTACTATCCTTGCTCAAAAACCTTAGACGAAAATCAAAATCGCTTCTCAATCTGAAAACGAACAAAAATAATTCTTCTTTAGAATAACAGATAAATTCTAAAATAGCAAATTATTAGACTTATACCTTCTATATCAAACTAAACATGTGAGTTAATATTCTTCAAGGAGAAATGTTTACATTTGGTAATTTCAGGCGTATCACCAAATAAATCAATGATTCACTAGTGAACTGAGATAATTATAGTCATTGGCTCTCAATCTTCTGTGAATTTTATTACTTAAAAACCTTCATTAACGTAAAACAAGGTAAACCATTAGATTTACCCTGCTCTCTTTAAACATTATACCGGTAAGCTTAAATCATTTTCTTAATCTTACCTTTTTTCTTCTATTATATTTGTTTCTCTAACGCACTTTTAGCAAGTAAGGTCAATGTAGAATCATCCATAGGAGGATTATGCAGACCAGCTCGAACATCACGATAATATCTTTGCATTGGATTTTTCCGTTGCAGGCTTTGTGCACCGACTATTCGCATGGCCGTATCGACAATCGAGATCGCTTGATTGGTTATAGCCGTTTTCACAGCTGCCAATTCAGGACCCATTTGTTCCCGCTTCTCAGGATACTGCTCCCATCTTTGAGCAACAGAATACAAGAAGCACCTCGACTGCATCAGCTCAAGCTCCATTTGGCCAATCTTTGCCTGAATATGCGGCAGTTCAGATATTGTGCCCTTTAAACTGTTTGGTGAATACGTTTTTGCAAATTGAATTGCATAGTTACGTGCTCCTTTTGCAATACCGATATAACAGGCAGGTATATGTAAAAGCCAGCCCGAAGCTTTTCTAGCAGATGCTCTTTCCACAAAATATTCTTCAGGAAGCACTACATTATCCATAAGTAAATCATGGCTGCCAGTCCCCTGCATGGAAATCATATCCCAAGTTTCTTCAATACTTACACCGCTCTGGTTTTTATATACTTTAAACCAACCAATCGTTTCCTCGTCAGGAATCCATGCACTGACAAGAAAAATATCCAAAGCCGGAGCCAGTGAGGTGTACGTTTTTCTTCCATTAAGGATCCATTTATCTCCTTCTCTAAGGGCGATTGTCTCTGGTCTGCCTCCCCTTGTTGGGCTGCCTGTCGCCGGTTCAGATGCGGCACGGTTAACCAAAGCTCCGTCAGCGATTTCTTTAAATAGCTTCTTTTTATTTTCTTCTGTCCATGTTTTATTTTCTAAGATCTCCAGGATTACCATATTATGCCACCCAATTGCAAGTGAAGTTGAACCGCAATGCTCGGCGATGATCTCCTGGCCAAGCAAAAAAGTCGTTAACCCTTCCCCTGCTCCTCCAAATTCCTGTGGCAAGGTTAAGGTTGTATACTTCATTTTTTTCAAATCGGCAATATTCTCAGCTGGGAATGCACGTTCCTCGTCATATTTTTGTGCTCTTACAGAAAACTCTTTTGCTACGTCTTTTAATTGCTGCAAAATAGTTTCTTGTTGCTTTGTTAAATATTCCTCCATGTTGCCAGCTCCCTTATCAAAAAAACTATTCTGGGTTGAATAGTATGGTTTATATGTTAATCATATCACTTTGCCACTTCTATACCCATTGCCAAACCATATTTATTCCTCTTTCCCCTGAGCAAAACATCTACACAAATTATCTGCAACGTGCATTAACTAATTATAAAGAGAGGGGAGACTACATTTGAGTAATGAAAGTGATAAAGTTTTTTTTGATTATGCTTCTGATCTAATTGGTGAACAGGTCCAGGTAATTACAGTTGAAGGTTCCTATTACGGGGAATTAAAGGAGTTAAAGAGCGACTTTTTGTTGCTGCTGACTACTAATAGAGGTCAAACTAGTATTATAGCCATCCGTTTCAAGAAAATAATTGGCATTTCAAGAAACCTATACAAGGAAAGAAGACGGCCTTTATTTTTCGGCCAACAATGGAATCAAGAACAGAATCATCAAGACAACCAGCATGATAAACATGAAGAGGAACATCATCATGAACATTCGGCAGACAAGGAACATGATAATCATGATTTCCATGATGAAAAGTAATTCAAAAGAAATCAGGACTCCGCTTTTACCTCCGCGAGTCCTTTCTTTGTTTTACTAATTGCCTTAGAGCAGAGCCTAAATCTGGATAGATAAATGAGTATCCTGCTTCGATTAATTTTTTGGGTATCACCTTTTGCCCTTCCAGTATTAACGTACTCATTTCTCCAAGAGGTATCTTCAGTAAAAAAGAAGGAATAGTTGTCCAATGCGGTTTATTGAGTACCTCACCCAGAGTTCTACCGAAATCCTCCATTCTCATTGGATGCGGAGCTGTAAAATTCACCGAGCCTTTTATTTGGTTATTTCGGATACAGAATAACATTGCATTTGCTACATCCTCAACATGAATCCACGAATACCATTGTCGGCCTGAACCTAAATTACCTCCGACAAATAGCTTATAGGGCAAAACCAATTTTGGAAAAGCCCCTTCTTTGGCACCAAGAATTAGGCCAAAACGGGCAAATACGACTCGCATCCCAAAATCCGTTAACTTTTGTGCACCATGTTCCCACTGAACAACAGTTTCCGCTAAAAAATTGTCACCTGCTTGTGCCCATTCCTCATGATAGGTTTGTTCTAGAGATGGCTCATAATAACCAATAGCACTTGCATTTATTAAAATGCGAGGTTTAGGGTCAAGTTTTTCTATTATCCTATGGATCTCATTTGTTGCGTTTATACGGCTCATTAAAATTTGTTTTTTTCTTTTCTCCGTCCAACGACCAGAATTCAGGGATGTGCCAGCTAAATTAACAATAGCTTCAACCCCCTCCAATTCCTCTTCTGGTTTACTATTTTCATTAAGCCATTCGACTGATTTAACAGTTGGCATTGTTAGCTTATTTTTATTACGTGTCAAAATATAAACCTCGTGACCTTCCCTGACTAATAATGCAGCAAGTTCCTTCCCAACAAACCCGCTACCGCCAGCAATCGCTATCTTCATCCTCCGCACCCCATTCATTTGCCACTATCAATTCAGAAAGACTTTTAATCTATTTTTGCTTACTTTTCTACTTCCCTCTAATGAAAAAGATGTAAACATTATAATAAGCACAACGTGGTATTCTCTCTATAAGTCCTCCTTTCCTAAATAAAAGGGTTCCAGGATTTTTTCCTCGACTCCATCATTAGATATTTCAACTCTATAGGCTGCGGTGTTCGGTCTGGAACTCACTACTTTCATCAGTTCTCCATTTACATAATGAAGCCCTACCCCATCATCAGCAGCAATACCTGGATTTATTAATCCATCTTTAATCATTTGTAGATAGGCCGGTCTTCTATTCATTTCACCGTCGTAGTGAGGGGAATGACTCCCCTTTAATATCCCCAATGCCTTTATTGGTTCAAGAGTATCTCCAAATGAATCGGTCAATCCTTCCTCATACCAGCAAATCGCACCTGCACTTATACCGCACAATAGGATTCCTTGGTCATAAGCAGTTTTCAGTATTCGATCCAATCCCCACTCTTTCCAGAGAATTAATAAGTTCTTTGTATTACCTCCCCCAACATAGATAATATCCTGCTTGAGTATGTAATCTTGCAAATTTCTTGTAGGTGGCTTAAATAATGATAAGTGCGTTGGTTCGCACTCCTGCTCATTAAAAAAGGTATAAAACCTTTGTATATACCCGTCCGTATCCCCGCTGGCAGTTGGTACAAAGCATATTTTCGGCTTTTTTACGGTGGCCTGATTTAAAATATATTGATCCAATAACGGGTTCTCCGGTTCCATTGAGAAACCTCCGCCTCCTAAGGCAATAATCTGTCGCAAAGCCCAATCCTCCCTTACTTTTGACGACCAATAACGTTCAGGCAAAATATGTTTGTTAACAGCGTTTATAATGAACAAATGCATAAAAAAGCCTTACTCAAGGCTTCTTTAAAACTTCAGTTCTATCGATTTACCATCATCCTTAGAACGAATAGTTACTTGTTTTTGTACAGAGCGATTTTTTTCTAAATAGACATCATATGTACCAGGTTCAATGGTCAACTCATATTCACCTTTACTATTAGTTTGGACCTTTAAGGGTTTCTTGTCTTGATTCTTAGATTTTTTCTTAATCAAAATATCTGTCTCACCAAGTGCATGACCGGATGAATTCAAAAGGATAAATTTTATTTGAACATTTCTTCTGATATCCTCATCCGAGGAATCAGCGATTTGTTTACTAGACGTGTGATTTAAATTCACATCATGATCACTAAAAGAATAGAAAATGGCATACAGATAAATCGAAAATACGATTACTGCATAAAATATGAGTTTAACCTTCGCCATCATATTCACATCTGATCGCCCCTTCATTCCCTTTAAAAAGTAATCATGAGCCTGCCTTCTACCATTATATTTCCATCCTTAAGCTATCATTCCCTTCCAGTATTTAAAATTTGTTAATAAAATACTAATAAGTGGCTCTAATAATCAGTTTGATAAACGGTATTGGAAGAGCAGAAAAAATGAACGAATTTGAACATTTAATTAGTCTATTACAACATGGAGCGATCTGGTCCATATTTTACAACCATAGGATATTTATTTTTATTAGTTTGGTGGTTTTTGTTCTTATTCAAAAATAAAAATAAAAGATAAATTATAAATTTACAAACTGGTTCAGAATCCCTTTTGTTTCTTCTTGAAGAGATTGTATTAATTCTTTAACCGATACTTCCCTGCTTAATCTTGGGCTCTGCCCAGACCAAAGTGACATATATTCCTTATTATTTTGTTCACTTGCTACCCTTCTTATTTCTTTAGTTAATGTATTTTGATAAGGATAAGCCGGCAATTCATTTTCGTACTCTCTCATATTTTCCATGAATTTATTGTTAACACCCCGGGCTGTCTTACCAGAAAAGACCCTGGTTAATAATACATCTTCTTCTGATGCATTAAGAATAGCCTTCTTATGCAATGGATGTGCTCCACTCTCTTTTGTAGTTAAAAAAGCTGTGCCTAATTGAACTGCTTTTGCACCAAGACATAAAGCTGCTGTGATACCTCTCCCATCCATAATCCCTCCTGCAGCAATAACAGGTATGGAAACATTGTCTACAACTTGTGGAATTAAAGACATTAATCCTATTAAGCTATCTGGATTCATAAATGATCCTCTATGTCCTCCTGCTTCGCTGCCTTGAACAACTACTGCATCCATTCCTATACTCTCAACTATATGTGCTTCTTTAACATTTGTTGCAGTACCTATAACAACTGTTCCTATCTTTTTTAATTCTTTCACAATCTCTTTACTTGGAATTCCAAATGTGAACGAGCAAACCTTCAATTTTTCTTTTAATACTATTTCAATTTGTTCTTCGAATTCTGATTTAGTAGAAATCGACAAATCATCCTTTACTATCTGAAGTTCTTTTCGATATTGGTCTAATAAACTATTCGTTTTTAAAATTTTATCTTCTATTAATTCATGATTTTCAGGTACAAAAAGATTTATACCAAATGGATGTTTAGTTTTTACATTATGTATGAATTCTCTTGTTTTATCTGCTGTTAAATAACCGGCTCCAATACTACCTAAACAATTATTATTTGAAACTGATGAAACGAGTTCCGGAGTAGTCACGCCTGCCATAGGAGCTTGTAAGATGGGATATTTAATCCCTAACTCTTGAATCAATTTATTCTCCATAACGAGTTCCACCTCATTTTTTTGAATTTATAATAAAGTTTTCCCCTGGGATGTATTGTATTTTTTACTTATCATTGCTAGGTTGCCAAACGTTGAATAACCTTGAATGGATATTGCAATAATTCTCTGATAAAACAAGAAATATTTAGCTTTTGTAGCTTGTTCACTGATTAATGCTAATATCAATTAACCGTTTGATAACGGTTGATAGGCCGTCCTATCCCGCCATACTGTAATACAATTTCTACTTTGTTTTGCTTTTCGAGATGTTCCAGATAGCGACGAGCTGTGACTCTTGCAAGTCCAGTCCCTTCGGCAACTTCTTCTGCTGAGATTGGTTTCTTTTTCTCTTCGATGAATAGAAGTATTTTCTCCATTGTTGCCGGGTTAAGCCCTTTAGGGAGTACTTCCTTCTTCATTTTATGCTCCTGTTCAGGTTGGCTGCGCAAGAGGCGGTCCAATTCATCCTGAGTCAATTCCTCTTTCTGTTTGAATTGCTCCCTGTATGCCTTATAGTTTTCGAGCGCTTGCTTCATTCGCTCAAAGGTGAATGGCTTCATGACATAGTCAAAAGCTCCAAACTGCAGAATTTCCCGAATTGTCTGCTGGTCATTAGCTGCCGTAACGACGATGACCTCTGTCGAAATGGCCTTTTCCCTGATTTTGCGGATAGTAGCAAGCCCATCCTGTTCAGGCATGAATATATCCATTAAAACAAGTTCTGGCTTCAAGATTTCTATTTGTTCAAGCCCCACCTTACCGTTCGGGGCAAAACCGACGACATGGAAGCCTTCTATTTTCTCAATAAACCCACGATTAACCTCGCGTACCATTGGATCGTCCTCTATTAGTAATACAGTAACTGTTTCCATTTCATTTCCCCCCTTAAAAAGTAATGACAATGCTGCTCCCTTCACCAGGAGAACTATCCACTTCAATATTGCCGCCGCCTTTGGCGACAATTTCATGAATCAAGTACATGCCAATCCCATGTCCTTCTTCTTGTTTGGTGGTGTATCCATTTTTGAATAGATTATTGATGACGGCTTCATCCATCCCAATTCCATTATCCTCCACCAAAATTGATGTAGATTCATCCGTTTGGTCCAAGCTAATAGACACTTTACGCTCTTTTTGGATAGATTTCTGTACAGCCTCGAATGCATTTTCCAGAAGATTTCCGATAATGACGACAAAATCATGATGGTCGAGCCCATTTGGAAAATGAGTCCAATTGCTGTTCTTATCTATTTCGACTTCGATACCTAGTTCTTTCCCATGGCTAACCTTACTTAAAAGCAAACCTGATAGATTGTCATCTTTAATGCGTTCATGTAGGAAATCAGTGAGCATTTCTTGTTCTTCTTTAGCTTGGAAGATATATTCAGTTGCTTTTTTATATTTACCAAGTTGAAGCAAGCCTGCGATTGTATGCATCTTATTTTTATGTTCATGATTTTGAACACGGAGAGCCTGAACAAAAGCCTTTACGCCTGTAAGCTCCTCGGCTAGCTTCTTCACGTCTGTCCTGTCCTGAAAGACTGCGACGGCTCCAATCGTTTTGCCCCTTACCTGAATAGGAATACGATTACTCAAAATGGAATGCTGGTTGACCAATAACTCCTTATTATAGACCGGGTGATTAAAATCAATGATCTCTGGCAATCTTGTATCAGGCAGAACATCATAAATATTCTTGCCGATTAGATTTTGCTTATCTACACCAAGGATACGATAGGCCTTTTCATTAAAAACCGTAATGGTCATATCATTATCAATAGCGATAATTCCTTCATGCATTGCATTGAAGGTTTCATTCCGTTCGGCATAGAGACGAGCTATTTCATGTGGCTCAAGCCCAAACATTTGGTTTTTAACATGCCGTGCAAGTGACCATGCTCCCCATGCGCCAAGTAGCAGCGAAAAACCAATAGCCAAGAAGATTTCAATCCTTGTCCCCCATACAATTTCCCATAGAGTTGGGGTCAGATAACCTGTGATAACCACCCCTACCTGATTATGTTCATCATCCATAATAGGAACAAATCCGCGCATAACTGTGCCTGCTTCTCCATTCGCTTTAGAGACATAGCTGTGTTCCGTAAACGCAGCATCCTCATCTGTCGTTTTTGACACTGTACCTATCATCCTTTTGACAGGATGGGACAGTCGGATACGATTATTATTGAGCACAACAATATAATCAGCATTATTGATAACCCTAATCCGCTCAACAACTGGGTTTATTTCTTCCGCTCTGCTTTTGTCACCGCCTTCTGAAAGCAGCTTCCTCACCTCAGGCAATTCAGCAACCGTTCTTGAGAGGAGCAGGCTCCGTTCGCTGATTTCTGCCTCCTTCTTTTCCATGACACTTCCGAGCACAAAGATACCTGCAACAGCAAAAGAACAGATAATGATGAAGAAAGTCATAGTCATAATCTTCCAATGGATAGATATTTGCTTCATGCCCAAAACTCCTCGAGTAACTTTTTTCCATTGTACCACCAAAAAACACGGTAGAATATTGAAAAGAATAATATGGCGGGGATATGATATGAAAAGTTTTTTAATAACAGCTGTTTCCATCATTGCCGTATTGGTGATATACATGGGGGTTCAGCATGATTTTGGGCAGAAAGCAAGCTTACCGCCTGATTTTGAACAAGAGGGCTTAAACGAACAAATTGTCATCAACTTTAGTCATGTTGTTGCCGAAAATACACCAAAAGGGCTCACCGCTGATAAATTTGCAACGCTAGTCGAGAAGAAGACTAACGGAGCTATCCAGGTAGAGGTATATCCAAACAGCACACTCTACTCAGATGGGGAGGAACTGCAAGCTTTGCAAAATGGCGATATCGAGATGATTGCTCCCTCCTTCTCAAAAGTGACAGATTGGATTCCCGAATGGCAAGTTCTCGATCTGCCGTATTTATTGAAGAATTATAAAGATATAGAAGAGATTTTCACAGGTCCCATAAAGGGAGAGCTATTAGGGATGCTTGATGAGTATGGTGTAAAGGGCTTGGCCTTTTGGAATAATGGATTTAAACAAATTACAACGGCCCATTCTCCTGTTAAACTGCCAGATAATCTTGAGGGACTTACTCTGCGTACCATGCCAAGTAACATGCTCAAAAGGCAGCTGAACCTTGTTGGTGCAGAGAACCGAAGCGCTTCCTTTGACCAGGTTTATAGTTTATTAGAAAGGGAGAAGCTTGACGGCCAAGAAAATACGATCTCTAACATTGATTCTAAGGGTTTCTATCAAGTGCAAGATCATATGATACTATCCAACCATGGTATTCTTGGATATGCAGTCATGATTAACAATGAGTTTTGGAACAGTCTTCCAAAGAATTTACAGCAGGCAGTCATCGAAGCAATGGACGAAGCGACAGCTTGGAACTTAACGCAATCCGAGCAAATGAACAGAGAATCCTTAGCGAAATTGGAAGCTTCCGCTGAGCTTGAAATCTATCATCTAAGTGACGAAGAATTACGGCAATGGCAGCAAACTTTCTTGCCACTGTATGATTACTATAAGACCCAATTCGACGAAAAACTATTAAAAAAGATTCAAGAGTCGATTGACTGATGAGGCCTTCCCCTACGGAAGGTCTTTCTTTTTCATATAGATTGGATGCTGATTAAAGAAATATGCTCATTCTTTCGATTAAGATAATTATCCTGGTGACCAAAAAGACCAAAAAGAACATTAAAACCATAATCCCACAATTCCTTCTTTATCCTTTAAGATAAACACAATAAATTGTAAGCGCTAACAATAAAACAGAAAGAAGGGTTGGCTTTGAAAATCTTTAAGAATCTAACTGTCCAAGTTGTCACCGGTATCATTTTAGGGATTATGGTAGGGGCAATTTTCCCTGAGTTCGGTGCCAGTTTAAAAATCCTTGCTGATTTATTCATAAAATTAATTAAAATGTTGATTGCTCCAATTATCTTTTTGACAGTAATCATTGGGATTGGAAGCATGGGCAACCTAAAGAAAATCGGGAAGATTGGCGGCAAGGCTTTATTGTATTTCGAAATTGTATCCACTCTTGCTTTAGCAATCGGTATTCTTGTCGTCAACTTTGTTCAGCCTGGAAGCGGGCTTAATACAGAGAATTTAAAAACTGGCGATGTATCTCAATATACGGCACAGGCTGCTGAATCGGATCAGGGCTTCGGAGCATTCATTCTGAACTTGATTCCTGAGAATGTTGTCGGCGCCCTTGCTTCAGGGGAACTGCTTCCGGTCTTGTTCTCAGCAATTCTATTCGGACTGGCTGCTGCTTCTGTCGGCGAAAGAGCCAAACCAGTCATCACCTTCTTTGAAATAATAGCTGATATATTCTTTAAGATTGTCAATATGGTTATGAAAATATCCCCTATCGCCGCGTTTGCCGCAATGGCCTATACAATCGGAAATTTCGGTCTTGGATCGCTTGTTTCACTCGGAAAATTGATGGGCTCTGTGTACCTCACTATGTTTTTATTCGTCGTCTTGGTCCTCGGCTCAATTGCAAAATATTACGGTTTTAATATCTTTAAGTTCATGGCCTATATTAAAGAAGAGATTCTGCTGGTTCTTGGTACATCATCTTCCGAATCTGCCCTGCCGGGAATGATGCGAAAGCTAGAAAACTACGGCTGTTCAAAGCAAGTCGTCGGTTTGGTCATCCCTACAGGGTACTCCTTCAACCTTGATGGTACATCTATATATCTATCAATGGCCGCCATCTTTATCGCCCAGGCCTATGGGATTGATTTGACCATCTGGCAAGAACTGACCTTGCTTGGCATATTGATGCTAACCTCAAAAGGCGCTGCAGGGGTGACAGGATCCGGCTTTATCACACTGGCCGCCACTTTGGCTGCCTTCCCAATGATTCCGGTAGAAGGAATGGCGTTATTAATTGGTGTCGATCGTTTCATGTCTGAAGCACGTGCAATTACGAACCTAATTGGCAACGGTGTGGCAACTGTTGTTGTTTCTAAATCAGAGAAAGAATTCAATGCGGATTTTGTGCCTGATGAACAACCAAAGAGGTATGATGCCACTTCTCCTGCAGACAATCTATAAAACAAGAGAAAGACAAGCCGTGCCTCCATCTGCCAGCTTGTCTTTCTTTTTAAATACTTTTTCTAATTTTCCATTCATATACGGATGATCAACCTGTGATACTTATTATTTTTCATTTTCAGGTTAATTTAATTATTGCTCTTAATCCATACCTGAGAAGATAGCTGCATAATGAAAAGACTGCCTATCTGACGTCCCGTCTCTGAAGAACAGTTAAATAAAAAAAAACGCCGAATCAATCGGCGTTTCAGTAGTATATTCGATTTCCTTTTTCCTTCTGCTTTTTATAATACTTGTCGTATGCAACCAATGTTAAGACTGCTAGGATGGGATAACACAGTACCATGGAGTTGTATGAAGTGTATCCTGCAAAATTAAAATGGAATAGCAGGAAACCAATCGTATTAATGACAAGCAACCTCATTTTCAATGAATGGTTTTCTTTCATTTTCATAAAGAATAAGCCAAATAAAAGAATTGTAATCCCGATGGACATGGAAATATAGGAACCCAGGAACATTCCGAATGAATCAAAGAATACCACTGGTATCAATCCACTAAACATCACGGTCAAATAACAGGTTAGCAGCAAGAGAGAATATCTAACATATTGCATGGTTTCTTCCCCCTTATTGATTTAATAACTTCGTTTTCATTTCTCTGTTCATATCATCCAGCTTCGTTACAAACTCTTTACTGCTGGCGATAATCCTTCTGCTGGATGCTTCCTGGGTCTCAATAGCAGAATAAATATCCTGGTAAGCCTTTTGAAGCTTTTCAATCGAGATAGATGGATTCTCCAGGAGCTTCGTTGTTTTTTCTGTGTTTTCTTTTAGCATTTGCGCGTTTGCCAAAATCATGTTTTCTGTAGCTTCATTTACGTCATTGATTGCTGTAATGATTCTTTCCTGATTTTGCAGTGCCAAATGAATAGCAGATGTAACGGGAGCTAAGTTCTTAGTCGTATCAATTGCATTCCGAATGGCTTCTTTCAATTTATCATTATTTTTCTTGATAATATCAACAGAAGCAAGGGATTGCTGTAGCACATTTACCATAGAGCTCATATTCTTTGTTCGCACAATAATTTTCTCCTGTGCCTCCATGACAAGCTGCTGCTTATTCTGCCATTCTGGATCGTTCTTTTTATCCTCAATCATTTGGAAAAGATGCTGACCCATATAGATTTGTTTATCTAAGAGATAAATTTTTTCATGGACATCTTTTTTGATGACATCAAGCTCAGCATTATCCTCCTGAAGCATATCTCTTCCTCTAAGTAAGGACTGGACGATTTCATCAATATTCTTTTCCACTGTTTGATACTTGGCAATAAACTTTTCATTTGAACTCTTGCGCAAAAACTTCGGAACAATCTTTGCTATTCCTTTTGTCTGATAGGCATTTGGATTTAGGTCAGAAACCGCCTCGCGAAGCTTGAGCAGATTAGTTGGTATATCGTGATTGTCCTTGTTGTCCATCATGTCTTTGACTGGTCTGCGAAGACTGTTTAATGATTCCCCAGCCATACGTTGCTCATTGCCGCCGAAATTGCTTAAATGCTCTAGGACGGAGTCAATATTATGTGCATCCGTGTCAGATATTTTTTTGACGACCTGAGTTGCTTCATCATTTAATTTTTTCATATCTTCGGGATTTATGAATGATTGAATCGCTGTTTCATCAAATTCCCTATTTTGTTCACTCATCGGTTTTCCACCTCTTGTCCGACATTATTTTTCGTATCTTTGATCGATTGTAGTCAATGTTTTCTTTAAGTCAAATTCCCTTGTATTGTCAATATGTCTGCGAATTTGTGTAATTCGCTCCTGTATGATAATCAGTCGATTTAATGTATCATGTTCATACTTTTCTTGTTGTTTGGATTCCAATTGACTAAAGTCAGCTATCAGCTTTCGTAAATCTTTAATTATTGTCTCCTTAACCTGATGCTCATAATCAACATCAGAGATGAGATCCACATGCTCCAGTAAATAACCCAGGCTTGGGATAATTTGAGTAAAGGCATGATCAATCGGTGATGAGAGATAGTTTCTTTTTCTCGCATCTTCCAGCTCGTTTATAAGAGCAGTAAAGTTATTGTTATTTTGATATATCATTTTCATTTTTTCCGGCTGAAAACTCATAATGGCCCATCTTAAAAACAGGTCAATCTTTTCTAGATCGCTTTCTTTCTTTAATAACTGTTCAGAGATTTTCTTTTCTGTATAAACTCTCGATCTTGTATCGTATCGAACATCAAGTAAAGGCTGTTTGGTTTTAGCTTTTTGCGCATTAATCGTAATGTAATCCGGTCCAGCCAAGATAGATAGTATATTTGAATCCAATTCATATACATAATGGGCATAACGATCATCCAATTGAGTGCATACAAACTGGTCTTTTTGATTTTTACCTGCTATTCGCTTCATCACATTTGCCAAACGTTCCTGTTTTGGTCCTGCTGGTTTTGCGTCCTGCAGAAAAACTACAGCTGTAGCTCCTACCAATCCAAGAAGGATCATATAGAACATAAACAGTCACCCCTTTCTAAGGCAATTTTACCATACTATACATACGAACAAACAGACAGATAGTTTCAAAAAACATTGGTAATTTTCATTTCCTGTAGCACTTTTATCAAAAATAATGGATATCTCAAGAAAAACTATATTTATATATTATTTCTTTCCCTAAGCGAATATCTTAATTTAAAATTTCAGAATAGAAACTATTTTACACACCTAAAATATGGATTGTTTTGGTAAAATACAAATTGAAAGCTGACCCAAATCGTAAAACGGCCAATCGACGGCGAATTTCCATTAATTCACCTGTTAATTTAAAGGGTAAATCACATCTACATACGTACCACCAAGAAAGTATAAATTCAAACGAATAGAGGATGATAGCATGTATTTTTCATCAAAAAGAGACTTATGGATAACCGCTACCATTTGGTTATTCGCATTTATTTTTATTCTTTCACCCATTTTCTTTCCAGACCTTGGTGTTTGGATGACCCCTGAGTTCTTAGACAAGCAATGGATTAAAATCGTACTCTTAGTACCAGTTGGTTTTTGTTTAATGTGGATATGGCTTAAAACGGGATATACAATTGCGGAAAATCTCCTCACCATACACTACGGTCCATTTAAGAAGGAAATTAAGATTGATACGATTAGTAGTATAAGAAAAACCAGAAATCCTTTTACAGATCCTGTCCAATCTATGAATAAAATAGAAATTAATTTTACAGGATTTAATACGATTGCCATTTCACCAAAAAACCAAACTGAATTTGTTCGTCAATTATTAAAGCAAAATCCACATATAAAAACGGATTACCATTTTGAAAATCGTACGGAGAGTTAGGATAAGAATTAATAGATTAGCCTTTTTAAGTGCAATCTGCCTGCAGCGTCGGTCTAATACCATGAGCACATAAAAAACACCGGAAAACACCGGTGTTTTAATTAATTATCTATTTGTTGTCGATTAGCTTAAAAGGAAAATGCAGTTCAAAATTGGCTTTTCTTTTTTCAGGCTCTTTCTTAATCACTTCCCCTGTATTCAGCCAAGATGCTACATCAAAGTATTTCTTATAATCCGTTAGCTCATTTTGTAATTTGGTTTCTATGTGTTGATTTGAAAAACAAATCACATTGTCTAAATGTCCCATTGGCCTAGCCGTAAAACAGACTTTGTTTTTTAAAGGCAACTGATTGAACGTTTCAATACATTCTTTTCTGCACTGATACTGATCGCTGAATTTAAAAAACAACTGATCCCAATTTATGCGTTTAACTCTTTCATTCCAGTCATTTAATGCTGTCTGTTTATACTTATAGGAATAGAAATGGATCTCCACTTTCTGGTCCAACAGCCCAATGGGATAGATATCCGTTATTCCATCATATTTTGAATGGAGTGTAAATTTAAGGGGAGATTTCATATAATGCTCAAAGTTAGATAAAAGCTCAATATAGTCCGGTGCAAATATGAACATTCCAATAAATGGAGAGTTGTATTCCATACCTAAATCATCGTATACTTTCTTGCCCCAATCATTGTCTGAGACAATCGTGAAATGACTGTTTTTCACTTTCTTTTTCATATCCAGATGAAAACAATAACTAGATATCTTTTTCGTTATTTTTTGTAGATAACCTTCCATTTTATCTCCCCCTTTCTACATTATTATTACCTTTATTCCTTTTTTTAATGAAAAAATAACATCTAAATTATGGAATCTTACATTTCTCGCTAAAGATTTCCCAAATTATGCCGATATGTGATATAGCACCCTCTATGACATTTTATGATGGAGACATTTTTTAGTTACTCATTTTATCCTTAAATTTGTTTGGGATTGATTTAACTGGTCTTTGCAGTTGTCTGACAAAAATATATGCCATACAGCCTTGTAAAACTGAGGGAGAATAAAGGAGGATGTACATTTGCAAAATCAAAAGGCAAGCCATAAGCCATTGGTCTATAAGGGTACAACACTTTTATTATCTGCAGGATTTATCCTATATAGCGGGGATACATCATTAAAATTATTGGACACCAAAAAGGCAGAAGCATCTAGTGTTACGTATTACGAAACCACTTCTAATTTAAATTTACGAGTCAGTAATTCTACTAAAAGCACTGTACTCTTAACCATCCCTAAAGGGGAAAAGATTAGCTACCTTGCAAAAAGTGGTTCTTGGTTCAAAGTGAAATTTAACAATCGCACAGGATGGGTCAATAATAAATATGTGAAGAAAGCTGAAAATATTACTTCTAGTAAAGCAATTGTGTCTGGCTATCAAACTACAGCTAATCTTAATTTACGATCCAAAGCGTCAACCAATGGGAAAATCCTGAAAACCATACCTAAAGGGAAAACCCTAACCTATATTTCCACTAGCGGTTCTTGGATTAAAGTAAAATATCAAACTACTACGGGCTGGGTTAGTTCAGATTATGTAAAAAAAATAAATGAGAAAGCTAAGGTTGAACCTGCTGTGGTGAAATCTGCTGTTGTTACCAGCAGTTCATCAGCCTACACAACGAAAGCTAACCTTAATTTACGATCATCCGCTTCAACAAAAGGAGCTATTTTAACGACGATTCCTAAAGGGAAATCCGTTACTTATGTTTCCAAAAGCGGTTCATGGTTCAAAGTAAAATATGGCGGTAAAACCGGTTGGGTCAGCTCCAGTTATTTAAAAGCTAACTCAGCTGCTGCTAAACCAACGAGCAGCACCCCTTCCGCTGTGGCAAAACCACAGCAAGAGGTTACGTACCAAGCAACAGCTAATTTAAATTTACGATCCTCTTCTTCCACAAAAGGATCTATTCTTACGACGATTCCTAAAGGGAAATCCGTTACTTATGTTTCTAAGAGCGGTTCATGGTTCAAGGTGAAATATAGCGGTAAAACCGGTTGGGTCAGCTCCAGTTATTTAAAAGCTAACTCAGCTGCTGCTAAACCAACAAACGGTACAGGCACACCATCTACCGTGGCAAAACCACAGCAAGAGGTGAAGTATCAAGCGACAGCAAATTTAAATTTACGTTCTTCTGCTTCAACGAAAGGATCCATTTTAACGACAATTCCTAAAGGGAAATCTGTTACTTATGTTTCCAAGAGTGGTTCTTGGTTCAAGGTGAAATATAGCGGTAAAACTGGTTGGGTCAGCTCCAGTTATTTAAAAGGTGTTACACCGGTTAAAAATGAGAGTCCCTCCCCTTCTGTTGAAAAACCAAAGGCGAATTTGACTTATCAAACTACTGCTAAACTGAATCTAAGAACTGAGGCTTCTACCCAGGGGTCTGTATTAACGCTTATACCAAAAGGAGAGAAAGTTACCTATCTATCAAAAAACAGTTTTTGGTTTAAGGTGAAGTATGGAAACAAAACAGGTTGGGTCAGCTCTGAATTCCTAAAGGAAACAACTGAAGATAAAAAAGAGGAAGTAAAGAATAAAGAGATTTATACGACAACTGCTAATTTGAAGTTTCGAATTTCAGGCTCTACCAGTGCAACAGTCATTACTACTATACCTAAAGGAAAGCAGGTTACGTATTTATCCAAAAAAGGGGCATGGTATAAGGTTTCCTTTAACTCACTTACAGGCTGGGTCAACTCATCCTACCTGGTAAAAGGAGCATCTACCTCCGATTCCTCTAATCCAATCAGTTCAGATTCCTATGTAACAATGGATTTAAGGACAAAATCATCCGTAACAGCTGCTCAGATTAATACGTATATTGCGAAAAATGCAACCTCCTCCAACAGTGTTCTATATAACAGGGGAAGCATATTTATTGATGCAGCAAACAAGTATGGCGTGAACGCTTTGTATCTTGCAGCACATGCCATTCATGAGAGCAATTTCGGTAAATCGACTATATCATTGGCAAAAAATAATCTGTTTGGTTACGGAGCCTACGATGCAGCTCCATTCGTGGGTGCTGTCAAATTTAATACAATCAAATCAAATATTGAATTTATTGCTCAAATGATGAAAGCAACGTATTTAAATGAAGGATACTGGTCCTATAAAGGTGCTTATCTTGGTTCTACCGTTAAAGATAGTAATGGGAATAGAATCGACAGCCTAAGCAGCGGGATGAATTTTTATTATGCGACCGATTCAAATTGGGGAAAAGCGATTGCCAAACATATGTCGGCAATGCTTGATTACAGTAACGAGGGTGCAAAAAATGCCACCCCGAATAAAAAGGTGCCAAGCAGACCCTCTTATCCTGATGCAAAAGATGTCTTTCCTACCGGTACTCTTGCTGTAGCCCATAAAACAATTAATCTGACATCAGCAGATAACACAGGTTCAACCGTTTATCAGACAACTTCAAACCTAAATTTGCGATCAAGTGCTTCAACAGATGGTTCTATTCTGCTCACCATTCCTAATGGGAAAACGATAACCTATCTTAGTGCAAGTGGTAGCTGGTGTAAGGTTCAATATAACGGAAAAACCGGCTGGGTCAGTTCTGAATATGTCACAAAAACAAACTCAGGATCTTCTGTCAGCATTCAAGCAGGAGAAACCTTTAATTTACTAGAAAAACATAACAATGAGTCTTTAAAAGTAAAATACAAAGGGAAAATGTATTATACATCCAGTTTTGGATTAAGCAGTTATTATAAATACATGTCCGTTAAAAATCTGGCGCGTGTGGATGCTACATCCTTAAATGTCCGTTCTGCTGCGAATACAGGCAGCAGTATAGTCGGTACCCTATCTAATTATCAATATATTGAGCTATCGGTTGATTCAAAAAACAATCCGGAAACCAGCAATGGATGGTATAAAGTGAAACTTTCAAATGGTACACAAGGATGGGTTTCCGGAATGCATATTATCCGTGAATTGAATAAATAATAGATTGTGAGATTGTCATATCTTAGTTTTTAGCCCAAAGATTCACTCTGGGCTTTTTTCTATAAGGATATATTTGTTTTGTCACAACAGCCCATTAGAAAACAAAAGGAAACATTCACTATTTATCCGCCCTTACGTTTTGTCCGACTCCTCATATATTAATTATAAAGATTTATATGGAGGTGGAAGTATGCAAAGAAGAAGAAGACGTGCAGGCAAAGGACTATGTTATCCAGGATATAATTGGTGCGGTCCTGGCTGTTCCGGTCCATGGGGACCTACTAATCAAGTAGACTCATGCTGCAAGAAACATGATGACTGTTATAAGAGATTTGGACCCACCAAACAGTGTGACGAGATGCTGTTAAACTGCCTTCAATCACAAATAAATCCTCGAACAAAAATGGGACGAGATGCTCGATTGTTTTACAATGTCATGCGCCTTAGGTATGATCTCCGATAATTTAATCAGAAACTATAAAAAGCCTCTCAAATCTTTTTGATTAGAGAGGTCTTTATTTTTACCTATACATTACATCAGTACTATTAGATCTGGAAATTTTCTATTTAACTCCATATTTCCCTCAGCTATAATCACTCTTAAATATTATGTAAATTGCATTCCCTCTTGTTCTATTCTTTTTATTATGCCGTGTTGCTTTATCGGAATGTTTAATATCTATATATATGGGCAAAACATTTAATATACCTAGAGAAATGAGGCGGAATTTATGTATTTTGAGTTGAAAGAAACGAAACATCGCCCTTTCCCTTTACCGAAATCACCGTGGGTACTGACCCAGGTATGGAATGATATGCTATTTTTACATTATCAAATAGATCCCACCCTTCTCCGTCCATATGTGCCGGAGGAATTGGAGATTGATTTATATGAAGGAAAAGCATGGATTTCGATTATTCCCTTTAAGATAACTAAAATGAGAGCAAGAGGGCTTCCACATTTTCCATATCTTCATACTTATTTAGAGCTGAATGTACGTACATATGTTAAATACAAGGGTGTTCCTGGTATTTATTTTTTTAGTTTGGATGCTGATAAACTATTAGCCGTCTTGGGAGCACAAGTGGGCTTGGGCCTACCTTATAAAAAAGCACATATGTACTTTCAACAAGATAGGGATCAATTTTATTTTCAAAGTGTACGAGAAAGCAGTAAACAAACCTATCAACTCGATGTTCATTATGAGCGTAAACAGATTTTATACGAACCCCTGCCGGACTCTTTGGATTTTTGGTTATTAGAACGATACAGTATGTATAGTATTTGGGGCGATTTAATCATACGCGGAGATATTCATCACGATCAATGGAAAGTAAGTATGGTTCATGCGCATATTTCAACTAATACTATGCTCGACTTTTTAGGAGATGAAACACTCGATCCTGCACCACAGCATATGCATTACTCGAGAAGAAAGCGATTTTTATTTTTCCCTCCAAAAATTGTGGGCAAAATTAAACACTCCACAGACAAATAATCTATACAATAGGTGTAATCTCGACTATATTATGTTAAACGAAAATATACTCTCTTTAGTCTGGTTAGATAAAAGTATTTAACTGAATTCTTCTTAATTCATTCTCCCTTTTATCATACCCATCAGTTGGGTAAATGATTGCTACCATAACTTACTCCTATCTTTTCGGTAAATTGGCTTTCTTTTGACTTCTTAATAATATTAAAATGTAAACTCCTATTAATCTATTCGTAACATTGTAACTATATAATGGTACTATAATAGTTTTCCAGAAGGATAGATGCTAAAAATGGACATAAAAGAGCCAACGAAAAAAACGAATTCAATAACCATACCTCCGGTGATTAAAGATTATATCGGAAATAAAACTACATTAGAAGATTTAGAGCAACTGAAGCATTTGGTTGCAAAAAGATATGCTGAACTTAAAGTACCCCGTCTCGATTAACGGGGTTTTTTATTTGCCTACATTCAACCTCTATTCATACTTTTCCTACTTAGTGTTTTCTCTTCATTTTTTCTATAATTCTTACCCCGTATTTTCCTATCCTAGTTCATCAAATCTGCACCCTTAACTTCATTAAGATGTTAATCTAATGAAAATAAAAAGCTCTCTCCTAGGCTCATTCTGGCTATAGTATTCTCTCAGCCCTATATTTAATAGAAGAAACTCGATATTTTTTACTAAACGATATTTCTAACTTCAAAAAATTGAGGATTCAGAGTCAATACCTTTCTAAAAAACAATAGAATCATGACTTTTTACTTATATTGACTATAACTTTCAATTGAAAGATGAATCTAACCACCCTGTACTAATTGCCCTCTTTTTTGTAGTATATGGGAGAAATGATAGAAATTTAAAGGAGAGTGTCGAATGTCAAAATCCAATATTAATCGTTTCTTCGTCCCAGCCTTTCTCGTGTTCCTGCTCCTCTTATCGTTCATTCCTGCGGTAACACCCAAGGCAGATGGACCAATTACTGTAACAGAGGCAATAGCAAACAATACAGGCAATGCTACTGTTGAAGGCTATATCGTTGCCCATACGACAGGAAATAATAGCTACAATTTTGAAGCACCATTCAGCAGTGATTTTAATATTGCGCTAGCTGATTCACCCAATGAAACGGATAAAGAAAAACTGCTTCCTATCCAGCTCCCGGCTAAATTCCGAGCAGAATTTGGGCTTCAGTCTAATCCATCCATCATCGGGAGTAAAATTCACGTTACTGGAAATCTTGAGGCTTACTATACAGTGCCTGGATTAAAATCACCTACCTCCATTGTTTTTGCAGAAGAACATGATCCAACTCCGAAAGCTGCCGCTGCTGCGAGCTCAGTCTCTCCAGGACCAGTATCAGCTGGAACAGCTATTTCCTTAACTACAGAGACGGAAAACGCAACCATCTACTACACAACAAATGGGATGGAACCTACCATAGACAGCGAAGTGTACACGACCCCTATCATCATCGCAGAAAACACGACAATTAAAGCAATCGTCGTAGCAGACGGCTATAAAAACAGTGATATTGTATCACTAGCCTATTACATTGCCACTAGCGGTTTACAGATACATGACATTCAAGGTGCCGAGCACCACTCTCCATATCAGGATCAATATGTGGCAGATGTTGAAGGCATCGTAACTTATATTGCCGATGCTAACAACTTTTACATGCAATCTCTAACGCCTGATAAAAACCCTGCCACCTCAGAAGGCATACTTGTCTATAAAAGAAACCATGCTGCACAAGTTGGTAATACCATTAAAGCAAGCGGTCAGGTTAAAGAATGGGTACTTGAAGGTTATGCAGAAAAATTAACAACGGATTTACCGGTTACAGAAATCAATGCTACTAACATTACGATTGTAAATGACTCACAACCGCTCCCTAAGCCGATTGAGATTAGCCCGCTTAAAGGACAGCCAACACGAATCATCGATAACGACCAGTTCAGCAAGTTTGATCCATATCAGGACGGGATTGATTATTACGAGAGCCTAGAGGGAATGCTCGTAAACATTAAACAGCCGAAGGTTATTGCACCGCAGGATTATGGCGAACTATATGTAGTGTCAAAATATACTTTACTCAACACCCTGGCAAAAGGCTTGAGGATTTCAGAAAACGATTATAACCCTGAGCGACTCATCATTGATACTGGTGATTCAAGCTTTGTTACCAAGACAGGCGATTCATTTACTGGAGATATTCATGGTGTTGTAAGTTATGGTTTCAGCAATTACCGAATCTTATCTGATAAAGAAAATTTACCAGAGCTTAAAAACGGTAGCCTGAAACAAGAGGTAACGAAATTTAAGCAACATGCCAAAAAACTGACAGTCGCTTCCTATAACGTAGAAAATTTCTCCCCGAAGGAAAGCGACGAGAAAACTACTAAACTTGCAAAAGCCATTACTGACAATTTAAATCAGCCTGATATCATTGGACTTACTGAAATACAGGATAATGATGGTGCCACAAATAGCGGTAATACAGATGCAAGTGCAAGCTATCAAACATTGATTGATAAAATCAAAGAGTTGGGCGGTCCTTCTTATTCATTCACAGATATTGCGCCGGTTAATAATCAAGACGGAGGCGCTCCTGGAGCGAATATTCGCGTTGGATTTTTATATAACCCAGAGCGAGTGTCACTCACTCCTGCTCCAAAAGGCAGTGCGAATGAAGCAGTCAGCTATGAAGATGGCAAACTGACAGCTAATCCAGGACGAATTGATCCTGAAAATCCTGCTTTCGATAGTAGTCGTAAGCCTTTAGCTGCCCAATTCACCTTTAATGGGAAGGATGTTATCGTCATCGCTAACCATTTTAATTCAAAAGGCGGAGATCAGCCGCTCTTTGGAAAAAACCAGCCGGCTATATTGTCTAGTGAGGAGCAGCGCATTAGCATAGCAAATGTGGTGAATCAATTTGTAAAAGAAATCCAGTCCAAGAACAAGAATGCCAATATTATTGCTCTCGGAGACTTAAATGACTTTGAATTTACAGATACACTCAAAACACTGAAGGGAAGGGAACTGACGAATATGATTGATTTGATTCCCTCAATTGACCGCTATACGTATGCCTATCAAGGAAATTTACAAGTGCTAGACCATATCCTTGTTTCGAAACCACTAACATTGCGTACAGCTGTTGATATCGTTCACATCAACGCTGCCTTCATGGAAGAACACGGACGGGCAAGTGATCATGACCCTGTATTAATCCAAACCATGCTAAAATAATGCTCAATAAATTCTTGAGAAGGCGGTCCTAAAAGGATTGCCTTCTCTTCTTTTATGTAAGGCAGAGTTTTGAGATGATACGTCTTAGGTAACGCATATTATGAACACAAGAAACCCAATGGTACATATACATCGGGTTTGTCATCTCTTGGCACTTCATAAGTCAAGGCTTGTCTACTGTCTCCTATTCCTTTAATGGTCGGATCCTGAACAATACCAATCCAGCTAAAATAACCACAAAAATCAAAACTAATTGTGGTGTATCATCTTCTGCGACAGACGGCATGACTCCTATTAAACCGAGCAACTTATATATAAAGCTGGTGACTAAAGTAGCAAATGCAATAATAAGATTGGGTTTTTAAAACGTACTTTCCAATTCATTCTATCACTCCATTAACTTAGTATGCCTAACTTCAAATATATTTAAAAGGCTGAATGCTGACAGTAAAAAGAAAATCCCTGCCCCCCAATTTAAGGACATTTCACTCGTGGCATAAGAAACAGCAATGATTAAATAAATTAAGGCGGATAACCCTAACCCAAACTTTCTCATTACATAACTATTAATAACCAGCCCAATAACCTTAATGGTAGCTGCAGAAAAGAAAATGAGAGCAAACAATGTCTCGCTTCCCAACTGACTTAAAGTTCCATATAACTCTGGCAATTGCTGAAACATATCATTGTTGAACATACATACCATAGCAAGGTAATAGCTCAATATACTAACTAGTGCCTCAAAATATGGTATAGACCTTTTCATCATCCACCCTCCTTAGTTCAGTTTTTGTATAGCAAACACAATAAAACCGATAACCGCTGGAATAGTTCCACCTATAACGGCAGCGGTCACAGTTCTTCTTAACCATACAGTATCTCCTTTAATGTCTTTTAGGGTTTCTAAAATACCAGCAATCTGTTGATCGTGTACAATTTGTGTACTACGCATTTGGTCCAACCGATCCTCCTGCTTGTCCATCCGGAGTTCATGTTTTTCAAAACGCACGTCCTGTTTATCAAATTGCCCTTCCGTCTGACGCTTGTACTCTTTGAACTCTTCTAACATATTCATCACCAACTGTTTTAACATGTAACCTTCACCCTCATCATATGCGAAGAATCTTTCTTTTGTGCCATAATTAGACTTTGTAACTATCATTTAATGTCTGAATAGTTGGCCAAGAGAATGGCTCACTTTACACGAGCATCACTTTAGGCAAAAAAAGAGGACTCCAACTAGAAGTCCCCTCATACTATGTGATTTGATCATACTTACCCGTGAAATAACTCAATGGTTTATTACTTATAATTGCATTCAAGTCTACATTACCAGCATATCCATCTACTATTCCTTTGTCTGTAAACTGCCATAAGTCGCAAACATAGTCAGGTTTCCTGCTACTTGCTCGCATGCCATTGTTACGCCCATAAGAAGGTATCCAAACAGCATCAAAGTCTCTTATATCGATATTAAAGGATTTATAAAGATGATTGGCAATATATATCCCTACTTTCTTCACCCCAAGAGCTCTCAATTTCTTTGCATAGACCTTAACCCCTGCTCTCATATCTTTCATGCTCTTCTCCTCAACGTCAAGCCAGTAAACAGGCGGGCTAAATTCTTTAGTCCGGTTATAAAAATCAGTAGCCTCTTTCTCCATATCAGAGATCGAAATACCTCTTACCCACGCATAGGCATTAGTTGGTACACCACGCTTATTAAATTCCTTGTGATGAGTTTTATAATGTCTGTCGATTGTAGAAGATCCATACTGAGTACGAACAATAACTAAATCCACTTCCTTGGCTAGTTTGTCATAATTTATAGATGATGGTGGCTGGTGATGTGAAATATCTATAATTTTCCCCATTTTTATCAGTACCCCCTTTTATTAGAATATATAAAAAGAGCCCTGGAGGACACTTAAAATAAATTAAACGGCAACTATAGTTTTTGACAGAGGCGAGCAATTTTGCTGGGCATAAAAACTGACTCGCTTTTTTATATTAAATCCTTAAATGGTAAGACTTCTCCCCTTCCCTTAAGGGATTGTGTGCACTATATTGGCCGAGCATACACCTGGATTCTGCTTGCCGTTTTTTATCCAACTAAGGCGATCTATAAAGGGCTTTTCGCTATGTCCTTCACAAAGTGGATGGGCTAATTTTTTCTCGCTATAACAGCAAACTTCTCTTTAGAGTGTATTCTTAGTTGTTTCTCCAGAAATTCATCCGCTTCCGGTTCCCATGGAATTCTAGCATCAGTTTTCCATGTGTATCTCATTTTTATCGCCTCCTACTTTTATAATATCAGTCAGAGGAGATTTATTAATAAGAGGTAAAAAGGTTTTATAAAAAAGAGGACTTCCAGAGTGGAAAGTCCCTTTAATTTTAAATTTTCAGCTTTTCTAATTCGTTTAATTTTAAATGCAAAAGAAGAATTTTTTGATTCACTTCCTTAGATGATTCCACATGTTGAAGCAAATAGCGTAACCGCATGGTGTGGAAAATACACAAAAGTTTCTTCATATATAATCATCCTTTATCCGACTTACGTTAATAATAGCGTTGGTATATAACTTCAACAAGAGGCTCAAGATGCGGTTCATTTGTCATATACAAATAAGAGGAATCCCACTTAGGAACCCTCTTATTTATTCTTCTCATGTTACCGCATAGTATGTTCCAATTATACTTTAAATCCACGAAACCTTTCGCACAGGATATTCATTTCCTGTAACTATTTAATGCTATGGAACGAATCCATAAAAGAGCCGGATTGCCAAAGATACAATTCACGCTTTAAGGCATACTCATGCTGTTCTACTTCTAGAATCAGGAGCTTCGATGAAATACATCCAAGTACGATTGGGTCATGGATCCATTCAGATCACCGCAGATGTGTACTCTCGCGTCTCTAAGAAAATCGAAAAAGATACTATGGAGAAATTTGAAGATTTCACAAAAAGTTAAAATGTTTAGAGGCGGGGCAAAAGCGGGGTGAAAATTTGGACAAGCTAAAAACATGTGATTGCCCCACCAAATAAAAAACCCTTGACGCTAGCAGTGTCAAGGGTTTCAGCTATTAATACATTTGAAGATATTGTTCTCTCTCCCATGGATGAACTTGGGTTCTAAACATATCCCATTCAATCTCTTTTGCTTCTACAAAGTGTTCCAGGATATGATCACCTAGACCATTCATGATGACTGGGTTTTTTTGTAATTCTACTAACGCTTGATATAATGTAGACGGAAGATCTTTAATACCTTCTTCAGCACGTTCTTGTGCAGACATTACATAGATATTACGGTCAATTGGCGCCGGAGCTTTTTTCTGATTTCTAATGCCATCAAGACCAGCGCTAAGTAATACCGCCATAGCTAGGTATGGATTTGCAGTTGGGTCAACAGAACGTACCTCAACACGTGTGCTCAATCCACGGGAAGCCGGAATACGGATTAGTGGGCTACGGTTACGAGCAGACCATGCAACATAACAAGGTGCTTCGTATCCAGGAACTAGACGTTTGTATGAGTTAACTGTTGGATTTGTTACTGCCGTGAACGCAGGCGCATGCTCAATGATACCAGCAATGAATTGATGAGCTGTCTCGCTCAATTCGATATTTCCTTTTGTATCGTAGAAAGCATTCTTTCCATCAGAGAATAAAGATAAGTTCATGTGCATACCGGAACCATTCACACCGAACAGTGGTTTTGCCATGAAAGTTGCGTGCAAGCCATGTTTACGAGCAATTGTTTTTACTACCAATTTGAACGTTTGGATTTGGTCACATGCTGTAATCGCATCAGCATATTTAAAATCAATCTCATGTTGTCCTGGAGCTACCTCATGGTGGGAAGCTTCAATTTCAAATCCCATCTCTTCTAGCTCAAGAACGATATCGCGACGGCAATTTTCACCTAAATCTGTAGGAGCAAGGTCAAAGTATCCGCCTTTATCATTTAACTCCAAAGTTGGTTCCCCTGCTTGATCCAATTTGAATAAGAAGAATTCTGGTTCAGGCCCAAGATTGAAATCTGTGAAACCTAGCTCTTTCATTTCCTCTAACACACGTTTTAAATTAGCACGTGGGTCACCTGAGAAAGGTGTGCCATCCGGATTGTAAATATCGCAGATTAAACGAGCCACTTTTCCTTTTTCAGCAGTCCAAGGAAAAATTACCCATGTATCAAGATCTGGATATAAAAGCATATCAGATTCTTCGATACGAACGAACCCTTCAATGGATGAACCATCAAACATCATTTTATTTTCTAATGCTTTATCAAGCTGACTTACTGGAATTTCTACGTTTTTAATTGTTCCCAGAATGTCGGTAAATTGTAATCGAATAAATTTCACATTTTCATCTTTAGCTAACTTTCTAATATCATCCGCAGTGTATTTCCCCATCTTCCTTTTTCCTCCTTAAATAATAAAGCTTTTTATATTTTAATTTTTAATTAAAAAACCGATGCATATCACCAGATTGGTTGCTGCCTCTCGTTGTAAAGCGGCCAGCCTTCAAAATTTCATCACGCAATAATTTTCTTAATTGCGCATTGGTCAATTCTGGTTTTGTTTCTTCTTTAGAATGTTCATCTTTAGCAATTATTTCAGTTTCATTATAAATAGAAGGTTCAAGAATTTTTTTAATCCCAGCCATATTTATGCCTTGATCAAGCAATTCTTTAATTTCCAAAAGACGATCAATATCGTTTAACGAAAACATCCTTCGATTACCCTCTGTTCTGGCTGGATAAACCAATTTGTGTTCTTCATAATAACGGATTTGACGTGCAGTTAAATCGGTCAGCTGCATGACAATACTCATTGGAAAAAGTGGCATGGTTCTTCTGATGTTACCGCTCACCACTACATCCTCCTTCAATACCTCTTCTTGATATTGTTAGTTTATGCCATGTAAACTTCTTTGTCAATCATATGTAAGGTTTTCTGACATGGAATCTCTGGAGTAATGTATCATTTTAACTGCTTTACTTCTTTTACCCCAAACTCAGACAATTAACCTATTAATTTATAAATAAAAGCAACAAGCTGGTCCTTATTTTGAATTTCACATAAAAAAGCACTTCTATTTACACATTAATTCAACTCTTTTCCACTAAAAAGTATACCTACCTCTATGGAGCAAATACACCAAGATACAGAAAAGATATTGCACAGACACACTAGAGGTGTATAGAAGATGCAGGAAAGCCACGGTATCCTACGCCTATCTTACATCTATCAAACACCTTTAATTAGGAATAGGTGTAACAAAGATGTAGCATAGCATCTATTCAGCACCTTCCAGACACCTTTGACCCCGCATAGGTGCGGCATAGGTGTGCCATGGGTGCAGCATAACACCTATCCTCCACCCTTCAGACACCTATGCTATGCGATGCCATTCAATAAACAGCTAATATGATATAGATAAACAGAGTTCACTTTGAATCCCACTCTGCAAATAATCGGTTACTTGTAACTCACACTGACCATTTTTACTAATAAAAAACTCCCCTATTCCAAAAATAAGGGAGTTATTATTAGTTACTTTATTAATCCTTTTTCAATCATCTGATCAATTGCTTTGCAAATGGCTATTTTAACATGGGAGTACGTTAGTCCGCCCTGTACAAAAGCGGTATATGGCGGTCTTAACGGACCGTCAGCGGTTAATTCGATACTCGCTCCCTGAATAAACGTTCCGGCAGCCATGATTACATCATCCTCATATCCTGGCATATAAGCAGGATATGGTGTTACATGAGAGTTAATTGGTGAAGCAAACTGAATCTGCTGACAGAACAGCACCATCTTATCTCTGTCATGAAATTGGACTGATTGAATGAGATCTGTTCTTGGTTCGTTCCATGTAGGTGAAGGGTTAAATCCCCATTTTTCTAGCATGGCAGCTGTAAAGATTGCTCCTTTTAAGGATTGTCCAACAACATGCGGAGCCAAGAAGAATCCTTGGTACATTTCTAATAAACTGTACAAGGAAGCACCCGCTTCAGCACCAATACCCGGTGTTGTTAAACGATATGCGCATCGTTCTACCAAATCAGCTCTACCGGCAATATAACCACCCGTTTTCGCTAAACCGCCGCCAGGATTTTTAATTAAGGAACCAGCCATTAGGTCCGCACCAACCTCAGTAGGCTCCATTTTCTCAGCAAACTCTCCATAGCAGTTATCAACAAAGACAACGACATCCTGTTTGATAGCTTTTACAAACTGAATCATTTCCTTGATTTCTGCAATTTTAAATGATGGGCGGTTATCATAGCCTTTTGAGCGTTGAATTCCAATTACCTTCGTATTTGGTTTAATGGCTTTTGCTACTGCATCAAAGTCAACATACCCATCTTCCTTTAAAGCGACAGATTGATAGGATATTTGATATTCCTTTAAGGATCCTATACCACTTCCGCGTATGCCAACAATCTCTTCAAGCGTGTCATATGGCTTTCCAGTGATGTATAAAAGCTCATCTCCAGGGCGTAACACGCCGAATAAGGAAGTTGAAATAGCATGTGTTCCAGATATGATTTGCGGGCGGACAAGTGCCGCTTCGGCTCCAAATACATGAGCAAACACCTTTTCCAATGTATCTCTTCCCATATCATCATACCCATAACCTGTTGATGGATTAAAATGGGCATCACTAACCTGATTTTCCTGGAAGGCTTTCAATACCTTCGCTGTATTAAAGTCTACATTTTCTTCAATTTCTAAAAATCTTTCAGCAATCATTTTTTCAGTTTCCTGAACAGTTTCTTTAATTCTCTCACCGTTCTTTAATTGTTCAAACATGTTGCATTCCTACTCCTACTCATAATTTTTAATAATTCCCATGATTGCATGGTCTGCTAAAGCAAGTCCCTTTAGATGATAGGTCTCATTGCTTTCATGAAACTCGGTTGATTTAACGATTGTCTCATCCTTTAACCGGGCTATAATTTTCCCTTCATTAGCTGGAATCATTACGGAATATGGTTCCATAAAGCTTTCAACCAATTTTTCCATTTCTAAAAGGAGTTGTTGAATCCCTTCATCCTGACGAGCAGATATATGAATGGATTTTTCCTTGGATGTCGGTACAAATTCAGAATGGGCGGCATCTTTTTTGTTATAGACAATCAATTGAGGAATATCCTCAGCACCCAAATCCTCGATAATTTTTTGAACGGTCTTCTCATGATTATAAGCATCAGGATGAGAAGAATCCACTACATGTAAAATGGCATCGGATTCTGTCACTTCTTCAAGCGTGGATCTAAATGCCGCAACAAGGGAGGTAGGTAAATCCTGAATAAATCCAACAGTATCACTGATAAGGACCTTGTATCCAGATGGAAGAAGACATTCCCTGGTCATCGGATCAAGGGTAGCGAACAGTTGATTTTCCTCATAAGAATCCGCTTCAGCCAGACGGTTAAACAAGGTTGATTTACCGGCATTCGTATAGCCAGCCAATGCAATTTGGAAACGATTATTTCGTTTTCTGCGCGCTCTGTAACGTTCCCTATGCTTAACAACTGAATCCAACTGCCTTTTGATCTCATCCAAGCGACGTCGAATGTGGCGTCTGTCAGATTCCAGTTTGGTTTCCCCCGGTCCCCTCGTTCCAATACCGCCGCCGAGTCTTGATAATTCAGTACCTTGCCCCGCCAATCTTGGCAGCATATATTGCAATTGGGCTAACTCTACTTGCATTTGACCTTCGCGAGAACGCGCACGTTGAGCAAAAATATCTAAAATCAACTGGGTACGGTCAACGATTCTAGTTCCCAGCTCTTTACCTAGATTTCGTATTTGACTAGGAGACAATTCATCGTTAAAGATTACGACATCCGGTTCTAGCTCTTCAACTAATGCAATAAGCTCCTCGACTTTCCCTTTCCCGATATATGTAGCAGGATGAGGCTTAACTCTCTTTTGAGACACTAATACAAGAGCCTGCCCTCCGGCAGTTTCCGTTAGTGATTCAAGTTCCTCCATAGAGGATTCAAATCGACTGTCATCAATATCTTCTCGCTGACAACCAACTAGTATAGCTTTTTCATATGTTTCTTCCATTATGTCACTTCCCTCAATAGTTCACTATTCTTCTTATCATACCAAAAAAATCACCCGTTCCAAACACTGTATTCAAATGATATGATAAATTAGCCAGATTTTAAATGATTATTTGAATTTTATTTAAGGAGAAAAAGAAAAAAGTATGACATGGGATGTATTAAGCATTATCGGAACAATCGCTTTTGCGATTAGCGGAGCCTTAGTGGCAACAGAAGAGGAATATGACTTATTTGGCCTTTATTTACTCGGATTTGTAACAGCCTTTGGGGGAGGTGCCATTCGCAATTTGCTGCTCGGGATCCCAATAATCCATATTTGGGAACAAAACGGATTATTTTTTATCGCATTCATTTCTATAACTATTGTTTGTTTATTTCAGCATTCGCTTTTAAAGCATTGGAACAGGTGGGGGAATTTTTTTGACGCTATCGGTTTAAGCGCATTCGCTGTACAGGGCGCTTTACTAGCAACGGAAATGAACTTACCGCTTATTGCGGTTGTATTTGCTGCTATCCTGACAGGAAGTGGCGGCGGTATCGTACGAGATGTCCTCGCAGGCAGGAAGCCAATACTGTTAAGATCTGAGATTTACGCAATTTGGGCAGGTATTGCAGGTCTCTTAATCGGCCTCGGAGCGATGACATCCAACCTTGAATTATACCTTTTATTTATTATTATTACCTTTTTACGAATGCTTTCTTATCTATACGAATGGCATTTACCTGTTGTTAAAAGAAGTTACTGATTAAGAGTTACTACATAAATATCCTACTAATCCACTTTCATAGATTCGTATTTATATAGGATAAATGATAAGGGCCTTGCTGTTTTCTTAGCAAGGCTCTTTAATCTGTATTGATGATTATCTTAAGTGCCATACTCCACAACTGGCATGAATCCTTTTACCTCATAATCAGAAATCTCTATAAATGAAAAATCATGACGATGAAAAATAGCTCTGATTTTAGAAGAGAACTCCCTCTTATACTCAAGAATGCGTTTTGTTGTTTCAAATTCCCATACACATAGTTTATTTTCTTCTATAAATAAGCCGTATTTGTAGGTAAGTGCAAAGGTAATTAAATTTCCTGTATCAAAAGGAATTTTCATCGTTTTTTCTTCTTCAAGCTGCTCGTTTAGTATTACTAACTCATTTCTCTCCGAGTTGATACAAGCATAGGGCTTATAACGAGTAACCAGAGGGTCATAGAGAAGATCATATTGGATAGCATTGTTATAAAAAGACTCTAAACCACTGAATGGAGATACACAGTTCAATATATTTACTCCAGCACCCTTTCCGTATACACCTTGATCTCCATATGTACATAGAACGCCATCTTTGTAAGGAAATAACTCATGAATATGTGAACCAACCTCAAATTCAGATACAAATTTACCCGTTAATGAATAAAAAGATAGAGTCGTATTGTATAAAAGACAGAAATGGTCTTTTGTGAATCGAATAATATGGTGACCCTTGGGAAGAGTTAAAATAAGTTCTCCGTTTAATTGAACCGTATTTTCACCGGTGTTTTTTAACAAAACAATCAAATCTTCTTTTTTACAATCTGCATCAATGATTACCTGTTTGCTTGTAAATATAATTTCTTCTATCAAATTCATCTCGTTTAACCTTCTACTCTCATTCCACTTCTCGATCTTTATGGCAAGAGATTGTTAATATAAAATCTACCATTCCAACCTATGCAACTAACTAAAATTTACCACAAAATCTAAATTATTAATAGATTACTTAGACGTGGTAGTTCGTTAATTCCCTGCGTTTGATTTTAGTATTCTAACCTACTAATAATCACCATCTTAGAAATATTTCATTATGACTATTTCTCAAAAAAACAAATGCCCCAAAAGCTTTATGACAGCTTACGGGGCACTCATATTTATTCGTATCTCTTACTCAAACGTATCGAACACTAGGTCATCACTTCGGATGGTCATTAATTCCCGACGTTCATATTGATCCGACAGCAAAAGACGCATTGCCTGAGTTCTGATTGATTTTTCTATTACATTCCTTACATATCTACCATTGGAAAAGGATTTAAGATGTAGAACATTTGTTAAATAATATAGATGATCGCGCAGTTTTCTTTCCGCGTCCAGACTATAAACGTATTGCCTGGCACTTAACATTCGGTTCCCTATATCCATTAATTGATCAACCGTGTAATCCGGAAAATCAATGACAATCGGAAAACGGGATTGCAGGCCTGGATTCAAGGTTAAAAAATACTCCATTTCCCGTGAATATCCGGCAAGAATAAGAATAAATTCATGCTGCCGATCCTCCATATGCTTTACCAATGTATCAATCGCTTCCTTACCAAAATCCTTTTCACCACCCCTTCCCAAAGAATAGGCTTCATCAATGAAAAGAATACCCCCAATTGCCTTTTTGATTAAATCTCTCGTCTTTTGAGCTGTGTGTCCTATATATTCTCCTACAAGATCTGCCCGCTCAGCCTCGATTAAGTGGCCTTTGCTCAAGACATTCATCTTTACAAATAAATCTCCTATAAGCCGTGCGACCGTCGTTTTTCCAGTACCGGGATTACCTTTAAACATCATATGAAGCGCCTGTTTTTCAGCCTTAAGGCCAGCTACTTCCCGTTGTTTATTCACATAAATCCATGCATAAATTTCCTTTATAACTTTTTTCATTTCCTCCATGCCTACGAGACTATTCAATTCAGCTTCAATTTCTTTTAGGGCTATATGATGAGAAGGTATATCCTTTGGTAATGGAGGAACATTTAGAATCGGCTTAACCTGAGCCTTTGCTTGACCATTTTTCAATACAACATTAATTTGCCCATTATTTCTCACTCGCATTGGCTGTTGCTCCATTTGATCACCTCTTTAATGAAGCCGTGTCCCCCCTTTTTTACCTGACACATTCGACAAAGTGAAGGCAAAATAGACAAGGGCACCCCTGAAACTACAATATAAATTTATTTTTTACCAATAAAGGTGTGCCTGATTGTCACATACTGCGATTGCCCGGAAAATAATTATATTTCCTCTCCTTATTTATATTCCGGGCACCCTCCATACAGAATGAAAAAATCAGTTAAATAAAAAACAGACTCACCGTAGAGGGAGTCTGCCGTACTTATCCTTAACCTTCAAGGTCAACTTGTACATTTTTTTGAGGAGCAAATGTTGAAATCGCATGTTTGTAGACCAGTTGATGTTTACCCTCTGTTTCAATTAAGACTGTAAAATTATCAAACCCTTTTATCAGTCCGCGTAACTGAAATCCATTAAGTAAAAAGATTGTTACATATACATTTTCCTTACGCAATTGATTTAAAATTTGATCTTGAATATTGATTCCTTGTTTCATTTTTTTGCCTCCTCTTTTCTCTCTATAGTTTATCTATTCGCCTTTAAAGCGAGCATTCCTGCCACTTCAAGCGATATTTCTTCAGAAATTTTTTCGAAATCAGCCAAATTGGTCATATCGAACCAGTGAACATCCATCTTATTTCGGAACCAAGTAAATTGTCTTTTTGCAAACCGACGGGAATTCCGCTGTATTTCTGCTATGACATTTTCTCGTGTTTCAGTTCCTTCAATTAGTCCCTCAAATTCCTTATATCCAATTGCTTGCATGGATTGTGCATCTTTTAATCCTTTTGCATATAGTTTTCTGACTTCCTCTTCAAGACCCTTCTGCATCATTGCTTCGACTCGTTCATTGATCCTTTTATATAAAAGATCGCGGTCCATCGTTAACCCAATCAGAGCCACATCATATAATAATGTTCTCTCTGTGGATTGTTCCTGTTCACTGAAACGCTTTCCTGAATCGTAAAATACCTCTAAAGCACGGATAACTCTTTTTGTGTTATTAGGATGTATTTTTTTTGCAGCAACGGGATCAATCTCAACAAGTGTTTGATAAACAGCATCAGGCCCTTCTTGTTCAATTCGTTCTTCCAGCTCTTTTCGAATATTAGGATTTGCTGTGGTTTCAGGGAACTGGTAATCATAGAGGACGGATTGAATATACAAACCGGTACCACCCACTAATATAGGAAGCTTTCCCCTATTCGTTATATCATTAATCTTCTGCTGCACTTCTTGCTTAAAATCATAAACATTATAGGATTCAGATGGTTCCCTGCAATCAATTAAATAATGAGGAATCCCTTCCATTTCGTCCTTTGTAACTTTAGCAGTTCCTATATCCATACCCTTAAAAATCTGTGCTGAATCGCCACTTATAATTTCACCATTGAACTTCTTGGCCAAATTGATTGATAATTTGGTTTTTCCCACTGCCGTTGGTCCAATAATAACGACCAATTTCTGTTTTTCCATTTATGCTTCACACTGCCCTATTCATTTTTTTCTTATCTTAACATAAATCATTATAATCTGAACATGAGCGAGTAACATCTAACCAGTATAGTCAGTTTAAATGGTCTTTATTCAAATCTTTTTTCACACTTTTATTATTTTTAAATAATTTTTAGATGAACTTTAACCTTAAGATAAATTCTATTAATACTAACCCTATAATTAAGGTGCTTCAGTAATCAATCATATAACAATTACCTAATCAATATTTATTATAGAGGTTTGAAGGCGTAAACGATATTACGCGCAGTAAATTGCTGAGGATGAAGAAAGGTATCTTACATATATAGAAATGAGGAGATTGTTTTCATGCTCCGTTTCATACAGGTGTTAACCGGCTTACTTACGTTTTTCTTACTGGGTTATATTTTTTCATATAGAGTTTTCGCCTTGGTGCAATTACTTTTTGTTTATTTATTCGTCCTATTTTTAATAACCGGTATTAGAGAACTTTATAACTATAAGACTTTTATAGGATTCATGTATGTTCTTGTCTCGCTTCTTCTTTTCTTATTTTTTATCCACAGATGAAATAGCGGGTTCAATATGACCACTGGCATCTTGATTCCATAGGAAACTTACAAACCCATCTAATTCTTCACGTTGGAAAGTTCTTTCTACAAGGCTTACATTTATCTGTAAGATCCTGAATTTAAATCTACAATAGTTACTTTAAAATAGATTAATAATATAAAATCATTTCAATTTAACGGTATAATAGGTATTAATTGGGTTGTTTCTCTCCATGTAAAATTGCAAAATAAAAGCTAATTCTCATGATGTTTTTTTTAAACTTTTGATGTAGTTTTACTTAACTTCAGTAAAGTGGTAACGATTATTTTAGAAGGAGTTCAATTCCAAAAAAAATGTTAAGGAAGTGATGGCTTTGGGAGAACAACTAAAGCTCGATAAAAACCAATGGGATGACAGTCATCGTCCATGGGCTCTCCCGAATTTACCTTGGACAATGAAGCAGACATGGAGCGATCTTTTATTTGCCCATTATCCAATTAAATATGAGGTATTACGAAAGTTAGTACCTGAAGTGCTCCCTTTGGATTCATATAATGGCATATGCTGGATTGGGGTTGTACCGTTTCGTATGTCGGGTATTAGACTCCGGGGATTACCCCCTATTCCAGGAACAGATCAATTTCCTGAGCTAAATGTTCGTACATATGTCATTCTCGATGGAAAGCCAGGTGTGTACTTTTTTAGTTTGGATGCTTCCAATTGGCTTGCTGTAAAAGGGGCTAGAACACTATACCACTTACCGTATTGGTACACTGATATGGAGATCCAGACTAATGATACAAACATTGAATTTAAAAGTAAGAGACTACATGACCATGAAATCGAGTTAGCCTGTAGCTATAGACCAATTTCAGAACCATTTCAGGCAGCTAAAGGGTCTTTCGAGGAATGGATGGCCGAGCGTTACTGCTTTTATACCTTAAATTTATCAGGAGTACCGCTTCGCTGTGATATTTTACATGACCCTTGGATATTACAAGAGGCAGAAGCAGAATTCAGTAAGAATTCCGTTCTATCCAAGCAAGGTATTGATATTAATGGTGAAATGCCTATATTTCATTTTGCAAAAAAAATTGAGGTGCGTGCTTGGCCTTTGGTTCACCATTTCACTAATCGTTTCAGTACATAGAATAGTATAAGGTCTCAGTGCCATGGACTAAAATACTGACTCCTTTTATACACATCTCCTTAGAGCCAAATAAAAAGAGATTCCCTCATCCTTTGTTAGATGCTGAAATCTCTTTTTATGTTTAAATTGTTCCATTTTATCCTTCTTTGTTTTCGTCATTCTTGTACTCAAATCAATTGTATATAGGCCGGCCCGTAGAGTCTCAGGATTGCGCTTGCCTTCCCTCTCCAATTTCAACCTATATTTTTTAGCCCGACTTTTACTCATAACTCTATACACCTCAATTTTTCTCAGGATAGGATTAGTATACACAAATTTAGGGAAAAAGACATTAAGCAGCACTTCTAATGAGAGGTATTTAATTTATTTTCAAGCCAATCACTGAAATGTTGTTAGTTGAAGAAATATACCTTAAAATGTAAACAAGTTGTCGTTTAGGAGGAATGAGTAATGGAAGAACAAAACAAAGGAATACATAAATATAAAAAATACATCGATTCAGCCAAAACCTATTTAAATAATACAAAAAAATCAAATGAGCTATTAGATGAAGCAACTACGAAATCAAATACAAACAAAAATGCACTGGAAGAGGTATGGGACAATCTTCAATTACTCATCACCATGTTTCGCTCTTGGGTAAAGGGTGATTATAAAGAGATTCCTAAAAAATCGATTATTTCTATAATCGCAGCCATTATCTATTTTGTATCACCTATTGATTTTATCCCTGATTTTATTGTAGGTCTTGGTTTTGCTGATGATGCAGCCATCATCGGATTTACCATTAAGCAAATAACTGAAGACCTCGAAAAATTCAAACTATGGCAAGCGAAGCAAGAGCAAACTATTGATATTGAGTAATTAAAAAGGTGTCTGATCAGTATGATAGGCTGATTTGACACCTTTTTTGATTTTCAAGATTGATTTCTCGGGTCCTGGTTAATACATATATGCGATTTACATAAAAACATAAGCAGCTGCTTAGAGAGAATCAACCCTGCAAGTAATGGTACCTGCTCATAAATTAAATTCCCTAAGATGACTACCTTTCAGACACTTTTACCCCGGTATAGGCTGGTCATAGGTGGAGCATAGCTGAGGCATAGCGCTTTCCTCCATACTTCACCTACCTTTCAGACACCTTTACCCCGGTATAGGTCAAGTTATAGGTGCCTCATAGCTGGGAGATAGCTCCTTTCCTCCATACTTCACCTACCTTTCAGACACCTTTCCCCCGGTATAGGCCGGTTATAGGTGCCTCATAGCTGGGAGATAGCTCCTTTCCTCCATACTTCACCTACCTTTCAGACACCTTTACCCGGTATAGGCCAGTCATAGGTGCCTCATAGCTGGGGGATAGGCCCCAAAAAAGCGCAGCTTAGGAGCTTTTTTGTATCCAAACTTATATTATAAACACAAAAAAAGCGGAGGAAAACGACTTGTTCCCCCGCTTAATTAAAGTTTAATGCATTTTTATTTACTTACTACATTACATAACCCGTTTAAACATTTTCTCCAGCTCATAAATCGAATAATGAACGATAATTGGACGGCCATGCGGGCATGTGAATGGATCATTTGTATGACGCAATTCATCCAGTAATGCACTGATTTCATCATTACGCAAATGCCGGTTGGCTTTAATTGACCCCTTACAGCTCATCATAATTGCCGCTTCCTCACGCAATTTCTTGATATCCACCTTTTTCATCGTTAATACTTGGTGGACCATTTCATCGATGATCGTTTCTTCCATGCCTGCTGGGAACCAGGTTGGATGGGCGCGGACAATATAACTATTTAATCCAAATGGTTCTAAAAATACTCCGACCGCTTCCAGCTCTTCTTTATGTTCTTCCAGCTTCACAAACTCATCTGTTGAATACTCCAGTGTCATCGGTACCAACATTTCTTGCAGTTCTTTGTTGACCTCTCCCACCTTATGCTTGAAGAACTCATACTTAATCCGCTCTTGGGCAGCATGCTGGTCAATCATATAGAGCCCTTGTTCATTTTGGGCCAAAATATACGTTCCATGCAGCTGTCCAATCGGATATAAAGGCGGAATTCGGCTTTCTTGCATGTCCTGATTGTCTTGAATCGGCTCTAATTCCTCTTCTTTTTGCTCTACGATCGTTCCGACACGTTCGGAACCCGCTTCTGAACTGATAAACGGTTCAGTTTCTACCTGTTCTTCTACTGATTCCCTTCCAGGCTCGTTCAACTCGATAGGACTAGGAGCCTCGAATTCCCGCTTCGGCTGTTCAATCTCAGGCGGATCATAAATCACTGAAAATCCTTCAGTTGCCTTTACCATTGGAGGAGTCTGCTTTGGCGCCTCAGGCCGCTTGGCTCTTTCCTCCGTAAACGTAAATTGAGCTTGTTCCGTTTTTGCTTTTTCCTCACGTTTAACAGGAGCGCCTGTCGGAATTAATGTCTCTTTTTTAAACGTATTCCGGATGGCCTCGCTAATTAATGTCATCAGCTCTTGCTCTTTACTGAAACGAACCTCCATTTTGGAAGGATGCACATTCACATCAACCAATAAAGGATCCATTTCAATATTGAGCATCGCAATTGGATAACGTCCAATAGGCAATAAAGTATGGTACCCTTCCATGACTGCTTTGGCGATTAAATAATTCTTAATAAATCTTCCATTTACCAAAATGGTCATATAGTTACGCGAAGCCCTCGTCATTTCCGGATGTCCGGCATAGCCTTTTATTGAAAAATCAAGTGTTGATGCTTCAAACGGCAGCATTTTTTGAGCAGTTTGTATCCCATATATCCCGGCAAGCACCTGAAGTGGATTGCCGTTGCCTGATGTTTGTAATAAGGTACGGTCGTTGTGAACCAGCTTAAACGATACATCCGGATGCGACAGTGCCAGCCTATTTACGACATCGGTTATATTCCCAAGCTCTGTATGAACGCTTTTAACATATTTCAGACGAGCCGGTGTATTAAAGAACAGTTCACTCACCGTTATATCGGCTCCTTTACGGCTTGAATAGGACTCATGAGTAAGGACCTTGCCGCCCTCGAGTAAAAGACGGGTTCCAGGTCCATCACCTGTTGAGGTCTTTAATTCGAATTTGGAAACAGAAGCGATTGAAGGCAATGCCTCACCCCGGAAACCTAGCGTACGAATTCTGAATAAATCGTTTTCGTCCTTTATTTTACTGGTCGCGTGCCTGTGAAAAGCATTGAGGGCATCGTCCTCTTCCATCCCTTCCCCATTATCAATAATGCGAATGGATTCAAGACCGGCTTCCGTAGCATAAATCTCAATTACCGTACTGTTAGCATCTATTGAGTTTTCCACTAACTCTTTTACAACAGATGCAGGTCTCTCTACTACTTCTCCGGCAGCGATTTTATTGGATAATAGATCATCTAACAGTACAATTTTCCCCATATCGTTCTCTCCTTCCTACTTTAATTTTTTCTGTAAAGCATATAAGGCGTTTAAAGCTTCTAAAGGATTCATCTCTAATATAGATAAGGATTTAAGCTCTTCCGCTACCTTCCACTCTTTTGAGTGTCGGGATGATGAAGTCGTTTTTTCCTTTTTATCTTCTGTGAAAAAGGATAATTGCGCCTGTTCACTGACAATTTCAGCATCAGTTTCAGTTTTTACAGGCGGCGTAGGTTTTGGTTGCTTGTCCCCTTGTTCAAGGACGTTTAATATCTCTTGCGCTCGCTTAATCACCGTCTCCGGCATTTCCGCAAGCTTGGCAACATGAATACCATAACTGCGATCAGCAGGTCCATCGACTACTTTATGAAGGAAAATGACTGTGCCATTTTGCTCAATTGCACGAACATGTACGTTACTCAGCTTGCTGAGTTGATCAGCTAGAGCTGTTAACTCATGATAATGCGTGGAGAAGAGGGTAGCTGCACCAATATGATGATGAATATATTCTATGATTGATTGGGCCAATGCCATTCCATCATAGGTTGACGTTCCTCTTCCGATTTCATCGAATAGAAGCAAACTGTTTTCTGTTGCATTCGTAATCGCATGGTTCGCTTCAAGCATTTCGACCATAAAGGTACTTTGTCCTGATATCAAATCATCTGCTGCACCGATTCTCGTAAATACCTGATCGAATATTGGCAGGATTGCTTCGTCTGCAGGTACAAAGCAGCCGATTTGGGCCATAATCGCTGTCAAGGCAACCTGGCGCATATACGTACTCTTACCGGACATATTTGGTCCAGTAATTAATAAGATTTCCTTCTTTTTATCCAAGAAGCAATCATTCGGTACATATTCCTGTGCTTTTAAAACCTTTTCTACGACTGGATGTCGGCCATTTTTTATACTCATTTGACGTGTATGAGAGAATTGTGGTTTTACATAGTGGTAACGTTCACTAATAGTAGAGAAACATTGTAAAACATCCAATTCACTGATTTCCATCGCTAATTTTTGCAGACGAGGTATATAATCTTTAATTTGATCACGTAATTCACAGAACAAATCGTATTCCAGACCTGTACTTTTTTCCTCTGCTTCGAGGATGATTGTTTCTTTTTCTTTTAATTCTGGAGTGATATAACGTTCTGCATTTGCAAGAGTTTGTTTTCTGTCATATCGATCATCATTCAGAAGGTGGAGATTTGCCTTTGTTACTTCCAAGTAATAACCAAATACACGATTATAACCAATTTTTAGAGAACGGATACCTGTTCTTTCTCTTTCCTTTTGTTCCAACTGAGCGATCCAGGTTTTCCCGTTCTTGGAAGCATCGCGATAACGATCTAAATCTTCGTTATACCCTTCGCGAATAATGCCTCCCTCTTTAATGGAAATCGGCGGGTTCTCATGCAGCGCCTGCTCAAGTAAATCCGTCACTTCTTCACACGGATCCATCCGGGAAGCGATTTGTTTAGCCGTATCAATAGGCAGCCTTCCAATCACATCAATAATAGCCGGTACTTGCTGCAGGGAACGCTTCAGCTGCAGTAAATCTCGTGCATTTACATTGCCATAGGAAACACGGCCTGTTAAACGTTCCAAATCATACACTTCATGTAATAGCTCACGCAGCTCTTCCCGTTCAAAAAATTGATTCATAAATGTTTCAACCATCGATAACCGAGCTTCTATTTCAGATTCGCTGACTAATGGGCGTTCAATCCATTGCTTTAGTCTTCTGCCGCCCATGGCCGTCTTGGTTTCATCAAGAAGCCATAAAAGAGAGCCTTTTTTACCTTTTGAACGAATAGTTTCCGTGAGCTCTAAATTTCTTTTTGAATAGTAATCAATTTTTAAATATTGTTCCGTTTCATATAATTCAACTGGTTGAATATGTTCAATCGTCCTCTTTTGAGTACGCTGTATATAATTGAGCAAACGGGCTACCGTATGCTTTAGGTCTTTTTTCGGAAGCTCACTTACCAAATGGTTAAACTCTTCCTTCGGTTCCGAGTCGGCTTCATAAGAAATCGTGACAATCCCTCTGTCTTTTAATAACACTTCTTTTTCTTCACCGAAATCTGGCTGAACCACAACTTCTTTAGATCCTATAACGGAAACTTCATTTAACACATCTTTAAAATTGGAAAAATGGGTTACTCGATTTTCGCCAGTCGTTAAATCAATATGAGCCACTCCAAATCCCAAGCCATCTATGGAAGAAATAGTCGCAAGATAGTTATTCTCTTTTTCGGCGAGACTCTTTCCTTCCATCACCGTACCTGGAGTAATTAATTGGACAACTTCACGTTTAACGACTCCTTTTGCCGCTTTTGGGTCCTCTGTTTGTTCGCAAATGGCCACTTTAAAGCCACGATCTACCAGTGTTTCAATATAAGACTGCGCTGAATGATAAGGAACCCCGCACATGGGAATCTTTTGTTCTCCTCCACCATTCTTCGCTGTTAAGGTTATCTCCAATTCTTTTGATGCCTTAATGGCATCCTCAAAGAACATTTCATAAAAATCACCGAGACGGAAAAACAAGAATGCATCTTGATAATCTGCCTTTATACTCAAGTACTGTTGAATCATAGGAGTATAGGTTGCTACTGCCATTTTCCCAAAACCTTTCTTTCAATCAAATATATAATAGAAGTATTATATCATAGGAGCCAAGCTCATCTAACAACAAAAAAACTAGAGAGTTTTTCTCTCTAGTTACTTAATCCCGCTTGCTTTTGCTTTTTTTCCTGTCTGATTCATAGGAGCTGGACTCTTCACTGGATGACTCACTATGATCAAGGAAATCAGGATTAATTTCCTCCAGTTCGTCATCATCTACCTCAAGCTCCCAGCTTTCCTCATCGGTGTCTGCATTTTCCCTGATTGAAACAGTTACTTTTGTTTCACCAATAATCTCCACTAAAAATTCACGTTCAACATGAACAGAAATTTTTTCACCATCTGGAGTTATTAGACATTCAATACAATTCGGTTGTTGAACCACTTTGGCTATGACTTCATTATCATCATAGACTGTTTGGTCCCGATACTTTAATTTGATGGTATCTTTATACGGAACCTTTTCTGTTCTGACTTCTGTCTTTGTATTATTGCAATATGAATACCAAATATTGATATCATAATATCCTGCAATTTCTACCTTTTTACCATGTTTCTTAGCTTCGTACGTATGATTAATAATCCAGCAGCCCAGTATACTGGTAGGATCGTTGTCTGGACAAACCGTATGATTTGCCTTGGTAAACTTACGCCCCTTTGCCACTACTGCCTTCGTGATAATTTCTCTATATTGCGACATACAAGGTTACCCTCCTCAACCATTTTCATTTCATCCTATGCATGATAAATGTCTAGCGTGCAAATTAATTATCAGTTCAACAAGGATTGCATGCTACAGTTTATGCCCATGCTGAAGAAAGGTGACCTTGATTTAAAAATAGGAGCAAGTTATGCGGAATTTAAATAAGAAAGCTAGGAATGATAAAGTGTTACTACTCATTTCCCTTTACTATTAAAAATAGAGGATAGACTTTAAAGCTCTCAACAGATGAACAAGCATTATTACTGAAAATATAATTAACAGAAGAAATGAGGCATTTATCTACGGAGATCATGCCTTTTTGAGTTTTAGTTTTATCTGGAATTAAAGGACAGGTAGAATTATGACAGTTTTTCACTTAAATAGTACAATAAGGAGTATAAATAACACATATTTATAATAATACAAAAGTTCTGTACTCAAACATTAGTACTTAATTATGTAAAGAGGAGGAAATTATTATCATGAAAAAACAGGAGGATGTAATCTTTCGAGAAGTTCAATACCCTCGCCAACCCTTGCTATGGATTTTTATTATAGCTCTCGCTACATTATTTTGGTATGCATTTATTCAACAGGTCATTTTCGGAATTCCATTCGGTGATAAACCTGCATCTAATCCGTTTTTAACAATTCTTTGGCTTGTTTTTGGAATAGCAATCCCATTAGGACTATTACTGGGATTCTGTAAGCTAGAAACTGAGGTGCGTAAGGATGGATTGTATGTGCGTTATATGCCGTTTCACCTCCATTATAAATCATTTTTATTTAAAGATATGGTTCAATATTCTAGTATTACCTACAATTCGTTACTACAATTCGGAGGCTGGGGCATAAGATTTAATTTAAATGGGGATACAGCATATAATATAGGCGGCAACAAGGGAATAGAATTGCAATTAAGAGGAAAAGGAAATGGAAAAGTGGTAGTGGGTTCACAAAATCCGGATGAATTAATAAAAGCATTAAATTCAAAGTGAATATTTTCCACCTTACTCGATATTATGTATGTTTCTTGAGTTTGATGGTGTATTTTTTTGCTTTTTCACAGAGATATTCGGAAATTATCCATACTATATATAGAGAGAACACAAGAAGTCAGCCAAAAAAATGTTTCTTTTGAATGCATCTCTTCACAATGAGTTTTCAGACTATTGATTATATTCAGATATTAATATATAATTTCCCATATTAAACAAATTTATCCCTGAGGTGAAATATGAAAGCTTTAGAACGTTTCAGTCAATTTGTAAGTAACACCTTTGCAGTATGGGTACTTATTTTTGCAGCACTTGCCTTCTTTATTCCAGATGGTTTTTCTTGGATTGCAGCCTATATTACCGTTTTATTAGGGATTGTCATGTTTGGGATGGGATTAACAATTTCACCTGCTGATTTTAAAGAAGTATTAACAAGACCGAAGGATGTTCTCATCGGTGTAGTCGGTCAATTCTTGATTATGCCCACATTGGCATTTTTATTGGTCAAGCTATTCGATCTTCCACCAGAAATTGCAGTCGGCGTCATTTTAGTAGGCTGCTGCCCAGGAGGAACGGCTTCTAATGTCATGACCTTTCTTTCAAAAGGAGATGTTGCATTATCCGTAACCATTACTTCCATCACAACATTGCTGGCTCCAGTTGTCACACCTGCACTCATTTTCTTATTCGCAAGCGAATACATCGATGTTGCACCTACTAGCTTATTTATCTCGATTGTGCAAGTAATTGTTATACCAATCGCACTTGGCTTTATTGTTCAGAAATTGTTTAATAAGCAGGCGAAAGCAAGTGTTAAAGTAATGCCTCTTGTTTCTGTTATTGCCATAGTTGCTATTGTTGCAGCTGTAGTTGCGGCAAATCAGCAAAAAATTGCTGAAACAGGATTGCTCATTTTCGCTGTAGTCATTTTACATAATGGCTTAGGCTATTTAATCGGATACTTATTCGGTAAATTATTAGGCATGAATCTGGCGAAAAGGAAAGCAGTCGCGATTGAAGTCGGTATGCAAAATTCAGGATTGGGTGCTTCATTAGCGGTAGCACATTTCTCACCTTTGGCAGCTGTTCCAAGTGCCATCTTTAGTGTATGGCACAATATATCAGGACCGATTTTAGCAACGATCTTCAGTAGAATGAAGGATAAAAATGAACCTGTTGATCTGGATGAATCGCAATCTATTTAAGTTGGAGCCTCTGCAAAGCGATAGCCTTGCGGGGGTTTTTAATTAAGTCGTTAGCAATAATTCTACGATTCTGCCCAGAAAAAAGGATCCTGCGATAGCATGCAAGATCCTTTTCCTTCTTTTAAACTGTTTTATTTACTGATTTCTTATACCTATATTGCTGCCACTGGAAACGAATAAAACAACCAATACAGAATCCAAGAATAGCTACAAATGAAGCAATAGCAACCATGGCCGTAAATACATATCCAGCAATCACCCAATCAAGTAGATAACTGATCAGGCCGCCTGCAAGACAAATAACAGCGATCACTTGATTAAATTGTTGCTGAGCCCACTCTTCCGGGATATAATCAGAAGGTTTTTTTCTTAAAAATAACTTACCTCCTTGCATGATTGGATTGAATCCAGGGACTAAACCCATAATTCCTGCAAATAAAGGCAGTGCTAAAATCCATTCTATACCTGTTACCCAAGTAGCGACCACGCTAAGAAAAATCACCCATTGGTTTAAACGTACCAATGGTCTCGGAACTGTGCGGACCGTTTCTCCCATTATTTCACACCTCTCCAATATGTTTTATATGTTATTTTTCATCTTACTCTGTTTAACCATAAATGGGAAAGTAAAAGAATTTAATTAAATTATATTTCTCATCAAATACTTTTAGATTGTATTTAAAGGAAGATTCATGAACCATTCCATTTGACAGCAAGGAAACTGATAAAGGATACATAACTTTCCCAATCAATTTGGAAAATCAACTGGTTCGATAGAAAATCCCTTTCCATATTTATATAAAGTTGATATTTTCATACTCTAATTAAAAGAACATAATTAAGAATACCTGCTTCTTAATTGAGAATCTCCTTGCTGCCTCTCCTGCTTGCTTTAGGTATTATCCCTACCATTAAGAGCTCTCTCATAATGAATTAAAAAAGCATCCTTTCGCTTAATTTCATTCTATTTATAATTATTTTAAATAAATAGTTGTTTTTAATTGATAATATGATAAAAAATAAATATAATAGGTTTATCATACGAAAAAGGTGGTATAAATAATGTCCAAAAAATTAACAACTAGTTGGGGAGCTCCTGTAGGAGATAACCAAAATTCCATCACAGCTGGAAGACGCGGACCAACTTTAATCCAAGACGTACATTTATTAGAAAAATTAGCTCACTTTAACAGAGAACGTGTACCTGAGCGTGTTGTGCATGCAAAAGGCGGCGGAGCACATGGTTATTTCGAAGTTACAAAGGATCTAACTGAATATACAAAAGCTGCTTTCCTATCTGAAGTTGGCAAAAAAACGCCTTTGTTCATTCGTTTCTCTACAGTTGCAGGTGAACTTGGTTCTGCTGATACATTGCGTGATCCTCGTGGATTTGCTGTAAAACTTTATACTGAAGAAGGTAACTATGATATCGTTGGTAACAATACTCCTGTCTTCTTTATCCGTGATGCAATCAAATTCCCTGATTTCATACATACACAAAAAAGAGATCCAAAAACACATTTGAAAAACCCTAATGCTGTTTGGGATTTCTGGTCACTTTCACCAGAATCTTTACATCAAATAACAATACTTATGTCTGACCGTGGTATTCCTGCTACTTGGCGTCATATGCACGGATTTGGTAGCCACACATTCAAATGGACGAATGCGGAAGGTAAATCCGTATGGGTTAAATACCACTGGAAAACAGAACAAGGGGTAAAAAATCTATCTACTGATTTGGCTGCTGAGCTTGCAGGTACAAATCCAGACTACCATATCGAAGACTTACACAATGCAATTGAAGCTGGCGATTATCCTGCATGGAAATTATGCGTACAAATCATGCCACTTGAAGATGCAAACACATATCGTTTCGATCCATTCGATGTAACAAAAGTTTGGTCTCAAAAAGACTATCCTTTAATCGAAGTTGGCCGCATGGTATTAGATAGAAACCCAGAAAACTATTTTGCAGAAGTAGAACAAGCTACATTCTCTCCTGGTAATTTCGTTCCTGGTATTGATGTATCACCGGATAAATTATTGCAAGGTCGCTTATTCGCTTATGCAGATGCTCACCGTTACCGTGTGGGAGCAAACCATAATCACTTACCAGTCAACCGTCCTAAAGTTGAAGTAAATAACTATCAACGTGACGGACAAATGAACCCAAGTATAAATGGCGGTTCTTCTGTCTACTACGAGCCAAACAGCTTCGGAGGTCCACAAGAATCTCCAGAAGACCAACAAGCAACATTTGAAGTGGAAGGCTATGCTGCAAGCACTTCTTATGATAATGATGATTTCTACACTCAAGCTGGTGATCTTTACAGATTGTTAAGCAGTGAAGAACGCGCTAACCTGGTTAACAACATCGTTGGATCTATGCAAGGTGTAACTGTACCTGAAATTATCGAACGTCAAATCCAGCATTTCTACAAAGCTGATCCTGAATATGGAACACTTGTAGCTGCAGGACTTGGTTTAACAGTAACTGAAGAAGTTTAATAGAATAATTTAATCCTATTTTACATTTTCAATTATATTCTCATATTCTCAATTAAAAAAAGGTGCTGCTACTTGCAGTACCTTTTTTATCTAAAACTCTATCTCCCCTTCTCATTTCTAAGCCATATTTTTCAACCAAGTAAGGACTCGAATGAAATAAAACGGCTCAAACCAGCTAATCACAAAGAACACAATAAAAAAAGAACTGAGTGAAATGAATTTTAACCAACCTTCTTCCTGTTTTGCAATCGCCACAAAACTGAAGACTATTCCAACTACAAAAGAAAGACTTCCTAAAAGAAATAAAAGTTCCACATGTTTTTCTATACCTGCGGTTAAACCGAATAATATCAGCCCTGCTATCATCATTCCCATCGACCATAAACTGAATTTTCTCAACACTCCACCTCCATTCATAAGAGTATCACCATTTGGAATAATATTACAAAACGTTTTCCATTTAGATTTCATTTAAATTTAATAACTCGGAAAATAAAGATCTGTAAAATTTAAGATCAAAATTAATAACCTTTCTCCTTCATCTTGAACACATACACTATATGATAAGGTTAATCAGATTTCTAAGGCTTAATTATTAAACAAAACATTACAGATACTAAATAAATATCTCTTAAAAGAATTGATTATTAATATATAGTTCAAATTTACCATTTATTTGAAAATTATGTCGATTGCCTCGAAAACTAATTTATAATCAGATATGAGGCCTATATCTTGGCCATATCAAACAAAAGGGGAGCGGTATATGAAGTTTCGATTGAAGTTTTCTCGTATGTTGGCCATTATGACAATGGTTGTTGCGCTTGCTGGAACATTGCTTGCGCCGGCAGTCGATGCAAAAACATCTGATCGCCAGAATGAAGCACGTTTTATTCAGGAACTGGGCGTTTCGTCCCAAAGTATGAAGAAACAGAAATCCATATCTAGAATTGATGCAGCTGCTCTGATGGCGCGTGCATTAAAACTCGATAGCCAAAAAGCTCCAAAGACAAGCTTTACGGATGTGCCAAAATCGTCCCAAAAAGCTGTAAACTCATTAGTCTATGCCGGTATTCTTGATGGGAAAAGCAAGAATAAATTTGGCAGCTATGAGCCCTTAACTCGTGGGGAGCTTGCTGTTTGGATTGCGAAGGCTTTCGATTTGAAAGGAAGCACAGTAACAAACTTCTCTGATGTACCTGCTAAACACGCTGAAAGAATCGGTTCTATCCTTCTATACGACATCGCTGAAGCTATTTCCGATACTGAATTTGGTTATAAACAAAAGGCTAGCTTATCTGAGCTTATTTCCATGCTGCAACTAGCCCTAAAAGCCCCAGATTATCAGTTGCGTGTTCTTCATGTGAACGATACACATGCTAATATTGAAAATGCACCAAGACAAATAACCGCAATTAATGAACATCGCAATGGAAATACGAATAATCTTCTTCTCCATGCTGGTGATGTATTCTCAGGCACCCTTTATTTTAATGAATTTAAGGGACTAGCCGATCTTGAATTGATGAATCTTGCCGGATTCGATGCTTTTACCTTTGGTAACCATGAATTTGACCTTGGCACTGAGACCTTGCTGCCATTCGTTCAAAGCGCTGAGTTCCCATTTGTGAGTGCAAATGTTGACTTCAGCGATGATGCCCTCATGAAAAGACTTCAGAATAACACCTATACTGCTAAACCACATGATGGAAAAATATACGACGGTATTATTAAAAATGTAAACGGTGAGAAAGTTGGTATTTTCGGCTTAACGACCGCTGAGACTACCAGTATCTCTAGTCCTGGTGATGTTAAATTCGAGGAATATATCAATTCAGCTAAAGCCTCCGTTAAAGCATTCAAGAAACAAGGTGTCGATAAAATCATCGCCCTTACCCATATTGGCTACAATGATGGCGGAGGAGACAATGACCTCGAGCTTGCTAATCAAGTCGAAGGCATTGATATTATTGTTGGCGGCCACTCTCATTCACAGCTGAACGAACCCGTCGTTATAGATAAATACAAAGAACCGACTATTATCGTCCAAGCAAACGAGTATTCCAAATATCTTGGTGAGCTTGATGTGAGCTTTGATAAAAAAGGAAAAGTTATCGCCTATGATGGCGAACTGATTAGCATTGATGCTAAGAACACAGAAGGATCTTATATCTTTGCTGAAGACCCGGCAGCTGCTCAAATCCTAGCGAAGTATAAGCCGATTGTTGACGCAAAGAAAAAACAAGTTGTCGGAACAACAGCCGTCGATCTGATTGGTGGCAATCCTGCTGCAAGGACAGGCGAAACAAATCTTGGCAACTTGATTGCTGATGGAATGCTCGATAAGGCAAAAGCCATCAACCCAAATACTGTCATTGCCCTACAAAATGGCGGGGGTGTCCGGACAACCTTAAAGGCAGGACCAATCACTTTAGCTGACGTTATGACAGTCCTCCCCTTCAGCAATGCACTCGCAATCATGGAAATTAGCGGAGCAGAATTGAAAACAGCTCTTGAACATAGCGTTAGTGCTGCTCCAAGCGCTAGCGGCGGATACCTGCAGGTCGCAGGCATTCGCTTTACCTATGATAGCTCTAAACCAGCAGGCACACGCGTGCAATCAGTCGAAATAAACCAGAATGGTGAATATACATCACTCGTAGATACACAGACCTACTTCGCTGCTACAAACATCTTCACTGCCAAAGGCGGCGATGGCTATTCTGTCTTTGCTGATATTTATGCAGATGGCCGCGTAAGCGAACCCGGCTTCGTTGATTGGGAGATTTTCTCTGATTACATCCAGTCCTTCCCTGAACAAACTGTTTCACCTAATGTAGAAGGTAGGATTATTGATTTAGCTAATTAAGATAAAGCTATTCGAGATAAGCAAATTAAAGGCATCAGTTTGAGACTGATGCCTTTTTTCAATGACTTTTACATTAATTTTGTTAACCTGATATAAGTTTTCTGATAGGACATGCCTTTTTGCTTATTCCATAAATACCCATATTAACTTTATAATGGTGTAGGATGTTCAATATATTAAATTTATTAAGAGATAGGATGCGATGATTATGGATTATATTAATTATACTGAGATTATCTTGAGGTACGCTCTCCTGGCGTTTTCCTTTTTTTGCGTTTATGCAGTAACCAGGCAAGGGAGTAAAAGCGAGCGTTATGCAGCACTATTAATCTACCTAGCTACCTTTGGCTTGTATACGTTCTTAATTATTGCTGAAGTGATTACCCCCTCTGAAGATGCGAACATTGGATTAGGCTTTTCTATATTGCTAATGGGATTTGTGAGCATCGCAGGCATCATCTTAGCAGGCATCATCTACCTGGTGAGGAGAATTAAATCCCGTTAATCGATTTACATCACTATTATTTTTTCAGATTACTAGTTTATCTATTTAAGGTGCACTCAGTAGAAGATAGTAAATAACTAAAAGTATTGATGAAAAAATAAAAAGAACTATTAACTTGGATGATGCAAAAATAAAACCTGTAAAGAAGCGTGAAAAAAGAAGCTCCCACCCTTACTTGAAAGATACCCCCGGATAGTGGCACTTTTTTATCAGTGTCCGCTATCCAGAGTATCGTTCATGTTCTGAATGGAAGCTTCTTTTCTATTTTTTGTTTACCTTTTTAATTAATCAATTTCAGAGGAATCCCAATCCAAGAATGTCTTTTGAACAATGGATTGAACATTTTTACCTCCGCCATTATTTTGTACATCTTCTATTAACAGTGCCATGACAGCCTTCGGATTTTTTTGATCATAGGCTACGAATAACCCATTTTCAATACCTTCTTCTCCTTGTGTGCTTTTCAGCTCAGCTGTACCTGTCTTACCTGCTAATTCCAGTTTAGGTGTGTTTGCAGCCTTTCCTGTGCCGCTTGTAACAACCTTCCTCAAGTCAGTTTTCAATGTTTTAGCCTGTTCAGCAGTAATAAAAGAATCATGCCAAACGGCAGTTTCAGTATCAAGGTAAAGACGAGGCTTCATCAATTTTCCATCATTGACAATTGTACCGTAAATACTGGATAAATGAACCGCACTCATTAATACTTCTCCTTGACCATAGCCAGTATCAGCTAATAATTTACTGCTCTCCAATTTGCCGCTATTTGAATATTGTGATGCGCGGACTGGATATTCGAGCGGGAATTTTTCTTCGCCAATCCCTAATTCCTTAAATCCATTAATCAAATCAGTCTCACCAATCGAAAGAGCTGTCTGTGCGAAATAAATATTATCTGAGATTTGTAAGGCAGTTTGAAGATTAACAGGTTTTCCTGGATCGCTTACTCTTGTAATAGAGGCATTTCCCCATTCTTTCCCTTTAGACCATTTTAAGCCTTTAATATTCAGCTGTTTTTCTGGGTCAAGCTTACCCGTTTTTAAACCAATTGCTGCAATAATCGGCTTGATCGTTGAACCAGGTGAATAAGCGGCCGCAAATCGATTTAACAATGGCAGTTTTTTATCATTTTCCAGCTGACTATACTTCTCTGAGCTAATTCCCAGTACAAAGTCGTTTGGATTAAACGACGGAGAACTTACAAGCGCCAATACATCTCCTGTATTTGGATGTACCGCAGCAAATGTCCCCGCAGCTCCCTTCATATTTTGAAATGCTTGTTTTTGTAATTCACCATCCAATACTAACCTAAAGCTTTCCCCATCCTCTGCTTCTGTTTCAGCAATGACTATAGGGTCATCTTCGCGGTTAATATAAATCGTATTGCCATCTTTCGGGCGCAGTTTATCCTCTAATAATTGCTCAAGCCCTCTTTTGCCAATTATACTGTCATTTGAATAGCCCTTATCTTTATTTTTCTCTAGCTCTTCAGCAGTAATAGTACCTACATATCCTGTCAAATGGGCTGCACTTTCACCATATGGATATTCCCGAATCTCTTTTTCTTGGAAACTGACACCATTAATAACTTTTAATTTTTCAATCAGCTCTGTTTGGTTATTTTGGATTGTTTTAATTGGCACAAAATAACCTGGCTGAACCCAGCTTTGATTAAGCTGTTTATCAATATAGTCATTGCTAAGATTCAAAAATTTTGTTAACTCAGCTTTTTTGGATTCATCAAACTTCTCTGGTGTTATACCTACAGTTTGAGCAATTCCATTTATCGCAAGTCCATTTCCATTACGATCAAGGATTTCGCCCCTTTTACCAGTTGTCGTTTTAATCCCAATCTTATCGTCTGGCTGAAGTTCAGGGAAAATATAAGTTGTATCCCAGTCTACATACCAATTCTCTTCCTTATCCTTCGTTTCAAGCTTCATGGTTACTTCTTTTTCAAATTCAATCGGTCCTGCAAGGGAATTCATTTTTACTTGAATGGGAAGTGTTATACTTTTTTGATCCCTCTTCAGCTCTTTCTCATCCTTGAATTCGCTTTTAACTGATAAATCGGAAATCTCCAGGTCCTTATAGACCTTTTGATATCGATCGACATATTGTTCTTTTTTAAACTTGTCTTTGGCTGAGTCTGCTACATAGTTCGAATACATCTTATCAAATTTCTGATCGTTCCACAGGTTTATGTATTCCTTCAATCGCTCTTCTGGACTGACAGTTTCATTACAACCAGCCAAGATAAGAACCATTAATAACATTCCTATACTTCCCCATATGGTTTTTTTAACCTTCAACGTGAGAGCCCCCTTTCACATACAAGACTATTATACTAAACTAATCAATGATTTTCACAATGTTTCATCTTCAAAATAAAGCTTATAAACAATTTTACTAAAGCGAATAGACAAAAAAACCTTTTAAGTTTAACTACAAAGAGTTAATTTAAAAGGAATTAATTAGAATAAACTATTTATTTTTTGTGTATTTTAATTGAAGTTTCATGCTTATATTTTTTTATCAATTTAATAAAATCAGGAAGAGTCTTACAAATATGAGTAGGCTTTGTTCCATACAAGCTCGTTTGAACTGTGCTAAACCATTGAGCTGCGATGGTCGTTACGTGCGCTGAAGCTCCTGCAGCGATATCAGCCTGGCTATCTCCAACAACGATGACCTCAGATGGATCATTATGGAGTAAAAATAGTGATTTCTGTATCCCTTCAGGATCGGGTTTAGGTGCTTTAACTTCATCGCCAGAAATGGTCACATCGAAATAGTCGTATAGATTCAACAACTCTAGTGAGAGTGTTAATGATCTTCTGCTTTTTCCAGTAACAATTCCCAGATTTATATCCATGTCCTTTAAAACATCCAGCATTTCCTGAATTTCTGTTAAGTATTCAAACTCACGATTATGCCCTTTTTCATATAAATCATAAAAATCTTCTATGGCATGCTCCACCTTTTCCTTATTACGTAAATGATTTCTTATAATAACATCCTCAATGGGACCAAATAATTGAATAATCTCTTCATCAGTTAAACTTCTTTGATCATATTTATTAAACACATACCTAAAAGCTTCAAAACTAACAGGTAAAGTATCGGCAATAGTTCCATCAAAATCAAACAGAACGGTCTGGAGACTCACCGTGCCACTTCCTCTCTGTATTAGCCCTATCAATAGTTTATTACCCTTTTTGTAAGAAGGTTAATACAGAACTAAAATAAAGTTTTACTCCCATCAAATGAAAGCGCTTTAAATTTAAATAAAAAAATTATTTATCATATTCATAGGCTTTGTAAATCTCAGTTGCTTCTTCCACAGATATCTGAAATGAATCACTTGCCATTTTCATAAGCCGATCATCATAGACTGCCGGATTATAATTAGGAGCTGTACTGAGATGAGCTTTTGCTTTCTTAATATATGTATGTACGGCTTTTTGTCCAACAGAACTCTCAATCTTCACCTTTTCGTTTACCTAATTGAACTTTCGCTAGCACTGCACCCTGTAAATAATAATGTTACACCTAATGCGATTAACATCTTTTTCATTATATGGACCCCCCTTCCATTTGCCTACTTCTAGTATAAAAGACTTATAGAAGGAACGTATATACTGTTTTTGAATTTGTCATATTTCATTATTTTCTAAATCAAATTTCAACACATCTCTTAACCCCTATCTTCGCAACAAAAAAGCCCCGAGCTTGGATGTTTATACTCTTAACATTAATAATCGGTTATTAAAAAATCAGCTCTCCCTCTAATAGTTATATCGCCAATTCTATCATTTACCAAATTTGTATAAATCCCTTTCTAGAGGGGTTCAAATGGCAATATTAGTAGATTCCTGATATTGACAACCAATTCTCTTCCATTCTTTTATATAATCGAACCCGTAATAAAAATTTTAAGGAGAGGAAAGATGAAGAAAAAAATCACATCAGTTATACTCACAACTACTTTACTGCTACCTACAGCCACCGCTTTTGCAGACTATCAATATACGGTTGTCTCCGGTGATACTTTATGGAAGATTGCTGTTAAAACAGAGACAGGAATCAGCGAACTTATTGCAGCCAATTCTCAAATTTCAAATATAAACTTGATTTATCCTGGTCAAAAGATCAATATTCCTACTCAAGACGATGTTAAGGCCTATGAGCAAGAAGTTATCAGGCTCGTCAATGTTGAAAGAGCAAAACAAGGTTTGCAGGAATTAAAATATGATTGGGAGCTTGCCAGAGTAGCTAGATACAAGTCAGAAGATATGAGAGATAATAATTACTTTAGTCACACTAGTCCTGTTTATGGTTCTCCATTCGACATGATGAAAAACTTTGGCATCAATTATAAATCTGCCGGTGAAAACATCGCAAAAGGTCAAACAACACCTGAACAAGTTGTAAATGCGTGGATGAATAGCTCAGGTCACAGAGCAAATATTTTAAGCTCGAAGTTTACTCATATTGGCGTAGGTTATGCGAAGTCTGGCCACATCTGGACTCAGCAGTTTATATCTAAGTAAAGAGAAAGCCTGTTTTGGCTTTCTTTTTTTCGTTTTCTAAACCTTCCTTTACTTGTCTTAGGAGATAAACTGACGGGAGAGGTGGGTTTGATACCCGGGGCAAAGGTGCTACATAGGTGTTCGATAGCTGCCTTCCTTCACCTTGGACGCACCTTTGCTCCGCCTTTGACCGGGGATAGCCGGGGCATAGTTGGTTATTGAAGTCTTAGCTAATTCGTTTTAAAAAACTTAATAAAAAAACAAACAGCTCTGTCATTATGATGACAGGGCTGTTTGGCCATGGATAAACGATAAACTATGCATCAGCGCTTCTTTTTATATCTTTTCCCCTTTTCTTGGAGCACAACCGTACTTAATGCTGGAATAATTACCTTATCACCTTTCAATTTATATATGGGTTTCGAGGAAGCCTCATTCGCATTAACGAGTACATTCCATACAGCGTTCCTTGGAAGTACAACTTCAACATCATTTGTGTTAGCATTATGTGCTACAAAATAGCTCTCATATTGCTTTCCTCTTGATGGTTCAGTAATCGTATAGACAATCGTATTTACCGGTGCATCCAAAAAGCGAATACTATCCTTTATTGCGCTGGCCTCCGTCATCCTGAATACTGGATGGTTTTTACGAAGATCTATCAACCCCGACATATATTTCACTTCATTCACAAATTCTGCATTCCGTTTCCAATCTAATTGATTAATTTCATCTGGGGATTTATAGCTATTATGGTCTCCATACTTAGTTCGCATAAATTCCTGTCCGGCGTGAATAAATGGGATCCCCTGTGAAGTTAAAATGATAGACGAGGCCAGTTTATGTCTTTGTTTTTTCTCTTCATAACTTGCATTTGGATTCGTCAATTCCAACTTGTCCCAAAGGGTGTGATTATCATGTGCTTCTACATAAGTGATGACCTGTTCCGGATCACGGTATGTCGCCTGGTTATTATCATAATCAAGACCGGCCATGATGCCTTTTTTGATTCGATCTTCCATATTCAATTTTCCATTTACGAATCCATTATCCTGCTCTTCAAATACGCTGCCCTTCAGTCCATCTCGAATGTCATCATTGAAATGAGCAATGCCAGGCATTTTTTCAGCATTTTTCTGATTTGCCTTTATGTCAGCCGCAAGCGGAGTATTTAAATCCCAACCTTCCCCATGGATAATAAATGATGGGTCAATACGCTTCAAAGCCTTCCTTACATCATTCATTGTCTCAACATCATGGATTCCCATTAAATCAAATCGAAATCCGTCCAGTTTATATTCCTTCGCCCAATAGCTTGAGGAGTCGACGATGAATTTACGCATCATTCTTCGCTCGGAGGCAGTATCATTGCCGACACCGGTACCATTGGCCAATGTACCATCCTCGTTGTAGCGGTAGTAATAGCCAGGAACCAACTTTTGAAAGTTTGACTCTGCAGCATCATACATATGGTTGTAGACAACATCCATTACTACACGTAGGTCCTCCTTATGGAGCGTTTGGATCATTTGCTTCAGTTCTTTTATTCTCACTTTAGGTTCATAGGGATTGGTAGAATAAGACCCTTCCGGTACATTGTAGTTTTGTGGGTCATACCCCCAGTTATACTGTGGCTCGTCAAGCTTTGTTTCATCTACTGTTTTATAATCATAGATTGGCAAAAATTGAACATGAGTTACTCCCAATGATTGTATATGATCAAGACCGGTTGGAAGCCCATTTGGTCCCTTTGTACCTTTCTCCGTAACGCCTAAATATTTCCCCTTTTGCTTAATTCCGCTTTCTGACTGGATGGACAAGTCGCGTACATGCAATTCATAAATAATTGAACTCTCTGGATTCGCTAACTTTGGTCTCTTATGTTTATCCCAGCCCTTCGGATTTGTTTTCGCTAATTCTATCACGGCTCCTTTTTGACCATTGACTGACGCTGCCTTTACATATGGATCAACAGCCTCTGTCCATTTCCCACCTATATTCACTTTATATGTGTAAAAGAGACCATCCTGATTTCCTTTTAATTTAGCCGTCCATGTCCCCTTTTTATCCGACTTCATCGTAATTTCCTTGCCCTTAGGATCATTCCAATTTTCATAAAGAACGAGCTTTGCCTCTTGAGCTGTTGGAGCCCATAAACGGAAGTTGGTCGAAAAACGTGAGTAGGTGTTCCCAAGATCATTGCCACCATAATAATACTGGCGATCAAACTCCTCTGTCCGCACCACTCCTCCTATCTCAACAGCCCGCTCTCCATAGCCCTCAATTCTCACGGCATAGCTTCCACGCACATCAAGCTTCTTGTTTGTTTTTATCGTAAACTTATTTGTTACTGAGTTATTCCCTTCCTCAGGAATAATTGCTTGAATGGGTGCATTTTCAAGCTCAATCACTGTTCTGTTTATATCAAGTGGATTATTTGTCGTGACAGTGATTTCTGTAAAGCTGTCCATCGCTGCCTTTTTGATGCTCGGCTCACTGTTTGGTTCTGAATAGTACACTTCATCATCTCCTGAAATAATCCACACCTCCGCCTTTCCATCCTTTATTCCTTCAATCCAACGGTCGCCTCCATCTTTTTCCCATGAATCAGTACGAATAATAAAGCCAACCCGCTCATGAAGTCCCTCCAGTGTAAATCTCGCAACCTTTCCAAATGCATCTTCTTCCTCAAACTGTTCGACATGACCTTCTCCATTTTCAGGCCATACCCATAGATTCCAATCCTTTGCATCATCATTTTCCTGATAATGGATGACAATCTCCGTGTTTCCATCTTCTGCTTTTGCACTTAGCTGAGGGAGCATTGTCAATAACAAGCAAAATGTGCCTAGCCACGCGATAATTCTCTTCTTTCTCACAGACATCTTCCACTCCTCCTTCATTCTTCTCTTAGTAGGCAAACGATTGCATAAATTCATATATGTAATCGTTTTCATAATTACACCCTTCCATTCTAGTAAACTAGCTTTCTGAAGAACAGTTTACGTTTTCCTATTTTTAGAAGAATATGATTCAGAAATATGGACTTTATACCTATACCTTCATATAAAATACACGAAAGAAGATTTTCAGGCAGTTGAATCATTTTCCCTTACCAAAAAGATCCGTAATTCTTGAATAAGTCCTCTTTGACAGAAGGAAAGTTGCCCATCAACATACAAATGTCATTAATTATATGTATCTGCTACTATATTGCAGAATTCTCTTACATAATGGAGATATTTTTCACCCCAACAATAATCTGATTATTGATTACGAAGACATATTATCCCCCAAAGAATAATCGTGAAATATTCTAGCCATATTCTTAAACTCATGGCCCACCTGAAACATTCTTTGTACTTAAGTAAACTGAAGTACTTTATATTTTAAATCAACAAGCAACTAAGCTATCATTCTGTACACGAAGAAAGATGGTCTCTGCATCATACAGAAACCATCTACCCACCACGTAAAATTTTTATATGTTCAATAAAATGAAAATAGAACTAACTTTCTCTATTCATCATTGTTTAGGTTCATTTTTAACACATTCTATCAAAATAGATTCTCTTCTTCGTATGATTTACCTAAACCCCTATCTGAGTCAATATTTCAAAAGAGACAAAGCAGACAACTATTGAACTTCAAGATGAAGATCACCTGCTTTAACCTTTCCAGCCATTTTTAGGAGGCGGTGAATCGCAAGAGCAATCATAACAGGAAGCACCATCCCTATTCCTACATAGTTGAGGAATATGCCCATCCCTTGATTAGCTAAGATGTTTATCGGTGCAATCAACGAGCTTAGCCCCATCCCGCCTAGTTCATACGGTACTTTAAAATCAAAGACCATCGTAGCTATTGGCGCAGCAATTGCGGCAGCCGTAAACGCAGGTATAATGTAGATTGGGTTTTTTATCAAATTTGGAAACTGTACCTTTGGTGTCACGATTGATTGTGCAAGAAAGCCACCTAAATCATTATCTTTATAGCTCATTGCTGTAAAGGCTACAAATTGTACCGTACAGCCAATCAAGGCTGCTGCACTTGATACTGGGTCCAACTGCAGAGCAATCGCAAGCGCAGCTGATGAAGCTGGGGTCATTAATAAAAGACTAAATATTAAGGATAAGACAATCGATCCAATTAAAGGTGAGCCTTCTACAGAAGCTGTAATTTGTGCACTTATCCTTGTTAGTAATGGTGTTGTCACCGCTGCTAATCCAACTCCGGAAATCCCACCAATAAAAATAGCTGTAATCGGAATTGCCATAATGTCCAATTTTGTTTTACCAACCATCCTCTTGCCTATATATGTAGCGATGAGTGCAGCCAATACAGCTGATATAGGTTGTCCAGTGACAATCGTAAAAGCACCTTCTGCTGTTTTTTGAATAGCGGCTCCACCAACAGAGGCACATGCCATTGCACTAAATTGTACTAATGAGTTACCTCCAAGCTGATAGGCAATCCCTGCACCAAGAGCAGGCGCAAGCAAGACCTTTGCCGCTCCTCCAATAGTAAGGAATATTTGCCAATCAAAGTAACCCCCAATTGATTCGAATAATAGACCGATTCCTAATGTTACTAAAACGGCATTTGCGATTCCCGTAGATGCCTTATACATTCGATCAATAATATATTCTTTTCTCTTCATCCCCATCGCCCCTTAGTAGTTAATTAAATATTCTGAAAAATAAAGGTGTTATGTTTTCTTTTTTCTGCATCCTTCCTTTATTGGAGATATTAGTATTTAGATATATTAACACAAATAAAATATAAATAGCAAAATATTTTGAAAATTTAATATAAATAAGTAAATTTGTACTTCGAAATAATTCCATAACGCTTTTATCAACTAATTTTCCCGGTTTATATTAAACTTTTAACCCACAGTTATAGTTGGTTTCTGGCATATTTTCCTTTTTCACTCTCCACTTTCCACAGCCTATAATTCTATTTTTAAATATAATCTAGTTTACACATTTTTATTTATGAATACTTACTAATAATTTCAGTCATAAAGTATCATACAAACAGACAAATATACAAAACTTGTTCTACCTTTTAAGCAGTGCGAAGTATCTATGAATGATTTAGAGGATTTCTATCTAAAATAGGTGCTACATCTAATCTTTTTGGTCCAAAAAAAGGATTTCCGCACTTTTACGGAAATCCTCGCTCTTCTTTATAATGATAATGTTAACTTGATTGTCCCATCATTCATCTCATACGATTTAATTTTTCCAACAGGTATCTTTTTGACGATACCCCAGGAATTAAAATCCATTTTAATCGTCTGATTTGTGTAATTTGAAAATGGCGGACTGTTAAAAATTTTAATTTCATCTATCTTTATATCAATCGGCTTCATACTCTCAATTTCAAAAATAATCACTCTTTTTTCCATATGAATTGGTTTCAGGCTTATCATATATGAAACATTTTTATCTGTTTTACCTCGAATGTTCAAATGGCCTGTTGTTATTTCTACTTTTATATCTTTTTGGCCAGACTGTCTTTTTATTAGTTGTTCTAACATTACTGGCTTAATAGGAACGGTCACTCCATTTTTACTTATTTCGTTAAATTTCTGTTTAAATTTATCCAGCACGGTGGCACTCCTAAAGTATTTAGTTTCCGGTTTAATTAAACTCAAATTTTACTTCTGCTTGTTTCTTTTTAATATAACTTAATCGTAACATGGCTAGAATTACATTCCCTACTAATGTGTCCTCTTTTCATCCATAAAAAAGCACGATTCTTTCTTTGGTTATGAAAGAATCGTGCTTTTCTTTTTATCAAATCATACATTCTCTCTTCATTAAAAATGGATAACAAGATCTATCTAACTCTATTATTTTAGATGTAGGCTTAAACATTCATTTCTTTTTCACAGCATATGATTTACTGACAAAAGGAATTTCCTGTATGCCGTTCACCTGATTTACATAAACAGCCATCACAAAACAAACATTTGCGAGCAATCCTAGGAAATCAAATAAGATGTCTAGCACTTCTCGCTCTTCACTAACTTTATGCAGGGCACGATAGGATTTCTTGGCCTCACTGCGTACGACATGAAGTGCGCATGCAGCGTTGCTTCCTTGCGGTAATACGAATTGTTTTACCTTTTCCCCTGTTTTCTCAACATAAAAATCATATCTATCACTCAACCACTGTAAATCTGCTTCAGTTATCGCCAATTTTCCGCGCACAGAACCGTTCACATGATAGCATAGCGCTTGAACCTTACGAAGGTCATCAATGACTGCTTGCTCTTTCTCAGTCAATAACGGGAAAACAGCTCCAAGCCTTGTGGTTAAACTATCAGTGCGAATCTCATAATCAACTAAACAGCTTTTTTCTCTCATGAATGGATAACTGGAGTAACGCCAGTCTTTTTTCAAGGTTCATTCCCCCTTATTTAAAACTTAGGTTTTAGTATGAAATAATGGTAACTCCGCGACGCCTTCACATAGAAGGCCATCGCACATGAATTCTTCATGCCTCCCCTTTTATATCTATGGCATAAGGAATCATCTGCCTTTTTCCAAAATAGGAATCATTGTATGTATACGTATGAGTTTTAAAAATACGCATCAAGTTAAGATCCGTAATGACTTGTTCGGGTTCCCCTGCTGCAACGAGTTCTCCATTTCCCATAAGTATGAGTCGATCACAATAGCGAGTGGCTAAATTAATATCATGGATGGCCGCGAAGACAGCCTTTCCCTCTTTTACAAGCTCCCGGATGACCTCGGCAATTTGGACCTGATGATAAATATCCAGATCTGAAGTTGGCTCATCCAACAAAATAACCTCAGAATTCTGAGTGATGGCTTTAGCTAAGAAAACAAGCTGACGTTCTCCTCCTGATAGGGATGTGATATAACGGTCTCTCAAATGATGAATTCCTGTTTGTTTCATCGCTTTCTCTGCCAGTTGAGTATCATCTTTTTGTGAGAATTGCCATTTCTTCCGATGCGGATGCCTTCCCATAAGTACTACCTGACTCACTGTAAATTCATAGTCAAGGACCGTGCTTTGTGGCATATAGGTGATGGCTTTGGCCACTTCAAGAGTAGTCATCTCAGAGAGAGTTTGATTCTTGAATTCTATTGAACCTGCAGTTGGCTTTAACAATCCAGCCATTAAACGAAGCAAAGTAGATTTTCCGGTACCATTCGGACCAATCAAGCAAGTGAACTGGTTAGTTTCCAAAGAGATATCCATTGCTTTTAAAATCACCTGCTTCCCACGACTAAAGCTGAGTTTCTCCACATTCAAAACAGCTGCCATCTCATAGTTCCCCCTTCTTTTTATTCTTTAAAATTAAATAAAGGAAAAACGGAGCGCCGAAAAAAGCAGTGATAATACCGATTTGAATCTCAGCAGGCCTGATGGCCAAACGGGAGATTAAATCAGCTATAATTAAGAAGCTCGCTCCCCCAAGGGCACTGGCCAACAGCAAATTCCAATGGGAGGGCCCAATGATCATACGGATCATATGAGGGACAATCAAACCAACAAATCCGATGGCTCCTGTTAATGAAACACTCATTCCAGTCACTAATGAAGCAGTAATTAACAACAGATTACGGGTTCGCTGAACAGAAATCCCCATATTTTGTGCCTGTTCTTCACCCAGCAGAAAGATATCCAAGTCGTTTGCATAGTACAAAAAGAGACAAATCGAAAATAAAACAGGGACAATCAATAGTTGCACATGACTCCAATCACGCCCGTTTAAGTTTCCCATCATCCATTGGACAATCTGCTGCATTACTCCTGCATTCGAAAAAGAGATCAGCAGGGAAGTACTGGCTGACAAAAATGAACTAATCGCAATACCCGTCAGTAGCAACGTCAACACTGAAGTTTTTCCATTGTTCGTCGCAATCAAATAGATTGTAAACAGTGTCAAGGCAGCCAGGATAAACCCCATTAACGGGACGAAAAGAGAATGGACAGCTGACAAACCAAAATAGATGGCCAGCACTCCTCCGAACGCTCCGCCTGAAGATACACCAATAATTCCCGGATCAGCCATCGGGTTGCGAAAAACACTTTGCATCACAACTCCCGATATAGCCAGACCTGCCCCAACTAATCCAGCTACAACAACCCGCCCCAGGCGAATCTGAACGAGGATTGTTTCATACATCGGGTTATAGTCAAACTCTATAAACGGAAGCAATGAGAGTAATACTTTCACAGTTTCCGTAAATGGAACGATGACCCCGCCATACATCGTTGCTAAAAGCAACGATGCGAGCAAGGAACAAATCAGGATTATGAAAATAAGTACCTGTTTAGACTGTTTAAAAGCCATATTATTCTCCATAAACAACTTTATAAATATCTTCTGCTCCCTCAATCACAAAATGGGATGCCGTTGTTAAATTTGCACTGTCTATTACATGCACTTCATTATTCTTAAAGGCCTTCACATTTTTAAGAGCCGGATCCTTTTTCCATTCCTCGACGAATGTTGCTTTTGAGCCATCATACTGCCAATCACTTGTAATAATCACATCTGGATTTAACTCAACTAATTTTTCCTTTGAAAGATTCGGATAATCAGGATACTCTTCACCGGTAATGCCCGCTTCTGTAATGGCATTTATCCCGCCTGCTAAGGTGATGATTTCTCCTATTGTAGTATTCTCAGTAACTGAAGAATTTTGCTGTGTCCAGTAAACCACTCGTTTTTTATCTGTTTGTGCTTTTGCTTTCGTTTGTAAATCTGACATCCTCTTTTTGACATCAGCTATGATTTCTTCTGCTTTATCTTCTTCGCCAACAATGGTACCAACCTCCATTAGACCCTCCAATACACCTGATATAGAGGAATCATCTTTAAGTTGGTAGGTGGTGATGTCTGCAGCATCAATTTGTTTAAGAACCTCAGGATCTACATAGGAAGGAATCAGCACTAAATCAGGCTGAAGTGACAGCACCAATTCAGATGTAACTGATTCAATTTTTGTATCAATTCCATCTGTTAGATCTGCTACATTCGAAATCCCTGAGTCTGTCGACATTTTCGTAACCGCTGCAATCCGTTCCTCTTCTGCCAATGGCAATAAATATTCATCAATGGCCAACGTTGTTGAAACAATCCTTGAAGGTTTTTCTTTTATTGTTACCTTTTCTCCACGACCATCTGTCAGTGTTTTCGGATACTCGCTAGTTTCCTGGTTTGTTTCATTTTTCTGGTTGTTTACTGTCTCATCATTTCCGCATGCAAACAATGCAAAAACGGATAAGAACACCAAAAGTGATAAGCTTGCAATCTTTTTCATCTCACTATTCTCCCTTTTCCAAAATTTATTATATTTAGCGAATTCACGCTGAAATATTAAACATAAAAAAGCCTGTCTTCCCGGTTAAGGAAAACAGGCTTGATTCATGCACAGACAAAAAAACGCTGTCAAAATCAGCGCAAAGACACAATCATCTCTACGTTCGCCATCCCTTTTCCCACCGAAAAGTAAGCAATACACATTCATAAGCAGGTTTCCTGACTCTGAGCTTCACTTTACTCTCACACCTTCCCTCATTTAAAGGTGGTCACGTGATTTCATCAGCTCTTACAGTAGCGGGGGCTGTTCCAGATTTACACTGGATTCCCTTTTACCTCACAATAGTGAGCACTTATGATTGTTTTAAATTTTCGTATTATTAATATATCATGTTGAAAATGTAAACGGAAGATATTTTCGATATATAGGAATTCTCATAAATATAAACAAGTGAAATGACTGTTTTAATTGACCAACTGAATTACACGCATCTTCTAGTCGATCTATCACTTTTATCACCATCCAATATATGGATTCCCTTTCTGTCCAACCCATATATCGGATTGCTCTAACAACGCTCCTATTTTAAGAAGCCAATCTTCCCTTCCCTTTGGAGCCATCAATTGCACTCCAAGGGGTAAGCCAGAATCTGTCATATGAACAGGCAAGCTAATCGCAGGCTGTCCGATGATGTTCGCCAACTGTGTAAAAGGCGTATACGTTAAACTTGGTTTAAACATTTCATAGACCATTGCTAACTGTTCAGAGGGTTTTAGTTCATTTACTTTCAATAACTGCAAGCTCTGTTCATCCGTATGCGTCAATTCGCCCACCTTTGGAGCTGAGAAAGCTGTTGCCGGCGTCAAATACAAATCATAATCCTCATTGAACCTGGCCATTTGTGCAGCTGCCGTATCCCATTCAGCTAAACTGCGTGTAAATTGAACAGCTGATACATTCTGCCCGGCAGTTCTGAGTACCCATGTGACTATCTCTATATCATTAACGGTAATCGGCCGTCCAATGGCTTCCTCAATGGACAGTATATCTGCTGCCATTTCTCCGCTATTCATAATATAGTAATTTTCCATAAGGCGGATTCCATCTACCCCATTATCACATTCTTCAACGGTGAACCCTGCCTGTTCCAGCCATTTGACTGTCTTATGTACCGCTTCTACAGCTTCTTCACTAACGGGTGTTCCCACCGGAGACTTTGTGGAAAAAGCAATTTTAAACCTTTCCTTCAATGGATTCGAAAGCTCCTTCAAATAGCTCCCATTATATAAAGGTACCTGAAAGGCAGTATCCGGCTGAATGATTTGCAAGGCATCCAGCATAGCTGCACTATCACGAACCGTTTTGGTTAAGGCAAAATCTACCGCAGCTCCATGCCATTGGCGGCCCACACCTGGACCAACGGGTGTCCTTCCCCTTGTTGGCTTCAAGCCTACTAATCCAGTGAATGATGCCGGTATACGAATAGAGCCGCCGCCATCACTGGCACCGCTAATTGGGACCATACCTGAAGTTATACTGGCTGATGCTCCGCCGCTTGATCCACCCGATGAATGCTGCAGGTTCCATGGATTACGTGTCGCTCCATATACAGCTGGCTCAGTAATATTTTTCAGACCAAACTCCGGAGAACTCGTCTGTCCAATAATGACAAATCCTGCCTCACGAATTTTTTTCACAAAATTAGAATCCCGTTTAGCAATCCGATTTACATGTAATTTTGAACCCGCTGTAATCGGTTCGCCTTTAATAGATTGTGATAAGTCTTTTAATAAGATAGGTACTCCTGCAAAAGGTCCGTATATAGATTCAGACTTTCCAGTTTCCATCATTGCCTTTTCGAATCTAGTTCGAACAACTGCATTTGTTTTAGGATTTAGTTCATTTATTTGTTCAAATGCGTCCTCTATTAATTCTATTGCGGATACTTGTTTTTCCTTTACAAGCTTCGCTAACCCAAGTCCATCATATTGGGTATAACATTTAAGATTCATTGCTCCGACACTCCTACTTTTTGGCTACAAATCCTGTTTAGTGTTCTGTTTTAATGCTTTTTTCGTATATAGAATAATACTTATCATTTCAACATTAAATTTTATAGGTATCAATCAATTCATACAAGCGTTCCAGTCCATCTTCTTCCTCAAAATTGTTCATTTTATCGATAATCATCTGTTTGTTTTTAAATATAGTTTCTACCTTATCAGCTAACGTGTTTAACGAAAGCTCATCCTCTTCAATAACATAGGCAAAACCCTGCTTTTTAAATGATTCAGCATTCATGATTTGATCGCCTCTGCTGGCTTTCCTTGATAACGGGATTAAGACCATTGGAATTTTTAAACTTAAAAATTCAAAAATAGAATTTGAACCGGCCCTTGAAACAGCCACAGCTGTCATAGCCAATATATCTGCCAAGCCTTGGTTAATATATTCAAACTGAGCATATCCATCACGATGTAGGGTGGAATCTACCTTTCCTTTTCCGCATAAATGAATGACATTAAAGGTTTTGAGCAATCGATCCAAGTCCTTACGCACAGCCTTATTCACTGCTTCAGAACCCTGACTGCCTCCCATGATCAATAATCCAGGTTTCCTTGTATTAAATTGGCATATTTTCATTCCAATCGATGGGTCACCCTGACGCAGTTCATCTCTTACGATGGGCCCTAAGAAAAAAGACTTTTCTGCAGGAATATGATTTTTAGCCTCCGGAAAGGTATAACAAATTTTTTGAACAAAAGGCAATGATAGCTTATTGGCCAACCCTGGTGTAATGTCTGACTCATGCGAAATGATCGGTACTTTTCTACTCGCCGCAGCAAGAATGACAGGAACGGAAACAAAGCCACCTTTTGATAAGATTATGGACGGCTGTAATCGCTTAATAATCTTTCTTGATTGCATAAAGCCTTTCAAAATATTAAAAGGGTCTTTTACATTTTTTATATCCATATATCTGCGAAGTTTACCTGTGGATATTGGAAAATAAGTGACACGATCAAACTCCTTTATCAAAGAGACTTCAATTCCCTCTTTAGATCCTATATAGTAAATCTCCCAATCCCTTTCAATCAAATAGGGAATGAGCGCCAAATTGACAGCAACATGCCCAGTTGATCCCCCACCTGTTAAAATGATTCTTTTTTTCATTTTATAAACCTCCGACAAATTTAAACGAGTCATGGAAAGTAACCATTAATATGTATGCTAAGACATGAAATCTAAATTTTATTCTCTCCTATTCACCTTGCTAATCAAAAACGGAGATGTCATCAGTGACTTACTTCCACACCCTTGTGATATTGCTTTGATCCTCATCTATCTTTAAACAATACACATCGGGATTAGTCAGACCCAACCAAGTTTCGTAACCAAAGGATTCATCCAGATGATTTAGGATTAAAGTCAGTAAGTTACCATGTGTTACGATTAATATATTGAGATTCTCGCTATCCAATGCCTCCTTTATTACAGTAAAACCTCTTTTAGCAGCCTCATTGCTGGATTCTCCTCCGGCTAATTTAACATCGCGTTCCAAAAACGATTGGTATAATCTATTTTTCCAATCAGGTAAATCATGTCCAGATAAGATCCGTTCCTTTAAACGATCATCATATTCGAGCTGTATATTCTTTTCTTCAGCAATTGCTTCAGAAGACTCAATTGCCCTTTTATATGGACTGCAGACTATACGCTCTATTGAAATAGAGTTAAAAAAATCAGCTAGTTCCCTCGCCTGTATTTTCCCTTTTTCTGTTAAATTACATTCAGAACCCTGTCCGGTAGCCTCACAATGTCGAACTAAATATATGTATTTCAACACGACACTCTCCTACTCCCTATAAATTTTATTTACTATATTCTACCATATAAGGAATTCCATTAGAGCTTTGGTTAGTACGTCATCCTATTGTTGATAGTTAAATAAAAAATAAGTACCATTAAAATATAGAAATATGAATTCTTAAAACAAGTAGTGCTGAAGCACCTAGTCTTGTACACTCATGTAAATTCTAAATATTTGAGATGCTTGGGATTAAAGATATTGGGATTCTATCTATATATCAGAATAGGAGGATAAATAATGAAGCAATATCACATAATTGTCTCTGGGATTGTTCAAGGTGTAGGATTTCGCTATTTTACTCTGCTTACAGCAAAAGATTATGATATACACGGGTGGGTGCGTAATTTAGTAAATGGTGATGTAGAAATTGTTGCACAAGGAACAGAAGAAGCATTGGATCATTTTCTTGGCAAAATTAGAATAGGCCCAAAATATAGTCGAATAAACCATGTAGAGGTTAACACACAGGTTGCTACTGAATATAAAAATTTTACAATTAAGTAAACTTATCCAAAACACAGAAAACTCACTTTTATTACAATAAACTTTCTGTTTTGTTACATTTAGGAAACATACCTAGTAATTTTTTGTCGAATCTACTACACTAGGCTAGTACTTTAAAATTTTACTAAGTTTAGTGGGGGTCAACATGAAGAATAAAGTTTTATCTATTACTGCTACCGCTGTCCTGGCGTCTTCTATTTTTGCTGGTGCTGCTTCTGCTGCTACCGTCACAGTTTCTAAAGGTGATTCTTTATGGAAATTAGCAGTTAAATATAATACTACTGTGTCTGCAATCAAAAAGGAAAACAACCTAACGTCTGATACTATTTACATAGGTCAAACACTTAATATTGGTGAAAATACGACTGCAAGCACTTCTACAAAGAAATATACAGTAAAATCCGGTGATTCTTTATGGAAAATTGCAAATACCTATAATACAACTGTTGCAAACTTAAAATCTTGGAATAATTTAAAAAGCGACACCATTTATGTTGGACAAGTATTGGTTGTAAGCAAATCAACTACTTCAACTGGTACCACTTCAGGCAGTACGGTTACAAAATCAGAAGCTGAGCGCATGGTTGCTACGGCAAAAAGTTTAATTGGCACTCCTTATAAATGGGGTGGAACAACACCATCAGGATTCGATTGCAGCGGGTTCATTTACTATATCGTTAAACAAGAACGCCCAAGCTTTACACGTACTAACACAGCAACTTACTTCTCTACTATGAAGAAAGTAAACACACCTTCTGTAGGTGACTTTGTATTCTTTGAAACATATACTTCCGGTGCTTCTCATATGGGAATCTATGTTGGAAACAATAAATTCATCCACGCTGGCTCCAGCGGTGTTGTACAGGCTGATATGACATCATCCTATTGGAAACCAAAATACTTAGGCGCAAGAAGCCTATAATATATTTAATCGGTGAGCACATCTGGCTTGCCGATTTTTTATTTTTTCTCAAGAATTATGGTCTCATTATTTGAGGATTTATCTAAATTTATACAATTAGGAATTAGCCGTATAGCTGAATATCATTCGGACATCATATTCTTAAATCGGTTATGTAAGGAGATTGTCAGATGGCTAAAGTATTTGGAAATGACCCATTACATATACTATTTGCATCCATTCAAGGAGAAACTGAACGAGATTACTGGGAGCAACTAAATGATGGCTTATCCTATCATAAAGGAATATCATGCTTGGAAGATGGCAGCTATCTGATTATTGAACAAAGGCAATGGATTGAACAAGAAAGCATTGGCTACCCCATTTCAAAGGAAGATGCCCTAAAAGAAATTCTCTTATCAGATAATCTTCATTTATTAAATCACCCTAAATTTTATGATTTAAAAATTCTTTATGAAAAAACAAGGAATACTCCATAATCGAAAGGAGTATTCCTCTTAAATTAGCCTATTCTTTTTCTACCCATTCGCCATCATCGTTTTTCTTGTATTTATTTTTCACCGCACTCCAGGCTACTTTAAAAGCTGTTTCTTCTTCATCATATTCTTCTCTTGCCGAATTAAAGGCTTCTTTAAATATTTCCTGAGCATGATGCGGTAACGAGTCCTTTACGGAATCTGGGAGTTCACTAACAGATTTGTAGGGCATATGATAAACCTCCAGTAATAAATGTTTTAACATTTTATTACCTTGTATCCCCCTTCTTTAAACAAAAAGTCTCTCCAAAGGAATACCCCGGAGAGACATTAAATAAAATTATTCACCAAGATCAACATTATGATAAACTTGCTGAACATCCTCTAAATCTTCAATTGCATCAATCATTTTTTCAAATTGCGCCTGTGCATCTGGATCCAATGTTACATCATTTTGAGCAAGCATGGTAAGCTCTGCCACAGTGAATTCTGTAATTCCCACATTTTTCAATGCTTCTTGAACAGCATGGAATTGATGCGGTTCTGCATAGATGATAACCGCCTCATCTTCTTCCAGGATATCACGAACATCTATATCTGCTTCCATTAGCAATTCAAGCACTTCAACAGATGTTTTCCCTTCAATACCAAAAACTGCTGTAGCATCAAACATATAGGCAACAGATCCGCTGACACCCATATTCCCGCCATTCTTACCAAACGCTGCACGGACTTCTGAAGCTGTACGATTAACATTATTCGTTAATGCATCCACAATCACCATGGAACCATTTGGCCCAAAACCTTCATAACGAAGCTCATCATAGTTTTCTTCTGCTCCGCCTTTAGCTTTCTCAATCGCACGATCAATAATTGCTTTTGGTACACTGTATGTTTTTGCACGTTCAAGTACCATTTTTAATGCTTGGTTAGATTCGGGGCTTGGTTCACCCTGTTTTGCAGCTACGTATATTTCACGTCCAAATTTGGCATAAATACGACTGGTATTAGCATCCTTAGAAGCCTTTTTCTCTTTAATGTTATTCCATTTACGTCCCATTATGAACACTCTCTTTCCACTATATATCTACTTAAAAATAGTAATACGAATAAGCTCTTACTTCAATACTTTTTGTTACAATCCCTTGGTTTCTCCAAGATTCTATGTATAAATGAAGCAACTTTACTATTATACCTCATATATTATACATTTAATGGTTAAGATAATGAAGGAATAGAGATTTTAAATTTAATATCAGGGAGCGATTCACTCAGTAAAGAAACCCTTTAATTAATCTTATTAATGCTACTCAATTTCTAACACAAAGGTATAAGATATCGTTCCATCATTCCATTCAGCTAATACTTCATCCACGACAATTACTGAGCTGCTATCGAACCAATCAATGGCTCATCTAACTCAGCAGTAATTTCAATTTAATATTCTGATTTTTTGACATGGGCTCAAGAAAATCAGCAATAATCTTATCATCTCCGCTGTATATCAAGTTAAATCCCCATACAATAATTTGAGGTATCCATATTTTAAATAACATCTTACTTAATAATAAAATAAGCGTTACATCTGTTACACTCAGTATTTACAAGAGATTCAAGTGTTTCACTGTTTCATTTTTTATACATCCTTGTTTTTAAGTTTAAAATACATGTTATATTAAAGAATTAAAGTCTGGTGCATTCAAAAAATAAGAGGAGCTAAATAAGCTCCTCAAAAATTTATTACTCCAGATATTTTACTACCAATTTTTGCAATAACGTTATAGATAACATTAATAAAATAAGATAAAATAAGAGAGCAACAAAATACAACTGGTACTATAATGAAATAATATGGAGTTTTGTCACCTACATTTTCGATATTAGCATTAAGAATCGCATAAAAATGTTTGTCAAAAATCCATGAGACTATATAAATTCCAAAAGACAAATCAGCTATTACTTTAAAAATTTTTCTTACAACTAAATTAACTGATTTAGTATTTATTCTGATAAAAAATATAAACACCAAAACAGAGTTAATAACGTTCCCTACGCTTCCCCATGAACTCCATATACCCCATATAAAATTGGAATCATATGATCTCCAATATGAAAACAGACCAAATACTATCATACAAATAATTATTGCAAAGAAATTCTTTCTGAGTGATAACTTTATTGAGTCTTTATATTCTCTAATATAAGCACCAATAAAGTAATAAACTAATGGGTAAAGGCCAGACCACCAAAACGGTAATATTTTTTGATAATCATTAGAAATACTAGGCTTATCAATCCAATTCATTGTAAAAAAATCATATATATTTGTCATTGTTGGTATAGTAACCAATATCAATAATGTAATAATTAAGTATAATTTATGTTTTTTTTCTGAAAGATTATTATATATCAAATTTAAGAAAGGTATTAGCATAAAAAGTCCTATATACATTTCTACATACCAAGAATATTGCTTAAAAGACAAAATGTTAAAAATACCTTGATTTATACTAATTTCACTTTTCAAAAAAATACCTTGATATATTAATATACATATTGTAGCTAGTACATAAATAGAAAGTGTTTTTATAATACCAAAATAATAACTTTTAGATAATTTCTTATAACACATTAGATAGCCTGTTAAAATTATAAATAATGGTACACATATCATAAAAGAGCTTCTCATTATTGTAGCAATTAACATATCTCTTCCCTGAATATTTTCTGAATAAAAACCATTATTCAAGAAAAAATGAACTGAGAGTACAGCAAAAACAGCAATAGTTCTAATAATGTCAACATTTAGATTTCTATTGTATAATTTTTGTTTTTCATTATCTAATTTAATCAAAAACTTCCACATCTCCTGTATTAAACTATATTAAAATAATATATATTTTAGTATAAGAATCAACACCTGTAAAGGCGCATATTCCTATATATTAATAAGCGCTTTAGGATTATTACATCAATTTATATTGTTTAATTTAGAGAGAGAACGATAGAGGGTGGTTTAAAGTACCTATATCCTCCAGAGAAATGTTAGGAAATATACATGAGGTTAAAGTACCACTTAAGTTCGACAAACAAAAGTAAAAGTCATCTATGAATTAAGGTATAAATACCCGGTAAAAGCACTAGTGGCAGTTTCACACACCCCACGTGGTACATATTACAATTTAGTAAGGAAGATGGAGCGTCCATACCCAGATTTCGATTTAAAGACTGAAATTCAAGCGATTTATGAGGAACATGAAGGGCTTGGACGTTATTGCTACCGCCGTATACGGGATGAGTTAGCGAACCGTGGGCAAAAAGTGAATTATAAGAAGGTTCAATGCTCGAATTACTTTATTGGAAAGAAATTTGAATGTGTAGAGCATTTTAAAATCGAATTAGAAAAATCATAACCTATTACAACACGAAACGAATGAAGGCGAATTTAAAATTAAATCCGGTGTAATACCTAACATTTTTACCCAAGTTGCCTAATGAAAACCATGTCTAACTTCTTGGGATCACCTTAATGCTAGTCAATTTCTAACACAAATGTATAAGATATCGTTCCATCATTCCATTCAGCTAATACTTCATATATATAACGGCCTTTACTTGCAGGAATATAAAACTGTTTATTTTTATGTTCGATTTCTTGTCCTCTGCCCTTTTCATTCCATAAATAAATTTTAATATCTGGGTTATCGTCAATTTGGATAGTGGCTTTTTGATTAGATTTAACCTTAATTGATTCTATGCTGTCCGCCATCCGATAAGGAGAGGCGTGATCTGTTTCCACCATTTCTTCTTCTTCTCCGTTAATCCTTTTCCATTTATAATTTCCTTTTTCCAGCTGATACTCTATCCCATTAATTATTACTTCTCCCTTCATATGTGGAGGAAATTCATTAGCATTAGCTTCATTTTCTTTACCTGTATTATTTGAACAACCTGTAATCAGAAGTAAAACGAAAATTAACATCCCCATAAAAAAGTTTCTCATCGACTGGTTCCTCCATTCTCTTACCCTCTAAGATGAGTTTTTTATATTTTTAAACGGTCTACTTTTATATAAGTACAAAACCATAATTATATTATGTAAATTAAAATCCATCTAACGCATATGGTTAGCTTAATAAATCTCTTCCTATAGCGGACATTGCTGATGAACAATTTCCAGTAGATGTTTAGATTTTCCCTTGGAAACATGCTCTGCTAATCTTGCTCCAGCAATAATTGGGATCCACTGCAAAACCTCCTTTTCTGATAACCCGCTTCTCACGCAATACAGATGCAAATACATTTCGGCCAACTCCATTGAAACTTCTGAATACAAAAGATACGTCCGACATACATCAGCACGAATATCTCCTACGCTGCTATCTACCCAATCAATAATCGTTACTTTATTGTCTGAATCGATTAAATAAATGGAAATCACCATGGCAAAGTCGCTTATCATATGACATTTCATTCATTTTTTGTATCAAAATATCCTTATGTTTTCTTTTTAAAACTGCTGCCTGTTCAATTTGGCGTATTAATTTATCTGTCATGAGTTCAAGAGAATCAGCAATAACCGAATGTATTTCCTGTTGTATATCAATCGACATACTCATGTAATATTCAGCTTTACTCATGTTTTCAGATACGATACTGCCAAATGTTCTGCCCTTAATGTACTCCATTATGATTGCTTGTTTTCCATCTATTACTGTCACATCCACTATTTCTGGAACAGAAAGTCCCAAAGAAAAAACTAGCTTTTGCTTATTAGCTTCATACCTTGCTTCCGTCGCTGGTAAATACTCTTTAAATACTTTGATAATCTTATTATCCCAAAGATATATATTTGCTGTATTCCCCATCGCGAATGGAGCGGCTAATTCCATTGAATATCTCCCCTTGATTCATACTCATGTAGCTTCCACTGTAGACATTACTCTAAAAAATAATATATATATTGCCTGATTACTTCTTTATATTTCAACAAATACTGTGTAATTCCTCTTTCTATAGTACGTTTAATGCCGCTTATCAACAAAAGAGCCTCATTTAAGGATGAATTTATACAAAAATAAAGATTGCAATTAACTTCTTATAATTGCATCCTATCTATATTTCCTGAGGTTCATCAATCAAATAGAGCTATTCCCCTCCAGTCATATTATTAGATAATGCGGAATGTTATGGTGGTTAACTGATAAATTTAAACATTTCCTGTGTTTTATTTATACATTCATTCTGGCAATAGGGACATTCGGAAGTTTCTTTGGCCTAATCCGTAAGTATTCGAATTCTCTTTGCCTTAGCGCAGTCATCAAGAAAATGTAACTTATTACCAAAAGGCATAAAACTATTTCTTTCTTCCCTGATGTTCATTAAAATGTAATTACAAAAATAGGTATCTTACGTGAGAAAGGAAAAAAAACATGAAGAAATTTTTTTTCATAATACTTGCACTTGTAATGTGCACGGGGTTAGTTGCATGTGGCAGTTCATCTAGTAGTAAACAGGAGGGATATACACCTGCTAAACCACTAGATCTTTCAGGTACATGGGTTCAAATTAATAGCAATTCTGATGAAGCTTGGCAGGAAGCCACTATTGCAGATGGCACAATTGAAATCAACTGGATCAGTGATAAAGGGGAAACAAAATCATTGTACTGGTCTGGCACATATGAAGCGCCAACTAAATCCACTAATGAATATGAATGGACATCTAAAAATGATAAAGAAAAAACTGACAGTGCCTTGTTAGCATCTGGTACTGACACTAAAGATTTCACTTATAAAGATGGTGTGATTTCCTATGAAGCATCAGCTATGGGAACAACTACTACTATCAAATTGGAAAGACAGTAAATCATCTTAGCATAAATTGAAAGCCCATGAAAAAAACAGGTCAGAGGCCAAATGCCCTCTGGCCTTTTCTCATGAACATCTTTTTTGATTTCATTAATTTGAATACCTTTTCAAAGGAAGTATCCCCTCTAAATTAGCAACGCCAACTTTCGCTACTATATAAGATTCTTTGGGTTTTACTTTCGCAAACTAAATACATCACTGCACCGATTGCTAATAACAAAATCTAAATGATTCATTTTTCACCTTTTTACTTCCGTAAATTTTATGCTCAACAAACAATTAATTCCTGGAAATCAGCCCTGCGTAATTAAGGATCTCTTAACAAAAAAATAATTAAGCATTATTTGTTCACAAAATATACACAATCTGTTACGATAATTGTAACAATTTAAATTTTTTTACTATTCCTACAAAGGGTGGGGTTCAAATGAAATTAAAAACATACGGGTTATTTATACTTTCCATTATTTTTGCTGTTATAGGACATTTTAAAGTTTCCGGAAGCATACAGCCAAATGGTATTGAGGTATACTCCAACACAACCGTTCTTGAGAGTATTTCCAACGGAGTTTTGTTAGGCGGGTTTGTCTTCTTTATCGGAATGGCAATGCTAGGATATTCTGTTTATAACTTTGTAAAAGAACATTCTTAATGTTTGGCCCTCAGGTACTTGCTGAGGGTTTTTTTATTTGCTTTTTTTGTCCTACACCTTTTTACTGTTAAGCTACAAACTTCACTTTTTTCTACCGCAAAATATTTCAACCTATCCTGTTTCCCCCTTTATCGTGCATATAATTGCCATGCCTCGTCCGTATTATGAATCCTTCCCAGCATTCTCTGTTTTTAGATAGGTAAACCTCCCGAAATGAACATAAAAACAAGGACTCTGAAGAAATACAACTTGTTTTGATAGCTTTTGTCATGCAGCAGGAAAAGTATATTGCCTGTGAAGAATACATGTATTAGAAAGATACAAATATACCTAAACGACAAAGGGAAAGGATTGTTAATTATGAAAGATAATCAAATCTTACGAGCATATTCCATTAAAGAAGTTTCACGGAGAATAAATGTACCTGCAGGAACAATCCGCCAATGGGAAAAGGACTTAAATGGCGTATTAATTATTCCGCGTTCTAAACAGGGAGCCCGTTTTTATACTGAAGTTGAAATTTCAATTTTAAAAAGAATAAAGGAAATGCGTGATAAAAATCTTAGTAAGGAAATTATTAAGGACATGCTACAAAAACATTTAACTCAAGAAAAACAGCCTGTTTCAGAACCCCCTTCTGAAGATTCCGGAACCTCTTTGGCTGTTGTAGAAAAACCAGCTGAACCAAGGATGGAGGATTTCTTGGTAGCCATGGATGATTATAAGAATAATTTAATGAAAGAAATGTCAGCAGAGTTACGAAATAATCGGAACCTTATGATTGAAGAGGTAAAAAAAGAAATTTCACAAGGTTCAATTGATACGATTAAAGGCCTATCGAAAACGATTCAACGATCCAATATAAAAACAAACGGAGAGTTACGAAAACTTTCTCTAAATGTTTCAAAAGCATCAGAGCGTACATCCGAAACATTCGGAGCACTAACGACCACCATTGCGAGGTCTTCAGAGGGAGCCTTTGAATCGTTTTCCAAACGGATATCCGAAGCGGCCGCAGATGGTTATCGTGACTTACTTGCAGACCTCTCTGCGTCCGTAACTGAAACACAACAAGAAATTAAAAGTGTAACAGAGGCCATGTATCAGGATCGCGAGCAGTATTTCGAAACGATGAATAATGAATTAGACCAGTATCGAAATGACATCCGTCAACGAGAGGAAGCTTTTAAACAAATGGTCATGAGCTTCCGAGATGCGGCACCTACAAAAGAAATAGAAAAACCAAAAACAGTGAAATTTAAAGACGTTAAAAAGAATAAAACAAAGGAAAAAGGAAAAGTCAAAACAGAAAAAAATAAGCAAGATAAACAGACTTTAAAGGAAAAGGATATGGTTCCAGCAGAAAAGAAATGGTGGAGTTTTCGACGCAAGAAGTAAAATCTAAAGGTGGTATTAAAAATGAATACAAACGAAGTAGCTAAAATCTTAGGAGTTTCATCGAGTACAGTTAAACGTTGGGTTAAACACCTATCTATTGAACCTGCCAGAAATTCTAAAGGGCACTTTATCTTTACAAAGGAAGAATTCAGCCAATTGGAACACTATCATAATCAAGATCAAATTCAATCCGTTCAAATGCTCTCTCATCCAAATAACGAAGAGGTAGAGAAACTAAAACTAAAAGTTAATGAACTTGAATTAAAACTGTATAAAAAAGCGGATGGTGTTGCGTCCATCCAGCTACTCCAACATCGAAATGAACTTGAGGATTTACTGTCAATCGTAAATGAACTAACAACTCGAATGGATCATCTTGAGACCCAATTAAGCGGAACAAAAAAACCTCCCGCTATTTCTAAGCCGATTGCACTTGATACAATAAAATCCAGGCGAAAAAGGAAACGGAAAATAACACAAATCATGTTTGGGTTATAAGGATATTAACTTAGAAGTATAACGGGACTTTTTCAATAAGTTCCGTTATTTGCTTTATTAATGTCTGTATACGTCCAACCGCCGAAAAATAATACAGCGGAGTATTTATCAGTGTTTCCATTCCGGTTTCGTAATTGAAAATACATAGGCATCATGTGATTGATTTCTCTGATATAAATATCCTCGAAGTGTCCCTTCTAATGTAAAACCCATTTTCAGCAACAAATGATTAGATGAAGTATTAGCCGGATACGTAATAGCCCCTATCCGGAATAAATCAAGTTGATGAAAGGAATAGTTTACTACTGATATAATAGCTTCTGTTGCATATCCTAACCGCCAAAAATCCGGATGAATCTCATACCCAATCTCGGCACGTTTGCTTTTTAAACTAAGATTATTTAAGCCAACTGTACCAATTAACTGACCAGATTCCTTTAAAGTAATACCCCACCTTATGGATTGCCCAAGTGCCAGCCCTCTATCCAGAGTTGCAAAAATTAAAGCAGCATCTTCCTTTTTGGTCAAAGGCTCCATCCCATAATACTCCATTACTTCTTGTTTAGACATGATCGTAAAATACTGGTTTAGATGAGAGGTATTTAATCTTACTAATTGTAAACGCTTAGTTTCTAATTCTACAAAATCCATTTAAACTCCTCCATTTCTTATCCCCTTTAAATCTTCAAATGCAAAACCATTTGTTCTCCTCTTTTCCCCATCCTCCTCTCCCCCATATCCTTAAAGCCGCAGTTTATGTATAAGGATTGAGCAGGGATATTTTTCATATTCACTAGCAGAACAACTTCATCAATTTCCTCAAAATGATTTTTGATAAAGTTGGAGATCGAGTATAATGCTTGTTTGGCAAACCCTCTCTTTTGGTATTTATAATTAACTGAAAAACTCGTTAATAACAGTGCTCTATGGTTTGTCGAAACTTCAGCCACCCTTTTGCCACTGTATAAACAGAAAAAGCCGACTGCCTTTCCGTTATTAAGAATCAACACTGGAAACTTATCACAATCCTGATATACTTGTTCCAATACTTCAAGCGGATATGATGTAAATAGATATTGTTCAGGGGGTAGCATATAATCTCTTATACCTTCTATATATTCGTCGGAATAACTAGCTAATGTAATTTTAGAAGTATCCAAATTTCATCCTCCATATTTTTCAAAATAGAAGTAATAATTTATAATACCTAATTTATTTTAAAGATTCAATTTTTTTATGAACAATATACTTTTGACGAACATATTAATTAAAGTATAGAATTATAATCTATAGAGTTATATTTTGATTTTACTTGATTCAAAAAGGTACACTATGTTTAAGTTATAAGGTTAGAGAGGTTTTCATAATGGATCAAACTATTTTATTTGCCTTTGCATTAACACTCATGGCTGGTTTAGCAACAGGAATCGGGAGCTTGATTGCTCTGTTAACATCTCGTACCAATAAAGTGTTTTTATCCGTTTCACTGGGCTTTTCTGCCGGAGTCATGATTTATGTTTCAATGGTTGAAATTTTCGTTAAGGCAAAAGATTCTCTTGTCAGTGCTCTAGGTTATGAAAAGGGCTATACAATGACTGTGGTTGGTTTTTTTGGCGGTATCTTACTTATCGCCTTAATTGACCGTTTTATCCCAAAGCAAGGGAATCCTCATGAACCAAAAAAAGTGGAGGACATGAATAAGCCGCGAAGTGAAATTCATAGTGATGAGCTTATGAAAATGGGTGTGTTTACCGCTTTGGCAATTGGTATTCACAATTTCCCGGAAGGTATCGCTACATTTACATCAGCAATACAGGATCCTGGCTTAGGAATTGCTATTGCAGTCGCCATCGCTATTCACAATATTCCCGAGGGGATAGCGGTTGCCGTGCCTATCTATTTTGCGACCGGGGACAAACGAAAAGCCTTTAAACTTTCATTTCTCTCCGGATTGGCAGAGCCAGTCGGTGCTCTAGTAGCTTACTTACTGTTAATGCCATTCTTAACTGATATGTTGTTTGGAATTATCTTTTCGGCGGTTGCAGGGATTATGGTATTCATTTCGTTGGATGAATTATTACCTGCAGCTAAAAAGTATGATGAAGGTCACCATGCCATTTATGGGTTGATAGCAGGGATGGCGTTAATGGCAATTAGTTTATTATTATTTATTTAACCAGCTATTTCAAAAAAAGTAGGTCCTGAATTTTCAGGGCCTACTTTTCTTTTACTTAAAAGTTTTAAAGAAATCTTTTGATAGCTTGTTGAAGACTGCCCATTGTAGTAGCTTTGTTTTCAAAATTAATCCCCATATGGATAATTTGCTGTACAATATCGGGGCGAAGTCCTGTGATAATGGATTCACACCCCATCATTGAAGTACCCTCAATTAACTTCATTAGTTGATCAATAACATCAGGATCCATCTCAGCTATACCGGATAAATCAATAATTAAGGTTTGGATATGGTGTTCTCCAACTGCTTGTAACGCTTTCTTTTCTATAATTTTGGACCTATTATCATCCCATACACCGATTAGTGGTAAGATACAAATCGTCGGTGTGATCGGTATAATCGGGACGGATAAATTTTCAACCATTTTAGTCTGCTTTTCAATTAATATATCTTTATAATTCGAATAGCTGATAAAGAAAGTATTCAAGAAACTATCAATTTGATTGTTAATTTGTTTTTCCATAATAAAAAAATCTTCCATATTAAAAGATTCTTCTGATTGTTGAACAAATTGATTGATAAATGCCCACATCGTTCTTCTTATTGCCTGTACCCATTCCAATTTAAAATTCAAAGTAAGGGAATGAGTAGCCCAAGCTATGCCTTCTTGCTTAGCAAAATCAATAACTTCTTTCTTCTCCTGGTCAAGAACGTATATAACCAGTTTATGGGCGTTATTTATCAAATCAATATTGCCAATCAGTAAGATTTCTTCTATTTTCCGCCTGACATTTACTGCTTCAGATAATAACATATCGCTAAAGGACTGGCGATTTTCCACGATATATTCTTTGATCATGGCAGCTTTATCCAAGGTTGTATCCATTCTATCCCTCCTATTATAGTCGTCTGGCTACATAAATTTTATCAGACACTTCAATAATCGTAAAATATTAACTCTTCCTTTCTAAAGTATTTAATAGGTCATCTTATTAATTCGTATGACAGAAAAGCTACAAAGGATTTTACCCTTTATAAAGGCTTTTCGTATAGTTTGTTGTTAGTAGTCAAAGGTTGAGTGCGAAAACCCAAATTAGAGGAAAATAAAGTGAAAAAATCCAATAAATACAAAGAGAAATGTGATATAAATACTTGTAGTATTTTAATTAGATGGGGGATTCAATGTATAAAAGATATTGGGGATCTTTGACATTTTTGAGCTTGTATGTAGTTGTGTCTATACGTGTTTTCCACACCTAAACTCTTTCCTAATTTAAGCCAGCGAAACCAATTGAGGCAGTTATCAAATATTAAGTTGCAACAACTTAAATATGCTAACGGATCTTCAGTCTACTATAAAAAATATCGTTATTCCCTCTTTAAGCTTAATATATCAACCCCCATTTGGTATAACCATCACGAAAACAGCCTTTAAAAAAGAAAAGTCATGAAGGGTTAGTATTCTGGAACGAATCGTTGGTCACTTAGAAGAACATAAAAAAAACTAGAATGAACCCATATAATCTCGCTTACAGAGTTCATTTTAGTCTCATAGCATTTGTTTGATTAAAAATTGTTACTCTTAATTTCTACTACTTTTTTGTAAATTCAATCATATACTAATATGGATTATGAAAATTTTTAACGGAGGTTAAGGATGATAACGATAAAATCCTTATATGGAGTCACAGCTATGAATTTATTTATCCTTTTACCCTTATTAACAGAGTCCTTACTTCAGGATTGGACATTTTCTTTTTCCCAGCTCGCCTATTTTTTCTGCCCCATTATTACCATGATAACACTTATTAAGATTATCCAATTAGATATATTAAAAACCTATCATGGTGCCTTCAACTTTATTGTTCAATTACTTATTGGAGGCACTTCAATTATTATCGCGTTCAATCAGTCTGGCTAAGTCACCTCTATTTACTCTTTTAGTTCTATCAATTAAAGTTTTAAGAGTAATCTCTCGTTTATACGGTACTGTTCGCAGCCGAATGACTCCTTTTTTGAATAGCATTTACACCCATGACAACAGCTATCATTTCACCTATTTCGATTTCATTGGAAGTTTTAGATAATTCATAGGCAGGACTTGATAAGATGGAGTTGACTTTTCTAAATCGGCCAACTTGCTTTCCTTTTTCACTGAGGATTTCATATCTTTTGGAAAAGGTTTCTGAATCAATACGGAATACTCCCCGGTTATGAGCTGTGTACTCGTATTTTTTGGCAAAAAAGCTAAATCTTGCACGTACGAAGCCAAGTTCATCCCCCTCTTGATTTGTAACGATCCACCTGTTGCTGAAAAGCGGGAATTTGCCGCTAATCAAAATATTTCCCTTCAAATCTAATACATCGATTGTGGAAGTAAAGGCACTTTTTAAATCTAATTTACCAACAATGTGTTCATCCCTTGTATAAATATCTTTTTGGCCAGATGAAAAAAAACTATCTGTAAAGTATAAATTCTTATAATCCATATTGCCACTCCCTGACATTCTTAATTCCCTCTTCATTAACATTTCTACATCTAAAACCGTATTCCTGCCTTAAAATATATATTGCCACTGAAGTTTGTCTACCTTTATAATGAATACAAAATTATCCATTTTCACGATGTCCCCCTAAATGATTGGCATTCGTTAATGAAGCCCTTTATCCTGCCTGTCCACCAATCATTTTTCAAATATTAAAAGAATAACTAATAAAGGAGTGGAGACATTGGATTGGAATTTATTTGGCGCCCTAGCGATTGCTCTCTTTCTTATTCGCTGGGATCAGAACAACATTAAACTTATTAATTTATTTAAAGAACTGTTAATGATAGGCTTGTTTGTACTTATTTTATCTTTTAGCCTTAAAGTTGAGAATCTAGCATTTTCCGTTTTCAACTATGTTCCTGAACAATTTGAAATTTGGACTGGCGCTCTCCTCTTCATTTCCTTTATTGGCGCATTGACTCACAGAGGCTGGCGCATCTTCAACACAAACCATATCAATCGTCATCATTAAAAATGAATGCTAATCCATTTCCTACATAAACGAAAGGACTGCCATACTGAGCTAGCTATTCAGTGTGGCAGTCCTTTTTATGGTTACGCGGCCAATCTTACTATCACTGTTATAATGAAGCTTTTCAAATCTTCTCATTCGCATCATAAATCTTTTTAACGATTCAAGAATACTTTTGTACTGTCAACAATCTACATATTTATAGCATCATCTAAGGACAGTTTATTAACCAGCTCTGTTAAATAGTCAGGGGCTGTCAAATACAGCAAGCCATTTCCCTCTAATTTAGGTGAGTTCCCAAGCGGTATTGTTCTCTTTATTAATTGTGCATATATTTCCGGCTCACTTAAGTTACGATCAAAGCTGTTATTGGTCATAACCTTAATAAGAGCCATTGCTCCTGCCACATGAGGCGTAGCCATAGATGTTCCACTTAAAGTCGCATATTTTCCGTTCAAATAAGTGGATAGAATTTTCTCACCAGGTGCTACCAAATCGATTTCTTTATTGGAATTAGAAAATCGGGATGACCGGTGTTCGAGATCAATCGCGCCAACACTGATGACTTCGTTGTAAACTGCCGGATAGCAAAGCTCTTCCGTCTCTTCATTACCATCTCCATCATTGCCTGCGGCACAAATAACTGCAATATTATTCATTACTGCCTTCTTAATTGCTTCATGCAACTCAGGTACATCTTCTGTTCCCCCTAGAGACATAGAAATAATATCTGCTTTTTGCTCGATTGCATAAAGAACTCCGTTAATAATCCAGTCATATTCACCGGAGCCATCCTTATCCAATACTTTCAGAATAAGCAGCTTGGCAGCTGGAGCAACCCCAACTACCCCACTTTTATCTTGCGTGGCTGCAATTGTTCCCGCCACATGTGTACCATGCCCGTTATAATCCTGGAATTTATCAGGGTCACTATCATCGTCTGTAGTAAAATTCCGGCCGCCAATAATTTGCTTTGCCAAATCAGGATGGTTCACATCACAACCAGTATCCAACACCGCAATAGTTACACCCTCACCCATCGTAACATTCCAGATTTCAGGGGCTTCGATCATTTCAATTCCCTTTGGCACCTCATTGACCGAATCAAGCTGTTGATCAATATGATATGGTATAACTTGCACTTCTCTCTTCATCTTATCTCCTCCACTTGAGATTAATTTGAAGCCGGTACCAGTTGTTACCCATATTTTAACAATATATATATAAATATCATAGGTACATTTGCACTGATTTTTAATTAGCTTATTTACATAATTATTCATGATTCATGGTTACTACTTATCAATCGTTATATTTTGACAAGTTAACATTATAATTAACCTGAGTGTAACAATGGGCGTGATTCAAAAATGAAAGACAAAATCGTATTTTATCACTAATACAAAAAACGATTATCCGACCTCTTCACTGATTCAAAACCGATAAATAGTATAATGAATATTCAGAAAATGGTATGTAATAACGCTGACTGATTATTTTACTTAATATTGATTTTTATACCATGTACGTTTTTTAAACCCTTAATAAGCTTCCAGCTTCCTGATCTAATAAGAAAGTTGTATTTTGGTGTAAAACTTTCTTTTGTGTATGTAAATGTAAATTCTCCTTTAACGTTTTCCTGATTATTTGCGCTTTATGCAAACCATTCGCCAACACAATAACTTCCCGCGCTCCCATTATATGTTTATATCCTACCAAGTAAGCTGCAGGCAGATCCTGTGTATCAGACTGATTATAATAATCCTTATCTCCTATGCGGCGAACATGTGAATAACAAGAAAAAGAACTACTGGGACTAATAAAACCAATCTTGCAATCTCCGCCAATTCCCAATAGGACTAAATCTAATCCCCCGTTTTTAATAATATCATTGTCAATTCTCTTACATTCCTTATGAGGTACCTCAGATTTTCCGTTAAAAAAAACCAATTGTGAAGCTTTGACATTAACTTTAGAAAAAAATTCTTTATAGAGGAATTGATTGCAGCTGCCTTCATCATAAGTGCTTCTGCCCATCCATTCATACATAACTGCAAAACGGCACTCTGAAAAATCAACCAACCCCAATGAATATTGGTTCGCTAATATCTCCAATACTCGCCTTAGACTATTTTCGGCAGGGAGACCTATAAAAAGGTTTGGTTTTTCATTGATTTCTTGTATGATTATTTCAGCCGCGGATGTGGACATTTCTTCGTAATCTTTAAAAATTGTATAGTTCATTTTCTCACAATACTCCTTCCAATATTTAAGCATTTAATTCATTATCCTAAAGATGTATTTCTATTCAGTCATTCATTAACTAGTCCAATTTGTGAAATTTAAGAGAAAGTACAGAGGCGGAGTAAGTAATCATTTATGTACTAAACAGAGGAGGTTATAAACTGTATTGAAGTTAGAAGTTATAAGAAATTGTTGGTTTTATCAAACTACCTTTCCAATAATACAATGCTTCCATCCTCCTAGGCAAGAAAGATGTCTGAAATTTTTGTTAAATTAATCAGAATAAAGTCTTACTAGGAGATAAAAAAAGAAAAAATGTCAATTTCAGCAGAATTAACATTTTAGACGGATTACTATTTATATATTTCTACCTTTTTATATTTCTTTTGCAGTAATCGTATTCTCTTTCTTCTCAACAGAACTTAAGCTATGCAAGACTAATCCAAACATGACAATAAATATTCCAATCATAGCCGAGATGGACGGAAATAAAATAGATAAGATTATCATCTCTCCTGCTAAAGCAAACAAAATTTCCATGGATTGAGTGGCCTCCACCGCTGCCATCTTTTTCATATCACGGTTAACGAGATCGGTTGCTTTAAAAAATAGAACGGTGGCAATGACTCCTGAAGAAATAGCAACTATCAATGTTTGAATATTTTGCATAGGGCTTGGTGGTCCAACTGTAGACAGCGCCAGAATGGAGACGATAATCCAAAGAGGTAAGCTGGCTATGGTCATTCCTAGTACTCGTTGATATGCATCCAACCGACCTTTTGTAATTTCCATCATTTTACGGTTTCCTAATGGATAAGCAAATGCTGCTATCAGGATTGGGATAAAACCAAATAAGAATTCCTTTATTGTTAACTGATTCATATTTTCCATCTGTATCAATAAAATCCCCAGTAAAATAAAGCATGAGAAAAACAATTGCTTTTTAGGTATGATACCTTTTTTTGAATAAATCCCCTCTTTAAATTCAAAAAACAATGGTGTCAATAAAGTACCTGCCACTATTGTAATTTGCCAGGTTCCTGCTGTAAGCCACCCTGGAGAATATGCTGCAGCAAAACATAAAGGCAGATAGAACATCCCAAAACCAATAAAGCTCCAAAAAAACCATGCCTTTAAGTTTTCTCGCATAATAACAAACAATTGCCATAAATTCTTTCGGAAATAAACAATTGCCATTAAAAATGGAATCATATAAATATAGCGCAATGACGCACTCCAAAGCCAGCTACCTCCTGAGAGTTCCATTGACCTGTTTAGTATAAATGTCACCGCAAAGAAAAAAGATGCCAATATACCTAACAATATGGATTGCACTCACATCAACTCCCTATACTAAATTCTTCTCAAAATGGCTATGCCTTTCTCTTAAACCATCTATTATAAAAGGTTTTACAAATGTAAAAGATGCGTAGGTAAAATAAAATGTACATTTGGAATTATTAACAACCTTCTAATAACAAGAAAATCATTCTTTTCCTCAAACGTTTATCTATGAAACGTGTAATATTCGTAACGGCAAAAAAGTTAGAATTAAGGAACAAGTTTCAATCATTTTATCTTTTTTTAAATGCTGCGTGAATACATTATCATTGGCATCCAAGCTTAATAAATATAGAATAATGATTACTTTAAGCTGCTTTCACATCAACTAAAAAAACTTCATATGGGTTTTCGCTTCTTTATAATAGGAAAGACGATCATCAAGATTCCCAGTATGGAACTCAAATTTATGTCCATCAGGATCAGTAAAATAAACGGATCGCTGATCTTTTAGATCTCTTATTCTTCCTGGAAGAATATTCACGTTTAACTTTTTTAAGTGATTTATACACTCATCGAAATCTGCTTCTTCTACGGAGAAAGCTATGTGGGTATATGAATATTCTATGTCCCTCCGAGGTATCATTTTTTCTTCATTCAATGCTAACCATAAACCATTAAAATTAAAATATGCAGTTGTTCTCCCTTTTACAAGTAATTTCGCTTCGAACACTTGTTCATAAAATAAAATGGATTGATCCAGATTGGATACGGAAAATAACAAATGATTAATCCCTTTTATATTCATCCTTTATTCACCCTTTGTTTTTGGTTCATTATACTTGAAAACGAACCAAATCCCCCAGATAAAAGATACTTCCAAAAGATAAAACTCATGTTTTCATAATCTCTTCTATACATATAATGGTAAAGTATTATAGAATGATTTATTAGGTGTTTAATTTAAACTAAAGGAGTCAGACGGATTGTTAAATACAGAAAATTTAAAAAATCAATCGCTTTTTTCTATATCATGGCCTTTATTTATAGAGCTTAGCTTACATATAGCAATGGGGTTACTGGCTACATTGATGCTTGGACATTATTCTGACCTAGCTGCAGCAGGAGTAGGTGTCGCCAACCAATTAATAAGTATTTTTATCTTAGTTTTTAATGTCTCTTCTATTGGTGCGATGATCTTAATTGGACAAAGGATCGGGGCACAGCGTCTTGATAAAGCAAGACAATTATCAAGATCTGCATTTAGCATTAATGTATGGTTTGGTGTCCTCATATCTCTTATTGTAGTTATTTTCGGGCAGAGTTTATTGAATTTATTTGACATTAGCGGAGAGGTTTATGACTATGCTCTTCTATTCATAAGGATTGTTGGATTTTCTTTATTTCTTGAGTCAATTTCACTTGTTCTAAGCGCTATTCTCAGGAGCCATGGAAGAACAAAGGAACCTATGTATGTTTCACTCTTTATGAATATTATCAGTACACTAGGCTATGTCATTAGTATTTACGGAGTATTCAATCTTCCGATAACCGGTGTGACTGGTGTTTCATGGACGATGGTTATTGCTCGAAGTTTTGCAGTGGTCGCTTTAATAATGATCGTTGCCAAAGAGCTTGCATTGCGCTTCCGATTAAGTGATTTATTTCATATTAACACTGAAGACATGAAAAATCTTTTTCAAATAGGTATTCCCTCTGCCGGTGAAAATTTATCCTATCATTTTTCACAGCTGTTGGTAACTGCTTTCGTTGCCACCCTCGGTGATGCTTCATTAGTTGCACGTGTTTATTTAACGAATATTACAATGCTCTGTTATTTATTCAGCGTTGCGATTGGCGAGGGAACACAACTGTTGGTTGCAAGATATATAGGGGGCGGTCACTTTGATCAGGCCTTAAAAAGAGGAATGAAAACCGTAAAAATAGCTGTATTTGCCTCTACAGCTGTGTCACTGACATTTGCACTAATGGGAAATTCATTGATTGAGTTATTTACATCTAATGCGGCCATTTTAGCGATTGCTTTGCCTGTTCTCTGGGGAATTGCCTTTGTTGAACCTGGCAGAGCTGTCAACATTGTTTTAATGAGCTCATTAAAATCAGCAGGGGATGTTCGTTTCCCAGTCATTATCGGCATTTTATCTATGTGGACATTTACTGTAGGTTTCGGGTATTTGTTTGGCATTACATTCGGGCTTGGTTTACTCGGAATATGGATTGCTCAGGGAATTGACGAATGGTTCCGTGCAATCTTTGCAGTCAAACGCTGGCACAGCCGTCCATGGGAGAAAAAATTCGCTCATCAGACAAAAAAACAAGATCCTATTCATATTTCCTAACTGACAAAAAGCCTCTAAATCCGTTGTTGTGGATTAGAGGCTTTTTAATCAATATTTGAACTTTCTTATTGAATACGATCCCAGTGGCGATGCTTAGCAACCGCTTCAATAAACTGCTCAACTGACTTATTTATTGGTTCATCAGAAGCCGAGGTAATAATACCGGCAGCTCCATTAGATGTCCGGATAAATGGAGCAACCAAATCTGCAGCTTCTTTTGGGGCACCTATTGCTTTAAAGTGATTGAATGCATCCATTATAAACTCATTCACCTTGTTGATCGTTTTTAGAGCATCTACACTATGTTGACCCGAAGCAAGATAGACAGCATCATATAAAACTGAATCTGTTGTCAAAAACGTCTGGTCTACCTTTAACACAGCTCCATTAGCGCTAGTTATTTCTCCTTGGTTCTCAGAAACAATTTCAGCAATTAAACCAGCCTCCTCAAAGGCTACCAGCGCCTGTTTTAAATCAATTCCATCAAATCCATTATGGACAAGGACAGCAACCTTTCTTGTCGCGGCACCCATGGTTGTATTCAATTGACTGAGTGCAGGTGATGAATCAATTACTTTTGATTCTTTAACTTCAGTATTTGATGGTACTTCAAGACCTAAACCATTCGCAATTTGTTCAGCCAAATAATGATCCACATTCGCATACATATTAACAACTTGTTGTTGGATATCCTTACTTAGACATTTACCAAGCTCAAAGCGGAATGCATCGATGATATGTTGTTTTTCTACTGAAGACATGCTGTTCCAAAATAATTTAGCTTGGCTGTAGTGATCCTTAAAACTTTCACTTCTCTTCCGAACTTTAGATCCATCTACCTTTTCCTGATAATGCTCGAAACCGCCTTCTTCAGGAGAGGCCGGTGATGGAGAATTATTGGCTAACCCATTTTTATTGTAGCTAACCTGTCCTTTATCGATACGCATTTGATGATATCCGTCACGTTGGTGATTGTGTACGGGTGAAATCGGGCGGTTAATCGGAATTTGTTGGAAGTTCGGTCCCCCAAGCCTTAACAGCTGTGTATCCGTATAAGAGAATAGACGCCCCTGTAATAATGGATCATTGGTAAAATCAATTCCCGGTACAATATGACCAATATGGAATGCCGCCTGTTCCGTTTCCGCAAATACATTATCCACATTTTTATTAAGCGTCATTTTACCTATTTTCTGTACAGGTATGAGTTCTTCTGGCCACACTTTAGTAGGATCCAGTATATCGAAATCAAACTTAAATTCATCTTCTTCCTTAACTACCTGAATACCAAACTCATACTCTGGATAATTTCCCATTTCAATCGCTTCATATAAATCACGACGATGAAAATCAGGATCTTTACCTGCGATTTTTTGCGCTTCATCCCAGACAAGAGAATGGACCCCAAGTATTGGTTTCCAATGGAATTTAACAAAATGGGCTTCTCCTTGTTCATTTACAAGTCTAAATGTATGGACACCAAACCCTTCCATCATCCGATAGCTTCTAGGTATACCCCTATCAGAGTTCGTCCATAGAACCATATGTGCAGATTCAGTATTATTTACAACAAAATCATAAAAAGTATCGTGGGCTGTTGCTGCTTGAGGCATCTCATTGTGTGGCTCAGGCTTAAAGGAATGAACTAAATCTGGAAACTTAATCGCATCCTGAATGAAAAATACAGGAATATTATTTCCTACGAGATCAAAATTACCTTCATCCGTATAAAATTTGGTTGCAAATCCACGGGCATCCCTTACAGAATCAGCAGATCCCCTGGAGCCTGCCACAGTGGAAAATCGTACAAAGACTGGTGTTTTTTTAGATGGATCCTGCAAAAAACTTGCTTTGGTCAGCTTCGTCATTGGTTCATACACCTGAAAATAACCATGTGCACCAAAACCACGAGCGTGGACAATTCGTTCCGGAATTCTCTCATGGTCAAAATGCGTCATTTTTTCCCGAAAATGAAAATCCTCCATGAGAGTCGGTCCACGGTCACCCGCTTTTAAAGAATGTTCATCTTCAGAAACTCGTACACCATGATTGGTTGTTAATTTTTTTTCACTATTATCCACTCTAAAATCATCTAATTGCTTGTCTTTTTTGTTTTGAATATGGTTATCAGCCATCATCTCTACCTCATCTCTTTGTCTAATGGTTTCATATATACATAAACATATATAAAAATACACATTTTTCAAAAAATACCACTGATTCATTATTTTTAAACCTTAAAAAGTTAAAAGGAATTAATATAGAAATGTTAATTAGGTAGAAAATAAAACATATAGGATAAAACTAGAAAGCCGAAGCCAGAGAGCTGTATTGGTGTTGAAAGCGGTTGTTATTTCATACGTATCACTTGCACTTACTACACTGGCACTTAGTATTCGCAATGAGTGATAGCCCAATAAAAAAAGCTTGCCATTCTTACTGATGGCAAGCCTTATAATTATTTTTTGATCAGTTCACTAAGCATTAAAGGCAATGATTGTATGGAATTATTCAGCATCTCCAGCTTCCCTTCAATACGGTATAAAAGATAAACGGTTACCACAATAGGGAAACCCACATCTTTAATTAACGGAATTAAATCGTTCACGGATTGCCACCTCCTCGCTCAATCCTTAAAAAATGGCTAATCCAGCTTATTTGGATTAGCCATCTGTTCATCAATTACACAAATGAATATTCGGTTTTTGCTGTTTCAACTAACTGTGCTTCTTCTTTACTAACGTAAAAACCTGATTTTGTTAAGAATACTTTCGATTTAATAATGATATCCATTGCCTGTCTAACCGCTTCTTGGTCAACTGGCATTTTTGGGTTATCAATTGATAGTTTAGCAGTTTTACCTTCTTCTGTTAGAAAATATAATTCTAGAACATTTTCCATCTGTAGCCCCTCCTTTCTATCCGATATTCCCTTCTACCGATACTAGATTTGCCAAGTATCCAAGCGCCTTACTCCTGCTACTTCATGGACTTGAAGAGAGATAATCGCATTTGCACATCGTTTTAATGCTTCACCATCCGCCCCATTATTAATATTGGATAGTGTTCTTTTCTGGGTGATTGGTTCCCCTTGTGCATCGACCCCAACAACAAATTCAATTTGCAGCTTTGTTAACTCTAAGAATTGATTTTCCATGTTCTCACCTCCTTTTCACCTCTTATATATAAATAAAGAAACTAAAAAGGAGCATCTATAAAAATATTATTTCTCTATTCTTAGCTAGTTTGGTATTTCTCGGCAACCGATGTATTTATCTCGATATCGTGCTGTTTATGATATTAGGCAATCATTCTTCCTATTATAAATTTCTTTTTTGAATGCAATTTGTACTTTTTTGGAAGTAAAGTACAGTTTTATTCTTGGCAGAAATATCCCTGTACTGATGAATGTAATTGTAAGACCGAAAGCAAGATAGTATACATGCTCGGTGCAGGGCTCTAGCGTCAGTTGAACTAATCCGCTAGTCTCCCACTATTCGTTATTGCTTCTCATTCGTTTGAAGTGAGGATCTTGACTCCAGTTTGAACGAAAAAAGAGCAACGGATGTAAATCCATCGCTCTTCTTTTGAAAAGCATATTATATAGTGAAATCAAGTCGTGAATTGGCTTTCATATAGTCTGTGATAATACCCTTTATTTTGAATAAGCTCGTTATGAGTTCCATGTTCCACAATCAACCCATCATCGATGACATATATACAGTCAGCATTCTCGATTGTTTTTAAGCGGTGTGCAATTACAAAGGTTGTACGACCCTTAGTCAAATTCTTCATTCCGTTTTGAATGGCTATTTCTGTGCGTGTATCAATACTTGAAGTGGCTTCATCCAATATTAAAATATCTGAATCTGCTAAAACCGCTCGTGCAATCGAGATTAATTGCCTTTGACCCTGGCTTAAGTTGATACCACCCGATGTGATGACTGTATTATATTGATTTGGCAAATGTTTAATAAACTGGTGTGCAGCAGCAATCTTAGCAGCTCGAATGACCTCCTCATCAGAGGCATCCAGTTTACCATAACGGATATTCTCCATGATTGTTCCAGAAAACAAATATGTTTCCTGTAGAACGATTCCTATCCTTTTTCTTAAATCTTCGACTAAATAATCCTCTATTAATCTGTCATCAATCCATATTTCACCGCTTAATCGATCATAGAATCTTGATAGCAGATTAATAATAGTCGTTTTTCCTGAACCAGTTTTGCCTACCAATGCTATGGTTTGTCCGCTTTTAGCTTCTAAGGAAATACCTTTTATAATTTCCTTCTCTTTCTCATAGCCAAATCGAACACCTTTAAATCGGACATTCCCTTTTATAGAAGTCGCTGGTATAGCTCCCCTTTTATTCTTTAAATCAGGTACTTCATCCATTATCTCAAACACACGCTCAGCTCCTGCTATAGCGGATTGAATCGTATTCATCAAATTGGATAACTGATTGATCGGTCTGAAAAATAATCTTGAATACGTAACAAAAGCAGCGATTACACCTATTGTTGTCAGCCCATGCACCGACATGATGGCCCCAGTGCCAATAATCAAGCTAAGGCCGAGATTATTGATAAAGTTATTGACAGGGCCGAGAAAACCACCATATGTATCAGCCTGTATAGCCGATTCACGCAAGTCCTCATTGATCTTTTTAAACTCCTTGATAGTCTCCTGCTCTCGTCCAAAAAGAGTGATGACCTCTTTGCCGCTTATTGCTTCTTCTACATACCCATTCAGGTTACCTAAATTTTGCTGCCTCTTGGCATAATTACGGCTGCTCACTTGGATAATCTTTTTGGATGTAAAAATCATAAGGGGTATCACAAGAAATGAGACAATAGCCAACACCCAATTTAATGCAAACATGGCGATTGAGACACCAATGATTGTCAGTAAGGAAGAAAAAATCTGGACTACACTTTGGCTTAATGCATTATTTAAATTATCAATATCGTTGGTTACCCGGCTCATTAAATCGCCGGATGAGCGTTTATCAAAAAATCGGAGGCTTAATGTATGCAGGGTTGAAAATAATTCTTCTCTAATTGTCCGAATCGTTTTTAATGAAATATGTATCATCAAGTTTTGCTGGAGCCAGGTAAGAATCGCACCTGCTATATAAATAACGGCTAATAGCAAAGTCATTCGAATAGAACCATCTACATCTTTAACAAGTACATATTCATCAATTGTGATACCAATATAATAAGGACCAAGCAAACTGAACACAGTCGAAAATAGTACGCATATGATTGACGCATACAGTGTTAATTTTCGCCTTTTAAGATAGGTCCATATTCTTAGGACCGTTTCCTTTTGATGTTTTGCCTTGCTTTTAGGCCCAAATAAATGTCTGTGACCTGGTCTCATATTCACTTGTTTTTGAGTTTGCGTCTGCTGGCTCATAGATGGCTCACCCCCTGCTCACTCTGTATAGAGCATAATTCACGATAGAGTTCATTTTTTTGGTAAAGATCACTATGGCTGCCAATTCCAGTTACTTTACCATCCTCAAGAACCAAAATTTGATCCGCATGTTTTAATGATGAAAGCTTTGAAGAAATAATAATTTTAGTTGAATCCGGATATTTATTTATCAATACTTTTCTGATACGGCTTTCCGATATCGCATCCACCGCTGAAGTAGAATCATCCAATATAATTACGGATGGCTTCCGTATAAAAGCCCGAGCAATGGATATTCTTTGTCTTTGGCCACCTGATAGGTTAGTTGCCCCCTGAGTGAGTTCATATGCATAATCCGGGTCTAATTGTTCTACAAATTGAAGGGCTTCAGCATTTTGAAGAGCTTCTGTCATGTCGTCCTTTGTTGCATTTTCATTACCCTGAGTTAAATTCTGACTAATAGTTCCAGAAAATAACAACGCTTTCTGCGGTACAAATCCGACGGACTTTCGTAATTCTTGTATATCCATATCTTTGATATCTATTCCATTCAACAGGATTTGCCCTTCATCCACGTCATAAAGTCTAGGTAGTAATTTGACCAGCGTTGTCTTTCCGCTACCTGTTGCTCCAATGATTCCAAGTGTTTGTCCACTCGGTACACTAAAAGAAACATTAGAAAGAACTCTCTCCCCATTTTTGCTATAACTAAAACTCACATTTTTGAATTCCAAAGTACCTTTATCCGGTACAGGAACAAGCGGTTGGTCAGATTGTTTAATGTCTTGCTCTGTATTCAATACATCAACAATCCGCCCTGCAGATGGAAAAGCTCTAGTGATTTGCATGAGAACATTACTGCTTGTCATAAGGGAGTTCAAAATGATTGTTAAATAATTTATAAATGCTACAATTACTCCCACATTCAAGCTTCCGTTATCAACCTTAATCGCACCCATCCAAATAGCCGCAACTATTCCCATGTTAACGATAAACAATAGTATGGGCATTAACCCCATAATGACTTGGTCAGCACGGATATTGACCGCTGTTAATTCCTTATTAACAATCTGAAATTGTTTCATTTCATGGTTCTGTGTACCGAATGCTTTAATTACCCTGATTCCAGCAAGGTTTTCCTGTAATTTCGTATTGACACGATCAATTGCCTTCTGCACCATTTGAAAAAGATGACCGGCCTTCCATGTAAATAAAACGATTAATATTGTTAATACAGGTACAACTGCCAGAAGAATTGGAAAAAGTTCTCTGGCAGTAAAAAACACAATAATAATACTGCCAATAAACATAATTGGGCCACGAACAAATATACGTAAGGTCATCATGACAGCCTGCTGCACGGCTGATATATCATTCGTCATAATAGTAATCAGTTTTCCAGCACCGAATTTATCTGTATTTTCTCCAGAAAAGTAATCAATTTTTTCGAAAACATCTCTGCGAAGGTCAGTTGAAAAATGGATCGCTGAGCGCGTACTGAATATCGTACTTCCCATACCACCAAGCAGCCCTATAATTGCAGAGAACAGCATAAATATACTCATTGTTACTACATAACGACTATCACTCGAAGCAATCCCTTTATCAATAATATTTTGCATGATTGTCGGCTGAATCAGGTCCATAGTTACTTCCACAATCATACATAAGGGGCCAAGCAATACAATTAACTTGTATGACTTTAGATATTTGATTAATGCTAAAAATGAATTCATAAAAACCCTCACCTTCACTTATGCTGTCAAACAATCAATTTCATTTACTTAGGATAATAGCTAGAAATAGTTGCAGGATAGCTTATCTCGGATGTCTTAATTTTCAGACTCCATATCTAAATCTGAATCCTACCCTTTCTTTCCGACTGTTACATAGGATTCTTCCCCAGCTATCCATTTCTCAAAAATTAACCATAAATAAACACCCCAAAAGTCAGATTCGAAATCCAACATTTGGGGTGTGAAAAAGCTCAGAGGATCATAAAACGTTTGAATATGAGTCTTCTTATTTTTAAAACCTGAATGCCTTTTAACTTTCTATGTCATAGAAACCAAAAAGAATATAAGGTGCAGTAGACTCAATAGATCATTATTTCTTTTTCATTCCTTTATTAATTTTCTTTTTTCTGACCCGAATCGTTCTCATTTTTTTCAGACGAAACTTAGGTGTCTTACCTTTTATGTATCTGGCAATGATAAAGATAATATAAATAGCAATGGCAACATAGAAAAATTCAGGAACACTTTTAAACCCTGACTTTGCAATAAGATAAAACATATACAATAGGAATAAAGTTATAATGACCGTATAATAATTTAATTTTACCTTTTTGAAGCTTGGGATTTTAATGGTACTGACCATCAAGATTGCCAAACTAAAGAATATAATGACAAATACGCTGACATGAATCCAGTTTTCAAATAGTACTAAAAAGGCAACAAGTCCCCCTGCAAATGTAATTGGGATTCCTTTAAAATGCTTTAATGATTCCTCAGTAGGCGTAATATTAAATCTTGCAAGTCGATAACATCCAAAAAGCGGGAACAAACCGGCAATCAAAAGACCATATTGTTCAAAATCGTATAAATATGTATAAGATGCTAAAAAGGCAGGCGCGACCCCAAATGATACAACATCAGCCAATGAATCAAGCTGTTTTCCCATATCATCGGCTACCCTTAAAATTCTTGCCATTCTTCCATCCAGCGCATCAAGCATCAATGCAATAAAAATGAGTATAGTCGCATTTCGCACATCCCCGCTGATAATGTAAGAAATGGACAGATAACCACAATAAAGATTTCCTAAAGTCAATAAATTTGGTATATGTTTCTTCATTCTTCACATCCTCAATTTTGTTCGTACTTCATTTGAAGTTATAAGTGCTATTATATCTTAAACTATTAATTAAATTTTATCAAAAGTACCCATATAATGTAATCAAAATAATCTCATTTTAACAATAAGTTCATTTATCAATGGAATAATAGCACCAAGGAATATTATTCTTCCTACACAACTCATTATGTAAATGGGAATAGAATCTTATTCTTTATCAATTCGTTTTATAATACGGGCCGGATTACCGCCAACAACCACATTATCTGGAATACCTTTCGTTACAACAGTTCCTGAGGCAACCCCTACATTGTTTCCAATTGTCACCCCTGGATTAATAACCGCTCGGCCGCCAATCCAGACATTGTCACCAATTGTGACCGGCTTTCCATATTCATTTCCTGATTTTCATTCATCAGGGTTGAGCGGGTGTGTGGCTGTATAAATATGAACACCAGGGCAAGCATGCAATTTTGACATATTCGAACTTCGCATGTATCTAAAATAACACAATCAAAATTAGCATAAAAGTTTTCACCAACATGAATATTGTACCCATAATCACACCTAAAAGTCGGTTCAATATAGCAATTTTTTTCGGTTGAACCGAGTAACTTTTTTAATAAAGCTGTTCGTTCTGCATAATCAGTTTCCATTGTCTGATTATATAGTCTCGTAAGCTTCCTGGCACGGAGACGTTCATTGGCGAGCTCTTCATCTTGGCCTATATAATTCTCCATTAATCATTTTCTGTTTCTCAGTTGCCATACTTCACCCGCTCCCCATAGTACATCCTTTTAAATCTTTCTCAGCTTCACTGAGGAAATAGAATGATCTGAATCCTTCTTAAGAATAATGTTCGCTCTCGTTTTAGTTGGAGCTATATTTAAATCCAAGTTGATTTTGTTAATGGTGTTCCATATATTTGTTGCAATTTCGTCTGCTTCTTCATCCGTCAAATCGGCATAGCGGTGGAAATAAGACTCCGGATTGGCGAAAGCGGTTTTACGAAGCGTTTTAAAACGTTCAACATACCAATTATAAATATTATTTTCAGTGGCATCGACATAGATGGAGATGTCGAAGAAGTCTGATACATAAACACTTGGGAAATGATCATCCTGTTTAGGAGTCTGCAGAACATTAATCCCTTCCACTATTACGATATCCGGTTGTTGAATGACAGTATATTGGTTAGGCATTATATCATAATACAGATGCGAATATATAGGTGCCTTCACCTTTGGATGTCCAGCTTTAATCCTAGATAAAACCTTGATTAATTCCTTCGTATTATAACTCTCAGGAAAACCTTTTTTGTCCATTATTCCTCTTTCCTCAAGAACAGCATTAGGATAGAGGAATCCATCCGTTGTGATAATTTCTACCTGTGGAGTATTTGGCCATCGGGATAAAAGAGCCTGAATAATACGGGCTGTTGTACTTTTCCCTACAGCCACACTTCCTGCTACACCAATAACATATGGCACTTTTCTTGTGGTATTCCCAAAGAATGTGTCCGTGACCGTGTGCAGCATTTGTGATGAGTTCACATATAAATTTAATAAACGGGTTAACGGCAGATAAATAGTCGTAATTTCCTCAACAGAAAGCTTTTCATTAACACCTTGAAGTTCTTCTATTTCCGATTGAGTCAATGTCATTGGCGTATTAAATCGCAAGTTAGCCCAGTCTTTTTTTGAAAAATATCTGTATGGCGAAAAATTTGGCATGGTATCTCCCTTTTAATCTCTTTCTCAATCAACAGTATAAACTTTGCCAAACGGTTTTTCCACTGCAATAATTATTTTTCCTAAATTTCAACATTTGACCCAATTCCAAGTTAAATGGTATGATTTTCATAAATTGACGAAAACTAGAGGGAGATTTTCCTAATGACACATATACATATCATTCATGAAAATGATGACTGGACCAATCATTTAATTAATAGAATGGAAGAATTAAACCTTCCATACAAAAACTGGCATTTAGCTGAGGGCTTAGTCGATTTGACGGATACACCGCCAGATGGTATTTTTTACAACCGTATGAGTGCGTCATCCCACACACGCGGACACCGTTATGCACCTGAACTTGCTAGCGGAGTAATCAACTGGCTCGAACGTCATAATCGAAAATTATTTAACGGTTCAAAGGCTTTAGGAATGGAAATCAGCAAAATCAATCAATATACAGCTCTTCAAGCTTCAGGTATCAAAACTCCTGCCACGATTGCAGCTGTCGGTCGGAGTAATATCATTTCTGCCGCTAAAAAACTTGGAATGACACCCTTTATTACTAAACACAACAGAGCTGGAAAAGGTCTTGGTGTGCAGCTATTTCAATCTGTAGAAGCCCTAGAGGAATACGTAAACAGCCCTCTTTTTGAAGAGCCAGTAGATGGGATCACACTCATACAGCAATATATCCTCTCTCCTGATTCTTCAATAACCCGTTGTGAATTTATTGGAGGAAAATTTCTTTATGCTGTTCGTGTTGATACATCAAAAGGTTTTGAATTATGTCCTGCCGATGCCTGCCAAATAGAGGATTTATTTTGCCCAGTTGGAGAACAAGAGGATATATCTCCGCAATTTAAAATTATTAAGGATTTCAATGATCCTATTATTGCGAAATACGAAGAATTTCTTACCTCAGCAAGTATTGACATTGCCGGAATTGAGTTTATCCGTGATCAGGATGGAATGATTTACACATATGATATCAATACAAATACAAACTATAATTCCGACGCCGAAGCTGAGGCAGGCCTATATGGAATGCTTGAGCTCGCAAAATTTTTGGGAGCCGAATTAGATAAAGCAAATAGGTCTTAATCTAGCCTGTAGTTTTAATATTCTTTACCTATAATCTTAAAGAACGAAAGACCTCCAATTGTTTTTACAATTGGAGGTCTGTTAATTATATAATGAAATTTATTTTCATATAGAGCTAACTATACCATTACCAATTAGATGGTATTAAAGTTAATTTAACGTATTATTTATTGAATCATTTCTTGTATTAATTAGCAAAACGACTAACCCAAGGTCAAAAAATAATTTATGGGTTCTTTGTCTCTATAAAAAGAGAGGTAAACGCGACTTGCAGCAATGTAGTAGCTATTGGCAAGTCCCGGTTATTTTCAGCCACTAATGCACAAGTTAATGAACCGTACAACAATAACACCGCAAATACATATACGGTTAACTTTCCATTAAATAACCGATTAATTATTTTTGTAGTATTAATTATTGATACGATTATCAACAAAAAAATACTTATTCCAATATACTTTAATACACTAAACTCTGTTAATACGTTTTCTGCAGACCACTGGATAGCATAATAGATACCTGATGCGAATAAATAAGTTTTTACTCCGTCAAAAATGATTGTTTTAACATTGACCTTAATTGCGTCATTTGGACTATGAACTTCCTTAATAATATATAGAGGAAACAACACTATTAAATATATTCCCACAGAAACCCAGTTTACTCCATAATTTAATAGGAGGGATAAAAATTCCGGGATTTCTCCAACGTCTGCTTCAGTTAACCAAGGTTTAATTAACCCCTCTGTGTAAAACAACAAGAAACAAACACATCCAAACAATAATATCGCTATGGTTAATATCCGCTTTTTATTTAAATATATATATTGTACAATCTTTGCCTGAAGTGTCCTTATATTATCAAACTTGATTAGTTGATTTAACCATGATGGATTTATATAGAAATACAAGCTTGTAAAGATCATCCATGCAAATAATATCCCAAAATAGATTAATACATTAGCTATATTAAAATCAGTTGGAAGAACTTCTTGTAAATAATACAAAGATACTAAACACAATAAAATATAAGAACCTGAAGTTATCCCAATCATTATAATTGGTCTATAAGTAATCTCTCTCTCTATTTTTCTTATTCTTCCTTTAGCCGTTTCATCACTTACTTTGTTGTAATGAACCAGTGCTTTTTTATAATTCTTAGTAGTGCCTTTCCCTTTATATTAACAGTCACCTAAATCTAAATGAGCTTGATTGTAAAAATTATTCGAAGCATGCAAATTATTGACAAATTCCTTTAAATGACTAAAACCAACTTGTTCATTTTTTACGCAACCCTCTCCACTGAAACACATCTGACTTATCCGATACAACGAATTTTTATTATTTCCTTTTTTAGAATTGTTTTTATTTATCGCCTCTTCATGTAATTTTATTGCCCTATTCAGATCCCTAGGAAGGCTATCTGTACCTGTATAATATAATTCAGCTAATTCATACAGTGCATAACTGTGATCAATAATATTAGATTCTTTAAAATGCTCAAAAGCTTTATCAAACTCTTTATTTTTTAATGCCTCACGACCACAATGATACTCATAATCTTTTATAGAAAGAACTTTTTGCAATGTTTGTTGAGTATCTTCCTCTCCAAAATCCTTATGCCCGACATTGGCGATATAATAATCCGTAACAGGAGAAATACCTTTAATGCCAAAATACTTGTGGTTTTTTAATAAAAACAAGATGAATTTTTTTTCATCGATACCTTCTTCTTTTACTTTCTCCAATAAAATATCTTTGAAATAAATGGTAGTAATATCCTTATCTTTTATATTCAGTAATAATTGGATAAACATTGAATATTTTAGAAAATGTTTATATTCCTCATAGTGATCTTTGAAATCATTTGTTAAGAACACTTCTTTTTCAAACTTTTTCAGGATATCCTTCTTATTAATATATTTTTTATAACTACTATCATTTGGGTGCTCATCATATATTTTTTGTAAATCATCTTGTTTTTGCTTGATTTTATTTTTGACTGTTTCATAGTTTGCTTTTTCATCAAATCCAAAAGCAGTAAATAAATTCACTTCTCCTAACTGTTTCAATTCATTTTCATAAATGGCTAGCTTATTAAGTAGATTCATTGATATGGCTTCATCTGGTCTTTCTTTAGCTTTAAATATCTCTTTGACTATTTTTTCAATTTCCGATTCATCTAGATATTGATGGTATTGTTTCTTTAAAGCTTCAAGATCCATATCCTCTTCATTAGATTCGATTAATCTAGTTTTTAGTTCCGATTGCTTCTCCTCTTTAATTTTCAAGTAATACCGTTGTCGTTCTGTCGGATTTTTTAAAATATCAAATTCATGTGCTTTCAATCTCTTTAAATTTTCAGACGCTTCATCGCTTTTCTTACCTAAATGTTTTAGCTTTAATTGCTTCCATCTGTTTTCCGTTTCTAAAAAAGCTTTATTTATTTGCTCTTCATACTCAGAAGTAGGATTTAATATCAGCGACTCATCCACTTTAAGTTTAAACAAATCAAAATAATTATCATTCGTCATATCAATCACCACATTCCAAGGTTGTATGATTTTCTTCTTAATTGAATGATTGGTGTTTATTACGTTCTATAGCTCGTTTTGTTTCCTCAGTGGATAAAGAGTTCGAAACATCAAAAGTACCATTATACATACTATTTGTTTCTTTATGAAAGGCACTAACTTCCAATAAACCAGCACTATTCATGCGAAGTGTGATCTCAATAGGTGTTCCCTTCGGCATGCTATTTGGAAACTCAAGTATTCCTGATCCAATTTTATTACCTTCTTCAAGTTCAGCCTTTGCACTCATAGTAAATGATTCATATACGTCAATATCCACTCCAACTTGCCCTTCATCCATCGTATAAAACATCAGGGTTTGTTTTTGTGGAAGTTCATCATTTCTTTTTATAAAATTAAAGATTACTAGTTTATCTCTGGAAGAGCTTTCATAGGCTGCTGTTCCGTATGTTCTTGGAGAAACATTTGTAAAAATCATGCCACGCGATTCTTGCTTTTGAACCATATGTCTTGGCAGTACATCTTCATACTGTTTGATTATGCTTTCATTTCCCTCCTGAATCGCTTCTTTCACAAAATCATAATCTTGCTCGCCAACTGATTTTTTTACCAATTGCCAGTCTTCTTCACTGAATTCCACATAATCATTGCTTGCACAAATGGCCGCTCCCTTTGCAACAGCCTCATCCAAGTCTGCTTCTTTTGCTTTAATACCATATTTACTCTGAATTAATTTTGATACTTGAGGCATTTTGGAAGAACCCCCGACTAATAATATGTCGGTAAGTTCTTCATGAAGATATTTATTTATTTCTTCATTCGTTATAGCTTCAATATCTTTTCCATATTTTTTCGCTGCAGCAATTTTCAAACATTTATCTGTATAACTAATACTTCTTTCTAATAGATCCTTCGTTTTTTCATCAAATTCGTTGCGTGTCATCGTAAAGTTTATTCGTCCTGAATCACCAATAATCATAATTGGTGCTGATTCTCTGTTGCTCAGAGTTATTTTAGTTTGTTCCGCCTTTAAAAATAACTCCTGTAAGATATCCAGGTTTTCTCTAGGGTCTTCACCCTTTTCTTCTATATATTTTTCAGCAAAATATTGAACAAGTGCATCATCCCAATCTTTCCCGCCTAATGTATGACTACCATCTGTACAAATAACTCGCGGAATACCATCGTGGACTTCAATAATCGTAACGTCAAATGTACCTCCGCCTAAATCATAAACCATAACGGTTTGTTCTTTACCCTTATTAACATGAGCATAATTTAATGCTGCAGCTGTAGGCTCTGGGATAATATTTATTACATTTAAACCTGCAATCTTGCCTGCAGCCTTAGTTGCCTCTCTTTCAGCCATACCAAAATAGGCAGGACAGGTAATCACCACATCCTTAATATCTGGATTTCCATCACTTAATTTCCCTATTTTCCTTAGCTCAGCATTAGCATCCTTGACTATTTTCGTAAGAATCTTTGCCGAAATCTCTTGTGGAGACATACTTATTCCATGAATTGTTCTCATAATTGGCGCCTTTGTTTCATCGTCTATTTTCCCCATATCACGCTTAATAAAGGCTACCGTATTATCCGGTTCAGATACCAAGCTTTGTTTTGCTACTTCTCCTACTACAATATTTTCCTGTGATTCAAAATAAACAACAGATGGTGTTGTAGCATTGCCTTCTGCATTTTTTAATACAATTGGATTTTGGTTTTCATCGATATACGCCACACATGAAAAAGTTGTTCCCAAGTCAATTCCTAGTCCTTTGACCATTTGCCCTCTCTCCTTCACATTAGCTTGTTTTCGATTTTATAAGTCTATTTCTCTTAATAAGAGCATTTATTCTATATTAATATAATTTCTCTAAATTCTTATAATTAAACGTTAATTCAAGTTATTTAACGATTTTTTATACCTGATTGGTTGGTCAGATTAAAGTTTGTAATTATATAAAAGAGAAAAAGTGAATTAACAGCTACGGTATCAAATATCGTATATTAATTTTTATAACGAATAAAAACACAAAGGCTTTACTGCCATTGTGCTCTTAGAATAATGGTTCAAACTTATGTATATGTTGTAATCAAGCACTTGAATTTGTTTATCCATCAAGCAACACTTATAATAAACCTGATTCTATACAAATAAAGGAGTTTCTATCGTGATTGAATTTTACAGCTGGCCCTTATTAAAAAATTATTTAATAACAGAATACGATTTTCAGGAGCACGGACTTGAAGAAGCATTCAGCACATTCGAAAGAAAGGTAATTTTAAAGCATGGATTAACAACTAGTGCTCAGCCTGCCACTTTTCCTTTTAATTGGTTAACAGAAGATGGAGTGGATGTGACACTTAACTTTGCCTTTATCTTTGATGAAGAAGAAGAAGAAAAAAAGTATGCGATTGTTATGTATTGATACATATACGTGAGGATTACGCCCAGATGATTATTTAAAATACTCTGGATATAATCCTTTATTAATTACACAATATTGGTACTTAACATTCTTCTTTCCGGATACTCACCAGTTTAACAAATTCCATTAATACCAGTAGAATTATTCTCATCAATCGTTTTCAACCTTTTTAGCCACTTCACCATGCATCCATTCTCAAAAAAGCTTAGCAGAGCCCCCTCACTGAATCGCTCCGCTCGAGTGGCACCCATAATGAGTGCAAGGATACATTGGGCATCGAGAGAATCCTCATCCGCATTACGCATTGCTTCCTGATTCCATTTAAGACCATTCCTCTCCAAAATATCACTGTAACTGGTCAAATTGTATTCCGGATGGGATTCGGAAAAGTGATAGAATTCCTTAACAAATAAATTTATAAGCTTTTTATACATGACATATGGCATTTGGATGGATTGCCCTAGTGTTTCATTATACTCTCGATCTATAAACCATTCACCAAAGGAATCCGTATCACAAATTTTAGGTATATATTTTGTTAGTACTGTGAACTTACCAGAGTGATGTTCGTTCTTATAAAGACACCAGTCATCGTAAATAGACTGCAGTTCATCATCCAAATAGGTTAATACCTTTTCCTTCAGGGTTTCAGGTACTCCGTAATACGCTTCCGCTATAGCGCCGGTAATGGCTGCCAGAGTATCACTATCTCCACCAATCGAAATGGCATTACGAATTGCATCTTCAAAGGACGTTGATTCTAAAAAAGCAACAATCGCTTGCGGAACGGTCTCTTGGCATATCTCATTAAACACGTATGTGTCTCGGATTTGATCAATTGAGAAATCTAAATGATAGTAATAACCATTAATCCTATTTTTAATTTCACTTTTGGTAAATCCACGTCTCGCCATAAATATGGCTAGAGCGGTAGCCTCAGCACCCTTTATTCCCTCTTCATGATTATGGGTTGTTCTGGTAACAATCTTAGATAAATCCTTTGCTTCATTCTCGGTTCTGGCTAAAAAACCTACAGGACTTATTCGCATCGCTGCCCCGTTTCCAAAACTGTTATAAGGTTCGGGATTATCACTGAAGACCCATTTCGCAAACATCCCACCAAACCCACAATTCGGATATTTACGCCCCAATTCTTGCATAAATGTAATCGACATACTCTCAAGCAGTGTCTCGTACTCACCGTCATAATCCCTTGCAGTGATAGAAGAGTGAATAGACCCTTCTGTCTCCATAAAAGCTTTAGCAATCGCAAGAGTCATAATGCTGTCGTCCGTTACTCGGCACTCTTCGGTAAACAACTCAAATTCCTTGCTACGATGATTATTAAATTCAAAACGAGATCCAACAACATCACCTATAATCGCACCAATCATAAATAATCCCTCTCTCTCATTACTCAACTCACTATTTCAAGGCTTAAAAAACGAAAGGAAATTTAGTCAGACAACTGTAACAACCTTTAAGTCATTAGCATTACCTTGGTAATAAAAAATCAAATTTCTAATGTTCCAGCTTCTCTTACTGAGGTTTCATTGTTCACGAAAACAAATATAGTTTGCAAAAGAGCTATTCAAATTTTTAAATATATCTACACTTCAGTAACCACTCACAGTATAAAATTAATTATATATACGTCTCCACCAATATTTTAATATAACATCAAGTGGTTCATATACCTATAAATCAAAAATCAGATTTTTAATTTTACTTTTTCACACGGCATATAAAAAACCCTAATCTCCGCTCAGAGATTAGGGTACTTTCATTCGAATTAAAACTGTTTCAATCTGTGTCATTCACTCAACCTAGAGTATACTATATGTGTGTACACATGATCCTGTTGGTTTTAATGACATATGCTCGCTATTTTTTATTCGTCTTCAACTAATCTTTAGACTAGCGTCTAAGTACGCATTATAGCGCCATTAGGCTTTGGTATATCTTGTTCCATGATCTGATTCATTTTACAAAAATGATTAAAGAATTGCTGTGCAAGTTCTCGTTCATTCGGGTCACTTTTCAACGAAATGATAGCAAGTAAAATTTGAGCCATCCATAAATTATCGAAATAACGGTATTTACCTGTATTCCATGTCATTTTTTCTGGATTTTTCTCATTTACATAATATTCCCAGAAAGCCAACTGATCTGATTCCTCTTCTGTAAGTTGGATTCTGTATTTTGAATGAGCAGGAATAATTCCATCTTCACACATCTTTCCGACAAAATTTTCATGCACCATATAGACACCTAAGATACGTCTGTCTTTTTCAGACATATTGGAATCGACTGCAGTTAACAGGACAGCGCTATTTTGATGTAAACGGACTGGCTTGTTCGGATTTCCTTTGTTTTTACCGCTTTTTATTACACCCGAAAAAACCTTCCACTCTGAAAGAGAACTATTCTGTTCTTCTGTGTCACACCAAAAAACCATTTGTGATTCAGGATGTAGCTTATGATGCTTCATAAGTTTTTCGTGTTCTACGCGAAGTTCCTGTTTTTTTCGTTGTAGTTTTTTTTCTTCTTCCTTTTTCCATTCTTCCTCTTTTAGTTCGTCTTCCTTTTTTTGTATAATTTCTTCGAGTGACTTAGCATCACTTTTATCATGTAGTTTTAGATGCTCTCCAAAAACATCAGGGTAAACAAACATTTTATTTTCCGATTCAAAATTTATTTCAATTTTAGACTCATTATGCCCAACTATACTACCCGTTCCAAAACGTTTGTGTGTAACTTTCTTATTGATTAGATTCATTATTAAAGTCCTCCTTGTATATAAAAACTCGTTTACTAATAAAGTGAAACTTTGCTTGGTGAAGGTTTTCTTTCATCCCCTCCCGAGCATTCGTTGAACCAATCGGGTTCTTACCGACGCTTATCTCCGCCTTAACCGTGATTGCTTCTGCTTACGTTTGAAGGCGGAGTCTTAGCACCAGTTTGAACGGGATAAATAGTTTATTGAAAATTTTATTCAACTAACTTACTTTAAAGCTTAAAAAACATCTGAATTTTCCTTCGTTTTATAAAAGTATATAAAAAAAAACGTATGCAAATTCTATCTGTAAAGAAAAGTCCAGCGGAATTTGAAATACGATAAAAAACAACTGTAAAACTATTATACCATTTTTTTGATATTTTTACAAATTAATTATTGACAAAACATTTTGTGTTGATGTAAAATGAAATTTTATTCCACGCACTTACGTATAATAACCATAAATTTAAGGTGTATAAAAAGGCGCAAAACTCTAAGGAAATCCGCTTAAATCACCGCTGATTACCGGTGATAAACAGGGGTGAATATAATATACAATAAGTTGATTCCTTTCCTGGAAAATTAACCGATGAATGAATCCGTGCCACGAACCATATATGCGGAACATTACATAAAAAGACCCTGATTTTCACAAAGATTATATGAACGAAATTAGGGTTTTGATTAAAATCTAGATGTTATAACTTCTCAATGGATTAAATGATATTGAGACTCATTAATCAAAGATTATTTACTAAAACAATTGTGACAAACCATTAATGAGTGAATAACCTCCCATTATCGCCATACCAATAACGATAACTACACCAAAAACAGTAAGCCATAAAGGCTGTTTATAGTCTCCTACTATTTTCTTCTTATAGGCTGCTATTAGCATAACACCAAGAGCCACAGGAAGAATCAAACCATTTAATGCCCCCACCAGCACGAGAATCTGTACAGGCTGGCCAATTGTCGCGAACACTGCCGTTGAAATAACGATAAAAGCAATGACAAACCATTTTTGATAACGATCAACAAAACTACTAAAGGTTTTGATAAAGGAAACCGATGTATATGCTGCACCTATAACTGAAGTAATGGCAGCAGCCCACATTATGACCCCAAACATTTTATATCCTACATTCCCTGCAGCTTGCTTAAAGACAGAGGCTGCCGGATTACCGGCATCCAAAACAAAGCCCTGTGAAACCACTCCCAATACTGCTAAAAACAAAAATATTCGCATGATGGATGCAATGCCAATGGCACTAACCGCACTCTTAGTAACTTGAGGTAAATTTTGTTTTCCAGTCAACCCGGCATCAATTAATCTGTGCCCACCCGCAAAAGTTATATAACCACCGACTGTTCCTCCAACCAATGTGACAATCGCCAGCAGATTAATCTCATCAGGCCACACTGTATGTACAAGAGCTTTGGCATAGGGAGGATTAGCTGTGAACATTACATAAACAGTAAGAAAAATCATAATAAAGCCCATAATTTGTACAAACCGATCCATTACTTTACCAGCCTCACGAACTAAGAATATTCCTACCGCAACTAATCCACTTAAAAGCGCACCCCATTTTGCATCGACCCCAGTGATTACATTGATACCGAGTCCTGCCCCCGCAATATTCCCAATATTAAATGCTAATCCCCCTAATACAATTAAAGTAGCTAAAAAATAACCTAATCCCGGTAGTAATTCATTCGCTATATCCTGCGCCCTCTTTTCTGATACAGCTATAATTCTCCAAATATTCACCTGTGCCCCAATATCTATAATAATGGATATCAAAATAACAAAGCCCATACTCGCCAATAGCTGTTCAGTAAATACAGACGTTTGTGTTAAAAATCCTGGGCCGATCGCTGATGTGGCCATTAAAAAGGCAGCCCCTACTAAAATACTCAAATGCGATTCTTTCTTTTTCATACGACTCCCCCATCCAGCTTTGGCTCATTAGTTAGAATAACAACCAGCTGTATTCAAATGTCTTCCAAAGAGATTTTTTATATCAATTCATTTATGAAACGATCTATTTTTTGAATTTCGATATCTTCTCTTTTTAATGTTTCTGAGATTTGCTTTGCAAATTCCAACGCGTTTTCTCCATCTCCATGAATACAGACTGTATCTGCTTTTATCGTTATCACCTCATCCTGAACGGAAGTAACCCTCTGCTCTTTCACCATACGAACAACTTGATGAATGGCTTTTGTTGGATCTTTAATCAATGCATTGGCTTCCGTTCTGGAGGTTAATGTTCCATCCGCCTGATAAGTGCGGTCTGAAAAAACCTCACTGGCAGCACGTAAACCAATACGTTTGGCCGCCTTCACCAATTCTCCACCGGATAATCCAAATAAAATCAATTCAGGATCGACATCATATACCGCTTCCGAAATGGCTTCGGACAGAGCAACATCCTTTGCCGCCATATTAAATAAAGCTCCGTGCGGTTTTACGTGCTGTAGCTTGCCTCCCTCTGCCTTTGTAAACGCATATAATGCACCGATTTGATAGATTACCAGATCATAGGCTTCCTCAGGACTAACCCTCATTTCCCTGCGCCCAAAACCTATTAAATCCTGAAAACCCGGATGTGCTCCTATTCCAACTCCCTTCGAAAGCGCTAACCGTACTGTTTTCTTCATTGTCGATGGATCGCCTGCATGAAAACCACAGGCTATATTAGCTGAAGATACATAATTTAGTATCTCTTCATCTCGCCCCAATCGATACTGCCCAAAGCTTTCTCCCATATCGCAATTAATGTCAATCTTATACATATTGTTTCCCCTTATTAAATTTCATCCCAATTCCCCTTTTTAAAATTTTCAGTTGTTTTTCTTGATTAATATAAAGCTGCTGCGCCTCATCCAATGTGACGAATTCAAATTGCAAAGAATCACCTGGTTTTGCCTGGGCAACAACTGGCAAATCAACCGAAATAACTTCTGCTATTTTTGGATAGCCGCCGATCGTCTGACTATCAGCCATCAATATAATTGGTTTCCCATTTGCAGGAACCTGTATCGTCCCAAAAGTGACGGCTTCTGAAATAATCTCTTTCTGCTTAAAAAGTTCAAGCGAGACTCCATCAAGACGATAACCCATTCTATCTGATTGAGGAGAAATTTTATAAGATTGCTTAGAAAAGGCATCTATACTCCTTTTTGTAAATTCTTCAAAATGCCTGCCCTTTAAAACCCTTACCTTTTTACGGCCTTCTGGCTCTATATGCAACAAGTCCGAAGCAAACCACTTCGTGCTAATTACATCCCTCTCAAGTTTTAAAGGACCAGCCCCTAAGTGATCGCCCTTTTGCAAAGGTCTCCCTTTGAATCCCCCTATTTGTGCACGTAAATAAGTGGAATAGCTCCCCATCACTTTTGGAATCTTTATGCCCCCGCGTATTGCTAAATAGGCACGGCATCCTGTCTTAGGCTGGCCGAATGTCAGAACATCCCCTTTTTGAATGTGAATAGGACTTGCCATTTGCATTGGCCTGCCATTTAAAGAAGGGGATAAGTTTCCTCCGCACAAAGAAACTATCGTATTCTCTAAAAATCGTATAGTTGGACCATAGAGGGTCATTTCAATCGTCGGTTCATTTTCATGATTCTGGACCAACAGATTTGCCATTCTATGAGATAACGGATCCATTGCTCCGCCTGTGATAATCCCATATTTTTTAAATCCATACCTTCCTAAATCCTGAATGGAGGTTAACAAACCCGATTTTTCAATTATTAACATTGCCGTTCCCCCTCCAGACTGACATACTCTTCAGGGCTAATTGGTTTAAATTGAACCCGGTCCCCAGCTTGCAATAAAGTGGGTGACGAATCAGTTGGATTAAATAATTTCAGAGGAGTTCTCCCAATCAACTGCCAACCTCCTGGTGTTTCAATTGGATAAATTCCTGTTTGTTCACCAGCAATTCCTACCGTTCCCGGGGGTATATTTTGTCTTGGCGATTTTCTTCTTGGTGCTGAAATTTCCTTAGACATTCCTCCAATATAGGGGAATCCAGGTGCAAAACCAAGCATGTATATAAGATAATCACCACTTGAATGAATCTCAATAACTTCCTGTTCAGTTAAATAATTATATTTAGCCACATATACTAGATCCGGACCGTATTCTCCGCCATAGCAAATTGGAATTTCCACTCTTCTTTGTTCGTTTTTAATTGATGGTTGAAGACGGTCTAGCAATCTTTTTAATTCACTAGTGATTACTTCATATGGTAGCCGACTTTCCTGAAATGCTCGATAAACATATTCAGGAGAATAAAATAAGGTAAGTGTTGTATACGCGGGAACCACCTCAATCAGCCACTCAGGTTGCTCACTTTCCAATATGTTGCTTATCTTTCGGACAGAGTTATAGGTCTCTTCATCTATCTCTTTGCCAAATTCAATTAAAATTGCTCGGTCTCCAAGTGGATGTAACGAATAATTCAACTACCATCCCTCACCTTCCATCCCATTCAAGAGAAATATGTAATGTTTTGTAGGAATAATAAAAATCTCCAGATATTCCATTATTATACTTTAAGTGTTTGAATTATTAAAATATTTAAATTATCACCATTTATAATTTACTCCATTCGTTATCGTTGTAATTATCCTTACTTCAATTCAATTCTTCTGTTGATAAACTAAACCAAGATAATATCGAACAAGATAGTATGGCAATGATCATTCTTAACAGCAAGAAAGCGAAGTCCTAAATGAAAAAGTAAAAAAGACAGAGAAATAATCTCCCTGTCTTCAATCTTAATATTCATACGTTAATGGCATCATAAACCTTTATTTGATTAGCCCGACCAAAACTAACCTCATAAAAGCTCAACATAAGCTTTTGATTTTAAAGGATTTACACATTACTTGAAGAGTAATTCAATTTAAAGATGGAAAGTTCCTTCTCAATCTCGCTATCTATTAACACTTCATTTACTGTATCCTCTTTTGGATTAAGTTCTTTATAGGACTCTTTATCGATAATTTCCCTTTTAATCCGTTCAATATGCTTCTTGCAGTTCCCTCTGTCTAACTTTTCAGAAATCACCAATTCCTGTAATGCTATTTTCTGTTTGATAATAAAAGCTTCTCGATTGCTTTTATCATTATCTAAAACACAAAGGGCTTTATTTAGCCTATATTGATATTCTTGGATTCTTTGATTATGCATATCTATTATTTCATTCAGACATTGTAATTTCTGCTGTTCCTTAACTTTTTCTCGAATCATTTCCCTGGCAGCTGTATCTTTCTTATGATCCACATACTGTGTGACTAACTTATTTATACTTTCAATTCGAATAAGCTTGTTCGATTGTTTCATATCCAAGTAATGACCGATTTCTATATGCTTTGCTAATGCTAACTTTAAAATTTGAATGTTCTCCTCTAAAATTTTTATAGCATCATCTAATATTTGGCGGTAATCGTTCAATTCTTCAATAAATAACTCTTTATCTGTTTTGAAAAATCGGGTTATCTTTTTTAATAAGTTTTTCATGCTACCTCACCCTTAGTTGTATAATTTATATAATTAGTTATCCGATACCCTTTTTCGTCGGTCAAAAGAAATGATTGCCGTATAATAATCATATTATGTAAATAAACTTTTATTTCATGCAGTATACTTGTATTATAATTACAAAACCTACTAATCAAATTAGTTTCATTATTACACTCATAGTATAAATATACACTTATTTCAGTTTATCAATCCACTATTTGTTTTCAACTAAACTGCTCTTTAACAGCATAAAAGAAGACCGTCAATTTGACAGCCGTGGACTTTCGCTATAGTTTGATAGAATACCGGTCTCCAAAGGGTGAGACTAAATAGTCCATCATTCAACATAATTTAAATATCCTATTATCCCCTAACATTTTTGCTTGGCTTGCTCAATATAAATTTTATCCATTTAATCTTCTTTTATCCAATATTCCGAACAATCCTTGCTGCGATTCATAAATCCATACACGATAAGCTCTCTTCTAATTGTTGCAAAATCACCGTAAATTGTTTTCAATACTTCGTTAATTTCTATTTCTGAATATACTCTCCCCAGTTCAAAACGTTCACTTATATTTTGTAAAATGATCAGCTTTCTTTTCTCCTTACTCGGAAAAGTATCTAATTGACCACTCAAACCTTCTTTAAAATAGGCTGACAAGACCTTTTGCTTTTCCTCTTCTGTTGTTACATAGCGTATATTCACCATGTTTACCCCCTAAAATCAACTATGTTTCTATTTTTTTAGTAATAATATTTACAGTCTCATATTCAGGTAATGTTCCATCTACAATGAGGTCAGAAATCGGTTTGATCGTATTCAACATATGAAGATATCCCCTTCTTCCCCAACCAATGTAGTAATTTAAATCCATCAAAATCTCCTCAACGGCACCATTTCTAAAATCTCGAGTTAATCTTCGTGCCATGGCAATATCCAGTGGAGTATCAATAAATACTGCAAAATCAATAATTTCCTTCATTTGACTATGTAAATTAGCGAATGGAAAATCTACTATTATGTAATCCAGCGGTTCATTAACTAACTTTTTTATATCTGTAAGAAGCGGTGATAAATCCCAATCATCTGGATTACCTCTATTATCAATCCAATTAATCATGTCATTGGGACCATTAAAATCATAATCATCAAAGGATAGAGTTCCAATATTTTGCAAATTATTTTTCAGGTAAGAGGTGATGGTCGTTTTTCCTCCACCTGAAACAGCAGCAATTGAAATAACAAACGGACACTTTCTTTTTTATATTTCTCCAATTCAAAAATCCTTTCATATAACCAGCATTCTATTCCTTTGAGTACTTGACTAACTTTGCAGTTCCACCGTCTTTTATTGACTTTGCAATCCTTTCACATTTTTTAATGGCCCATATATAAAAGCAGGTTTCTTCTTGTTGGGAAGCCTGCTCCTTCTGTCCTTTCCAAAAATATTTTCTCTACACATTCAATTATCTAGATTTTAAGTTCCTAATTACCGAAGCCTGAAGTTAAATGATTGTCAAAATTTTACGGCTGGATTCCATTCTATTGAATCATTGAAGCCCGTCCTTGTATGTCGCCTAAGCTTTTCTCGGTGATATATCCTCTTCTAATACTTTTAGATGAATCACTCGCTACTTAATTTCTTTTAACTTACTAATAATGCTATCTGCAATAACATGCCAAGTATCATAATCCACCGTAAATTTATTTACAAATTCTTTGAACATCTCAAGTTGTTTTTCTTTAAAATCAGGGGCATCTGCGCTTGGTAACTGTGATTTCAATTCCTCAAAGCTTTGTTGAATTTTAGCAGCGCGTGGTCCCCAGACGGTTAATTCATTTCCATCCTCATCTATGAAAATAAAAATCGGGATCGATCGAGCCGTTCCATTGGTTAAATACTGATCCATTAACTCTAAATTGCTGTCACGCAGGATAAAACGAACGTCGATATTTGTTGCCTCTGCAATACGCAGTAAAATCGGGATATTTACCATTGCATCCCCGCACCAATCTTCTGTCAACACAATAACCTTAATCCCAGTGGGCGGTATAGTTAAAAGCGCCTCTTTACTCTCCCCTGATAGATGGAACGATTCATATACCTTTAGGAGATTTTCTTTATTTGTTTTCATACCATCGATATACTGTTCCGTTGTTAAACCTTTTTCAAACCATTGTTGTAATTCCACCCCTAAAACCCTCCTGTTATCATTATAAAAACTCATCCACCAATACATGTCTCTATCTTAAGAGAGCTATCAAGGTTAAAACAAATTCTACCAATCTATTTATTTCTCTTTCTTTATTTTAAAAATTTTATTTGGGTTTAGAAGATTATCTGGATCTAGTACCCGTTTAATCTTTTCCATCACCAGCAGTGCTTCTCCGTGTTCTTTCTCTTGGTATTTCTGTTTCCCAATGCCGACACCATGTTCTCCTGTACAAGTTCCTCCTCGTTCAAGTGCATACATGACAATCATTTCATTATATTGATCAGCTCTTTTCAGTTCATCAAAATCATTCATATCAATCATTAACAGAACATGAAAATTGCCATCACCGACGTGCCCAACAACACCGCCTGTAAGCATTAACAAATCAAGTGTTTCTCTTGCATGAGCAATAGCACCTGCTAACTCGGAAAGGGGCAAACAAACATCGGTTATCATGAGTTTTTTTCCTGGGTGTCCATGAATATAGGAGTAAGCTAGATTATGGCGAGCTTCCCATAGCTGATTTCGAGCAGCATTATCGGTCTCGAATTCAATACGTTCACAATTGTGAGCCTCCACAATCTCTTTCATAAATTCAACATCTTGCTTTAAGCCCGCCTCATTCCCCTCAAATTCTAAAAATAAGGTTGGCTGTTCCAGATAGGCCGTCTTATTATGAAGGTTTACTTGTTTCATAGAAGGTTCATCTACGAGCTCAACTCTTGCAATTGGAATTCCCGCTTGTAAAATATTCAAGACTGCTTCAACAGCATCACTAACTGTTTTAAAGGATGCTCGCGCTGCCATAATATTTTCAGGAATACCGTACACTCTTAATGTCAATTCAGTAAAACATCCAAGTGTCCCTTCCGAACCAACAAATACACCATTTAAATGATAGCCAGAAGAAGATTTTTCTGCTAAATTTCCTGTATGAATCACTGTGCCATCTGCGAGAACAACCTCTAAATCCCGAACTTGGTCACGCATAATTCCATATTTAACAGATGTTGTTCCACTGGCATTTGTAGCTGCCATCCCACCAAGTGTTGCATCTGCTCCCGGATCTACGGAGAAAAACAATCCGTATTTTTTCAGCTCTTTATTCAACTGAGAACGCGTCACCCCTGGTTGAACTTTCACAAGAAAGTCCTTCTCCCTAACCTCTACTATTTTATCCATAAGAGAAAAGTCAATCATGATTCCATGGTCATAAGGAATAACATGCCCTTCCAAGCTTGTTCCCCTTCCAAATGGCACAATCGGCACTTTATATTGATCCGCTATAGTAATTATCTCCCTCACTTCTTCTGTGTTTGTCGGAAACACTACTATATCAGGCAGACTAGCACGATGATACGATTCATCTATGCTGTGTTGTTCTAAAATAGTATGATTGGTCGTTACTCGGCTTTCTTGAATAACACTTCGCAGAGCAATTAACAATTCTTCAGTGGTTTTGATCAATTTATTCGCCCCTTATTATCATTTTTCCGCGGTATTTGTTAATGGTATTTTTGCTGTTTGAATTATAAAAATATACCTTTATAGTAATTCCTCTTACTTTCAATTCTCTCCAACCTCTACCATTATATCAAATATTAGGAAAATATTTGCAATTCACATTCCCTAATATTGATTCTAATTAAAGCTTTAGGGAATAAGAAAGGATCATACAGCTTCGATATAATAATCGAATAAGAGTCATTATTAAAAAATACTGGTTGAGGATGCGGTGAAGGGCAATTTAGCTGGATTAACATGAAATTGATTCAGGAAAAAGATAACTATATTAGTGCATGAAAATAGCAGGAAACTATGTCCCCTGCTAAGATTTCTTTCGTGATACATTCCATACGGCAAGAGCGAAAAATAAAATGGTGACTCCTACCAGGACAAGAATATGCGTGCTGCCTTGGGCAGTAAAGTCACCATATGTCAGCACAACACCCAGTTCTTCTTTAAAACCATCGACTGCAGCACTTGGTGCACCGTCGAATGATATTTTTAAGGGCTCTTCCATAAATACCTGACGAAATAAGACGCCTGCATGGGTGACCGGAAAGATCTTCACAATCATTTGTACAGCATCAGGAAGATTGCCAATTGGTATGTAAATGCCGGTAAGAAACCCGATTAATGTCCCGATAATCGTACTGCCAGTTGCAAATGCATTAACACTTGAAAAGAAGCTAACTAAGAAAAACACCATTGCGCTTGAGGCTAGAACCGATAGGAACATCAACACAATGATTTTTAACATACCTATGAGTGGCAAAAGCTCCCCACCGTTTGCGACAATATATATCTCCGCTAAGACAAAAGTGACCATACACATGATGAGGCCGACCATAAATGAACTGATTACATAACCACCAGCGATTTGATACCTTTTTAATGGCGAAGCATAGAAATCTTTTGCATTGCCATTTGCCCGATCCTCTACCATTGTGCCAAAAGCGCCCATTGTCGTCGTGACAGAGGTAACGGCAAGAAGACCGCCCATAATCCAACTGTCCATTAAGTATCGAGCTTCCTTAATTTCGGTCATGTCCCCTGCAATGGTATCTCCAAGAAAGAGGACATATAAGCCAATGATAATGAAGACGGCCAATAAGGAGAAGAAGACCGCACTTTTATCCCGAAAAAATAGTTTTAGATTACGCTTTGCTAAATTAAACATCAGCACGTATTTCCTTTCCTGTGATTTCGATGAACACGTCATCCATTGTCCCATGCATCACTTCAAAATTTGCAATCAAGGGCTCTGCCAATTTTAGAATCGAGAGGGCCTCTTTTGTATTCGCTATTTTAATGATCATCAGTTGATGCTCGTTTTTGTAACTGATTCCATTGGCTTGAAAAAGCTCATCGAGAGCAGCATAGTCAATCGGTTCAATTTTCAGCATATCTGAGCTATATGTATTTCGCAGTTCATAAGGAGTTCCCTTTGCCACAATCTCTCCATCATCAATAATCATGATATAGTCGGCAGAGGCGGCTTCCTCCATATAATGTGTCGTCAAGAATACAGTCAGTCCCTGATCTCTTTGCAGGTTCGTAATCGTCTCCCAAACACTTCTTCTTGTTTGGGGGTCAAGACCGGTAGTCGGCTCATCCAGGAAAAGAACCTTCGGTGTGTTCACAAGAGCTCTTGCTATATCAGCGCGGCGCCTTTGTCCTCCTGATAATTTTCCGTATGGGCGATCAATAAAGTCCATGACATCAGCTGCAATCGCTGCTTGTTCCACTCTGGATTTGAGCTCCGATTTTGGAATCTGATAGAATTTGGCTCTTGTTAGGAGATTTTCCCGTACAGTCAGGAGAGGGTCGAGCAGACTTTCCTGGAAGACTACCCCGATTGATTCACGGATTTTTGAATCATTTTTAGCAATCTGAAAGCCATTGATGATGATTTCTCCTTTATCTGGCTTCAAGAGCGTGCATAACATATCAATTGTCGTGCTTTTGCCCGCGCCATTAGGACCGAGGAAGGCAAACAGCTTTCCTTGCTCTACATAAAAATCAATATCATTCACCGCAGTAATGTCACCATAGGTTTTGGAGAGGCGGCGTACCTCAATGATTTTTTCCATATAAACACCTCAATTCATATAAATAGGCAGATTAGAATGTTTTTTCGCTGGAGAGTTTTAAAAATGGGGTAAATTCGTAATATTTAATTACATTATAGCTCGGATAGAAGCAATTTGGCGATGAAATATATGCGATGAAATGAACATTCTATCCTGATTAAAACATATATAGACTGGATTTACAGATTGAGGGAGAACTTCGAGATATTTACACGACAATATGATGCTCCTCAATTTTCTTAATGTATTAAAAAATAAACCGATTAATGATGTAAAACCACTCTATAAATATGTAAAAAGGTACATGAATTAACGCGTGATTTCTTTAAATAACAAGAACAGCCACATCCTTACGAAAACAGTCTTATTTTTACTGTGGCGAAAGAATAAGATTACTATCAGAGAGCAACAAAAAAATTGCTTAATATAATCTGGTTGTGTAACCCTCCTTTAATTGAATTTCAATGTCTTCAGCTCTTGTTTTCAATTTGCTGGCATGCGCTGCAAGTATCTTTGAAGCTTGAGGAAGAGAATTTTTATCTGGCCACGTTGTCGGGTTCCATAATTCTGATCTAATAAATGCTTTTGCACAATGAATAAAGCATTCCTCTACCTTAACCCCAATACCGATGTTTGGTGTCTTTCCATTAACACCTAAACACTCAAGCAAGTCTGGATCTTTTACTACGTACCCTTTTCCATTTACACGGAGGGTTTCACCCAAGCCTGGAATAATAAACAACAAGCCTACTCCAGGGTTCATTAGAAGATTGTATAGGGTGTCCATTCTTTTATTGCCTCTCCGTTCTGGAATTATCAAATAATTTTCATACAATATTCGAACAAATCCAGCTTGGTCTCCCCTAGGTGAAACATCTAAATTCCCGTTTCCATCCGTTGTACCAATAAACACAAACGGAGATTTGCTTATGAAATGAACACAATGATCATCCAATCGTTTAATCACTTTATTTTTTACTAGTTTACTTGGTTCTCCTATCAGAGCACGCAGTTCATTTGCCTCCGTTATAATCTGTTCAAACATTGTATTCCCCCTTTTTTATTTAACCAAATAGGTTTCAGCCAACTCCTGATTCAAATAGCGGGCCATACCTGTTTTCAATGGGTAAAATCCGCATTTTTTATAAAATTCCTCGTTTCCGACTGTCGAAATTAAGTGGATACAAGATACGGATTCAATTGTGTTAATAGAGAGTTAATAATTTCCTTAGCTACTCCATTACCCTGTTCGTCTGTATGGACTACGAGATCATAAATCGCACCATTAAATACACCATCTGATAGCGCTCTTCCAAAACCAATTAGTCTATCTTCTTTAAAAGCAATGGCCACATGCGTGCTTACTGTGAATACTTGATTAATCATTTCAATTGTATGCTTATTCCAGCCCACAGATTGATAGACTTGCTGCATAGACTCGGCATATATTGAGTTATAATTTACTTTGATTTCTATGTCCATTCCGAGATTCAGTTGACTATGCTACCGATCGTTTATCTTTTCTAAGCACTTCCTCGATTTAAGCTTTCCGGTTAGAGCAAATAGCTTCTGCCACGCTAACAAAATACTGCTTAGAATGCGGTACAAACCGGTCCTTACTTATTGTCTCCTTAAACCAGGTTTTACCTCCGCTAGAATCCTGCTTATAGCCTTCAATCTCCAAATGATCTGAATCTCCATTGTAAAAAGAAATAAAATCGTATAATCGAGCTTTTGCCATTCCAGATACTTCTTCCGGCTGCAGGATAAAAGTCTCCATAGGTTCTGTCATTTCATAAAGAAAAACATGACTTAATTCATGGTCTTTGATTGTCTCTGTTTCTATTACATTAGGAAACATACCAAGGCTGTTTAGTTGATCATAGGTAACATTTAATCCAAGTTCCTCATTAACTTCTCTTACACCATCAGCTACCGTTTCGTTTGAAAGAATATGTCCCGCTGCAGTTATATCGTAAACATTAGCAAAATCTTTTTTTAAATGACTTCTAAGTTGAAGATACATATATTCTTCATGATTTTCTTTTCCAACCACATAACATTGAAAGGTTTGATGCCAATATCCTTTATTATGGACTTCATCGCGTGTGGCTACCCCAATCGCGGAACCTGATTCATCAAAAATAGTTAGCATTTCTGTTTCCATACATATACACACTACTTCCCATATATTTACTTTCACCATTATTATATGCCTAGCTTTTCTATGTAGTCTAGATAAAAAAGGAGATATTTTCATAATGATTAATACCTATTCTTTTGACAATCTGTTTAATAAAACCAAAATAGGGAAAAGTGCTATATATCATTAATTAAGGAGTTGGTTTGATGGAACCATTATATACAGCAACCGTCACATCCACAGGCGGTCGTGAAGGACATGTAAAATCTGAAGACGGGATTATAGATTTAGATGTGAGGCAACCAAAAGCATTGGGAGGTAGCGGAGAACAAGCTGCAAACCCAGAATTACTGTTTGCAGCAGGATATGCTGCCTGTTATGACAGTGCATTAAACCTCGTATTACGTAAGGATCGAAAAAAAGTAGATACAACGGTCACGTCTAATGTAACGATTGGTAAAGATGAAGAAGATGGCGGTTTTAAACTGGCTGTCCGCTTAGATGTCTCTATCCCTGGTTTGGATAAAGAAGAAGTTAAAAAATATGCTGATATGGCCCACCAGGTTTGCCCTTATTCTAAAGCAACGCGAGGAAATATTGAGGTAACCATTATTACGGTGTGATTACTTACTTTCTATATAAGTATTTTTATAGGATAGAGTCTATTCGCTTATAAATAACAGAACAAACGACTGGGAAACCAGCCGTTTGTTCTGTTTTTACTTAAACCGTCCGTTTAACTGCTAAAATTCTTGGATGAAATCCATTCAATTAATTGTTTTAGGATAATAGGTAGTTCCGTTTAATACCAGCTTAGGGACATCCTGATGTTCAGTCAATAAAGCCTTTATTTCATTCCTATTTAATTTAAAAATATAGGCTAGGTCACTCTCTTTTAAAAACACATTGTAATCAATTACATTTTTAGACTGACGAAAATTTATGAGTCCTTTACCTATGTAATGCCCCAATAAAGCTAATCCAACCCCAATACAAAATAGCCCAAAATTTATTCCTGCACCTGATATATCTATTTCCAAATCTATCTCCCCCTTCTTTAATTCTAGTAAACATAAAGAAATTTCCCTTCGAATTCTGACTCTTTTATATACATCTATATTTATTCGATTAAAATATTGTTAAATCCTTTTATTAAACTTTATTTTGATCTTGCAGCATAATGATTAAGGTAGCTAACACCTTTGTTTATATAAGTAAATATCAATCAAAAAAAACTGTTCACCTCTCAGCTAAAACTTTATTCCCTTCTTATTCGTCTCTTCTCACTTAATAAGAGAACTTCTTCTATCCCTGGCATTCATTTAATGGTATAGTATCCATAACAAATCACTTCATAATTTGAAAATCTTAAACGGAGAGTTGCCAGCCATGATAGGATTATTAATTGAATACGATTATGATGTCATACAGCAGACATTAATAATTGCCTTTTTATTCTCGGTTGTCTTTCCGTTAGCCGCCTTATTCATAGTGCATAAGCAAAATAAAGTCCTTTTCAGTAACCACTATGAAGAAGGAACGAATCAACCGATTTTAAAAAGCAATAAGAAACAGCCAATTATAGATAAACGCCATATTCAACGCTTTTTCACTTTATTTCGTATTAAGGTAAACCCCGGAGATAAAGAAAGCAGCCATTTCCATCCCATCGTATAAACAAATACATGATCGGAGGAAATGGATTGAAAAAATTAATAGGTGTTTTATTCGCAGGAATGTTGTTGAGTGGATGTTCAGCCAATTCTAACGGAGACGGTTTTTTCCAACACTTTATTGTCTCTCCCTTATTATCCTTACTGGAATTTAATGCAGATCTATTTCAGGGGAATTATGGGCTCGCCATTATTTTGGCTACGTTGCTGATTAAATTATTGCTCATGCCGTTGACTGTTAAACAGTATAAAACTCAAGCTGATATGAAACGGAAAATGGAAGTTTTAAAGCCTGAGATGGAAGCTATACAAGAAAAATTAAAACAAACAACTGATGCAGCGAAGAAAGCAGAAATTCAACAGGAAATGATGCAGCTTTATCAGAAGCATGGCGTAAATCCTCTCAATATCGGATGCTTACCAATGCTGATTCAAATGCCGATATTAATGGGATTCTATTATGCCATTAGGGACTCACATACAATTGCAACCCATGACTTCCTTTGGTTTAGTCTTGGCGAGGCGAACATGATCATGGCGTTAATTGCCGGATTGATTTACTATCTCCAATTCAAAGTCAGCTCAAGCCAAATGCAGCCTGAACAGCAGAATCAAATGAAATTAATGGGACTCTTGTCACCTATGATGATTATGTTCATTTCTTTTTCGGCTCCGGCTGCTCTTCCGCTCTATTGGATAACAAGCGGAATCTTCTTGATCATCCAGACATTCGTTTTACAAAGTATCTTTAAACAGGAAGAACCAAAAGACCTTCCAAAAATTCAAACTGAGCCATCTTTAAAGAAAAGCTAAGCTCTTAATAAATAAAATCACCCCATAAAAGACAGACATAGCTCTGACTTTTATGGGGCTTATTTATGCTCTTATTTAACTGATTAACCAAATAAGGAAAAACAGTGTGATTACCGTCCATAACCACACTGCTTTCTTAAAGATCTTAGTCCATATTAATCCATACACTCTTCACTTCTGTGTAGTTATCGAGTGCATAGCTTCCCATTTCACGACCAATACCGGATTGTTTGTACCCTCCAAAAGGAGAAGCCGCATCAAATGTATTATAGGTATTTACCCATACCGTACCCGCTTGTAACTTATGTGCGATTTGATGAGCCTTTTTCAAGTCCTGTGTCCAAACACCTGCCGCTAACCCGTAGTTGCTGTCATTGGCTTTTTGTATAAGATCATCAATATCATCAAATGGCATGGCCGCTACAACAGGTCCAAATATTTCTTCTTTTGCTATTGTCATGCTATGGTTTACATCTGCAAACACGGTCGGTGATACAAAATAGCCTTTATCAAATGGAATATCCCCTCCAATTAACACTTCGGCTCCTTCTTCAACACCTTGGTCAATATATCCTTTTACCCTGGACTGCTGCTGGGCGGAAATAAGCGGGCCCATCGTTGTATCTTCTTCTAACCCATTACCCTGTTTAATATCCTTGGCACACGTTATTAAATCAGAAACGACATTATCATACATTTTCTTTTGGACATATAAACGGCTGCCTGCACAGCAAACTTGCCCCTGATTGAACATGATACCCATTAATGCACCCGGAACAGCCTTTGATAAATCTGCATCCGGAAGAATGATATTCGGCGATTTTCCTCCAAGTTCCAATGTTACGCGTTTCAGCGTATCAGCAGCTGATTTCATAATTTGTTTACCCACCTTAGTCGAACCCGTAAAGGCAATCTTATCGATCATTGGATGATCGACCAATGGTTGTCCTGCTGACGGACCATATCCTGGGACAATATTGACGACTCCATCCGGGAATCCAGCTTCACTAATTAGTTGTGCCAGGTATAATGCAGAAAGAGGTGTGTTTTCTGCTGGTTTTAATACGATTGTACACCCGGTAGCAAGTGCCGCTCCGAGTTTCCAGGCAGCCATTAATAATGGGAAATTCCACGGGATAATCTGCCCAACCACTCCAACTGGTTCATGTTTTGTATAATTAAAAAAATTACCGGCTACTGGGATGGTTTGTCCCATGATTTTAGTCGACCAACCTGCAAAATAGCGGAAGTGTTCAATGGCTAATGGAATATCTGCATTAGATGTTTCACGGAAAGGCTTCCCGTTATCCAATGTTTCCAATTGAGCCAACTCCAGCTTGTTTTCTTCCATTAAATCTGCCAATTTGTATATTAAACGACTGCGTTCTGCAGCATTCATTGTTCTCCATGGTCCTTGATCAAATGCTTTACGTGCAGCTTTGACAGCTATATCAATATCTTCAGATTGCGCTTCTGAAATCACAGCCAAAACTTCACCAGTAGCAGGATTCATTGTTTCAAATGTTTTACCAGATACTGAGTCTACGAATTCACCATTCATATATAACTGTTTTGTACCTTTTAGAAACTCTGCTAATTTGGGACTAATATTAGAGCTTATAGTAGTGGTCATTTAATTCCCTCCATTTATATCCATCATTTTGTGAACGCTTTCAGTATATTCCATCTATTTTCCATTTTCAATTAATTACCATCTGAAGAGCAAATGAATCGTTCGCTCCTTTTTGACATGAATTAATTCAATACACCATATATTTGTTGAAAAAGAGCAAAGCTTGATCTATATTGTACTTTTGTGTTCTTTTAGCAACATAGACGCGCTTTTTGCATTTTTAAACACATGCTTTCAAAATGAATGATAAAATGCTCTCATACAAAATAGTTTCTCTTATTGATAAAAGGGAAATATATCCATTGTATAGAATAGTATTAAAGAGGCTCCATCTTTACTTTAACGAGGAGGTTCCAATTTGAATCAGTCAGTACTTATTGAGGATTTTAAGTCCTTCTTTCTTGAATTTCAATCTATATGGAATAGCTGTAATACTGAATTGATGATTTCCAAGCTTTCTCTGAATTTATCTGTTCGTTGGGCAAATGCGGATGGTGTCGTTTCAGATTGGGGATATAAGGAGGCTTGCCTAGGATGGGCAGAAGCTTTTGAACAATATTGCGGACATAACCCAAAATGGAATTTTACTATTTTACATACTACTCCAGCGTCTGAGGATGAGGTCATTGTTTTATTTTGGGTAACATTTGAAATGGATGGTGAAAAGAAAGAGGTTGTTAAACTGTTTGTACAGAGATTTAAAAGATATGAAGATGGATGGAAATTGTTGCATGAATACTGTGAAAGTTTACGGCCAGAAGCAGCAATATTATAGACGCCATACCTTTCTTCCACACAAAAAAAACGAACTGTTTTGAAAACAGCACGTTCTCTTTACTACGATTGGATTTCGATAAATTGCTCAATTTTATTGATCAAGATTAACAGGGCAGCACGAGTTTCAAACTCCTCCCTTGTTTTTGGTAAATCCATATTCTCAAACTTACCTCTTAGATTCTGTAATTTTAACAGTAGACGATTCCGGTCTTCTATATTTGCACCCAAATCATCTACGAAGTCAGCTACCATTTCATTCTGCTCAAATGTTGTAGGCAGATGAATGATTAAAGGAGCCATTCGCTCAACGATTTGGAATTGCTGATGCACTTTAGTGAAGTATTGCAAATAATAGGAGTCTCTTTTAAAAAAGGAATTTTCCTCACTTCTCTTGGCTAATTCCATACCCACTTCGATTAGCTTCTTTGTTTTAATAATGTATTCATCATTCCAAACACGTTCTTTTTTCCGAATAAACTGACCGAATTGCAAGAAGATCACTTTAAAATTTCCTTCTAGCTCCTTTATAATCTTCTTAATCTCACCTTCAACACTTGGCATATATAAGTTGAACAAAAGAGCGACCAGAATTCCAATCGATACGATGCAGATTTGGTTTAAAATAAGCTCATACGTAATATTTTGCGATATGTATAATTGCATGACAATAACAAAACCAGGTACAATACCGTCCTGAAGCCCCAGCTTAGCCATGACCGGTATATAAATAAATAATAATAAACCTACTGCAACAGCTGTATAAGCACATCCTTCAAATATCAATACAGCCAATAAAATCCCAAGTATACAAGCTGCAAACCGCTGCCATGCAATCTGTATACTTCTGCGCTGTGTACTCTGAACACTTAATAAGGTGATAACTGCAGCGGTTGCTGTATTTTCCAGCGACAAAACTTGAGCAATAACCAAGGCAATCATCGCGCCAATCGCTGTCTTAACTGTGCGGCTTCCAATTGTAAACATGGTTGTATCGATCCCTTCTTTCTTTCCATCCCCATTATATAAGAATACCCGAAATAAATAAAATTACCTCTGTACGGAAATATTAACCTAAAGAAAATTCGAATAACTTTTTGTTGATCAATAAAACTTTCGTTATAATAGGAATACAGAAGGAGATGAATCTGATGAATAAAAAATTAGTTGAACGCTTTCTTACATATGTAAAAATTGATACCCAATCCGATGAAAACAGTCAAACATGCCCTTCTACAGAGAAGCAATTTGACCTCTTAAATCTTCTAAAAGATGAATTGCAGACAATAGGAATGGAAGAAGTAACACTTGATGAAAATGGCTATTTATTTGCCACCCTTCCCGCGAATACAGAAAAAGAAGTACCAACAATCGGCTTCCTTGCTCATGTCGATACGGCTACTGATTTTACCGGTAAGAATGTAAAACCACAAATCGTAGAGAATTATGATGGCGGTGATATTACGCTTAATAAAAATCTTAATGTCATCCTATCACCGAAAGACTTTCCTGAGCTAAAAGAGTATATAGGTAAAACACTTATTACCACTGACGGCACTACTCTGCTTGGTGCTGATGATAAAGCAGGCATCGCTGAAATCGTAACGGCAATGGATTACCTAATTAAACATCCGGAAATTAAGCACGGCAAACTTCGTGTCGCTTTTACACCGGATGAAGAAATTGGCAGAGGCCCTCATAAGTTTGATGTGGAGCGTTTTAATGCTGACTTTGCTTACACACTGGATGGCGGTCCCATTGGTGAACTTGAATTTGAAAGCTTTAATGCTGCAGGGGCAAAATTGACTTTTAAAGGAACCAATGTCCACCCAGGATCCGCTAAAAATAAAATGGTCAACTCCTTAAAGATTGCCATGAATTTCAATGATGAGCTTCCAAAAGAAGAATCACCCGAATATACAGAAGGCTACGAAGGCTTCTATCATCTCCTATCGTTAAACGGTGATGTAGAACGTACTCATGCCGCTTATATTATCCGCGATCATGACCGTGAAAAATTTGAAGCCAAAAAAGCGACGATGAAAGACCTTGTTGCAAAATACAAGGCTAAATACGGCGAAGAAAATATTATATTAGATATGAATGATCAATATTATAATATGGGAGAAAAAATTGAACCTGTAAAGGAAATAGTCGATGTCGCCCATCAAGCCATGGAAAACTTGGGCATTAAACCAATTGTTAAACCAATTCGCGGCGGTACAGATGGTTCCCAACTATCCTATATGGGCCTGCCTACTCCTAACATCTTTGCCGGAGGAGAAAATTTCCACGGTAAATATGAATATGTAGCTGTTGAAAGTATGGAAAAAGCCACCGAAGTCATCATAGAACTTGTACAATTATTTGAGAAACGGGCATAATTTCTCTTATATGAAAAAGAGTGTGCAGAATAGAGGATACCAAGTCTATTATAGAGGCTAGGTATCCTCTTTTATTTGAATTTAACCAGACAAGGAAAATGGTATATCCAATATAAAAGAACTATTAAAACCCCAATTATATCCCTCCGCAAGCCGCAAAATATATACTACTTATTTTCAATTTTCTCCAATAGGGCAATAACTTTTTCGTTTTGTGCGATTATTATTTCATTTTGCTTTCTCAGTTTTACAAAGTCAAAGAGATAGACTAATAAAATCACTATAATTAAAAATCACAATCCTATTCCCCTTTCACAGTACAAAATAATTCCATTTATTATTCATTTAACCTACCCAGCCAGTAGGAACAACCTATCCTATAGATTACGAATCATTTCCTTAATTTCATCACGTGATTGAATGTTCGAATCTTTCCCGTTAGGAAAAATCACCGCAATACCACGGTCATTTTCAATATCAACAAGTATATCATCTAAAAATGTAGTTAATGGAACGTTAAAAGCTTCGTATGAATTATGATCTATTTTAGCAGCCTCTATTTCAGCAAAACTTCGGCTTGGCCAAACTGGAAGCAAAAAATGATATTCTCCTTCATCTTCTAATAGTAATAAGTCGCCATTATTTTTATCACGAAGTAGCCACACCTGTTCATCCGTCACAACCATAGCATAAAAATAAGTAAGTCTTTTTTCAGCAGGACGTTTTAAAATAAATTGTTTAATTAACTTCATATAGACCATTCCTTTTCACGACATATAATTTAAATTTATTCGACAGATAAAATAGAAAGTCCTTCTTTCTTCCGAAGAACTGCCCTTTACCCCTGTAAGAATTCATCGAAAAAAGGCAGTAATTCGCCTTGAATCAATGCCGCTATTAAATCTATTACTCTATTTATTTTTAATTAAAAAAACAACGTCTGCATAAAACTCATTGTCTTATATAACTTCATAACGCCATAACCCACTTTGAGGAACTTCAAAATTAACTGTAAAACGCTCTAATTTTGAATAACCCGGTGACGGTTCTTTGATTCTTATTGGATTTAGAGCCGTTATCTTCTCTTCTGTTTCTTTATGATAGGCATATATAGCTAATTCTTTACCTTCAAAGGTTTTAAAAGGGGCAGTAAAATGGAATACCTACCCAAATGGTTTACCTGCTATTAAATTAGGTTCTGGATTTACCGTTAATAAAATTTATATTCATTACGAACTTGCCATTCTTGATTCATTATGGTTTCTTTTGGTTTATTATTTTCGGTTTCTTTTTTTGGAGAACAGCTTACTAACGTTACAAGAAAAATAAGCAAAAATATGGGCAGAAACCTTTTATTATTAATCACTTCCTCTCAGTTATTTTTAACAAACTTCCTTTTATTAAATAACCATATATTCGTGTAAATAGACTTAAAGATTCGTATTCTGGAAACAAAAATAATTTATAGACAAAAAAGATAGATATAATTATGATAAAATTATATCCAAAAATTAGGATAAAAAGGAGATGATTTTATTTTAATTTTCAAAAAAACTGCAGTAATGATAACAGAAGTGCTTATAGCCATTTTTGTAATTATCTGCGTTAGTGCATTGCCAACACTCTTCAGAGATATTTCTGTTAATTTTTTTGCTTTCTTAGTAGAAATCAAAAACACTTTTCTATCGTTATTACACCCTCTAGATATCACATATGGGATGGGCATCCAAAGACCAGTTTTTCCACAAATATTCTACCATTATAAAGAATCAGTCCTACTGATTGTTGCATCACTTTTAATTTCAACCATACTTGCATTCTTATTAACTTACCTAATCCTATTAGTTTTTCAAACAATTAAAGGTAAGATTATGTGGTTTCTCACGATTATTGAGTCCCTACCAGATATATTTTATATAATCGCACTTCAATTTCTTACTATTATGTCCTTTAAAAAAACAGGTACGCTCTTATTTAACGTAGCTTCCGCGGGGGATGATCGGGCCTTTTTTCTCCCTATTGTATGTCTTAGTTTGCCTTTAACCTTACTGTTGACTAAATTTTTAATACAGCAATTTGAGAAAGAACAAGGGAAGTTATATGTAGAATATGCTGTAACTAAGGGAATGAAGCCACTATACATATTTAATATTCATATATTTAAAAATGTATTATTCAGTTTATACCACTATTCCAAAACGGCGATTTGATTTGTTATATCTAATTTGGTTATTTTGGAGTATATGTTCAATATGACAGGGATTATCTATTTTATCTTTAGAAAATCACCCGAAATATTTGTAATCGGTATACTGATGATTTATTTGCCATTATATCTTATTTATCGTATATGCGATTGGTTAATTCCCCCGGTTGTAAGAGGTGAAGCGATTGATTAAACTTTTGCTAAAAAATAAAACATTTATGGTTGGATTTTTATTTGTATTTATCTTATTGATTTTGAGTATGGCTAATACACTCTTTAACGATAGTACGATTAGAACTGTGCCTCTATATATGGATGATCAAGCGAATATAGTAGATTCTCCTCCTTACCAGCCATTTACACATGGGTTTATAGCTGGTTCAGATTCAGGTGGAAGAGATTTACTTCATATGATTATACATGGTGCAAAATTTACGATAGGGATTGCTTTTCTCATTGCTATCTTACGGGTTTTATTTGCCTTAATATTTGGCGCTTTTTTAGGAGTATATTGCCAAAAGTATATTCGTTGGTACGAAAAAATATTTGATCCAATTACGGTGATTCCACTAACGTTAGTAGCATACTATGTTCTATTCAGTGTAATTGTCTATGGAGGAGATGGTTCTCCTTTTCCATTTTGGGAAAGAGCTTTGTTTGAAATAGCAATTCTAACTTTTTATGCTGTACCGACATTGGCTATCTATCAAGCTAATGAAATAAAAAAACTTCATAAAGAAGAATTCATGGAGGCTGCTATGGTGTTAGGTGGCGGTAAACTACATAAATTAAAGACACATATACTTCCTCATTTAAAAGAAAATATCGTTATTATTTTGATTCAGCAGTACATACAAGTACTCGTTGTATTAGCTCATCTAGGAGTACTAAAAATTTTCTTTGGCGGTACATTACAGGATTCTGATGGAAATGCTAACTCAGCTTCTCACGAATGGTCAGGTTTGATTGGCCAAGCTTACGATAATCTGATCGGGTATCCCTGGTTACCACTTATACCTATCCTATTTTTAGGATTAACCATTTTATCCGCTCAAATGATGCTAAGCGGGTTCACAGATGTAATAAATAATAAAGCTTTATATCTGGCTAAAGTATCTAAACCGAGAAAACGTGCTGCTAAGAAGAAGATAGAAACACAAAACTAACTATTTAATGAACACGAATGTGTCTGGCTTGATAGTTGTATAAGGTAGAATCATTAGGAATTGAATCATAAAAAAATAGCCCAATCATATTATAAAATTAAAATATGATTGGGCTATTTTTTTACATTGATTTGAAGGTTAAGTATCCAAATATAATATAAATTGGTACCCTCCTTTCGTTAGTCTACTTTGAACTGAATTTTTTTCCTTGAGTCATCCTTCACCCCTTTGGCTGTTAACCATGCTTCTAGAGTGTATTCTCCAGGTTCAAGGTCTTTCAAATGGATATCATGCGTTAATTGCGCTCCTTTAACCAGTTCTTTTTCAGTAATAACCTGTATAAAGGATTTTCCCTCTGAATACTGGATGATTGTTTTTCCCGCTTGATCCTTTAAAATATAATCAAACGTTTGGCCGCTGTTAAACGTTAATTTAATCGGTTTCGCTGTCTCGTTTTCAACTGTATATACAAATAAGTAATCATTTTCGACTTTGTTCTTTTGGACTAAGCTTGACGTTAAACTTGCATCATTGATACGATTTGTACTCTTATCTATATTCACTGGTTTATCATCACTTCCTTTGTTTGGACTGGGTTCTTGCCCGCATGCTGCCAACAGGAGGATACATAAAATAAAGCTTAGACTTTTTTTCAAACTCACACCTCCTTATAATTCCTTTGTTTGTTAGGTTCTACAATCATCTGCCATTCCCCTGCTCAATCATTCTTAGATTTTATTTTTTCCTTCATCCATTTATAGACTGTTACGATTCCTAACACTCCACCCAACGCAATTCCGGAATATGCTACAAATAAAGCGATATATTCAAAGAAGGAATAGGATGCAGCCTGGGACCAGTTAATATTCCCTTTCCAATCCTGTTCAATGACCAGATTCATGCCGTAAATTCCCGAAATAACCGTATATGTAGTTAAAAACGTAAGTAAATATTCATGTCGTTTCCCTGTTAGCTTTTCGTGGTTTTTATAGAGATTGCCAAGTGTTCGGTTCACATGATTATAAAGCTCATCCATATGAAAAATATCTTTCATTTTTAAATAGATTTCTTTCCCAAAAATCCGGCTATGTACTTCAGGCTGATAAAATTGTGCAGAAAAATTCGTGATTCGAATGATAAGCTTTTCAATAGAACCTTTTTTATCATCCACTCTCAGCTGGGAATTCTCATACGATAATTCTAATAAGAGGAGTCGATTGAAAAAGAATAAAATATTTGTGTAAAAATTTTCTCCATACATACGCTCAGCAATAAATTTACTTTTCTCTTCACATTCATTTGATAGACAGACAAATGCATAATTACTGATTATATAATAGGAAGAATCGCCCCATCGATCATATACATGCTGATCACAAAAGCGATGGATGTATGCCTCCGATTTAGCACCGGCATAGGGATGTCCTTCCCTATCATATCCCTTAATCAAAGCGGCTCTGTATAAAGAAATTTCATCCAGGAGGGTATTCTTTTCGAAAGCTAAATAGTAGTAAACTTGCATACGTTCTTCTATAAAAAATGGCAAACTGCCAAAATAGGTTGTATGCTCTTTCTTTGATAAATGATCCTCCAGCCATGGACAATATTCATTGAAAATAATTCCTTTTGTTTCAGAATACTCTTTTTCATTTAATCTAATAACTATATCATGCGGTTTATCTAGTTGTCTGAATAAGTCTATAAAATGAAGAACATCATTATAGCTCATATGATCAGGCAAATTAATTCGCATATTCATAATGCCAATATTATACGGACAAACAAAGATATCAAAAGATACTAATATAAAATCAGTTTCTAAATACTTGGATTGTAAACAACCCTTTTGATTGATAATTTTACTAAAGCGACGAAATGCATTTTTATCCTTTATAGTTGGGGGAAATAAAATGGGCTCCATATTAGGAAGAAAAAATTTCTCCATGCGTTCATGAGATACTCGTATATCTCCATAAAATTTGCAATCCTGACTTGTATCTCTTAAATCAAAAAACTCCCACTGCTCTTTTATTAACTGCTGAACCAAGCCCTCACTCCGTGAGTCCTTTATTTGAAAGGGGAAGATGAACTGTAGGTAGGATTGTTCCACTTGAAGTTCTGGGATTTCTATCTTAGACATTCTGTATACCCCCATCTCTCTATCTATCTCTCTTTTCCCTCAATACTGGATTAAAAAACTTATTGATTGGTTTATATAATAACCTATGATGAATAATTGGGTTTATATTCAATATATACAAAACAAGTACTAATATTAAGAGGAGAGTGGACTATATTCTCTCATCACACCCATTCACAGTCCAAAATAAAAAACCTTCTAGAGAGATTACCACATCACTCTAAAAGGTTTAATAACCGATGTAAAAGAATTAAGATTATTTTAGTAAATGAATTGTTTAATCGATATATATGCCAATCGCTTTACTATCATCAACTTTGGCTTTTTGTTATTTCAATGCGCCAATAAAAATTGTAAGGATATCTCATTGAATTGGGCAGCTTGATCTATATTACATACATGACCGCTATCCTTTAATATGACTAACTGACTTGATGATTGTTTTTTTACTAGCCGCTTCACTGGTTCTAAAAACACATAATCCTCATCTCCCATAATATATAATGTAGGAATATGTGTATCTTTTTCATTGATTTTCAATAAATAGCTTGCGATATCACCAGTTAGTGATAACCAACGCAAAAATTCTCTATGCTTAATTTTTCTCGCCTCTTGAACAAATAAATGACGTGAAGTTTCATGGGTTTTTCTCGGCATTAAAATCCAGGCAAATAGTTTATATAACCACATAAATGGGATTATTTTCTTAAACATATTTGCGATACCAAGTAAAAAGTGCAGCCTTGGTGTAATACGTATTACAGCGCCTGCAAGTACCATCGAATGAAACCTTTCAGGGTTCGTCTCAGCTAACTGACGAATCAGCATTGTCCCCAGTGAAATTCCTACAAAGTGAGCTTTATCAATCTTTACTTCATCTAAAACATTTAAAATATCTTCGCTAACCAAATCAAGTGTATATTTAGTTGGACTGTTCTCAATCTCACAATCACCATGGCCGCGAAGATCGACGACCAACACATTAAAATGCTTACGGTATACTCGAATTTGCTTGTACCAAATAGTTGAGCTACCTCCTGCACCGTGTACTAAAACAACCCATTCTTTATGTTGTTGACTATAGATTTTATAATGTAACAAATTTTTCATCCTTTAGTTATTTAACATATACTATCATTACGTACAGCAACACTCATGGTTTCAAATTTTAGAGTATTTTACATTAGATGTATGCCCAAAAGTAATATCCGTAAACATTTCCATTTATCAGATACCGAACATATCTATAATTTTTTCGCTTCCTGCTAGCGTTTGATCAAGCATTTATCACTTCTAACATTTATTTCCTCTTGGGTGCTAGATATACAAATATTTTTAATAAATGAAGGAGCAGCGGTAAAAGACGATACATAGTCTAATCATACTGAATCTTTCAGTAAGGGACTTTGTGAAACAAACGATAATCAGAGTATTAAATAAGCCAAAAGAGAAAAAGCACTTTTTATAGTTCATGATAAATTAACATCGGCCGATATAATAAAAGCCCCATAGACAAGTCTATGAGACTAGAGGTATTATTTCGTTATAATAGTAATATTCAAATATTTATTTTTTGGGACTGCGCCATTTTTCAAGTGCAGTCTGTAATACAGATGCTAAAAAAAGAGTTTCTCCTATACTGATTAAAATTCGATTCATTGGATTATGCATATTAATCGATTCTCTATCAAGTTTACCTATCTGTTCTTTTTTTAATTGAATAATAGCTTCTTCAGCTTGACCTTTTGAGAATCTTAAAAGCTTATTTCCCCAATCCTGATCATCCTTCGTAAATAATACAGAGTCTTCTTCAATGATTGCAGCAAATTTTACACCGTAATTATTTTTGTAGTGATACGGAGCTTTTTCAAAGAAATCCTCAGGCGTGTCTTCTAACATTTCATGTTCAGCTTGTATAGCCTTAATCTCTTCTTCTACTTCTAAACTAGTGCTTGTAACCATAAATACCAACTCCTTCTGCTAAGTACTTAAAAGTATAAACGGTTTACCAAAAGTTGTCTTCTTATATATGGAAGGATATAAAAAGTAATTATATTTAGAATTTTCTTTTAAATATAACTACAATATTGGAATAATGATTACATTATGTAATAAATAGTTCTACCCTCGTATACAATAGCTAATTCTAACTTTAAACGATATATTATACATTGATTTATAGAAAATTTTATTATTCGAAGAATTTCTTCACCCTTTTTGTTAATATTCACTCTATGATTATCTTATAATCATTCTACTGAAATCATATATTTCTTAACCTCTAGATAATCTGTAACCATCATTTATTTACATTTGTTTCCACACTTGATATTATCAAAATAAAGAGGTGAAGCTGATGAAAAAAAGAATCCATCCGTCTTTTTCTCATTCCTATGAAATAATCTTGCAGGATACCGTCCATTTTTTGCTAGCTTTATTCCATAAAAATCCCTCACACCGTTTGATAAAGGAAACTCTTAATGTATGCTATGACTCTATTATTCATGTTACACAACCCCTTACCCGCCAACTTCAGGAACAACCTACAGAGAAAATTGAATTCCAGCTAGTTACAGACATGATTAATGAAATTTATTACGATGAAAAAGAGGACCAGAGCATTATTGATATGTATTACAAAAACCTTCCACTGGATGACTTTTCAAATGACAATTTAGTTTCGGAGCTGACCGAATTGCTGACAAGAACTCATAATCCCCAGCTCTCCTATTCAACCAGCAGAAAAGCGCTCCATTCATGGGTAGATTTGCGTGAAGATGGTCAAATAAAAAGCATATATTCCGACCAAAGCTTAAATCCCAGTGATGTAATTGCTCAGGATAAACTGCTGGAAGATGCGGCAATCGACCAAATGATACAAGTATTGAGTAAGGATTTCGGAGTGCTTCATGAACATAAAAATATATTGATTGAGTCCGTATTGCGGTCTCTCCAATTCAATATTGAACATGTCATTCCACAATCGTGGTTTGAGAAAAGACACCCCATGGTTGGAGATCTTCATCATTTATTTACGTGTGAAAAAGATTGTAATTCATTCAGAAGTAATATTCCTTATTATGATTTTGAAGACTACAAACCTGGAGCTTATAAAGAAGTCATAAAATCCTTTTGCGGAAAAAGAGATGGCAATCAAAGGTTTGAGCCTGAAAATGGCAAAGGTGAAATAGCACGAGCATGCTTATATTTTTTAATGAGGTATCCTGATGAAATTATACAAGAAAAAATGTCATTGATTGATATCGACCTATACAAAAAATGGCACAACAACCATCCGGTCTCTCTTCATGAAAAACATCGAAATTGGGCAATTTTTAAACTCCAAGGAAATCGAAATCCCTATATTGATTTTCCTGAGCTGGATTTCACATGATTATAAGATATTTTTTCAGAGTTTGCTAACAATTGAAGATTCCAGTCATATTTTTTGGTAACTACATGATCCATACTATAAAAAATGAGGGATACAAAATGAAACTGAAAACCATTATTCCGCTTTCAGCTTCATTGTTATTGCTATGTTTATCAACAATGGCCGCTTTCTATGAAGGAAGTGCTCTCCGAGATGACATTTTCGAATGGCGGTGGTCCACTCCATTTACTATGCTTACAGCAGAAAGAATTTCACATGCCGATCAAGTATCAAAATTAGATTACCTGGTTTATGCTGCAAAATTCCAGCCGTTTTTTCCTGCTATTATGTTGATATGTCTCATTAGTATCCTCATCTTAGCCAGTTATATTGGTATTAAAAATCCAAAGACTCATGCTTATTATTTTTCGGTCTTGGCTTGTGTAATGGCAAGTGCAGGTTTAATGATACTCTCTGATCATGTGGGGACAAAATTTATTTATTCCAGCATACTACTATCAGGAGTTATTATTTCCTCTCTCTTAGCCTATCAGCACTTTACTCAAACACTCACACAATCTACATTTAAGCAAAATGAGACTTAAAATAATACCAATAATTAAAAGAAGGAGTGAAAATTCCACTCCTTTTATTGCGACATTCTTTTGTTTCAACTCTGTTAATGATTAAGGATGAGATTAGCGGAATTGCAAAAACCATCCCATTGTCGATATGTCTAATGTGCTAAGTCAATGTTTTTGTAATGAATAGTTTTAAAAAGGAGTACTCCAAGAGGCATATCTTCTTATGAATTCCCTGCTTCGAATTGATCCATAAGCATAAAAATAAAAACAATCGCCAAATGAAGAATTGCCAATATTGCGAAATGGTATCCTTCAAGGATTTTTATATAATAAAAAAAGATGGGAAAAGCAACGGTTTCATAACCAAATAAAACCAATAGCCACCCTATTCTTTCAGCCAATTTTTTCTCATTCTTCGGAATAAAGACTTCATTATTCCCTGCGATAAAGGACGTTTTTCCTTTTTTTCTAATCGAGTTCCCACTCATCATGAGTAATATACCGATCACCGCAAGTACAACAGAAGGCAAAAGCATTCTCTTTCCTCCTCATAATTCATCAGCATATTCTTAAACATGTATTCTGATTTTTTCAATAATTAAGTGAAACTTATTTATTGATTTTATCATCAAAAATTATCATTTAGAATTGCTAAATGCCGCTTTTTAAGTAAAAGGATTCCAACTAATTAGCATTATTCTATGTACCAATGAATTTTACAAAAATAGGAGGTATACCTTTGCCATTAACTTTATAGTATAAGGTAATACCTAATATAGGTCTCCCCCTTATGTTTATAAAAATACAATTGACATAGTGTACAGTTTAAAGGAACGAATGTGCCTCAGAATAAAGACGTCAGTTACATGTTTATTTGTTTTAATGATGTTTTTAAAATGTTCCCATTCCTACATCATGAATAGACTATAAAGGAAAGGAGCGGTTTTTTTTGAACAGAGATAAGTACGACGGTCTCCATTTCTTAGCGATTATCTGCATAACCTTTTTACAGTTGAACTTTGGCTTTAATGACTGGATTTTCGGATTGCTTATAACCATATATGCCGTATTTGCCATTTTAGTTATTGAAGGACTATCGAAATACTCCGTGACAAAATTTATCATTTTATTACCAATGATCTTCCTATTAAGAATCTTCATCACTTTATACTCATGATTTCAAATAATTTATAGATTACTATAAAATACAAAACTAATTCAGATATCAGCATGACCTGCACCAAGGTTAGATGGTCTTGAGCTCATAATAGTGCAGGTCCTACTTAATTGGATTGTTCTTTCTAATTGCTAGCCAGAATGACAGCCATCTCGTCTTCAATTTTCTTCAGCTGATTTTCTTTCTTGGCATTGTTAATAATGATGGAGAAAACGTATTTATTCCCCTTCTTTCCTTTTACATATCCCGTCAAACTACTGACCGTTGAAATCGTACCTGTTTTGGCTATGATTTTACCTTGTGCAGCTGTGCCCTTCATTCTGTTTCTTAATGTCCCTCCTACACTTCGATCACTATCACCTGCTACTGGAAGTGCATTCTTATATGTTTTATACCATGGTTTGGTTTGCGCTTTATAAAGTAAATTTGTTAATGCGTTAGCTGAGATCATACTAACATGAGACAACCCTGAACCGTCTCTCATAAGTATGGCATCATTTCCAATCCCCAAATCGACAAACTGGCCCTCAACAACTGATAATCCCTTATCCCAGCTTCCCACTTTTCCTTTTACCCTGCCCATTTCTTTTACAAGAACCTCAGATATTGTATTATTACTAAGCTTCATATATGGTACAAGAATCGTACCCAATTTAGGTGAATGGTCGGTGGCAAGCTTTGTAGGCTTAGCTGGTATTTTTCCGGCTGTATAATTCCCAGTAATTTTAATGCCTTGCTTTTCTAAAGATCTTTTAAATAAAGCAAGGGTATATCGAGTAGGCTCCCATACAGAAATCCATGTTTTTGTAGTACCGGAATTTAGAGGGACATTCCCGGTGACAGTAATTCCATTGCTGCCATGTTTTCTATGTATCTTAACAGTATTTTTACTGTTAACCTTACCAACTTTGGTTTTGTTCGATATCTTCACATAATCCGTCTTTGGAGTCATGGTTACAGAGGCGGCTTTACCTACTTTATTGCCAGACTTGACTTGTATAATCACTGTACCTGCATCATAATCAGCATTGGGGGAAAAGGTTAATCCAGAAATTTGAGCACCATAATACTCTTGCTCATCACTCCATGGCATATCCAATGATAATCGGATTTGGTCATACCATGTATCATCCGCCACAAGATTTCCTTTAATCTTCTTTATCCCCTTCTTTTTTAGAGCTAAAGCAATATTGTCTAGATCCTTCTCCCCTAGAGTAGGATCCCCCTTCCCTCTGATGTAAATATTTCCCTTTAAGGTACTTCCTTTTTGTTTACCATCTGTATAGATCTCAGTTTTGAAACGATAGTTTTCTCCAAGTAATTGAAGAGCAGCAGCACCGGTAACTAACTTCATACTTGAGGCCGGCCTTAATCTGGTATCCCCATTATGCTTGTATATTATTTTTCCATTAGATGCATTTCTCACGCTTATTCCAATACTGGCACCTTTTAAATCAGGATGGCTTAGCACCTTGGCGATTTTAGAGCTTAACTGGCTTCCTCCAGCGGCATTAGAAGCCTCGTCCTTTTTCAAGGGACTGACAGAGCTAAAACTAATAACCATAACAACCATTAACAGACATAACCATTTCATCTGCTTGTACAATGGACTCTCCCCTTCTATATTTTTTTTAAACACTTTTATTAAACAGCAGAGTATAACTGGCTATGAAGGCATAGCCATATTAATTTGTATATGAAAGCACCTAAAAGGAGAATCATTTTTAAAAAAATGACCTCACACTTTTTACTAATTATCTTCTCCCTAATCATATTTACTAGTACTGCTTCTATTGTTAAAACATTCAGAGAAGGGATATAGTTCGCGAATACATTGGTTGCTCCCCCTTAACTTTATATATTCTGATTTATTAGCTATATAGTGTGGGGATGAAGAAACAGCTAAAAAAGACTGTGAGTTAGGAAGATTATGTACAAACACGTTTTCAGAAACAGGGTTAGTACCCCCAGTGCTTGTCTTGATGTTTGGAGTAAATGTTGGGGTTATCAAGGGGAAAAATATGTACAAGGATGGAAAGACCTATAAAGTTATAGTGTGGCCTTGGCAACAGTATTCAAACAGCTCGAATCACCAATCATATTATAAAAAAAATAATGCCAGGCGTTAGCATCCTTTTTTATATGATTGGAGTAGCCATAACCTCTAATTTTAAAATATGTAGAACATACTTAATTCTTATTATATAATGTAGAGATATATACATAATTCTATACTTTTAGTTGTTTTTAGATTCATTAGTCAAAACTTTTACTAATACTAAATAAAAATATTATGTAAACAATCATTTTAAAATCTAAGCATATGTTAAACCGAGCACAACCTATATAATTGAGGAAATGAATTCCTCTAATATCATAAAAGTGTAAATCACTAATGCTATACCAGCAACAGCAATGAATCCAACAAATAGTGCAGAGCAAATTATCTTTATAAAAGAAATAATAGTGGTAAGAATATTTTTGTTAAATATTATAATATGAGCCATCTTATTCAACCTTTCTGAAAGTCTTCTACTTTCACTATACCGTAATCCCTTGCCAAATGTTAACACCTATTTTCCTTTATTTTGTAATAACATTTCCGTATTTCAAGAGGACCTCTAAAAAACAAACGTTAAAACCTTGCTATAAGAATGATTTATGTTAGATGAAATTATAAATATATGATTCATATGGAATCAAAATATTTTGTTTTTTTTATTTTTTGTTCTATCATAGATTATTAAAAAAGGAAAGTTAGGTCTTAAGATGAAAAAAAACACATATCATATAATTATTGCTGAACTAAATCAATCAGACCAAGTTTCTCAAAAATTATTACATTCTTTATCAGCTCCGATTATTATAAAAATGTTTTATAATTTATTCGGACCTTCTGGGACACACCGGTTAAGTGAAAATGCTTATTATAAAATTCTTACTGAATTGAAAGACCACACGGAAGAGCTTCCAAACACTTCTGTGCCATATGCCAGTTCAACACTGATTCATTTATTTTATGACAAGATTGGCAGGCACGTCACGGCTGAGACCGTTTTGGAGGATGATGAAGGGGACTCCAAAGAAGAAACAAATGATTTAACAGTAGATGACCTACTGGATTTACTTAATTTCGCAAACGAAGATCATGATGAGCTTTATGCAGAACATATTAAAGATCGCCTTTCTCAAATTTGTTCTTTATTACGATAAAAATTATAAATATGTGGGGATGCTTTTTTAAAAGGCATCCTTTTTAATGCGTACAAATGTTAATTACAATAAAATATCAAAATTGATCAGCAACCATTATAAATAGATTATTTTGCCAAGCGATTACATATAGAAGTATTTCCAACAAAGATGCCATCTAATTACAGGGTATTCCTTCTAATATAGGGAAAATAATACTATATTGTGACAATTGCAATTATTCAGTTCACTACAGTGTAAATCATATAAAGGTATATGTTATTATGGTCCCAACAAAATATTGTGCGATTATTATTTTTTGAGGGGGATTTAAATGAAATCAACGACTAAGGAAATCATAGTATCAGAAATCAGGCAGACAAAAACTGTATATGAAAAGCTATTGATATCATTAACAACTCCAGTCCTACTTACTATTTTCAAACAATTATTCGGCAGAAACGGAGAGTTTTCCTTATCCGATAAAGGATTCGATTGTGTTGTAGAAGAACTTGAGTCTCAGAATCGACTACCAGAAACAAATGGGGAAAAAATCACAGATGCCTTATTGGTAGATATTTTCACTGATTTTTATACCAATCAGAATGAAGATAACCCTCTTAAAGATCAAATGCCTTCTGTTGACGAACAATCAACCCCTCATCTAACACTTGATGATTTATTAGATTTACTTAATATAGCTATGAAACATCATGATATCCTATATGCCAATGAATTAAAAAGACGTTTATTGGTACTTAACAGGAATCATAAAAACAGTATAGAAGCCTCCTGAATATCTACCTTCTAAGCGAATGAAGCACCCTGTTCATTCGCTTTTATTATTGCATCACTAAGGAAAGTTCATGGCTAGATGGTTGGTTAAATTTAAAAAGAACTCTCAGCTTTCTTTATTTCGATCTTCGACCATGTCTTCATTGACGAAATACCTCTGTTTTGGGATACTGAAAAGGCTGACTCTAAGGAAAAAAGGTGTATAACATGGAATTTGAGATTAAATTTTTATCTTTCTTTGTTGTGGAAACAGAAGATAAGGAACAGCCTACAGCTAAGCATTATCAAACACTTGATACAGATGAATATGAGGAAAGTGCTCTTAAAGATTTCCTTGATGGCGAATTCAAGAAAATCGTAAAACGTAAAGTCGATCGTCATCCCAATTCAGAACAAGTACCAACAAAGCTGGGCCATTTTATAATTGAACCAGGTCATACATTGGATTCAAATCCAAACTACAATGCATTTAACCGTACTCGCTTTGCTGATAATAAAGAAGATTTTAAAGCATTCAGTGAGGAATTCGTTCATGCTTATCTTGATACAAGTGCAGTTCGGGGCGGTGTGTTTGTTATGGCTTCAGCCGTACCGCGGAAATTTTTCGAACATCGATTTTTATTTTTAATGAAATGTGATTTTGAACCAAAGGTCGCTTCTATATCTGATGAAAAAACATTAATTAGCAATGTCGAGATGGCCATCACTACTAAAAATATGAAATCCATTCTATACCCTCATATGCCTGAAGAAGGCATGATTGAGGAAAGCGAATTAAAAATTCATCAATCCTCACATGCCCGATATTTCGAAGATTTTTTAAAATTTGTAGAGTATGGTGAATCTAAACAAGAATTAGTGAAGAATCATGTCATTGACATGGTACAGGAGCATATTGGTGAAGTATATGAGCCCGAAAGTGAGGAACGCCGTCAGTTTGAAGAAGCTATTGAAATCTGGGCTGACAGTCCCAAGCGTGAGCTTCAGGAACGATTAACAACTGAACAAGTTGTAGAAGCAGCCGCTCAAATTGTTGAACAAGAACCGGATATTGAACTAAAGATGAAGCTGGATAATACGAATATTAAAGGATTGCTGGCCGATTTCGGTGAAACCATTCATTTAGCCAAAATTAACAATCGTTATGTATTGGTGATTGAAGCAGAGCAAATTTTATTTGAGAAGGGATTCTCCCCCATCGAATTCCACAAACCTGATGACCTGCATAGGGTAATCGATAAAATAAATAAAAAGACCTATGAAAATAATACTTTTTAAATCATAGGTTAAATTCCATGATTTAAAGAAGGGTTCTGATTTTAAAGCTATAAATCCTGATATATGATAACCTTTAGATTAGATGGTTTTTAGGCTGCCGACTTTGTCGACAGCCTATTTTTTTAAACACTATTTAAGATTGGATATTAAGACAATCCATTTTTTGCCACTATTGCTAGTAAAAAATTTATCTGCATTCTGACAAAACCGGCTATATAAAATAGGCCAGAACCCCTTTCATTGATCCAGCCATTCTTTGCTACTTTTAGATTATCATTTATAAATTTAAAGTTTAGATTAATGTAGCGGTATCCTCCATTCAGAATTCACACCAGCTTTTGCCCCCCTTCTCTTCTGTTTTGTTTACTTATATAACTAGTAATACAGTTGCTATAATCATATTCAAACAAAATATTAATTATATTTATAAAGATGCATTTTTTACAAAATTTAGGGCATTGTGTTATTGTTGATTTGATCATTACCACTATGAATAATCTCCAGATGCTCTCTTCATTAGGTATCATCTCAATCAGTATAAAAAATTCATTTCCTGATATCAGTCCAATTGTCTACTTAGTTAAGCACTTGCAAACTTGCAATTAATTTATACATATATGACTTTGCTTAATATGCTTTAGAATGTACTTCGTTTTCAGTGAATTCAATATCAAGGAGGAACATATGTTGAAGAAGTCAGTATCTTATTTGGGAAGTATTTTTTTTCATTTTATTTTTAACTGCTTGTAATGAGGAAGCTTCACCGGTATCTAAAAATGGCAATGAGGTAGCAAAGGCAGAGGAAACAAAAAATGGTGAATCTGAACTAACAGCCAAGGAAGTCTATAAAAAAATGGTTGAGGCTTCTTCTGAAGTTAAAAGTCTTGGTCTTAAATTAGATATAGATCAAGAAATATCAACTGAAGCTGATGGAATCATTTTGACAACAGAAACAAGGACAGACTCTAAAATGATTCAGGAACCTTTGTCCTTATACCAACAGATTGAAATTTATTATAAAAATCCAGCAACCGGAGAACAGGAAGGTAAAATCGATCAATATTTAACAGATGAAGGATTTTTCATGCACGATATCGAGGGAGATCAGTGGGGAAGATATAATGCAGATTATACTGAGGTGGCGAAAGGGCTTAATTTACAGCCGGGAACGAATCAATTAGATTCTCTGAAAGATTTAGAGTCATTTGCAGACGACTTTACCTTTGAGCAGGAAGCTGATCAATATGTTTTAACTTTAGCAGGCAATGATGAAAAATTAAATGAATACGTAAAAGGATCATTACCTGCTAATATACCTGAATTAGAAACAGCTCTGAAATCTATGACACTACAAGAAGTCGAATATGAAATCTTTATAGACAAAAATACTTTTTTACCATCGGTGATGAATGTAGATATGAATATAGGTATCTCGGAAAACGGAAATTCCCTTGTATTAGAACAAAGTATTGAATCTAGCTACTATGACTATAATAAAATTGATAAGATTGTACTTCCTAAGGAAGCATTGGATAATCCAAACGAAATAAATTTAAATGATACAACCAGTATGTAACTATAAAAAACTAAAGCTCCCAGTCGAGGAGCTTTAGTTTCTTTAGTTTTACTATTTATTCACATACCCATGAGACTCCGATTGTTCCTACTCCTGTATGGACTCCAGCAACAGGAACCAATAGCATTCGCTCAGTAGGAATGGAGTTAAATTCTTCATTTATTTGTTTTTCCAATTTACGCGCATTTTCTTCGTCATCAGCATGGATAACTACTATTTTACTAACCTTACAAACTTTCATATCTTCTCTTAATAAATCCAATATATAATGGATAGCTCTCTTTTCAGTTCTAACTTTTTCTCTAATTTTAGCCCCTTCTGTTTCTATAGAAAGAATAGGCTTAATATTAAACAAGTTAGCAATGAGCCGTTGGCTTCCTGAGACTCGCCCGCTTTTATGGAGCTGATTAAGATTAGACGGTATGAGGAAAAGCCTTGCATTCGTTTTGATTTCTTCGATTTGTCTGACAATTTCTTCAGCATCAAAACCCTGTTCAAATAACTCTATACCTTTTTTCATCAAATAAGAAAGAGGGTAAGATCCAGTACGTGAATCAATTGCAAACAATTTAAAACCTACTTGCTCAGCAGCCATTACAGATGTTGAAAAAGTACCTGATAGTTTACCCGAGCAATGGAACGCTATTCCATAATCATACTCTTCATTCAGTTTTTCATATAATTCAACAAATTCACCAATTGATGGTTGTGATGATTGGAAAGTGGTATTTTCACTTGCCATTCTTTCGTAAAATTCTTTTTCTGTAATATCAATTGTTTCTTTGTATGAAACTCCATCGATAACAATTTGTAAAGGAATAATATTTATTCGATTTTTTTTAATAAAATTCTCGTTTAATGTGCATGTCGTGTCTGTAATCCAAGCAATTCTTGGTGGTTCTTGTTTCATTCCCTCTTCCCCTTTTAAACAAAATGGTATGACCAATTTTATATTAAAAATAGTATGTAGTAATCATTACTACATACTTAATATAATTTAACTACTTACTATAGTCAAACGTTTTCTTGGAAATTCGACTATATTATTATTTATTCAACAAATTTTGCAATCAGGCTCAAATTACCTTAACTGTTTTTTCCTCTTTTGAAAGATAAGTTAATGTATCTATGTCGGAATTAGTCGGTAAAAGATACGTATTTTTATAAACTTCATTGCCTTTTCCGGTAATAAAAATCCAGTCACCATCTTTTGCAATTTTCCAAGCATATTCGATTGCCGACGTACGATCCGGTATGACCTTCCCTTTGGCAGATGGCTTTAAATCATGTAGTGCTTCTATCATCCCCTCAAAAGATTCGGTCCCTAAATCATCCAGCGTTAAAATACATAGGTCACTGTGCTTTTTCGAGATTTCAACCATACCACGTCTCTTTGTCACATCTCGATTTCCCCTAAATCCAAAGATATGAATGATGCGCTTTGCCCCCATCTCTCTTCCGGTTTTAAGACATTGTGCAAAAGCATCGCAAGTATGAGCATAATCTACAACTAACTGTGCACCTGTCGGGTGATTCACTACTTCAAATCTCCCCGGCACGCCAGGGAATGATTGTAGTGCATTAATTATTACTTCACCTGGTACACACATATTTCTCGCTGTTAGAAATGCAAGCGCCGCATTTTGAATATTATGTTTTCCCTTAATAGAAAGCCTAATAGGATAGATTTCTTTATTTTTATATACAAACTGTATATCACCCGTTTTATTTTGCTGAATATACAAATCAGATTCTTTATTCCCTACACAAAAAATTTGGTCATTAGTACCGCATAACCTTTTTTCAAGTTTACTGCCCCATTTGTTATTCGTATTAATCACAGCAGCACCATCTGGCTTTAATTGAGTAAAAAGCTGTGCTTTTACTGAAAAATAATCATCCATATCCTTATGATAATCTAAATGGTCATGGTCTAAGTTTGTAAAAAGAGCATAATCATAGCTAATCCCTTTCACTCGATATTGTGACAGTGCGTGTGAAGATACTTCCATTATGACAATATCATCTTGACTTCTTGATAATTCTTTTTGTAATTGCAATGCATCCATGGTTGTATTTACAGAGGGTGTAGATTTTTCACCATTTATATAATTATAAACCGAACCAAATAAAGAACAGGATCTACCATAAGCTTCAAGGATATGCTTCAACATAAACGAAGTAGTAGTTTTTCCATTTGTACCTGTTACTCCAATAATTGTTCTATCTGCTTGCACAGGATAAAAACGTTTAGCTAAATCAGCCAGGATAGCGCGGCTATTTTCAACCCTAATATACGGGACCGATAGATCAGTGATTTCTTTTTCGCCGATTATAACTCTCGCTCCAGCTTCAATTGCCTTTTCAATATACGTATGACCATCCACCTGAAATCCTGTAATGGCTACAAATATGAATCCCTCTTTTACCTCTAATGAATTATTAGCAATCCCGTTAATATATATTTCTTTATCCTTATCTGACACTTTTGCGACATCACTCAACAAATTTTTAAGCTTCAAGTCTTAGCAACCCCTTTTGTTCTTCTGCTTCTGTGAAAATATTCAAGATTTTTTGTGGTATTCTATGGTAATTCACTATCTTTTCCGATTTACTATCTGTATAAAAGATAGTTAGTTATATGTTTTGTATTAGCTTTCATATTATACAAACAGAACAACACCTATACCTAAATTCTCTATTTACAAACTTATAAACCCTTTTTACACTTTTTGATTATTTTTTTACTTTAATATATACATTTATTTCAAAATAATCGGCCTATATACCCAAAAAGAAAACTCCCTATTTCACATAAGGAGTTTTCTTTCTCTATACTTTCACTCTTTTCAGAAATAAAGACAATAATAACCCGGTAATTGAAGCAACCATTATAAGGATATACCCTTTTTTCACACCATAAATGAGAGCCTCCGTTAGAACCTCTGAATTAGGATAACTCCCTGCTTCATTTAAATATGAATTTTGCCCCATTGTCATAAAGGTAATCGCCAATGCAGTTCCGATAGCTCCGGCAATTTGCTGAAGCGTGCTCATGACAGCGGTCCCATCAGGATAATATTTTCTGGGTAATTGATTTAAGCCATTTGTCTGTGAAGGCATCATGATAAAAGCAATGCCAATTGATAAGCAAACATGCATTATGATAATTGTCGATAAAGAAGTATCAGCTGTGATTTGTAAAAATAAAATACTCGCTATACTAGTTAATACAAACCCAATAACCACCAACCATCTCGCCCCATATTTATCCATTAATTTTCCGTTAATTGGAGACATAATCCCATTCATTATCCCACCAGGCAAAAGCGTTAAACCAGCTGTAAATGCCGATAATAGTAGCCCTCCTTTTAAATACATCGGTAATAGAATGGCATTCGATAAAATCATTAACATAGCTAAAAAAACCAATGAGACACCCAGGGAAAACATAGGGTAAGTGAATACGCGCAAATTAATCATAGGATTATCAGTATAAATTTGACGGAAGGAGAACAATATCAAGAAAAATAGACCGATTCCAATAGGGAGTAACACATGTGCTTCTCCCCATCCACCTCCGCCCTCTCCGGCAGCACTAAATCCGTAAACAATCCCGCCAAATCCAATTGAGGAAAGTATTACTGACCTTATATCGATCTTTGGTTTTGTTAGTTTTGTAACATTTTTCATAAAAAATATCCCGGCACCCATGGAAAGCAATAATATCGGCAAACATGTCCAAAAAATCCAATGCCAACTTAATTGGTCTACAATGATTCCAGAGAAGGTAGGGCCAAATGCAGGAGCAGACATGATAACAAGCCCCATTAATCCCATCACTACCCCACGTTTATGCGGAGGAAAAATAATAAGTGTGCAATTAGTCATTAAGGGTAAAAGAATAGCGGTTCCAATGGCCTGGATGACTCGCGCCGACACCAATATAGGAAATGAATGCGCAAGGCCACCAATCAATGTGCCAACAATTCCCATCGCCAGAGAGAAAAAAAACAATTGCCTGGTCGTAAACGTTTGAATTAAGATAGCCGAAACAGGTACCAAAATTCCCAATGTCAATAAATATCCTGTGGTCAGCCATTGTGCTGTTGAAGCTTCTATATTAAAGTCATGCATAATATTGATTAAAGCCAAATTTAAGGCTGTTTCACTGAATAAACCAATGAATGCTGCCACTGCCAAAACTGCCATCATTGGTACAGCCCTGAACTCCTTTTTCTCTTCTAAATCCACTTTTCCAGCATTCAATGAAATACCTCCTGTTAGCTTCACATCAAAAAGTTTCTAATACACTTACAATGAGTTAATCTGCTAGATCGTCTATATCATTTTTCTGATATATCATGCCTTATTTAAAGCAGATTATTAGTGGAATTTTTTTCTTAGTTCTTCTTTTAAAGAAGAGTAAATAAAAAGACAATCAGCTATATAGGTTGTCTAGGTTAAGGACCCAACTAAAATCCCAATAAAACAAGGAGTAATTATAAGTAAAAGTATCATTAACACTTTAACCAGGCATCTTCTCCTTACATATCCAAAGATTCACCTATCGCCAGTCCTCTTCATAGGTATGAATACTATAGACCATCTTTAATATCTATTCATTTATAATTACTTTGATAAAAGGAGATAGGAACATGAATAATCCATATGACATGAATAATATGCACCCCGGTTACCATAATAATTACCAAAATTATGATCGCCAGCTTCCTCCAGTTCAACCAGTAATATTTATTAATTCAGCAGGGGTTGCCAAGGAGCTTATAAATGATGCCTACACCATAACTAACCACATTCAAAACAATCCACAGTTTTCAAGACAAATAATGACGTATGCTCAGCATGGGCAAAAAAATGAAATCTTAGGAATGCTTAACAGTTTACCTTTAAAGCATCGCCCAGAGGTAGTCTTTACACCAGGAGCCATATTAATTAAATTATTCCCAGGTAATCCAAATGACTCCAGCAGTGCCTTAACCATAACTATGCTGTGGCATGAAGCTTTTTAAGTCATCAGCAAATATCAAAAAAGCCGAAGAAATGCTGATTAACAACATTTCTTCGGCTTTTTTGTTATTCATTATCATACTCATAGTAGTTCTATGCTACTATTATTTTATTCCTAAAGGAGAAAGTTTGTATGTTCACTTTTTTCAATAAATGTTCTATTTGCAAAAAGAAAGATAAAGATTTACGCAAATATCAAAATGGTCACGGCAAAAAAAATAAAATATGCAAAGCTTGCACCTTGTATGCCGAAAGAAGGGCGTTCCGCAGAATCTGAAATCATGTATTACAGCTTTTTACGAAATGAGTAACACCATTTATCGTAGCCTAACTTTTCTTCATAGAAGCGGTGAGCATCCGTGCGTGAAAGAGCAGATTCTAATGCTACATAATTCGCACCATTTTCCTTAGCCCATTCATGAATAAAAACAAGCAGCTTTTCCCCATATCCTCTCGAACGTTTACTTTCAGTTGTTACCAAATCATGAACAATGATATGACGTTTATTATAGAAATTCACACGAGAACTAACACCAATTACAGCTACCACTTCTTCACCTAAAAACAATGCAAAAAGCCTGTACCCTTCTTTATGCATTTGATTCATTAATTCTAAATACGAATGCTTATCCAAATCAGTACGTAATTGCTTCATTATTGAATATGCATCATCCCATTGGTCAACCGTAATCAATTCCATAATATTTTCTGTGCTTATCGTCATGTTTTTCCTCCTGAGGCTATAATTAGATCAATTATAACCCTGCAAAATTTTACGGAGTCAGCTCCGTTACCATTATACACCAATCATTCTATTTCGCTATTGTTTTACATATTTATATAAACAAAATGAATGTATATACGGATGTTAACAACTGAAAATTTATAAACATATCACGTTAGAATCAGCAGAAAATCATATATCATATATAAAGTTTGAGTTTTGTTAGAATTAGACTTGATGAAATATATTATTAGCAATCTCATTTAGAATTGACTTAAGCTGTAATCATACTAACTACCTTAAACTTGACGTATTGCAAGGACTTCTTCAATCGCACAGGCAACACCATGTTCTACATTCGTTTTAGTATGATATTGGCAGAGTTCTTTCACCTCATCGGAAGCATTTCCCATAGCTACTCCACGTCCAGCCAGCTGAAGCATGGAAACATCATTTAAATGGTCACCAAGTGCCATAACTTCTTTCATCTCGATATTAAATTGATCAGCCAACATCTTTAATGATGTTCCTTTCTGAGCTTTTGGATGATTAAATTCTATGTTTCCGCGCTCAGAAGAGGTAATGATATACTCGGTTTCACCGGCTAATTCGCTATTTATACGTGCCAATTCATCCATATCAGCTGATAATACTAAAATCTTATAGATAATCAATTCTTCATCCAGGTATATACCTTCAAAGTTATCTACAAAATGGCAGTGTTCGAATTTAAATCGTTCCTCCGCTCTTCTTCTAACATCCTCTAGCATTAGAGCTTCATCAGCGTATGGGAATCTCTCCATTTTTAATTGCATTCTAATGTCAATATACTGTTCCATACTTTTAGAAAAAACTCCAACGTTAGTAAAAAACTCAATATATACGTTTTTATTTTCCAGTACTTTTTGAATTGAGCGGCACCATTCTTTTTTTAGTGGGAGTTTATTTAATACTTCTCCCTGCTCGTCTCTTATTTCAGCTCCGTTTAATGCAATTACAGGACAACACAATCCAGCCAGTTCCAATGGCATCAAGGCATAACTGTATGGTCTTCCTGTAACAATAACTACCTGAATCCCTTCCGCCTGTGCTTTTTCAATTGCGATTATATTCTCCTTACTGATACGACCTTTACCATTCAACAAAGTCCCATCCATGTCTGTTGCAATTAATCTCAACGTCAATCATTCCTTTTACTGTAACTTAAATAAATACCATACTAGTATACTACTATATTCATTAAATTCGTAGAAGCCATTCATTATTTATAATGGTTAAAATAATGATTCTTATTGAATAGTTAAACAACACGCCTCAGAAGAACTAATGCGAGTCTTGGTATAGTTAAATCTTTCATATAATAGACCTGCGTAAACCACAAAAAAACTGATAACCAGTTTCCTTTTCTTAATTAAGATGAATTCAAAAATATCTCATTTAACATGCATACTATAAAAAGGGTGATAAGTAGTTATTAAAACTATATAATGAATTGTCGAAGCAATAATATAGAGTATTAATATTTACATATTAATGATATTGCATTATACTAATGATAATAATTCATATTGTACTAGAAAGAAGGAAATTTAATGAAGGACATTCATGTTTATAGCAAAGGTGAAGAAATCGCAAATGCAGTTACCCATGGCCTGGGTGTTATATTAAGTATAGTAGCGCTGATTTTGCTGGTTTTCCATTCCTCTATATATGGGACCGCTTGGCACATCGTTAGTTTTACTATATTTGGAATAACAATGCTTCTTATGTATCTGTGCTCCACTCTTTTGCACAGCTTACCCCAGGGCAAAGCTAAGAATGTATTTGAAATATTCGACCATTCAGCTATCTATTTTTTTATCGCAGGTACGTACACGCCATTTTGTTTTATTGTATTGGACGGTTGGACACGTTGGACTTTATTCGGTATTGTCTGGGGAATAGCTTTTGGGGGAACAGTTTTTAAATCATTTTTTGTTAAAAAATATATGATCGTATCAACACTTCTTTACATAGTAATGGGTTGGATGATTGTCTTCGCATGGAAACCATTGGTCAACTTCCTTGAGCCAAATGGAATGATTTTATTAGTTACTGGAGGTATTCTATACACGGTAGGTGCTATCTTTTATGTATGGAGAGGCTTCAAATTCCATCATGCCATTTGGCATCTTTTCGTTATCGCCGGAAGTGTTATGCATTTCTTCTGTATTCTCTTCTACTTACTTCCATGGGATAAATAATAACATATTCTTATTACAATTTAAGGCAGCTCTCCCTATCCGGAAGCTGTCTTTTTTATCTTTAACGAATGTTTTATTTAGCCTTTAGTCTCTTCAATTATCCAAATTTACCTCGAAGTTTTTTTAAAACTCTAATGGCCTCATGATTCATTTTACTGATCCTTAATGCCTTATTGCCCAAAACTGTGTACCTTCTGTTTTTTCCTAATTGTTTAGTTACATTCTTAGATGTCATATTTTATGCTCCTAACATGTGCATTTTGTTATAGCTTATGCTATAACACAAAAAAGCAATACAAAAAAAAATAACAAAGTCCCATCACTTTGTTATTTTACAGAGTATATATAAGCCAATGCTTTTTTATTCATTTCTTTTACTTTCTTTGTCTGCTTACTGACTGATTTATCAGAGAGATGGGTGATTTTGGGACCTGACTGGGAGTTTTTTGCCATTGCCTCAGCGGAATCGTCAGACTGAATGTTATTTCTCCTACGCCTCATAGCCATCTTACTCCTCTCTTCCTTAACTTTTATACCCTTATTATACCAAAGTTTCACATAAACGAATCATAAATGTGAACTAAATTAGCAATATGAACACCATCCACTTCAATGGGAATGCCCTTATCTTTCTTTAAAACTATAATAAAGTTATACATTTGTAAATGGATAGGAATTAACAAAGCATCGTGGTCTTCAAGGGTGATAACCTCTAAATTGAAAATCGAATCGGTAAAGCTTTGTAAAAGCTGCTGATTAAAATCGAAATTATGTATATGATCAATCCTGATAAGCTTTTGTTTAATTCTCTCCCTGACGGATATATCTAAGTCAATCGAATCGTCAGCTTCGTACTGATTGATATCAACTGACAAACCAAATTCCTCACAATACAGGACAAGATATTTCTTTAACTCTCTCTCATATTCTTCTCCGTTTTCAGGAACAGACTTTTGCTCAAAATAATAGATAGCATCCTGTACTAATAAGGACATATGCTCTACCTTTGTCACCGTCGCTCGTTGAATTTTTTCATTTTCCTTTATGGTAGCTTCAAGAAATTCAGAACCTGTTATAAACTCTGCCTGCCATATCTTTAAAATGCTTGGTGTTAAAAGAACGGATAAATCGATAAAAACAACGATTGCAGTTAAACTCAATATATATGTCCAGTTGGTTATATTTATTCCGCCTGCAATAATGCCGATTCCGAGGCAAAGCACAAATAACGTATAAAGGCTTCGGCGAAAATTTTTTAAATGCAAGTCAAATATGGAAGGTTTTACGATGGCCATCATACAAGAAACGAGAGAAAAACATACTAGAATAGCAATATAAATTTTTCCAAACATTTCATCCTCCATCGATAATCATTTATATGAATAATCATACCATTTAATTCCAAATTACCATATAGGTATATCTTCTGAATTGTCAGATGACTGTTTGTAATCTATTTCACCTTAAGTTTATAGTGATAGGCAATCTCCTTACCGTTATACATTAGTGCTTTATGATTATTCGTATTTAACGTAACCTTCACCTTGTACACCCCTGGTTTGAGTGTGCCTAAATCATAATATTGACCATAAATTCTATTCTTTTTATCTCCATTCATATATAGATGGGCATGACCTTCATTAATTCGTTGCTCATTCGAACCCAGCTTTTCTGGTTTAAACGAAAAGTTTTTTGTGTTGATTTTCAGCATCCAACACCCTGTTTGATCCTGCTTGATCCATCCATTAATTTCCGGAATTTTCACTTCACTTATATTGCTTATTTCTAATCCATCATGTTGTCCCGTATGCCCAGCATGAGCATCATTGCTGAAATGGCTGCTTTGTTGATGAAAATATAGCATGATGGATACAAACCCAGCGATAACAATAAAGCTAAGTATTCTATACATGAATCTCTTCGCCACCCTTATGCCTGGACGCACTATTTTTCAAATACAAACCAATCAAAAATAAAATAGCTCCAACTATCAGAAACGCTATATCATAGAATAAAGCATTGGGATCACCTGGTTTTACCCTATGAATCTGCAGGATATGATGATTAACAATCCCTTCCAACATATTGAATAAACCTGAGCCAATTAAAAACCAACTAATAATCTGTTTGACACCCTGCTTTTGGTCTGATGGGTTACCAGCAAGCCATAAAATAAAGCCCCCTGCCACCAAAGCAATCGTCACCGCAAAATGAAAAATCCCATCACTCATGATTTGACCTGAGCGACTCGTTTCCATCACGACACTATGCCATTGTAAAAGCTGATGAAAAATAATCCCATCCATAGCACCCATAAAGCCGAATCCCAACAGAAAGCTTCCTATTACTAATAATTTCTTTTTAGTTTGACTCCTCAATCGAATTCCCCTCCAGCCCCCATTTTTTTACTTAATATCCAATTGGTCTTCATTATAAACAATCCGTTTATCATAATTAGCTGATTTTTTTAACAAAACATGGGTAACTATATACTATATTGGAAAAACCGGAGGGGTTAAAATGAATCAATTACCTAATCAATCGAGTTCATATTGGACGAAGTTCATGCAGAATCAAGAAGAACTGAAATTTAATAAGCTACAAAATGATTTAGAAACAGATGTTGTTATAGTTGGAGCTGGAATAGTCGGTATTTTAACGGCTTATCAATTGGTCAGCAAAGGAGTAAAGGTTGCATTAGTTGAGGCAAGCGAAGTGATGAATGGGACAACAGGCCATACAACAGCAAAAATAACCGCCCAGCATGGATTAATTTATGACAAATTAATTAATTCGGTAGGTGAAGAAAAAGCGAAACTATACTATCAGGCAAATATGGATGGCCTTGAATTTATCCATTCTCTCTACAAAGAAGAAGAGATCGATTGTGATTATGAAGAACAGGAAGCCATCCTTTACGCAGAGACTGAAAAATTTGAAAAGAAAATCAAGTCAGAGTTCGAAGCTTATCAAAAACTGGGCATTCCAGGTAAACTTGTCGAACACCTGCCTTTGCCTTATCCAATCAAAAATGCCATTATTATGCCTAATCAAGCACAATTTCATCCAGTTAAATACTTAGGCCATATTTTAAACCTGATTATAAAAAAAGGCGGACAAGTATTTGAACAATCGCCAGTAGAAGCTATTGAAGATGACGATAAAGGACCTGTTCAAGTTAAAGTGAAGAATGGACATACCATTTATTGCAATAAAGTTGTGATTGCTTCCCACTATCCATTCTATGATATGCAGGGACTGTACTTCTCTCGCCTGAGCCCGAAACGCTCTTACATTGTTGCCGCTGAAATCAAGGAAGACCTACCAGATGGAATGTACATTAGCGCCGAGCAGCCTACCCGCTCAATCCGCCATACAAAAGACGGGGATAAAACCCTGGTATTATTTGGAGGAGAAAGTCATAAAACCGGTCAAAGCGAAAATCCATTTAAGCATTATGAAGCACTAAAGGATTTTGCCGAAAAGTATTACACAGTTAATGACCTTCCATACAGATGGTCAGCACAGGATTTAGAAACATTGGATTATGTCCCTTATATTGGTCCATATTCTTCTATGAAGGATCATATTTTTGTTGCAACTGGTTTTGGGAAATGGGGAATGTCGAACGGAGCTGTCGCTGCTCTAATTTTAAGTGATTTAGTACGTGGAAAAGAAAATCCATATTTTGATCTGTTTACCCCCACTCGTTCAGAAACACATATACAATCTGCCGGTAAATTCATAAAAGAAAATATAAATGTAGCAAAAGAATTAATTAAAGGAAAACTTGCTGATAAAGATATCAGTCCAGATGAACTTAAACCCGATGAAGGCAGTATCGTTACCTTTAATGGTAAAAGAGCCGGTGCCTATCGCGACCATACAGGTAACGTTTGTGTAGTAGATACTACCTGTACCCATATGGGGTGTGAAGTGAAATGGAATAATGGAGAACGTTCCTGGGATTGCCCATGTCATGGATCCCGCTTTGCACCTAACGGGGAAGTCATCGAAGGCCCAGCAGTTAAACCGTTGGAACGTTTGAATTAACAGCTTGAAATGAGATTCCCATATACCTACTATATATCCTTTGAATCCTAAAACTAAAATACACTTTTTATGCCGGGTAGATAATCTATGTGACATAAGGAGTGTATTTTTTCTTCATGTAAATACAACTCAAGAATCAAGTATTTAAACTTATATGAAACCAAATACCTTTTTAAATGGAATTGAGTTATAGTTAAAGTTAGAAAAAACCAGAGGAACAAACCGATTCTAAGTACATAAATAAGCGAGGATTTTCATGAGCATACTGTTAGCTTTACTGGCTGCTTTATTTTCAGCATTAACGTCAATATTAGCAAAAATCGGGATTAATAATGTGAATTCAAATTTGGCCACTGCGATTCGAACGTTTGTAGTCCTAATTATGGCTTATGCCGTTGTTCGAATAACCGGGCAATGGGATGAGCTGTATACTATCCATCCTAAGGCATGGATTTTCATTATCTTATCAGGTATAACCACTGGCCTATCGTGGCTATGTTTTTTTAAGGCCATACAAATTGGTGATGTATCAAAAGTAGTTCCTATTGATAAATCAAGCGTCATAATTACAATTATTTTATCCTTTATCATCCTTCAGGAACCGTTGACTCCGTTAGTGATTGCAGGAGGGGTCGTTATTACGATTGGTACTTTTATTCTTATCGGTAAGAGAGAAAAAAAGAAGAAAGAAGGCTATCTTCAGTCGTATATTTTCCTGGCTGTCTTATCAGCCGTTTTTGCAGCACTAACCAGTATATTGGCGAAAATCGGTATCGAGGATGTCGATTCAAATGTCGCCACCTTCATTCGTACTGTAGTGATCTTAATTTTTGCCTGGAGCATTGTATTTTTCCAAAGAACGCAAAAAGATCTTAAAACGATCTCTAATAGGTCCTATGTCTTTTTAATCCTATCGGGTATCGCAACTGGCTTATCTTGGTTGTGCTACTTTGCTGCCATTCAAATCGGAAAGGTGTCTATCGTAGCTCCCATCGATAAATTCAGCGTAGTCATTACAATGGTGTTAAGCTTTATTATTTTAAAAGAAAAACCTAATAAAAACACGATTATTGGTGGTATTGCGATTACAATTGGTACTATTCTGCTTATTTTTTAACAAACGCGTCATTTATCGTCCTTTATATATAAAAACAGTGGGAATTCTTAATCGAATCCCACTGTTTTTATTGTTTTCTATATTAATGGTAAATCCAACGATATAGTATTGATGTTTCTTAATTAGAAGCGGGCAGCAAGTGTAGCTGTTTTCTCAAGCCCTTCTGCAACAATTCCAACCGTACGGTCTGGGTATTGATTATGTCCTTCAATAACCATAACTTCTGGGTTAGTAATTCCCCAAAGGCTAATAGCAGATTTAACTAAATTAACTGCCATTTCCGCTCCTGGTATAGCTGAGTAATCAGAACCTCTTGCAGACAATAGTGCTACCTTTTTATCAGCTGCATATCCTATCGGACCTTCAGCAGTATACTTAAACATTTTTCCGGCTTGAGCCAAATACGAAATATACGTAATTAATGGCGCAGGAACAGTTGAATTCCAAAGAGGGAAGGCAAAAACAATTTTATCCATGGATAAGAATTGATCGATATATTGATTTGCTAAATTAACATATTTAGTTTCTTCTTCTGTTAATTCGATTCCTTGATTGTTTTTATAAAGAGCGGTAATCGCCGCATTTCCATAGTAAGGGAGTTCTACTTGGAATAAATCCAGCTCTGTAATTTGATCAGTTGGATTTGCTTCTTTATATGCTTGTAAAAATGCATTGTACATTTGAACAGAAACAGCTTGGTCTGCCGGTCGATCGTTTACTTTAACAAATAAAACTTTAGTCATATGTATACCTCCATGTACGATATATGATTTGTAAATTTATTTTAATATAGTTTGAATTCAAAGCAAAATAATATGCCTATCTTTTACCATTATAAAAAGACTGGACATCTTCTCCTCTTCTCTGCCATAATAAAAAAATTGGATTAGTTAACTAAAGTAACTAATTTATAAGGAGGTAAAATGGAAAGATATCAACAGTTATTTCACGAGTTGTCTATGGTGCATAAACCTTATATTGACCAGTTAAATGAAATTCTAGGTAGATATGCTTTGAACAGACCACAATGGACAATTATGTATATCCTTTTTAATTATGGGCCACATACCCTTGTTGAGATATCTAAATATCAAAGTATCGAAAAGCCAGCGATAACCCGCACAGTCAACAGCCTCGAGCAGCAAGGGTATATTCAGTCATTTTCAAGCTCAGATAAAAGGAAGAAAAATATTCAACTGACTGCTAAAGGAGAGAAACAATATAAAGTTGTAAGAAGTGAGATTGATGAATTTCAGATTGGTAAGTTAATAGGTATTACGACAGATGAACAAGAACAATTCCTAAATATCCTAGAAAGGATTAAGCAAAATTTTAATGAGTAAGGAGATAACTATGCAAACGGAACGAGCAAAATTATGGACAAAAGATTTTATCATTGTATCCACCATTAATTTTTTATTAACACTTGTTTTTTATTTATTAATGGTGTCAATTTCGGTCTATGCTGTTGAACAATTTAGTGCTTCAACGAGTGAAGCAGGACTGGTTACCGGAATTTTTATTATTGGAGCACTTATTGGCCGACTTCTGACAGGTAGAATTATCGATAAATACGGCAGAAAAAGAATATTATTATTCGGACTTATCGTTTTTACATTAACAACTATTTTATATTTTGGGATTAATAGCTTGTCTTTTTTGATGGTTAACCGCTTATTACATGGAATCGGATTAGGAATTGCAAGTACGGCTACCGGTACCATTGTAGCGCAAATCATACCAGCAGAACGACGTGGTGAAGGCGTTGGATATTTTAGCCTTAGTGCCACTCTTGCTACTGCGATTGGTCCTTTTTTAGGTATTTATTTAAAACAGCATACAACATTTGAAGTCATTTTCAGCTTTTGTATAGCATTGGGAGCTGTTAGCTTTTTAACTGCCTTTCTATTAAAAATACAAAATGAACAATCTCACACTTCTGTTGAATCAGAAAACAATAGAGTTAAGCTTTCCAGTTTTATTGAACCAAAGGCTATCCCCATTGCTATCGTTATGATGCTGGGAGCCCTATGCTATTCAAGCGTCTTATCATTTATTACTTTCTATTCAGAAGAGATTCAATTAGTTGAAGCAGCAAGTTTCTTTTTTGTCGTTTATGCAGCAGCGGTTTTAGTGTCAAGACCTTTTACTGGCCGCTTGTTAGACTTAAAAGGATCTAATATTATTATGTATCCCTGCTTACTTGTATTTGCCCTTGGACTTCTTCTATTAAGCTATGCTAATAACGGATTTATTTTGCTTTTAGCCGGCGCAATTATTGGACTCGGTTTTGGGAATATCCAATCTACAACTCAGGCTATTGCCGTAAAAGTGACTCCTCCTCACCGAATCGGTTTAGCAACAGCAACCTTTTTTATCTTTTTGGATGTAGGCTTCGGAATTGGCCCATATGTACTTGGAATGATTATTCCTTTCACAGGCTATCGAAATCTCTATCTAATCATGTCGATTCTCGTATTGGCATTAATCGTAGTCTATTATTTTATGCATGGAAAAAAGGATTCTTTAGAGATGCGCAATAAATTAACAAAGCTAGAGGAAACAAAATCAAATTAAAATCACCATTAAGGAAAAAAAGCGGAATGTCCGATTTTGGATATTCCGCTTTTTTCTATTAATTCGATTTTCATTCAGCATAATAGCATTCTCATTCTATTTTAACCGCTATGATAAATGCTCTAAAGCAGCTAAAACTTCAAGTAATAAAACGTATTCTCCAAGAAATATTCAGTAATGTAAAAAAGAGTGAGGCATGCATTAAATTGTTGCCCCACTCTTCCCTGCGCTATTCTTCAATATTTTCCTGTTTAATATGCTTGAACTTCAGCGAAAAGGTTGCTGATTGATTTGTACTATTTACATCAATATTCACATCATAAATTTCAGAAACCCTTTTAACAATCCATAACCCAATACCCGATCCAGACGTTATCTGCTTAGCCATACTTAGACGTACATACTTATCAAAGATCTTATTGATATTAGAATAATGGATAGATGAGCCAGTGTTGGTTACGTCAATATTAATAGTATTATCAAGCTTATTCTCTCTAATTCCCACAAAAATGGTTGATTCCTTTGTAGAATATTTCACTGCATTGCTCAATAAATTCTGCATGACTAATTCAAATGAATACTCATCAATCCAGATTTTGGTGGTTTTACTTACATTATCATTAAAAATAAATGTGTAGGAGGGGTAATTCCTCATATAGGCAGCCATTAATGGTTCAATACAGCTTTTTGGTTCTATCCAGCTATCTGGAGGATTTCCTCCTAAATAATAAAGTTCATGCGATAGTTTAATACCCTTTAATAATGAATCTATATTACTAGATTCATTTTTAATATGAAATAATCCTTCCTTTATCTCAGGAAGGGTATCCGTTTCAATCAGGTCCTCCAAATATTCGATGGTATTCTTAATATTATGAGCAGGATTCCGAACCTCATGGACAATCTCTTCTAGGAAAGCATGCGTCTCGTCGGTTACAGCGAGCATTTTTTCAACACTACTATTGGTAACATTGTTTAACTCTTCCATTTCCCTTAACATATAGTCATTCATAAAATGGGGTGTAATATTAAACTTGTTTTTCAGCTTATAATGATTGGTCATCTTCGATAAAGGTTTAAAAATAGTTTCAAATAATAAGGCCTGAAACAAAAAGAAAAAAATGAATATAATCAAATATAAATAACCATTCGTGATGAGTATTTCTTTAAAATCTTCAATAAGCAGAACCGAGAGATTTATTTTCGTATATAACTGACCATTGAATGCTTCCGTATGAATGGCATGCTCAATTTCAGCTATTACAGATCCATTAACTTCATAAAACTCAACCTTAATTTTTTTATCACTTAAACCATCTTTTACATAGATGTCTTCTCGACTCTGACCTAATAACCACTTAATTATTGGTAAATATTTTTTATCTTTTCCTTCATAAATATTGATATTCTTTGATGTTTGGTTATAAGCAATATTTTGATAACTTGAGTCATTATCCAAAATCATCATATACTCATAAGCACCAGGTAGCTTACCGAATTTATCATTTAGAAAGTCTTCCTGTAAACCGTATTCAGCTAAATGAGTTTCAACCAAATAGAAGTTCGGCAATACTTCATTGATTCGATGTTTTGCATAATCGTTTACCCGATTAATATTTTGCAGTAAGACTATGCCTGTAAATATCAAGAACATGAGAATATTGGATAAAATGGTAAACCGTTTAACAGTAAGCCAATTTTTAGTCATTGATTTCATATCCAACATTTTTAATCGTATTAATGCTATTCTTACCTATCTTTCGTCTAATCCGATTTATCGTTGTATTAATAATGTCATCACTCATATCCCCATGCTCAGTCCATATTTTTTCCCATAATTCTTGTTTACTGACAACTTGATTTTTATGTTCTAATAAATACGTATACACCTGCATTGGAATTTTCGATAGCGTTTCAACACTGCCATCTTCTTTCGTAATCGTACCACGAAGAGGCTCAATTTTTAATCCTCTATGTATATAATACGAATTATTTTTTACTGCTGTACTTTCCATAATATTTTTTATGTTAAGGACAAGTTCTTTGTAGCTGAAAGGCTTTGTAAAATACAAAAGCGCACCTTCCTGTAATCCTCGCAATCTTGCATCTGACGAATCTGCTCCGGTAACGAGGACAAAGGGAATATTATGTTTTTTCCTTATAATAGAAGCAGCTTCCAAACCATCAATAATTGCACCATGAATGGTAATATCAAAAATTAATAAATCGTATTTCACTTTATCACAAGCTATAATTGCATCCTCTGGATCGTCAAAATCATCTACTGTATATCCTTGTAATTCAAGCCTTTTCCTTAGTACTTTTCTCGCAACAGGCTCATCTTCTAAAATTAACATTCTAATGGGAATCACCCTCTTTAAAAAAGTAAATAAATTATATCACCATAATTTTTTGAGGTAAATACTTACTTGTATTTTTATGCATAAAGATGCCATCATTATTTCATATAACTATTAAATCTAAAGGGATGTGTAGTTTAAGCAAAAAAAAGAGTGATTCCATTAATAGCGGAGATCACTCTGTGTTTATATTGACTTTAAAGGACGACCAATGAGTATACGTTTTATTGATGAAACCACTCTGCTCACCCGCTTTTATTATTAAGAAATTAATAAATTAATAGCTTGATCAACAAAAAACGCCTGCAAGCCATCAATAAATAGACCTGCAGACGTTATATTAGTTTCGTCTCACAAGTTCCACCTTCCTTCTCATAAAACGCTGAGGAGTTAGCTGTCGGATTCGTGCCTACTGAGTAGCCCTACCATAATGGATTCACCCCAGAACACAATGGGTCCCCCGCGCAATTATGCTTAAGCGATTTAGAAATTAGAAACTTTGATAATAATACTCCCGATATGAAAAATGTAAATATTTTCATCTACTAATTTTTATATATTTTTAATTTATTCACATAAATTTCTTTTTGTTTTTTGGTCACAGTCTACTTTGTATTTCAACCTATACAGAAGTCACAAAAGTAACATCAACCATTTACAAATCAAAGTCCTGAAATGTTGAAGCACTATTCATAATGACTTCTAATACTAACAATCAGTTTTAGTATGATAATGTTTTAAATATCAACCTCATAACTAGGATAAAGCCTCTCTTTAATCCTCATATTATAAGTAGTTATTGCAAATAATTAATATAATTATTAATTTGTGGTTGAAAAATAACCTAAAAGCGAATATTATATTAAATGTCGTCAAAAACGTTCGCTTTTTTAAAGGTGAATAGATGGAGGTATACGAATTGTTAGACAAATTTTTCTCAATTAGCCAAAACGGGTCTACTGTTAAAACGGAAGTTTTAGCTGGTATAACTACTTTCTTTACAATGGTGTACATTGTAATAGTTAACCCGGCAATCCTTTCCGCTTCAGGAATTCCCTTTAATCAGGTATTTATTGCTACCATTATCTCGGCAGTAATTGGTACTTTAATTATGGGCTTGTATGCAAAATACCCAATCGCCGTTGCGCCAGTTATGGGAATAAACGCTTACTTTACGAGTGTTGTTGCGACACAAGGACTTAGCTATCAAGTGGTTTTAGGCGCAGTATTTATCGCCGGACTTTTATTTATGTTATTAAGTTTTAGTAATTTACGTGAAAAGATCATTAATTCCATCCCTCTTTCTATTAAATATGGAATTACATCCGGTATTGGTTTATTCATAGCGTTTCTTGGTTTTAAACAAGCACAAATCTTTGTCGCAAACGAAAGCAATCTTGTTGGTTTAGGTGATTTAACTGCTCCTGTTCCATTATTAACAATTGCCGGTTTATTCATTACCCTTATTCTTATGGTAAGAAAAGTACCTGGTGCTTTGTTTATTGGAATGATTATTACAGCAATTATTGGCTATTTTACAGGCATGCTGGACATTACAGCCAAGCAATTACTCCCTTCACTTCCAGAAGGAATAGCATTTTTTGATTTAGATCTCGGTGGTGTATTCACTAACAGCTTATACGCCGTTGTATTTTCATTCCTACTCGTAACGATTTTTGACACAACAGGTACAATGGTGGCTGTATCCGAACAGGCCGGATTATTAAAAGACGGTAAGTTTCCTAGGGCAAAGCAAGCTTTCCTTGGTGATTCTATCGCTACTACTGTTGGTGCTGCTTTTGGTACAAGTCCTTCAACAGCATATGTAGAATCAAGTACAGGTGTTGCTGCCGGTGGTCGTACTGGTTTAACAGCAGTAGTTGTTGCTATATTGTTCAGCTTAGCATTATTCTTCTCACCATTTATTGGAGCCATCTCAAACTTAGCTTCCATTACAGCTCCTGTTTTAATTATTGTTGGGTGCTTTATGATGGAAGGTATATCAAAGATTAGATGGTCTGAGTTTGATGAAGCTTTTACAGCATTTGTTATTATTCTTGCGATGCCTTTAACTTCAAGTATCTCTACTGGAATCGCATTTGGATTTATTATTTATCCAATCTTGAAATTAGTTGGTGGCAAAGCGAAAGAAGTTCCACCTCTTGTTTACATCTTTGGTGTACTATTCCTTATTCAATTGGTCTTCTTAGGAGGACATTAATAAAAATGCTATATAGAGCTGGATTTCATATAGATCCAGCTCTATATTTTTATCCCAATAAATTTTTGATATTTTCTGATATCTAGATGATATACTTTTATAGTAAATAATATTGTATGGGGAGGATTAATCCATGAATAATTTTGAAGAAAAATTAGATCGTTATGCTGACTTGACTGTTAAGAAAGCTGCTAATGTACAAAAGGATCAAATTGTATTCATCATATCCACTATTGAAACTGCACCATTTACACGTAAACTTGTTAAAAAAGCCTATGAAGCAGGTGCAAAGCAGGTTTTTGTGGAATGGAGTGATGAAGAAATTAACCGAACGAAATATTTGCTGGCACCTGACGAGGCATTTACTGAATTTCCTTCATGGATGGCTGCCTCCAGAAACGAAATGGTTGAAAGAGGTGCAACTTTTATAACGATTGTCTCTCAAGATCCGGATTTACTGAATGGGATCGACTCAAATCGGATCGCTAATTTTCAAAAGGCTGCAGGTAAGGCTCTCAATAATTTACGCGAAGCAATGCAGTCCAATAAGATCAGTTGGACAGTCGTTGCTGCTGCAGGTGAGGGTTGGTCCAAAAAAATATTCCCCGGACAAGAAAACAGCTTAGATTTACTTTGGGATGCCATCTTTTCTTCAGTCCGTGTTGATCAGGAAAATGTTATCCAAGCATGGGAGGAGCATCTTGATACATTAATCAGTAAAGCTGATTATTTAAATAACAAAAAATATAAATACATACACTATAAAGCACCTGGTACGGATTTAAGAATTGAACTTTCCGAGAAACATAAGTGGTGCGCAGCAGGAGCTAAAGACTCAACCGGCAAAGAATTCGTAGCCAATATGCCTACTGAAGAAGTATTTACGATTCCTTTAAAAAATGGAGTAAATGGCACGGTTTCAAGCACAAAACCGTTAGCTTATGGCGGCAATGTAATTGATGAATTTACGTTAACATTTGAAGAAGGAAGAATCGTAAATGCCGTGGCAAAAAAAGGAAATAAAATTTTAAATCATCTTATCAATGTTGATGAAGGAGCTAAATACCTGGGTGAAATTGCGCTGGTACCTCACCATTCACCGATCTCTGAATCAAATATCTTATTCTATAATACGTTATTTGATGAAAATGCTTCTAACCACCTCGCCATTGGAGCTGGATATCCATTTTGCCTCGAAGGTGGAGAAGAAATGAATATCGAACAATTGCATAAGTATGGGGTAAATATCAGCCAAGTGCATGAGGACTTTATGATTGGTTCAGCTGATATGGACATTGATGGAGAATTGCCTGATGGTACACGTGAGGCCATATTCCGAAATGGGAATTGGGCGTTTTGATTCTATTTACAGGTTTATAACCCTTAAATAATAGTAAAATTGCTTTTAAAAAAACCAAAACGCGCTTAGTAAAATATTTCTAAGCGCGTTTTGGTTTCGTTTAGCTAGTTGTTCATTCTTAAATATCAAAAAAAATTGTTATGCTTTGTGCAATTTATGCCTTCTCTTTTAAATTCTCATTAATTTTTAATTGCTGTGTTGCGAATTCATGGTAGAGCTTGTGAGTTTGCATTAATTCTTCATGTGTTCCTCTACCTGTAATTTCACCTTTTTCAATAAATAACAACTGATCGGCATTGACGACGGTTGATAATCGATGGGCAATAACGATTGTCGTCCTCCCTACCATTAGTTTATTTAATGCAGCCTGCACGATTTGTTCAGACTGGCTGTCTAAACTTGATGTGGCCTCGTCTAGCATTAGAATACTTGGATTTCTCAATAACGCTCTTGCTATCGCAATTCGTTGGCGCTGTCCTCCTGACAGCTTCAATCCCCTCTCCCCTACATCCGTTTGGAATCCTTCTGGAAGCTGCTGAATGAATTCAAGTGCATGAGCCATTTCAGCTGCTTGCTCCAGTTCAGCGGAGGTGACTTCCCTTTCCAAACCATAACATATATTATCCTGGATCGTACCTGCCAACAGCGGGCTTTCTTGAGATACATACCCAATATGCTTCCGCCATGATTGCAAATTGTATTCACCGATAGGAATTTCACCTATCCTGATTGATCCCTCACTTGGTTCGTAAAAGCGTTCAAGCAATTTAAACAGAGTCGTCTTCCCTCCACCGCTTGGTCCAACAATCGCTGTTACTTTTCCCGCTTCAATCTTTGCATTTAAATGACGAAGAATTAAAGACTCCTCTGCATATCCAAATGATAAATCATCGAGAACGATATCGACATTTGCTTTTACTAGTTCTTTCCCTTTGAGTAAATCCTCTTCTTTTTCATTCAGGATTTCAATTATTCTCATGGTTGCTCCCATCGAACGCTGCAATTGAGTAAAAAATGTCGTAATTTGCCCCATAGGCATAATAATTTGAAAAATGTAAAGAATAAAAGCTACAAGCGAACCTGCTGTAATAATTCCGCTCGCTACCTGCATACCGCCATACCCAATAATTCCTACTAGAGCAGCCATTAGCACTAATGTGATAATTGGTGAAACAAGAGACTGGGTCTTCGCTTCTTTTAAACCAAGAGCGAACAACCGGTTTACACCTGACATTCCCCTATTATATTCAATTTCTTCTGCATTGGATGCCTTGACTAAGCGGATTTCAGGTAGGACCTGATTTAATACCCCTGTAAATCTACCAGTTTCAGCTTGGGTCTCCTTCGAGATATTAAGCATAATTCGGCCAATTGGTATTAAAATCATGGCTGCTATTGGGAAAACAATAAATATTAACAGGGTTAATTTCCAGTTCATGATAAATAATATCGTTATAGACCCAATAACTGAAATCATTCCAGTAATAGCCCCAACTAAATGGGTAGTTATCAATTCTTTGACGACCATTGTGTCATTTGTTAATCTGCTAATCATTTCCCCTGAACCATATTTGTCAGAGTACGATACAGGCAGCTTAATCAACTTTTTCCATAATAAATCCCGCAAGCCTGCAATGATTTTTTGACCATTATATCCAAGTGCATAGGTCGCGTATGCACTTAAACCAGCTTGAGCAATAAACACCAATACAATTATGAGAATCTGACTTTTAGATAATGAAGACATACTGAAGCCGTCTACCAATTCCTTTGTTAACAATGGAATGAGCAACCCAATAAGGGTAGTAATAATACTCAGACCGAGTGCAAAACCAAGTCTTCCATATGAAGGGTTCGTTGCATGCAATAACCGAAAAAAGCGTTTATAACTCCCCTTCTGTTTTCTTTCTTTCATAAACTTTCTTCCTCCTGAGTTTAGCTTCTATATATAACGTTACCGAAGAACTGATATAAAGACAATCCTAATTATGTAAAACATTGGGATTTTAAGCTGAATTTAATATGTTTTATACATTATACATTTTTTCATTTCCTATTTCTTTTATTTAACAGACCTACAAAACCATCGTATTTAATTTGTCATATTTTACACTTTCTGAAACTGTATAGCTATATTGACTTGTATATATTATATAAATATAATTTTATTTGCTTTTAATTTGGTTACTTAACTATTAGGAAGACTTTGTTTTAGAGGTGGAGGTATGACAGTTAACAAAGACCGATCAGTTGAAAAATTGATCAGGGCTTTTACACAGTTTGACAAATTGGATTGGGAAAAGAAAACAATAAAAGGATATAAACCAAGTGAAATAAGAGTTTTGACATGTATCAAAGAAAAAACTCAACATATTACCGAGATTAAGGTATCCGAGATCAGCAAGCAGTTAAATGTTAAAATGCCATCTGTTACCCCCATTTTAAATAAGCTGGAACAGCATAACCTAATTACCCGCAGAATTGATAAAAATGATCGCAGGGTGGTACTGGTTACATTAACATGTGAGGGAGATTCTGTAGCAGATGCAGCACTTGCTAAATTACATCAAACTTTTACCCTTCTAGAGGAATATATCGGATTAGATGATAGTAAGGAACTCACCCGATTATTAACCAAAGTGTATGAGTTTTTTAATGAAAATCAGTATTAAGGAGTTGTTAATTTTTGAGGAAATTGTTTCGCTATTTAGCACCGTATAAATTACCGATTGTTTTTATATTCGCATTGGTATTTATACAGTCATTATCAGAATTATTCTTACCCACATTGATGTCTGACATCATCGACAAAGGTGTCATTAATCAGAACATACCATACATATGGAAAATTGGCGGATTTATGCTTTTGGTTGCTGCAGTTGGTACGCTTTGCTCTATTACGGCAAGTTACTTCAGCGCCAAAGTATCCATGTCATTTGGCAAAAATCTTCGCTCCAGAGTATTCTCCCATGTTGAGAATTTTTCACTTCATGAATTTGAACAAGTTGGTACTGCTTCCTTAATTACAAGAACAACCAATGATATAACACAGGTACAATTGGTCCTTAACATGATCCTTAGAATGATGATAATGGCACCTTTAATGGCTATTGGTGGCATTATTATGGCCTTTTCAAAAGATCCCGAACTATCCTGGGTTATCATCCTTGCGATTCCGGTCTTATTGGGCGTTATTCTTTTTGTCATCTGGAAAGGCGTCCCTCTATTTAAACTGGTTCAACGCAGATTGGATGCTGTAAACCGTGTCATTCGCGAAAATTTGACTGGTGTCCGTGTCATTCGTTCCTTTAATCGGATCAATTTTGAAAAGGAACGTTTTAAGAAGGCCAACAAAGACTTAAGAGACACTACTATCAAAGTGAATAAATTAATGGCTACACTTATGCCGCTCATGATGCTGATTATGAACTATACAACCATTGCGGTTGTTTGGTTTGGTGCAATCAGGATTGATCATGGAGATATGCAGGTCGGTGATTTAATGGCCTTTATTCAATATGCCATGCAAATTATGTTTTCCATGGTTATGCTTTCCATGATGTTTGTCATGATTCCTCGTGCTTCTGCTTCCGCAGCTCGTATTAATGAAGTATTGGCGATTAAGCCCACTATTAAAGATGAGCCAATTAAACATGAAGCTAAACCAACTAAAACTGGCTACCTGGAATTTAAGAATGTTACATTCAGCTATCCAGGTGCCGAAGAACCTGCCTTAAAAGGCCTTTCATTTAGCGCTGGTCCTGGTGAGGTTACAGCCATTATCGGCGGAACTGGTTCTGGGAAATCAACATTATTAAAGCTGATTCCTCGTTTTTATGAACCGACTGAAGGCAGTATTTATCTAAATGGAATCAATATTAAGGAACTGGAATTAGTGGATTTACGTAACCGAATTGGTCTAGTTCCTCAGAAAGCTGTTTTATTCACCGGTACCGTAAAGGAAAATATCCTCTACGGAAATGAGAATGCCAGTGATGAGGAAGTCATCCATGCTGCAAAAGTCGCACAAGCCTATGATTTTGTTTCTAATATGAAGGAAGGCTTTGACTCTCCTATTTCTCAGGGCGGTACAAATATTTCCGGAGGACAAAAGCAACGTCTGTCCATTGCGAGAGCCTTGGTTCGAAAACCGGAAATCTATATGTTTGATGACAGCTTTTCTGCACTGGATTTCAAAACGGACGCTAAGCTGCGGAAAGCTTTAAAAAGTGAAACCACGGAAGGAACGGTTTTATTGGTTGCCCAACGTGTATCTACGGTTATGGATGCCGATCGTATCATTGTATTGGATGAAGGAAATGTTATGGGAATTGGTACACATGAAGAATTACTAAAATCATGTGAAACCTATCAAGAAATTGTGAAGTCACAGCTTTCTGAGGAGGAGATTGCATGAGCAGAATGACAAGAAGACAATCAAATCCGGGATTTGGTCCTCCAGGTGGTCCAGGAGCACCGATACAAAAAGCAAAAGATTTTAAGGGTACGTTAAAACGATTAATTCGTTATTTAGCACCTTATAAATTTCGCCTTTTAACTGTATTGCTGGCTGCAATCCTCAGTACGGTTTTCACCATTGTCGGCCCAAAAGTATTAGGTAAAGCGACAACCAAAATATTTGAAGGCATTATGGAAAAAATGTCAGGTATTCCTGGCGCAGGCATCGATTTTGAGTATATCATTCGAATTCTCTTCCTACTCGGCGCCTTATATTTGTTTAGCTCAATCTTCGCCTTTATCCAGCAATATATTATGGCAAGCGTTGCTCAAAATACGGTATTTACATTAAGAGAAGAAGCTGAAGCTAAGGTATCTCGGCTGCCTTTAAAGTATTTTGATGGAACAACTACAGGTGAAACTTTAAGCCGGATTGTGAATGATATTGATAATATCAGCACTACCTTACAACAAAGCTTAACACAGCTTATTACCAGTGTAGTAACGATTATTGGTGTTATTATTATGATGCTGTCGATCAGCCCGGTTATGACAGGAATTCTTCTTTTAACATTACCTTTAAGCGGAGTAGTCGCTGTATTTGTAGCCAAAAAATCTCAAACCTACTTTGCTGGCCAACAAAAATCACTTGGAAATTTAAGTGGCCATGTTGAAGAAATCTATACTGGACATGAGGTCGTGAAAGCCTTTGGCCAAGAGGAAAAAGCTTTGGAAGAGTTTGAGGCAATAAATGAAAAATTATACGAATCATCCTGGAAAGCACAGTTTATTTCAGGTGTAATTATGCCCTTCATGCAATTTATCGGAAACATCGGATATGTACTCATATGTGTAGTTGGCGGTATTTTTGTTACAAACGGAAGAATAACAGTTGGTGATATACAGGCTTTTATACAATATGCACGCCAATTCACACAACCGATTACTCAAACGGCGAATATCGCTAACATTATTCAATCTACTGTTGCTTCTGCAGAACGTGTATTTGAACTGCTAGATGAGGAGGAGGAGGAAGCAGAAACAACGAATCCACAAATGATTTCTCATCCAAAAGGACATGTGGTTTTTGATCATGTTGCATTCGGATATAAGCAGGATCAGCTATTGATTGAAGATATGAATCTTGATGTCAAACCAGGGCAAAAAGTAGCCATAGTAGGTCCGACCGGTGCAGGTAAAACAACAATGATTAACCTGTTAATGCGTTTTTATGAATTAAATGGCGGAAGCATAAAAATTGATGGTGTCGATATTAAAGAAATGAAACGCGGAGATCTCCATGGATTATTCGGTATGGTTCTTCAGGATACATGGCTCTTTAATGGTACCATTGCAGATAATATTGGCTATGGTCGTGAAGGTGCCACTCGTGAAGAAATTTTTGAAGCAGCCCAAGCAGCTCATGCCGATCATTTTATTCGTACATTGCCAGAAGGATATGAAACTGAATTAAATGAAGAAGCATCCAATATATCACAGGGTCAAAAACAATTGCTTACAATAGCTCGTGCCATTTTAGCAAACCCTTCTATTCTAATCTTGGATGAAGCAACAAGCAGTGTTGATACAAGAACTGAAATCTTTATTCAGAAAGCGATGAATCGCTTAATGGAAAATCGTACAAGCTTTGTGATCGCTCACCGTTTATCCACGATTAAAGATGCAGATTTAATTCTAGTAATGAATAAAGGAACCGTCATTGAACAAGGTACTCATGATGAGTTGCTGAGACAAAATGGTTTCTATGCGGATCTTTATAACAGCCAGTTTGCAGATGAAGCCGTATAAAACAAATGTGCCGGGAAGAAAACTTCCCGGCACATTTGATAATATTAAATATTATTTCCGCAGCGCCAAAGTTTGACCAATCACCCCTCTCATGTCCTAATCGTTTCTAGATGTTTTCGTTGACTTTAATCTTTTAATTCAGACTAAAATCCCCTGTAATAAGTCTTTGTCTGATGTTTTAAAAAAATTACTTAGGGATAAATGATAAGAAAGTCACAAAGCCTGAGGTGCATGATATGGAAATAACAAAAGCCGAAAAAGACATTAGCAGTTATATAGGAAGAATGCTAAGAGAAACCTTCGGACGGGGCCCCAGCCACGTTATTTGTACGTTATCGTCTCCTACTCTTGCTGTGCATCTTGCCGATTTCCTTTCCCCTATGGAGAAATCCTTATTGGCTAATCAAGATGGTGAAGTTTACGTGCAAAAGAACCGGGACCTTCTCATGGAAACCATAATCAAAGACATCACCTCCTATATTGAAGCAGCATTAGGAACAAAAGTTGATGAATTCTTTTATGATTGGAATTTGCAAACTTCGACTGGCATGTTTATTATTACGCTATCAAAAACAGCAACGAGCATCAGTGATTATAGAAATAGAGAGAAAGTCGAACGAGAATTAGCGAAGGTTACCAAGCTTGCTCAAAAAGAACCAGTGGAAATCTATTCAACTATGCTCAATAAGCGGCAGCTGATGATTGTCCGAAAAGGTATAATGGTTCCGATCGAAAAGGAATTGATCAAGTTCGGCTTTACTGAACAATTAACGATCGCGAAGCGGGATTTGGAGAAACGTTTGATAATAGAGCATAAAAGAAACTTCGAGAACTATTTAAACACCAAAATAATCGATAAATTTACTTTTTGGAATTTCGAGAAAGATACTAGCTATATTATTTTCATTTTGCAAAGTTGATTGGTTGATTGACAATAACCCCCATCTGCGATAAAGTTATCTGTAACATCTTAATAAAATAACTGATAGCAATGAGTGGGCATAGAACCATACATAAGTCAGGAAAGGATTAATAAATTTGTCCTTTTCTGGCTTTTTTTATGAATAAATTCAAAAAAAACAGGGGATGATTACCTATAAATATGGAAGATTGTATACTAATAAAGAAGGAACTATTAGACAGATTAGATTCGTTTAAGAAACAGAAATTATTAGGCAGCCACATAATTAAACGGATGGAAATGGAACATTATATAGAAAATGTTGCAAGCTCTTTATCAATTAATTATAAAAAAGAGTCAAATTCGACTAACACTGTTTATTATTTCTGTATCAATGAGAGTCAATTACAATTGAAATTCTTGTTTCGCTACGGTACATATTATACACGACACCAAATTATTAACCGATATGAATAGAGACTGATTTTATCGGGTGATCCTTTTATTAAGTATACTGACTATCTAGCCATTCAATCAGCTACCTTTATGAAATGTCAATGCAAACATATGAAATGTACATATAGACTAAAAGAAACCTGGTTTTTGTGTACAGCTGCAGATTAATCATTTAGGGTTAACCAGCTGAGATAGTTGTGTCTCTGAACATACCGATTTAAGGCAAGAAGTATTAGATTAATCCTTAGGCACTTCATTTGAATGTCTTTCACTAAACAAATGACGGTAATTAATACCTGATCAACAAACGCACTAAAGGTGCTTGAGGAATTCTTCTTATTGTTTTTTATAATCTTTATCTCTGTATATTCCTTTACCATCCTCCCCTCTTTTAATCTATTAAACCAATCAATTCAGCGCACACTTTTAGTAATGTTTGGGATCGTTATAGAATAATAAAATCATGGTGAGTTACGGAGACAAAACATATTCTCTGCTGATTTTCACAACAAAGAGTTTAACAGACGAGGAATTTATAAAAAATATGCCAGGAATAAACTTCCCAGCATGTTTTTTTCACACTTTTTCTGTTACTGTTTCGATTTTCATGGAAGGTCCAAAAAATTCAAACCGTACTTTTTCTTGCGGTACGCCTAGTTTATAAAGCATTTGAGTGACACCTTGCATAAATTCGACTGGGCCACAAACATAGAAAATTCCATTCTGATCTAATTGCCTCAATACCTCTTCATTGATTCTGCCTATTTTATAATTCTCCTCGATTACATCAGCTTCTTCATTATAAAAGTTGATTGTCATATCATGCATTTGCCTGTTTAACATGGAGAGCTCATCAGCAAATGCTTGAAGCTTCCTGTTTTTAAACGCGTGTATCAAAGTAATTTTTCTTAATGATTCCTGTTTATAAAGTGTATTCAACATACTAATAAATGGCGTTATCCCTACTCCGGCAGCTATAAAGGTAATTGGCTCGGTGTCCTCTTCTAAAGTAAAATCTCCCGCTGGTACCGTTAGTTGTACTATATCACCCGTACAAACTTCCTTATGCAGGTAATTAGATACTTTACCATCAGGATTGTCATGCATACTTTCACTTTTTACAGAAATTCGATAGTATTCACCATTGGATACATTCGTTAAGCTATATTGGCGATTCATCATAAACTGTTCTCCTGGAATTTGAACCCGAACAGTTATATATTGGCCCGGTTCAAATTCGGGTATTGCCAGCCCATCGGTTGGTTTTAAATAGAAGGAAGTAATACCGTCACTTTCCCTCACTTTCTTTATGACTTCAAATTCTCGATAGTCTCTCCAACCACCAACCTTATTTTCCGCTTCTTCATACATTTCACGTTCAACCCCTATGAAGATATCAGCGATTGCCCCATAGGCCTCTTCCCACGCTTTTAAAATATCATCTGTAGCCGCATCACCTAATACTTTTTTAATAGCCAACAATAAATATTTTCCTACAATCGGATAATGCTCAGGTTTAATCATTAAACTACGGTGTTTATGTGCAATTTGTTTTACAACCGGCAGAAGCACTTCCAATTGATCGATATAATAGGCCGCAGCTGTTACCGTATTTGCTAATGCAGTCTGCTGTCTGCCTCTTTTTTGATTTGCATGATTAAAAATATTCAAAAGCTCAGGATGTGCTTCAAACATCGTTTTATAAAATACCGTAGTTATTTCCTTACCCCTTGTTTCCAATATTGGTGCAGTTGATTTCACAATTTCGATTGTTTGAGTAGACAACATATAAAAATCCCCTTTTAAAGATGTATTTGAAATACATCTTTAATTTTACTCTATTGGAAAGTAAAAGCAATATTTCAGATACATCTTTTCTGTGAACTTTCTTTGGAAGCCTATTTATGTATGGTAGTATTAAAGATGAGTAGATAATCTGAAGCGGGGCGTGACTATGCGATTAACAAATTTCAGTGACTATTCCATCAGGGTGCTTATGTACTTGGCAAGTCATCCCGATCGATTAGTAAATATAAAAGAAATTGCTGATGCCTATGGCATATCCAAAAATCATTTAATGAAAATTATATACCAGCTGGGCAAGTTAGGTTATATAGAAACAATACGTGGGCGTAATGGCGGCATGAGACTGGCAATGAAACCTCATGAAATCAATATCGGGGGTTTAGTAAGAAAAACTGAAGAAGATTTTAACATAGTTGAGTGTTTTTCTGATCATAATACATGTCCCATCTCTCCTGTTTGTACGTTGAGAGGTATTTTAAATAAAGCATTGTATGCTTTTTTAAACGTATTAGATGGCTATACACTCGCAGATATATCTCAAAACAAAGAAGTGTTAGCTCAATTTCTAGGAGCTTATTCCGAAGTAAACAATGATTCGTAAAATCCACTTTAGAAATAACATTTATGATACAAATCTATTTAAAAGGCAGTGCGGCAGTCATTTATGGCCTGTTGCACTGCCTTTTTAGACAAATTATATTTACGTACCACATTAAATCGTTGAAGAGAACCGTCCTATATTAAATCTTCATTCTTCTATCATCTAAATTCCAATAATCATAATCGTTCGCTGTGAGAGTATTATAGATAAGCAAATAAAAAAACGAGGCTGGGAAATAACTTGAAAACAATCCTGTAGACGAACGATATCTAAATTAATCTTACTAGACTTTGTTGCTCATTAAAGAGTTAAGTTTGAGAAAAAAGTCTGTTCCATTGGGCGCTTCCTCGGCTGAGCCTGCTGGGTCTTAAGCCTCCTCTACTTCCCAAGGAGTCGAGTGGCTTCCGTTCCATTCCACTTGATATGAATAATCGTATGCAGAATGAACCTTTCTATTGAAGACAATTAAAACGCAACCTAGCCGGCGAATATCCAATTGAAATATCACCTAATAGTTTGGGTTTATCATTAACTGAAATACTTGTCCCAGCCTCGCCTCTCTTTAAAAGGCAGTAAGTTTTTCTCTTTGATATCATGGTCTATTTTAGACCATTTATCATTACCTGAAGCTTTTTTGAATGTCATTCTATGCGAAGGTTGGAACCTACGAAAGGAAATTCGTCGTGATACAATTTTTACTATAAACAATCTCGGTCTAATTCTAAATAGGATTCTACCTTTAACAGGAACTTGATACTAACCATTAGTCTTAAGGGTTATAATTTACATAATATTTTGAATGTGGAAAAATTTTAACGGTGAATTAACAGAATCTTTTGTGATATTATTTAAATATAACATCATGAGGAAAGAAGGTGATATAGTGTGCGCTCAAAAAAAATATAATGAATTATTAAATGAATTGAGAAAAAATTATCAAATGTACTATGATAACCGGTCCATATCACACAAAGATTTTTATAAACGACGCGTACATTTAATTATGAAACTTCGTACATTGGATATCAATGAAGATAAATCATTAATAAGCGATATTTCAAACTATTCATCTGATTTTAATAAACACAATTAACCCTTTCATATAAATTGAATGAAAAAGAGATTGAGCAGTTTAAAAATCAATTCAATCTCTTCATCCAATTCTCTGTAGGAAGAAAATCTCTTACTTTTTTATGTCTTAGTAAGTCGTCTACTCCTATCTTTATCTTGAATGCTCTATATTCTATTGAAATGCTAGGAATGCAGATACCATTTTTCTCATTCACATTTAGTTAGAGGATCTGATAAAATTTAGTGAATCTCCTTTAAATCAATAACTTCCTGAGCCAATGCTTGGATCCTATTATTCTCCTCTTCATTTACAATTTTATTGCCAGGTCCAAAGCAGCTTGTATGTAAAAATACATTATTAAATGGTATTATCGCTTTGAAATAAGATAATATCGGTTTTAATTGGTACTCAGTTACTAAAAAGTGTTTTTCAGATCCTCCATTCGTAACAATTCCTACCACTTTTCCTTTAAAACAATCCGGAGCTAAATGATCAAATAGATTTTTTAGAACACCCGGTATCGACGCCTGATAAATGGGTGTACCAATTATTATAATATCCGCATCGTTTAGTTTATTGACTACCGTTCGGGTATCCTGATTATAGGATGAAAAAGGAATGCCTCTTACAAATTCCACATTATAATTTCTAAGATCTATTAATTCTGTATCTAATTGATTATCTATTTTGTTTACAGCTGCCAATACCTCTTCCACTGATTTAGGTGTTTTTTCACCAATTATGGAACCTGATAATCCTATTACTTTCATTACCTATTCACACTCCCACTCCATGCATCGCCATATTTTGTTATTTCTATACTTTTATCATACTTTTTGGAGGACGGAATATCTACTATTTCTGCTTTTCGTAAAAATCTGTATTCGAAATAACAAATCATTAACATAAAGGGGTGAAAGCCTCTTTAATGTCAGCAAAACAAGAAGTACCTCGGCCCAAACAGATTTTGTATATCCATATTTTAAAAACAAAAATCCTTACTTTTGCAAATAAGGAAGTGAAATAGGTGTGTACATTTTAGATTATTGGATTACATTAAAACATCCTGATATTCTTTTTTATTTTCAAGCATCATTTTTGCAAATGGACAAACGGGCTTAATATATTTATTTTCATTTCTTGCATGCAATACTACACGGTTTACTAATGCCTTGCCCAAACCTTTCCCCCTGTAGCTATTTGCAACTAATGTATGATTAATGATGATACTCCCTTGTTCAGATACCTCTTGCTCATCTGCCACAAATTCTATCTGAGCAACAATATTACCGCCAATTGCTATATAAAAATCGTTACTACAGCCAGGCACAATAACCCTCTCCCATCTTTTATTATTTATGACATCTGTAAAGTATATGAATAGACTGGTTGATTATCGGTATATAACATTTTAGAAGCTAATCCTCATAAGGACTATTGAAGATATAATTGAATACAAATTTTATATTAAAGTCTTAAACTTCGAGACAGTTAAAGTTTCTTTGTCTCATTAAAAGTATATGAATAGCATCTTTTTTATGGCTGTTGTTTTTCACGTAATAATTCCATTTGCATGTTCGGAATTTTCTGTTAAAATAATTAAAACTGAAAATAAGGGTGTAAAGAAGAATGAATTTGGAGTATTTTATAGGGATTGTTCCACCTGAAGAATATTTGGAACGTATTGAGCATTTTCAAAGTAAATGGATTAAACAATCGGGTGTAGAACCACACATAACATTGAAAGCACAAGGAGGACTAACTCCAGATAAACAATGGATTGATAAGGTACAAACCGTATGCGATACCTTCAAACCTTTTCAAGTATCATTAGATAAGCCCAACTATTTTGGAGATAGCGTTTTATATTTGAGTGTTAACTCAACTAACTTACACAAATTGCATCAAAAAATCATTAATGAGATTTCACCGTCAGAAGACTTAATAAAACAGTATTTTGAACTTGATGCCTTTGTACCTCACTTAACTCTGGGGAAAGAAAAATACGGTGGAAATATTTCTACTGGGCTCTCTAAAAAAGAACTAATAGAAATGGAAAAAATAGCAGATAGAGAGTTGAAACCGTACCCTAATTTTACAGTAGATTTTATTAGAATATATGAACTGAACATTGAAAAGCAAAGATATGAAAAATATTTAGATATCTCTTTAAGGTGATCACACATATCAAGGTCTTTTTATGCATTTCTCAACATTCCAACTGTTTTATAATTAGATTTTTTTGAAATAAACATTTGTTCCACGCGTTTATTAAATCCTAAATCTTTTCCTGATTCAAGCCAATGGAACCAATAGAGATAATTTCCAATATTATCCTTAAATCAATTATACCCATTTATACAGGGCACAAACTATACAAAACAGCCTTATTATTAATAAAATCCATCATTCATGTATATATATCCATTTAATAACATTATTATGAACTTTTTTAATAAATATGTTTAAGGATATGCGCTTATAAAAAGAAGCAGTCCAACTCTAAATGAATTGAACCGCCATTGTTTTTCGATTTATTTATATAGATTTATCAAAAATCATCAGGACAGCGTAAGCCCAGCATTAATCTAGGAAAAGGCCTCTTTTAATTCATCACTAATTAAGTGCCATGCCTCTTCAGCCTGTTTCAATTCACCTGTATGAGTAAATGCATGTGCAGCTTCCATGTACCTCTTCTTCTTGACTGTCACCCCAGCTTCTTCAAGCTGGCTTGCATAGTAGTCGGCTTCATCTGCAAGAGAGTCAAATTCAGCAGTGATGATTAAAGCAGGCGGCAAGTCTTCCAAATCCTCAGCATATACAGGAGAGACCAATGGGTTTTCCGCATCTTTCATTGATTTTAAATAGGATTCATTAAACAGTTTTGCCAGTCTGGGTGGTATGGCTTTTTTATGCTTGAATTTCAGGTCCGGATCAGTAGCAAGGTCCAGCGGTGGATAATTAAGGATTTGCTTCACTAAAGGAATCTGCTCTCTCTCCTTGTTCAGCAAACAAAGAGCAGCTGCTAAATTCCCACCTGCACTATGTCCCCCAACTGCTATTCGCTTATTGTCTACCTGAAGGACATTGGGGTTCTCATAAAGCCATTTCAGAATATCATAGCATTCATATATTGCAGCAGGAAATTTGTATTCTGGTGCCAGATGATAATCAATATTCACTACTAAACAACTGGCTCGGTCCGCTATCACAGGACACCACGCATCATCCAATTCAGCACTTCCCATCACAAATCCACCGCCATGCATATTCACAAAAACGGGTAATGGTCCCTCTGTATTCCGGTTTGGCCGATATGTAATGACGCGAGTATTTCCTAAATTTGTTTCAATCAACCGCTCCTCCCTTTCAACGTTAGGTTTTATACTAGGTTTCAGGAAGGAGGCCTGTACCATCTTACGTTCCATCATCCGAATGGTCTTTGCGAGTATTTTTTGATTTAGAACAAGCAATATACACACTCCTTTTATCTGGGACTGTAACAATTGAGTCAAATAGTACGTTTTTGTACAAAAAGTTTTTGTAATATAAATTATATATATATTAAAATAATAATAACAATATTATTATACGGCAGGAGAATGGATATGGAAAAGACAGCTATTCTTTTAGTTAACTTGGGTACACCTGATCAACCAACCACGTCCTCTGTACGTTCGTATTTAAAAGAATTTCTAAGTGACAGTAGAGTAATTGATTTACCTAGGTGGAAATGGATGCCTGTCCTGCACGGAATTATTCTGAGAACACGGCCGCCGAAAACCGCAAAGCTCTACCAATCTATATGGACGAATGAAGGATCACCTTTATTAACCATCTCTATTAAACAAAAACAAGAATTAGAGAAACAATTCGCACATTCTAATATTAAAGTCTCACTTGCTATGAATTATGGTAAACCATCTATAAAGGATGAATTAGAAAAGCTGCATAAATGGGGAATGCGCCGATTAATTGTCGTGCCTTTATTTCCGCAATATTCCTCCACTACTACAGGATCTGTATGGGATCATTTGAACCAAACATTATCTAAATGGAGAGATATCCCGGAAGTAATATTTATACGTGACTACCCTGATCATCCAATATGGATTAAATTATTAAAAACGCGTATTGAACTATGCACAAAAGAACATGGCCACCCTGATGCGGTAGTCCTGTCCTATCATGGCATACCTAAAAGATATGTATCTGATGGTGACGATTATCCATACCAATGCTTAAAAACCACTCAAGCTCTAAAAAAAGAATTGCCAGATCACACTATCATTACATGCTATCAATCTAAATTTGGTAAGGAACCTTGGCTTGAACCTTCAACCAGTGAAACGTTACGTCATCTTGCCAAAAGCGGTTCTAAACATATTCACATTCTCGCTCCCAGTTTTACAGTAGATTGCCTGGAAACACTGGAAGAACTTCAGGTTGAGAATCATACTATTTTTATGGAAAACGGCGGTGAAAAATATCATTATATAGAAGCTGCCAATGACGATCCTTTATTTATTGAATGCCTGATGGATATCATTAAGCCTTATTTGGCTCCAATAAAAATCATTTAGCATAGCAATATTGGAAAATATTCCAATTTAATTTTATCATAACCAGCAAAAAAATAAACAATAAAGAACCAACCCTTTTTCTGGAACGTCCTTTATTGTTTATTTAGCTCGGTTCATGAATTTCTAATCTAGCAACATTTCTTCCATTTTTATCATATATTCATTTAAAGGAACCTATTCCACTAGATAATTTTCTCTCCTAATTAACTCCACTAAAAAAACAGTATGATTATTATCATACTGCCTTAACGAACTATCTTGAAATTTTTAATCATATATAAACTGCTCTTAAATAGGATATCTGATAAAACCAGTCCAATTGCAATCCCAACTGCACAGTAACCAACATTTAAAAATCCGATTAGCGCACCATCATAGTCCTGTAGTGTTAATAAACGAAATGCCTGAAAAGCTGTTATTCCCGGAACGATTGGCACCAGTCCCGGTACATAAAAGACAGTCAGCGGCATCTTAAAAATTCGTGCAGAGATTTGTCCGGCAAAGGCTAATAACAACGAACACACTATACTGGATAGAAATACGCCGTACCCTTCCGTGCTTAAAATCCAGTATCCCATCCAACCGCACATCCCTACAAGTCCTCCTATTGGTATAGACTTGCGCGGAACATTACAAATAACTGCGAAGGATATCGATGATAGAAAGCTAAAAACCATATGAATAAGGATCTGATTCACTATTTCCGCCTCCTAATTGATAAATAAATAATAGACGGTAGCAATACCCGTACCAATCGCACCCGCAATGAAGACAGCCTCCACTAACCGGATTGTTCCTGAGAGATAATGCTTTGCCATCATATCGCGAATAGCATTGGTCATCGCAATTCCAGGTACAAGCGGTGCAACCGTCCCTATCATGACGGAATTTAAATGACTTCCCATTATACTGTTAATATAATAGGCAACAATCCCACCCAAAAAAGCAGCTATGTATTCCACTATGAATGGTGTTTTCATTATTTTAAAGCCAATTAAATAGGTTATATAACACAAAAGGCCACCAATCATACTAGCCGGTAAATCCACAAATGTGCCATTCATAATCAGCATAACGCTTCCGCTCAATACAGCTGTACAAATAAGTCTGAACCATAAGGGGTAGTCAAGCGGGTCCTGATCCACTGCTTTCAGTTCCGAAAGAACTTCCTCAATTGTCAGACGGCCTTCTGAATACATTCTTGATATTTGATTGACCTTCGTTACCTTTTCAAGATTATGATCCCGATTATCGATTCTAACGAAATTCGTATTGTCCAAGCCTATATTCACAAAAATTCCATTAACTGTCACATATGTAAATGCATTTGTTCCATGCTTTATTCCTAGTGAAGTACTAATCATTCTTTCCATTGTATCCTCTACCCGGCTCGTTTCCGCTCCGTTTTCCAGCATAATACGCCCGGCCAGAAGACTGGCATCAATAATAATCTTATTTTTGTCTACTGCCACTTTCGTCAACTCACTTCACATTTAATATCAATCAATGCCTATATATTGTACAATAATTTTTCTGAAAAGATAGAGGTAAAATGAGCGAAAACTAAAACTTTGTTAATAGAGAGGATAAGACTAATAATCTAACCCTATAATTCACTATTTCGCAATGATTAAGTCGATATTCTTGTTATGAATTATCCAATTATCAGGAAATCCATAAATTAGACTAAATTACTTCAAATATTATACTACTGTAATTCAGCTTAAATAACAGGGCTCTGTCCAGACATTTGTTGCTAATAAATCAATAATGGAGACAGCCGACTATAGCTGTCTCCATTATTGATCTAACGCCCCAATTTATATTATTAGGATTATTCATTTGAATTTAGTTCATCTATTGTCTTGAAAATCCTGGAATATACATCTTTTATATGTTCATCATTTTTTTCATCATTATATAAACCATATCCCCACTTTTTTAATGTATCATCATCTTGTGTTGTAAAAATTCCAACAGCATAACTATTACCTGAAGTCCAATTCATTATTTTATCGTATTCCAAATCTTTTTCAGTAAAAGAGACATAATGATTTGTTCTCATAAAAAAGTAAGGGATAGCAGAATTTAAGTAAACATCTGCATATTGACTTTCAGCAGCTTCAAAAGGTTATTTTCCGAAATAATGACAGCATCATAAGAGTTCATTTCTTTGTTTGTCATTTCTCCAAATGAAATTTCTGTAAATTCCACTTGTTCTTCTTTCACTTCCGGTTTTTCTCCAACAACAGCTATCCGTAAGGCATTTCCTTCGTATAACTCGAAATCGGGATTTGAAACACAAGCTGATAGGACAGATATTATCAGTATTAAAAATGCAATATTTAAAGATTTCGTTCCGTTTATTTTCTTCAGTTACTCCTTATATTCTCGTTTATTTACATTATATAGTGATAGATATTTTTCATTTGCATGCTAAGGTCCTTCTCTAGGGAGCGAACAGCTTAGCGGATCGAATCCCTCTCCACTCGCTACTGAGTGATTATATTCAAAAAGTTTAATCAGAACGTTCTCACTGGCTATAGAATCCATTCCCATTCAATGAGAAGCATCCATATTAGACCAACCTAGTTTGAGACGTACTATACATATCTACTTCTCTTATAAAGCAAACTATGTAAAATAGGTGCAAAAGCAATAATATATACGAATAAAGCCAATAATAAAGAGCATAACAGATATGATATTCTAATCTGTTATGCTCTTTATTTAATCTACTTTATGCCTGGATAATTTTTCTCAGCAATAGAGATGATTGGTTAACCTCTTTTTTAGAAATTGCTTAAAAAATCTCTGACTTGATCAGGCGTTTTAGCATTAGCGCTATGTAAATGAGCTATTTTTTCTCCATTTTTATAAACTAATAAGGACGGAATTCCCATAACATTTTCTTTTTCTGCCAATTCGGGTAATTCATCTTTATCAATTGTAAACCATTGTTTATCTTGATGCTCCGTAATAATTTCGTCAATAAATAAATCAAGTCGTTTACAATCTGGACACCAAGTAGTCGTAAATATATTTACTGTTAGTTTATCGCTTTTTATTTGATTATCAAATTCTTCTATAGATGTAACTTGTTGCATTCTCTAAATCTCCCTTCTCTTTCTCTATTACTATAGTAAACATTTTAAATACTTTACACATTTTAAATGCTTATTATGATGTTTACAATAATAACTATTCTCTTCAAAAATTGGTACAATAGGCTTATATAAGGAGATTTCTGTAATGGAGGTTTTTTATGCTATAGTTACATCTAATGTGTATAGAATAAACAGAAGAAGCGATTGATTTATTAAAAAACACACTGCAAGAATCAGTAGAGATGTCCTCATTTGGGTCGCTCGTTCGAATGGGTGTAGTTCTATTCGAATGCAGAAAACAATTTTTACATATAAGCTTACCTTTGCTTCTGCTATTTCAATAAATCCTTTTTCTATTAATCGATATGGTCATTCCCAACAGATCCTTTATTATAGTGTGAATCCGTAAAAGCTAGGTTTGTTCTTTTTCTAAGATATTCATCTATTACTACATACAAAATCGCTGCAACAATCCCAAGATAAGCAAAAAATTTAGTCTCCATTGCTACAAATAAAAATCCCGAAAGAAACATTCCATATACTGTAATTTTTATTAGAAGTCGTGCTTTTTTATGCTGTACTAGACCAGCGATTATTTCTCCAATGATTGATGCTATAAATCCATAAAGAAAAACAAACAGGAATGAATATGGAAATGCCAAGAATTAAAAAAATTTAATTACATTATCACTTTGTTCTCCTAAGATATATGAAGTACCTGTAAGAAATAAGGATGTTAATACAGAAACAATAATAACCGATAGTAAATTTCTTATGATTATCCTAATGTTTGCTCCCCCAGTGCGTTAAACTTTACCGTTACATTGTAGATACTAATTTCTTAATCCATCTTGAATTATCACTTATAAAATTTCCCTTAGCTCTCGAAGTATAAATTAAACGCCTACCATCAAAATAAAATTAGCATATTCGTTATATATTTTCCGCTTTTTACCAAATATTTCTGTGAGTGGGGATTAAATCCTCATATCCTACCCATTCTTAACCCAATCATTTATTTTCTCTGAAGCTAATAGGATATTCTTATGCCCTTTATCTATTATCCGAGTCTTCTCTCCATTTCAATTTTAATAATTTTATAGAATCTCAATTATAAGAATGTTGACATACTTCTAAATTAATGACCATAATATGGGATATGAATTTTTATGAGGAGTAATAGGATGATCACGAAAAGCACACAAAAAGCAACGCCTTTAAGCCCGGATTATGACCCATGGGAAACCTATATGGATATAGAACAATATGGAAAGCTAACCCTTTCTAATATAGAATTTACAACCACAACTCTATGTAATATGCGTTGTGAGCATTGTGCTGTTGGATATACCCTGCAACCGAAAGATCCTGATGCTCTGCCTTTGGAACTAATCTTACACCGTCTGGAAGAAATCCCTGCTTTACGTTCCATCAGTATAACCGGCGGTGAACCTATGCTCTCAAAAAAGAGTGTTGAAAATTATGTTCAGCCTCTATTAAAATATGCACACTCACGTGGGGTGCGAACACAAATAAATTCTAATTTAACACTTCCGTTAGAGAGATATGAAACAATTATTCCTTATTTGGATGTTTTACATATTTCACATAACTGGGGAACCATCGATGATTTTATAGATGGCGGTTTTGCTATGATGGAAAGAAAACCAACTCGTGAACAGCGAGAAGTCTTATTTAATAGAATTATTACCAATTCCCAGGCATTAACGAAAGCGGGAGTACTCGTATCTGCTGAAACCATGCTCAATAAAAGAACGCTCCCCCATTTAGAACATATTCACAAACAAATTGTTGAAGAAATGGGCTGCCAAAGGCATGAGGTGCATCCTATGTACCCTAGTTCTTTTGCATCTACTTTAGAAACACTTTCATTGGATGAAACAAGAAAAGCCATTCACCATCTTCTGGATATTCGTAATGAAAACATTTGGATGCTGTTTGGTACACTGCCTTTTTACCCATGCAGCCAAAACAGTGAAGATCTCGAATTACTGCAAAGATTATATTCAAGTAAAAACGTGACTGTTCGGAACGACCCTGACGGACGATCTCGTTTAAATGTAAATATCTTTAGTGGTGATGTAATCGTAACTGACTTTGGAGATACTCCGCCACTTGGTAATATTAAGGAGCAGTCATTGCCTGTCGCCTATAATAATTGGATGAAATCAAGCCTGGCCGATTCATTAAATTGCCATTGCCCGACAGTAAAATGCCTAGGTCCAAATGTATTGGTTAAAAACGCTTATTATCCAGAAATGAATTTCAAATTAAATAAAACCAATTTATAACGGTTCCATCTTTTAAATACGAACAGACCGCTATTTAAAAAAAGAATGGTCGATTTTTAGAAATCGGCCATTTTTTATGTCTATATAGATAGGAAAGGATCGATTAAACCACCAAACACTTTGTTCAATCCCCGACATCCCTCATTTCTTCTCCATTCTTTTTTATCTTTTGATCAATCTGGTTTATCTAATTTAGTTTGGTGATATTATGGAATTTTAAGGTAAAATTAAATTTAATACCGATAGTTATTAAAGACTGATGATCGAGGTGAATTAGGTGGAACTGGAGCAATCTATTCATTACAAATTTTGGACTGTTTGTTTGGTTCAGAATGGAGATTATGTCCTGTTATTAAATAGACAACACGATCATTTCAAGGGATTTATACCACCAGGAGGAAAAGTAGAGTTTCCAGAAAGTTTTACGGATTCCGCTATTAGAGAAGTGAAAGAAGAGACAGGGTTAAATGTAAGTAATCTTGTCTACAAAGGGCTTTATGAGTATGTCAATCCCGAAAAACATGACAGACATATTATTTTTAACTATTTAGCTACTAGTTTTAGCGGCACATTGTTGCAAAACTCAACCGAGGGTAAACCTGTATGGGTTCATATAGATGAAGCTTCTAATCTCCCTATGCAAGAATCTATAAGAAGAAGATTTCCATTGTTTTTTGAAGAAGGAACATTTGAGATTCAGGTCGAATGGGATAATGAGAGAAATCAAGAAGGTAAAGTTTCTATAAAGAAGACCTAAGCTACTGGTACAGGAGATTCTAGATACTTCTTTTTAATTGCTGTTTAAATAAAATTCTTCCGATAAACCTTAATCATTATAGTACTGTTCCTTATAATTATAGATATTTATGCACTTTCATTAATCAAACAACAACAGCGTCCGATAAACGAACGCTGTTGTTAATTATTGTTAATTAGAACCATTTTTTAACTTTCGCTAGACATTGGTTATGCTTTTTTATGTAGGCTTTGGCTTTTCCATACTTCTTAAATCCACCTTCACCTTTGTTATAAGCACTCAAGGTAGCTTCTTTTAAAGCAGTACCCTTATAACCTTTTTTCTTATATTTCTTTTGTAAATCGGATAACATGTATGTTCCCCAATTCATATTTACGTATGGATCATAGGGTTTGTTCTTTGTCTTTGTAATTTTAGCTAAATTTTTATGGTTAATTTTATTAATTTGGAAATATCCGTAATTACTTCCACCTTTTGCTTTTACTTTCATATTGCTTTCATGCAGCATCACTGCCAGCGTTTCTTTATAATCCAATCCTCTTTGTTTAGTCATTTTATAGAGATATTGTTGTTGAGCTTTAGGCAAAGGAACTTTTTTTGAATACTTAAATCCAGCTAAACTGCTACTTGCTGCATCAGCTTTTTGTCCCGGTATAGTCGTACTTGCGATTAACGCAAAAATGAATAGTAAACTGATAGCAATTTTCCCAAATAGTTTAGGTTGTAATTTAATCATATAAACTCCTTTTCATTAGCAACTTTTTTACTACTTTTTGTTACTCTTGTACTATATCAAAAGTCTTTACCAGAAATGTATGAATTCATCAGATTATAACGTTATTGTAAGGATGATGTCTTCTATGTAATCTGTTTGTAAAATAAGTAGTACAATTTCAATATAAAAATGGAGTGAACTGATTTAGAAATCAATATTCTTCTATATAAAAAGGTTTTACTTTTTATAGGAAAATCTATCATTTCAGTATGGTTGCAATAGCAGCAATTCTCTTAGGGGGGTTGGAAAATAAATAAAAAAGAACCGCACACGCACACCCTTTTTTTAGCCACAAAGCTCTGTACTTCAATTTAATAATCCACGAATAGAAGGTGAATCTATGTTTTTGAACGAGTTAGAAAGATACAGAGAAACAGAAATTCTTCAAGCTGCTACTTTTGCCGCCAGTCTTAAACTACAAAAAGAAGAAGCAAAATTGATAGATAATTGGGTAGAATCGTTGATCGAAATCAATACAAAGAAAGAAATAGGGAGCAAACAAACGGAGGGTTTTTTTTCGATTTATAATACTCTGCAGGAAGCATCAGATTCTTTAGATAGTAGTTCTTTAAAATATATTTTAGGTCGGCTTCTTAAGATTTACGACTCTATGTGGGGCAATGTTTTTTCATCCGTTATAGATCGTACTACATAGAAGATTAAAGAGTATATAGATGAAGCATTTTCTTTAATAGGTTTGATTATATTTGGAAAATAGAAAAACTAAGTAAATTCTTTCATTCTGCTGATTTTTTTATGCGCAATAAAGCTCTTAAATACCTACTGGACCTAAATGAGATAAGAGGATTCCATCATACTATCAAGGATTTCAAGAAAATTATAGGATTTATAAAACCAGATAATACGGATATCATACATTACCTTGTTCATTACAAAGTAAATAATAATCAGGGGTGCTATCAAATTATAAGCTTCATTTTTAATGATCTCAAAACTAATAGTTACAGGACATTCGAAATTAAAAGAGATTGTATAATTTGGTTAGATAATGCTGTTGGCAGTTCACCAAAAAAGCCTTGGTTGGACAAATTAACAGCTATTCAGAAAGAGCTTAAAGATGAGGAACTACTAAAAATAGCTCGTTGGATTTTGAATCATGGAGATTTCGAAAAGGAACAAAGTACAGGATGGACTGATGGAGTTTATAAAAAATTACAAAAATCTTCATTATGGTATTTGGATATTCGAAGTAATGATATTTAAGGAGGTCAGCCATTTAACAGTACCATTAAAACATTTCCGTTTCTTAAAAAAACATATCCATTGGGAATTGCGAGGCTTTTAGATATATTATATATTACAGTTTCTGATCACTTTATGGATTCCATATGCACTTTAAGTGCACTTCTTCATATTTTTCCAAGAAAATCATTACAAATAATTATTATTTAGAGTTATATAATTTAATTGATTTAGCACAAGGGATATATGGCTACTAATTAAAGAGGAAAACAAATAAATGGAGTTGAATGTTTTTTTATTCTATCATGCATATAAAATAGGGATTCATTCAGCTTTTTTTACTTGTCTTCCTATAAGGATTAAATTATTTTAACTTAATACCTCTTGAGATGTAACAAGCTTTTTCAATGCAAGAATATTCCCCAAATGTATTCCTTCATGAAAAATAGTTCTAACGAGGACTTGTTCCACTGTAAACATTCCAGATTCCGTTACAGAATATTCTTCTTCCAGTCTTTCTCCATATAAATCTCGAATCATAAAAGGCTGTACAGCAAGCAGTCTTTTTAAATAATCAAGTTTAGGAACCTCTCCCCTCCAATCTTCCGGGCTCGTACCATAACCAAACCATTCATTAAAATGATTAGGCAGGATGATTGGTTCCTTTGTCAAATGTTGAATCCACAAATATTGATCCAGGTATACATGTCCCAGGTTCCATCGTATATTATTTCGAAATCCCTCAGGTACAATATTCACCTCATCCTCATTCATCGAATCCACCGCCACTAACAATTCATGCCGATAATCAGCCAATTGCTTAAAGAGTACTTCATGTCTTTTTAACATATTCAACCCTCCTAAATTGTGGTATATCCATTTATTTCGAGCTGTGATTGACAATTCCCTTCCTACTTTGTAACCAATTAGAATAACTATTTAAATGAAGCTAAAAATCAACTAAATTACCATTCCATAGTACGAAACCTCTAAAGATAAGAAATTCAATTCAATCAAAAAAACATCCAATCTTGGTTGGATGTTTTCTTCTTTATCAGGAGGACTTTAGACACTTAAGTATAGTAAGCTGCATCGATATACCGTCTGTTATGATTTTTTTCCGTTCCTTTATCTTGTAATTCATTCCATCAACGATAAAATGTCCATTGCCAGAGTAGGCAACATATTTCCCTTGTTTCTCCAACTCATATTTAATGGCAACTACATATTCATTCGCATTTGGATACGTTTCATTCATCCTGAGTATAATTGTATTTCTCTCATCCCGTTTATATTTAATAAACAATAAAAAAGCAATCATAACAATGAATAAAGTTAATATATACACCACGCAGACTACCTCCGCCTCCATATATTAACTTTATTTTATAACAAAAAATGACAATACACCACATACTTTACTATTATTAAGAAATTCACTTTTTATAAACTATTAATATGTACTTGAAATAGAATTATTTTTCATTGATTTAAGAAGACTCCTCAGTCCAGTTTTCTTAAATCGGTAAATGGATAAAAGACATATTTACCTTGTCCTATAACCTGATCCTGTTTAATTAACCCTAATCCATTGCGACTATCCATACTTACAAGACGATTATCACCCATAACAAAATATTCATTTTCAGGAATAAGAATCGCTTCGAAATCTCCATTTGATTTTTCGCCTTCTTCATGGGTTTCTTGTCGATTTTTATCCAGATATCTTTCCTTTTTCTGAACATCATTAATATAAAGGATATTATTTTTCACTTCAATCTTATCCCCTGCTACACCAATTATTCTCTTAATGAACATTTCACTGTTATCACCCTTAATGATGACAATATCTCCTCTATTATATTTCTTTTCTACTAATGATTTACTGACCAGTATTCTCTCTTGATTGCGGAGAGTAGGTTCCATCGATACTCCTTCCACTTTATACGGAGTAAATAGGAAAGTCCTGATTAACATAATGACAGCAACAATGATCAGAATGGACTTTAACCAGCTAAATGTTTCATTTTTCATATTTCTATCAGGAATCAAATAATTCACCTCATCTTTCTAAAAGGGCTGGAACTCAAGTAATAAAACTTTTCAATCCTCCAAGCATATAAGGCATTATTTAAGTTCTTATGTATCCAGTCAATTCTTTATTACATACTATCCAGATATGGCATCAGTTACTCTCTTTCGTTCCGATATCTGACTAAAAACAATCTCCTCATCTTTATAAGCTCGACATACGGTAATTTAGCGTTTCATTAGCAGATTTCTAACAAATTGTTATCGTGTTTCTTCTATTATATTGATTCTTTCAAGAACTGATTAATTATCTTTTTGACGAATTAAGTCCGTTAACCTAATTTATTTAAAAAAACCTTAGAACTATGTCATATTTTAGGGTATAATAGGAATAGATTATTTTATTACAACAAAAGAATGAAAATCGACCAGCTAATATGCTTCCTTACATACAGGAAAATGAATTTACTAAAGTTTCTTTTAATTACTAATTAGTTATCAACATCCATTCTCTTAAAAACTAAATTTACATCTATTCTTATAACTACGAACTATAATTTTTGATATTTTCATTTTTTACTTTATAGCAATCACACCCATTCATTACCCTTTTCTTCCAATTTTAAGCATTGTTTTTCATAAGTTTAATATTTTTTCTCAGTTTTTTTAATCTCTTTTTTTACCATTAATTCAAAATAATGGATATTTTTGTGACAATTATGACAAAAACTCCTCTATCTAAATTTACTAGAAAAATATATTAATACCATGGTTTTATTAAGTTTTTTTACCTATAGTTTTCTGAATATTCAAATTATTAGATATGTATTTGACATATTCCCGTTATATCAGTAATGAATTTATCATCTCCTCGTTATTACTTCTTTCTCGTAAACCTGATAAGATTGTCACTGTTAGCTCAAAACAAACAATTTTAGGAGGTTCAAACTACATGAAGAAAACTTTGTTATCATTCGTAGCGGTAGCTTCCATCGCCGTTGCTATGGGCGGACCCCAAGCATCTGCCCAAGAAATCACAATCAAAAAAGGTGATACACTATGGGGTATCTCAAATAAATACGACACTTCTGTTGATCATATTAAAGAACTCAATAATTTAGATTCCGATATCATTATTGAGAATACTAAATTGATCGTAAAGGAAGACCAACCAAAAACTTATACCGTTAAAAAAGGTGATAGTCTTTGGAAGATAGCTGTTAAAAATAAAATCTCTATTAATCAGCTAAAAAGTTGGAATAGCTTAAATTCAGAAATTATTCAACCAGGTCAAGTCCTTAATTTGTCTGGTGTAGGCCAACCGGCAAAAAATAATACTGAAGCTGTTCAACAAAAAACAACAACTACATCAACAACTACTAAAACTGAAACAAAAACAGAGACAACAACTACTACTGCAAAGTCTACTGGGCAAAAAGCAGGAAAAACTCTCTCTGTTTCAGCCACAGCTTATACAGCTAGTTGTAACGGTTGTTCTGGCGTCACTGCTACCGGAGTCGATTTAAATGCGAATCCAAATGCTAAAGTAATCGCAGTTGACCCTAGTGTAATTCCATTAGGTTCAAAAGTTTATGTTGAAGGTTATGGATATGCTACTGCTGCTGATACCGGTGGTGCTATTAAAGGGAACAAAATAGATGTTTTCATCCCTACACAAGATGCTGCTCTTAATTGGGGACGTAAACAAGTTAACATTCAAATTTTAAACTAACACATTTCGCTTTAAACGACACCTTCGAGTTTACATCCAGTTCTCGAAGGTGTTTTATATATATTTTTCTTTTTCAATCTACTATTTCTCCTTAAAAACAACTGAAATACATTCTTACTCACCCTGTCTAAACCTACGTACAACACTATAAATATATCAAGAACAATTACAATCAATTAATTTTATTTATGATCTATTCATCCTCATGACTTCTTAAGGGTATCGGGGATTTAAATAGCATGACCTCTTTAAAGTCAGGTTCCGCTCATCTTCCATTTATAATGATAAAGATAGAACTTTGTGATGCTACTGACAAAACAATAAGCCAATCTTTTTTAATCTAATTGTGTTTATTAAAATCTGTTTCTCGTATTTTTATTGGCTTATTAAATCTTGAAAAATCACATATTTATTTCTTATGAATTATGAATTGAGAATCATCGGTTACTTCAATAAATCATCTATGTCCATTCAATGAACCACTTCCTGTAAAGTAATTCCTATATAGGAATTTAAATAGCTACTCGAATATACTTATTCTACATCTCCAAATCATTATTTATCATTTCTTTAAGTATTATGATTTACTAATTAACTTTGTGGGTCGCTTCTATAAAATGCTGTTTTCTAATAGATTTTGATTTATAAAAAGAATAAAATTACTATTTTGTGGTGCCATTATATATGAAGTTAGCTACTTCAACAAACCAAAAAAGAGTATGTCATAGAGGAAAATAAACATTTTGAGGATGTTTATACAGGGGATTATCTAAAATTATTCGTGATAATGAGACAGGAGTCCTATATTTTCATGATAGCTTTCCAGCTTCCGAATTGACTGTCATGGGCGATAAAGGATGGAAAGCCTTTAATTGATAATAATCTCCCATTCCGCAGTCGGGGACTTAGTTGAATAATCCGTTGTCCGTTTCCTAATGAAGCTGGCTTTTTCACACTTCCATAAATATTTTTCCGTGATAAACTTTATATCTTTGTTAAAGGTATTTGATTCACTCGTTCTTTGGTCGCAAAGAGTTGATCAAATTAGTAACAAATCCCCTATACAAAGAGCATACCTCCATTAACAGTTATGCTTGTTCATTAATCTATTAATCATGTACTACTTGTATTTATTCATTTTTTCGACTTTATGGCCGCCAAACTCATTTCTTAAAGCAGCTACAACCTTACCGTTAAATGTGTCATTTTCCTGTGAGCGAAAACGCATTAATAGGGCCAATGCCATTACTGGTGTCGAGGCTTGAAGGTCTAAAGCAGTTTCTAGTGCCCATTTTCCTTCACCAGACGAATGCATAACTCCCTTAATTTCTTCCAAACGGGCATCTTTAGCAAAAGCTTGCTCCGTTAATTCCATTAACCAGGAGCGCACAACCGATCCATTATTCCAGACTCTTGCTACTTGTTCATAATCAAAATTAAACTCACTTTTTTCGAGGATTTCAAATCCCTCACCAATAGCTGCCATCATCCCATACTCAATTCCGTTATGAACCATTTTTAAATAATGTCCGCTCCCCGAATCACCTGCATATAAGTACCCATTTGGTACGGAAGTGGCTGCAAATAATGGTTCAATTACTTTCCATGCGTTTTGATTGCCACCAATCATATAACATGCCCCATTTCTTGCTCCTTCCATTCCCCCTGCCAAATTCATCCCCATCTTGCCAAGACCGATTAAACCTACCTTCATCAAGTCTCCTCCTTATTAATATCTTTATTAGTTACATACCGTTATTTTCAACAAATAAACATTTCAATCCGTTACATCTTGCCAATAGTCTAATACTAAACTTTCGAATTCTTAATTGTGTAGTGAGGTTTCCAATTCTTTGCCTATTCAACAAAAATTAGTTAAAATTCTATATAGATAAATAATAAAGGAGAGTAATAAGATGGAAATTTGCAAAGAATGCTTTGATGGGAATATAGTTGATGAACAACATGAGCAATATGAAAATCTAGATCGTGAGTTAGTTCGCCTTATTGAAGTAAGCCATTTTTCCTATGACGAAGCCTTTAAAAGGGCAACCAGATTATATCCTGCCATAAAGAAATGTCCTGAGTGCAATGACTGAAACTAAATTTAATAGCTTAAATTTAGTTTCAGTCATTGATCAAACCATCATTCAATCGTGTAAATAAAAATGAGGTATTTTTATGGTTAAATTAAAAGATTCTCAGCAGGAAAAACAAGATATAAAAGTATATATCGGCGATCACTATCATTCATTTTTAAATGAGAATCATAGAATTAAAAGATGGAATTTTTTCGGTTTAGTCTTCGGGATGTTCTGGCTTGCGTATCGAAAAAGATATCTGATTGTCGGTATTTTCATCCTGATTGATATTTTAGTATCTCTCCTATTCCGTAACCACCTGTTTTATTGGTTAGTTTTTGCCGCATTAATGCACCTTTATATAGGCAGAAGCGGTAATCTTTTATATTTAGCCGGTACAAAAAAACATGTTGAACAGATAAGACGTAGACATCCACATCTCGATGAAAAGGAGATGAAACGCTTACTAATAAAAAAAGGGCGAACCAGCTGGTGTACTATTCTGCCTTTACTTATCTATTTTGTTCTTATTCATACCTATGTGTTTATCGACGATATTAAAATTATAGTAGCCTCATATTTTTAAATGATACTTAACAAAAAATTAGAGTGATTATCCAAATCACTCTAACACTATTGACCTATAAGGTTTTCAATTTAGATCAGACGATTCCTATCCTTCGGCAAATATGTACATTTTTCCCTCTGTCTAGCATAATTAGACCCCAAAATTACTTCAGCGAAAATTCCATAATGGATAACCTTACAGAAGTTGATTATTCTTCGTTCTCCTTTTGTTCTTTTACAGAAATACTTACTGGTTTTTTCGTCACTGGGTTCTACTATTAATTGTTCCTCTTGTTTATTGTCTAAAAGATTTCCTTCAATAACATCCTCTTTTTCAGCCTCAGATTGATTATTATATTCCCCATCTACCTCATACCAGTCTTCAGGAATTTCGTAATAAACCCCTGGCTCATCAGTTGTTTCTCCACCTTCAAAATATCCTCCGTCAATCTCTTCATCTTCTTCCTCAAAATGATAATCACCGGTCTCCGTATAAAAAAAGCCTGTTATATCACTCTCCGATAACGGATTTGAAACCCAACCACTGATAAACGAATAAACATCCTTCAGGGGAATGCTAACCCAATTGATTCATCCTCAATCGATCTCGCTGAATTGATTCCAATTACTTTGCCTGATTTTACAGATACTAATGGACCGCCACTGCTTCCAGGAGATATCCGAGCAGTCATTTGGTAAATATTTTCATATATACGCTCCCCAATATAAAAACTTCGGTTAATGGCTGCAATTGTTCCCAAAGTTGCTGTATTAGTTTTTCCGAGCGGACTCCCCAATGCTATTACTTCCTCACCTATCGAAGCATATTCCTGGGTAGCTAGCCCCAAGGATTGCTGATTCGCCATTTCAGGTATCCTGATAATTGCGACATCATGGATATTCGAATATCCAATGACTTTTCCTGCATAGGATTGACTTGTATAATCGATTGCTGTTATATCAACAGAGCCCTCTACTACATGAGCATTTGTAAGGATATCTCCATGATCATTAATGATAAATCCAGTACCTTGATTATCCTCAGTGAAAATAGTAAAAACTTTTGCAAGTGATTCAGTTATAATCTCAGAAACCTCTTTTTTGGTATCTACTTTTATTTCAGTTGCCGGTTTAGGCGTTGTTTTAATTTCCTCTGCTTGATTCGTTTTTCCATTCTCTTTATGTACCAATTTTATTTCTTTTATGCTTCCATATTCGACCTGCTTATGATTATCCGTTTGATTTGCAGCTAATAAATAGATGCTTGCTGAAAGAATAGCGATGATACTAAAAGAAACCAAGACAACTTTTGATCTCTTTCTTTTTGGTCCATTCTTCAATTTACCACAATGCAAACAGTACTTACTTCGGGTATTTATTTCATTCTGACAATAGCGACATTTCATTCTTTACACCTGCTTCTTCATTGACAGCTAAATGACCATCATCTCTTATACATTATTTCGTCATTCACGCCAGAAAAATGAAGCATGGTCATAAAATATTCTACAATTCAGCGTAGAATAGCCTAATAAGAGCTAAACTGAAAAAGAAAAACGATAGCACACCGTTTACTATAGCTAATCCCATATGTTTTAAACGTATTTGTTCAATACACGTCACCATAAACATGAATCCTATCGACATATGCAAGTACGGATAAAGCCAAATGCTCGCTAACGACAAAAATAAGCTATTACAATTACAAATGAAGAACTGATGAACTTAAAAACTTTCATAAAAACTCCTTTTATCCTTTTTACCTAAAATCTTCCCTTAGCATGTTACCATACTTTAAACCGCCAGATGAATAAAGAACATAAACAAAACAAGGATTGCTCAATAAACTGCTTCTGTTCAGCTTATTAGACAATCGCTTCATTTACCTTTGAACATTTTAAATAAAAGAATTTCTTAATTTTCTATGTTGGAAATTTTTAAACACGATTCCATGGGTAGGTGAGAACAAAAACACGTCCAAAAATCAAGCCAGACACTGCAACCATACAACCGGCAATAGAGACATCTAAAACAACGGCTGTGTAATAACCGAAAACGGAGCTTACCCCAACTATTAAACTGATCATAATCATGACACTCAGGCGCTCTGTTAAAAGATAGGCAGTTGAGGCCGGTATAATCAACATACCTATAACAAGAATAGCGCCCACACTCTCCCCCCTTTAAAAAACACTTATAAACCTTTAAAATATCAATATCACTAAAAAAGTTTTATAAGTGTATCTATTCCATCCCATTCGCTCTCCAAGAACCCTTTTTATTTATAATAATTATAAATAAAAAATATTACAGTTTTGGTCATTTAAAAGAACTTTCTCCATATTAAATTTTAGTTAACAATATCGAAAATCTAGCTATGGTGAAAATTCAGATAAAATTATATAATTAAATCTTATAGGACACCATACACACATGTTTCTTATAAAAAACTCATGTTAAGAGTAGAATAATAAATTAGGAGGGAACTTGTATGAAGGTCATTGTGTATAAAAAAGATATCGATCAATTCCTGGCTGATTTTAAATCTATCTCTTCTTATGATGAAGTTGGTAAGAAGTATTACTTTATCTTTGAAGACCATATTAGAGGTGGCCACTGGACCTTAATGTTTTATGATAAAGAAGGAAAATGGACAGCGCATGGTAAGGGAGAGTTTTATAGCGACATAGATGAATTACAGCTTTCAGGTGATCAATTAAAACTTTTCATTTACAAAAACAGAAAATATATTAATAATGTGATTCGACAATTAAGAGTAGCTATTCCATCTTAAGTCTTAGGATCCACAGACAATATAAAGAAGCCAGTGTTTACATTTAAACACTGGCTTCTTTATTAGTTCTCTAGTACTTTGATAAATTCACGCATGTAATCCGGTAAATCAGGCGGGCGTCGACTTGAAACAATATGTCCGTCTACGATAACCGCTTCATCATACCAGGAAGCTCCTGCATTGACCATATCATCTCGTATTCCAGGTGTACTTGTCACCTTTACTCCCTTTAAAATATCAGCTGATATCAATACCCAGCCTGCATGGCAAATTTGTCCGATTGGTTTTTGCTGTTCATCCATTTTTTGGATAAACTCTAATACTTCTGGAAATCTGCGAAGTTTATCAGGAGCCCAGCCTCCAGGAACTAAAACTGCGTCATAATCATTTGGATTTACTTCTGCAAAGCTATACTCACTTTCTGCGGGTACGCCATACTTGCCAATATACTTGACTTTTGCCTGTTCACCCGCCAAATGAACTATTGCTCCTTCTTCACGCAGTCGATGAATTGGATACCACAATTCGAGGTCCTCAAATTCATGATGTACAAAACTTAGAATCTTCTTATCCTTTAATCTCATAATGTCACTCCCTATCAATCATTTCTTATGTACCTATTCCCTATTCTTATAAAACTATTCTTCGTAATCATATCAACCACTTATGCATTTATTAAATCAATTTTATCAACACACTTTAGCAACTCAAGATAAAACGGAATATTCGCATTTTAGACTACACATCTAGCCTATTTATTTATAAAATTATATTAAAATAACAAGAGGGAGATTCATATGAGAAAATTAAACACAAGAAAAATAGTACTATTATTTGTTTTAGCAGGTTTGTTTAGCCTCGGATTAATCATTCAATATTACTATCAGCATTCTAAAGCTTCCGCTGAGCTGGAACAATTAAATAAAGAAATTAATCTTGCTAAAGAAAACAATAAACAGTTGGAAAGGGAAATCATAAATTTACACAAAGAAATCGAAAAATACGCCGAAGAGGAATCACCTATTACCGATGATGTTGATTCAAATATAAACTCCACAGAAGATAAAATAAACACTGCTGATACAACGAATACGGTTGAAGATGAAACAACCAAACTCTCGTCTGATGAAGAAAACGAAAAACAACAGGGCACTTCTGATCTCGAATCCGCTCAGGATCAGGCTATTAATCTCGTAAAGGATCATATTAATTATACCAATGAATCAAACGTTCATTTCGAAGTCCAAGGGAAGATATCAGGCACTGAGGATTTATCTATACATGTATATGAAGTAGTAGTTGATGAGGGAGAAAGCCAGCATACCGCAACCTGGGGATGGTATGGAGTTAACGTTACAACAGGAAAAGTTTACGAAATTAATGGTTGAGCCATACTGATTGGCAATACTTAAATATGGATTACGGCATTGTTTAGACAACAAGAAGGATAAAAGAGATCATAGGCACAATTTGGGTGATTTCTAATTATGCACGATAAAAAGACATATAAAATGTACTATAAAGAGACATTTTACACCTTATTACTCGCTCATTTGTAACTTTTGTCCTATAATATATATATACAATACGTTTCGTAAAAGGTGGGAGCAACCATGAAATCCTCTTTTGGAAGCAGGTTAAAAGAGTTGCGTAAAGAGAAGCGTTTGTCACAGGAAGAACTAGGAGCTATTATAGGGGTCGCACAATCAACCATGGGATCTTACGAACGGGAAACACGCGAACCAAGTATTGACGGAATATTGGAACTTGCCCATTATTTTGATGTATCTGTCGATTATTTACTGGGTAACTCTAATGAACGAAAAATACCTGAATTAACACAGTTACAAGGATCCTATGACTTGCATAAATTCATGCATGAGAATGAGATTGTGCTATATGGCAGAACCTTAACAGAGGATGAAAAACAGCGTCTGTTAGATATCTCATTAGGCCTCTTCTATCGTTAATCATTTACCGGATACAGGCAGCTTAAAAGCTGCCTGTATTTAACTAGTTTCGTATAAATAATACACTACGGTACCTTTCAGTACCTCCTGCTCTTTTTGATTAATAGCAGAAACGATAAAATGTAACTCACTTTCTAATTTTGTTTCAAGCTTTGCTTTTAATCTTATTGAATCGTTCAAAAAGACCATGTCACGAAAACGAATTGTAAAATCTTTTATAAATCCATCCTCATAATAAGGGGTAAACAGTTTTGACAGATTCCCCATTGTCCACATTCCATGTGCTATAATACCCGGAAGTCCTAATCTTTTTGCTTGCTCCTCATCCTTATGGATAGGATTATGATCCCCAGAAGCATTAGCGTATTCAACCAATGCTTCTTTAGAAACAGGTTCCAATTTTACTTCTTCCAATTCATCACCAGTCTGTATATCAAGCAAACATGTCATGCTTTCAACTCCTTTTGCACAACTTCATTTATAATAATGACAATGGTAGAAGTAAATATCGAGTTTCCTTCTTTATCTTCACCATTGTTTTCAATCCGCAAAATGCCCATTTTTCCGTTACTTCCAGTTCTCTCTTTATAATCTTTTACTTTTGCAAAACAATATACTTCTTCATCTATTAATAAAGGTCTCTCATAATGATAGATTTGCTCTCCATGGATTAGTCCTTTAGATGGCAGCTCCAGACCTTCTAACTCTCCATAATTGAATACTCTTGGATATGTTGGTGGAGCGATATTCTCACCGTATCTTGATTTCTTGCCATATTCCCGATCAACATATATAGGATGCTCATCTCCAATTGCTTTGGCAAATTGTTTAACACGTTCTCTGTCAACTCTATTTAACACTCGATTTGATCTCTTGCCTACTGCTTGAGCAAACATTCATCTCACCTCAATTAATTTTTAGGTCCACCTGCCACATATAAAACCTGTCCGTTTACAAACGAAGACTTTTCATCAGCAAAAAATAAAACAGCGTTAGCAATATCTTCAGGTTTACCACTGCGTCCAACAGGAATGATTGAAACATTTGCTTCAATTAACTGTTCAAATGGTATACCGACTCGAGCAGCTGTCTCCTTTGTCATATCTGTTTCAATAAATCCAGGTGCCACTGAATTAGCCGTAATACCAAACCCACCCAGTTCAATAGCCAAGGTTTTAGTAAACCCCTGCAAACCGGCCTTTGCTGCAGAATAATTCACTTGCCCTCTGTTCCCAAGCGCTGAGGTGGAGGAGATATTAATAATGCGCCCATACTTTTGCTGGACCATATATTTTTGCGCTGCTCTAGTCATATTAAAGGAGCCCTTCAAGTGAACATCCATTACCAATTGCCAATCTGTATCTGTCATTTTAAAAATCAGGTTATCTCGGATGACTCCTGCATTATTAACCAGAATATAAATAGCGCCATAGTGTTCATATACTTCCTTTACAGCTTTCTCCACTTCCTCTGATGAAGTAACATCTGCAACACGAGTCATACAATCAAATTCTTTCTGTTTAAATTGTTCCGCAGTCGCTTGCAGTGCTTCTTCATTTACATCAAAAAGCGCTACCTTAGCACCTTGTACGGCCAAATTTTCTGCAATTGCTTTACCTATCCCTCTACTTCCTCCGGTAATAATGGCCACTCTATTTTCAAATCTCCCAGTCATGCTACGTTCACATCCCTTTCAAATAAGATAAACGTTAATTATTTCTACAAAAACCACAAAATTCCTTTTATTAGGAGTTGATTCAGCTAAATTCTCCTATTTTAACATGACCTTTTATAAGATTACGGGCGATGATCATTCGCTGGATTTCGTCAGTTCCATCATAAATTCTCCAAAGTCTTGCTTCACGGTACCAACGCTCAATCGGTAATTCTCTCGTATAACCCATACCACCATGAATTTGTAAAACCCGATCGACCACCCGATTTCCCATATTGGCCCCATACAATTTTGCAATCGACGCTACATGCCGGTTATCTTCCCCATAATCAAGAGTAAATGCAGCATTTAAGGTAAGCCACCTCGCTGCTTCAATCTCAACCGCAGAATCAGCTATCTGCCATTGAATGGCTTGTCGCTCGGCAATTGGTTTACCGAATGTGATACGCTCCTTTGCATAATCAATTGCCATTTGCAATAATCGCTCAGCCGCACCAACAGCGCGCGCTCCTACAATCCATCTTGCAAAGCCAATCCATTCAAGCCCTAAATTATATCCTTTATGCAATTCACCTAAGATATTTTCCTCAGGAACTCGAACATTATCAAACACTAATCCGGCTGGACCTCCTTCCCCCATCGTTTGGATAAACTCAGAACGCCATCCCATATCACGGTCTACGATAAAACAGGTTACTCCTTCACGACCTCTTGATTCGATGTGCTGTTGTTTATCGGTAATTGCCATGGCCATAACAAAGTCAGCATCATTTCCTCCCGTAATAAAGGTCTTCTCTCCATTAAGGACCCATTCTGAGCCATTCTTTACAGCTGTCATTTTTATATTTTGCGTATCCGAGCCTGCACCTGGTTCTGTCATGGCGAAACAGGATTTCTTGTCACCGTTTATTGTAGGGATCAAGTATTTTTTCTTTTGTTCATCATTTGCATAGTACAGAATATTGTCCGCTGAACCGCCAAAGGTGAAAGGGACAAACGTTTTGGCTACCTCAATAGCTACAATAGCCATCATCATCTGACCTAAGTCAGCGCCGCCATATTCTTCAGGTGTGTTAATGCCCCAAAATCCAGCTTCCTTCGCTTTTAATTGTAATTCCTTAAGCTTACCCGGAGAGAGGCTTGGTTTCCCTTCTCGTTCATTTCGTAACACTTCATTTTCTAATGGCATTAATTCCTTTTCCACAAATCTACGAATTGTTTTTTGAACCATTTTTTGTTCATCAGTTAAACGTAAATACATACTAATCCCCCTATCATTTAAATACTAACCAGTCGGTATGTTTTATTTACAGATGCTCTATAGAGCACCTGAATAGATTTACTAGATTTATAGAGTCGAGTGTTCTTACTTAAATCATGCCAACTTCGCTTTCAGAAGTTCTATAGATCTCTTCAATTTTCTTTCCTCTCGCCCTTGATAGAATATCCATTCTAATTTGAAGCTGCTTCATGGAAAAGTTAACAACCTCTTCAGGGCTTGTCCCAAATGCCTCTATATCCGCATCTGTTAATCCCTCTTCCACAATTGTTAGAGCCAGCGGCGTTAACTCCGCCATCCGTTTCATGACAACATCATCATATATATGAGGATGCTCACAAATCAAACGCTGAAGCAAGTAAGTACCATAGCCGATATGGCGAGATTCATCCCTCTTCAAATTGCCAATTCCCTCAAGCAATCCTGGCATTAAATTTGATTTTTCCAGCGATTGATAAAATGAAAAATATCCCGTTTCAGCAAGTACCCCTTCTACAAACATGTTATATACAGTGGAGGCATCCGCAATCGCCTCAGGTGATTGATCTGTAAGCAGGCGATCCATTGCATTTGGTAAAATGACTTGAAATACTTGCTTATACGTATCTGTTAATAAAGGATTTAACTCACCCTTTTCTCCAATTGCGTCCAAGACGGCTCTAAAAAATTCAGTATGCTTTGCTTCTTCAAACAGGAAGGTAGTCAGGAACATTTCCTCTTCAATCCGTCCCTCCTTGGCAATTGCCATCATAAGCGGTAATAAATCAAGTGTGACAGCTTCTTCTCCTGCCTGAAATTGTGAAAGAAGACGAAGAATGCTATGCCTTTGTCCCGGTGTTGCCTGCTTCCAATCCGTAGCATCCTTTGTAAAATCGATATCAGCTGGATTCCATGTCCCCACCCTTTTTGCTTTTTGATACAAACGATATGGAAATGAATCTACCAAGAGGCCTCTTGACGTAGCTGTAATGGTTTCTCTCATATTTATAAACTCCCTTCATTAAAATTATTTATAGTCCCGCTCTATTATTCTCTCGGATGCGGCAGTTCGGAGATGAGTCTTCAGAATTTTCCCTACACCATTCCGCGGTAGTGCATCAAAAAATAATATTTTTCTTGGCGTTTTATTTTTTGCAAGATGTTCCTGGCAATATGCAATTAGTTCCTCTTCCTGGATATCTTTTTTTGATTCCCTGACAATGCATGCTACCAACTCTTCACCCATACTGGCATCTGGTATTCCAATGACAGCCACTTCAGATACCGCATGATGCTGACTTAATATCTCCTCTACATCACGTGGATAAATATTGAATCCTCCACGGATAACTAAATCTTTTTTTCGGTCGACAATATATAAATAACCATCTTCGTCGATACGTCCTAAATCTCCCGTATGCAACCAACCGTCTATTAATACGTTGTTTGTTTCGCTTTCATTGTGAAAATAACCGGGTGTCACATTTTCTCCCTTCACCACCACTTCTCCAATCTCACCGGTTGGCAGCTCCAAAGCCAATCCATCCACAATTTTAATTTGTACCCCCGGTATAGGAAATCCAACAGATCCGGGTCTAACCGGCTGACCCTTTTTATGAGCTGTAACAATAGGTGAGGCCTCAGATAATCCATAACCTTCATAAACCTTTGCCCCAAACCTTTCTTCAAATGCTGCCAGCAAGGCAGTGGGTAATGGCGCAGAACCTGAACTTATAGATTCCAAGCTTTGAAGATCGTATTGATTATAATCAGGATACGAGACCAAGGCATGAATCATGGCAGGAACACTGGCAAACGATTTAATTCTGTGCTTTTCTATTGCTGCTAATGTTTTTGCAGGGTCAAACCTGGAGAAGATAACAATTGAACTTCCCACTATGTAACATGTATTTGATATGGTTAACCCATACACATGAGCTAGCGGAAGAATTCCGAGTGTCGTTCCTCTCTCTGTATTAGCATGTTTGGCAGAGTTAACCGCATTTGAATAGAGGTTTGAATGAGTCAGCATAACTCCCTTTGGGTTACCTGTAGTACCTGAGGTATAGAGAATAACAGCAGTATCTTTTGAATCGATATCTATAGAAAATCGCTTGTCCAAATTCTCATTGGAATCCATATATTCATATATATTAATCGCAGTACTGGAAGTATCATCATCTGTAATAATTACGGTTGGTTTTATGTTTAATAAATCAATCGCTTGTTGGATATGATCGAGTATGATTTTAGAGGTGATAATTAGTTTGGCTCCGCAATTTGCGGCAATATAGGCAATTTCTTTTGGATGGAGTGAAAACATAACAGGTACAATGATAGCACCGGCTCTTGTTATCCCTTGATACGCAATTAATACTTCAGGCATATTTGGCATAATGACAAGGATTCTGTCTCCTGGCTGAATCCCTCTATTTCTAAATCCATTGGCCAATCGATTGGCATATCTCCTTGTCTCTACATTTGTAAATTGCTTGTTTCCATAGAATAAAAAAGAGTACTCATCGAATTTTTCAATATTCGAATCAAGCAATTGTGATAGCCTCACTTTTTCTCCTCCAATTCGCGGAATTTTTCACAAAAAAAAATAAATTCTCATGTCTCCAGTTTGAAGCTTCCTATAAGGACCTACCAATTAAAACTACCAATTATATCAAACTGAACACTGCTAATCTTGAAGTGTTATTCCTATTTAAAACGCTACGATACCTCAGAGGATTCATAAATTTACCAAAGGATTTTCAATGTAGCAGTTAACCATTCTCTTGCATATTAGAAACAAAGAAAAATTACGGTACTACTTTACCTTTTTATCTAAAGACTCCAGGACGTAAATAAAAGAATAAACAAAGCCGATTAAACACCCCCTTCGCATGTAAGCGTTTTCAAATAAAATTTTAAAAAACTGTCGATACAAACAAAGCTATCTTTTTTCAGATGATTAATTCCACTATGCTTCTTACAATATGTTCTTTACACGACCTTTAAATTCCTACCTATAATTTAAATATTCAGAAAAATTATTATAATAATTTGTTGGGGGAATAAATTTTTTTGTTGTGGGAATAACCAGCTTTTTATACAGATTGATAGACCAAGTCCCTGGTTACAAGAAGAATGAACAGATAAAGGCACTCAGCATAAAAATCTGAACTAAGAAAGTTAGATAAGCAGCTAACTTTTATGTACAGTTCATAAACCGAGTGCTTTTATCTATATATGAATATTTCAGATTATTAAATCTATTTCATTCAGTTTAAGTGCTAGTTTTATAGACAGATACAGGTTACATGGATGATGATCTAACTACTTTGTAATTATTATGGCGCACGACCGTTCTCGGTGTTTCATAACAAAAATGCTCTGCTACTTCTTCATCTATTTCAACAATACATGATAACTCCCTAACAATTGATACTTTTCCTAAAATAGAAAGACCACGTCGCTCAAATTCAACGATATCTCCCACTTTACCTTTATCCTCTATAGCAAGTTCATTTAGTAGCATATTATCCACTTCTTTTCCTCCTCATCAGACTAATATATAAATTTTTATGCATAATTTAGTAATTAATTCAACAAATCAGTGTAATTTGTGACCATTTACATAGAATTTAACACAAATAGTATTAAGAATCAATTGAGTTTTCAAAAAAAAGAGTCTATTTTCTCATTTTGTTTTCTAATATAACTACTATTCTGATTATTTACTATTTATATCTTAAATAGATAGAAGTACCAGTACGTCTGTCGCTTTGCACTTAAAACCTAACAAAAAAGAATCCAGTCTAGTGCTGAATTCTTTTAATCTAAACTTTTAGAATATCATTTTTCAAAATTACGAAACTTTCTATTAAACAGCCTTCATGATTTCAAAGAAAGATCATTAAGTGAGACTGAACTTTTCTATTTTATCTTTTAGCTTTAATGCGTTATTATAGCGTTTCATTAGTATGGATGCTTTACAATTAATGTTTATAGTTGTTTGATTGGAAAGGTATACGTAACACTCACTACTATCAATCGGGTCGCATCCTCGATAGTGATCTAGTGCTATCCAAGCACATTCTACATCACGACAAGAATGAGTCGGAAACATATAAATACTATGTTGGCCGCTAATCTGCAGAGGCAAAATATAACTTCCTCCCAGATATGATTTTGAACTGTTTTTTGCCCCCTGATAATCAGCACCATAGCCAATGATACTGTCTTTTAAAATAGCAAGCGGAGATTTCTTCACCATATAAAAAGTATCCTGAAAATATAACTGAGTATACAAATAACCTTCCACAAAAACGGGTAATAAAACCTTTGTATCTATCCTAATATATGGTCTGTTTTCCACTATCATATACTCCACCCTTTTTGAATTATATTTGCTTTCTATTCAATAATGGGTATACTACTATTATGTTGGTATACCCAGCAACAGACTATTGGGCCCGGTCCCCCAGACTGCAGGCCCAATTTCTGATATCCTCTTAATCTCCTTTCCTGGAAATAGATAGGATTTTTATCCTATCCTTAAATAATTATATGACAACCGACATTCTTCTCCAAATCTTTCCTATATCATTTTTTATAAGCCTCTTTACCTTAAAATCTATCGTTTATTTACATCCTTAGGTTTTTATATTATAATAATATATTTTGAAATTGGTATTATAGCAAAATCATAATAAATAAGCAGTTTTTACCGTATAATTTTCATGTTTCCCGTAGGAAAACCTTTAAATTCGGAGAAAATTTACCTGTAAAATTTAATTTTTAATTTTTCACAATAAATTCAAATAAATGCTTTTACGCATTTCAAGAAAATAAAAAGAAGGATGACTCTACTGTCATCCTCCCTACCTTAATCAATCATCCTGTATTACGAAGACCTGCGGCTATACCATTAATCGTATGTAATACCTGAACAACTAATTGGGTATCCACTTCCTTTAAACTTCTTAGTTCTTTAATTAAGTGAACTTGAATGAAATTCAATGGGTCCACATAAGGATTTCGAAGACGAACTGAATCCTTAATATTCGGTGTTTGATCAAGTAATTCTTCATCTCCAGTTATCTCAAGCAGAACTGATTTGGTTTTGTTGTACTCTTCCACTATATCCTCAAATATCCGATCTCCAATTAAAGGATCTTCAACCAAATCAGCATATTCTTTCGCTGTTTTAAGATCTGCTTTCATTAATGCCATTTGCAAATTATCAATTGTGGATCTAAAGAATGGCCAATCCTGATACATCTCTTTCAATGTCTCTATATTGCCTTTTTCTTTATATGCGTATGTTGCTAGACCAGTACCGGAAGCATACCAAGCAGGAAATAACTGTCTGCTTTGTGTCCAGGCAAACACCCAGGGAATAGCTCGTAAATTTTCAAACTTATCACTGTTTTTACGAGCCATCGGTCTGGAACCAATATTCAGTTCACCAATTTCTTTTAGAGGTGTAGCTTGGTTAAAGTAAGTTAAAAAACCTTCATCCTTAAATACAAGTGACTGATATTTTTCATAAGAGATATCAGAGATACTTTCCATGGCGCGTACCCAGCTATCATCCCTTAAATGGCCTTGTTCAGAAGATTTCGAAACATTAGCAGCCGTTTCCAGAAGCGTTGACGTTGCTTGCTCTAAGGAACGATATGCGATGTCTTCTATTAAATAACGAGACGATAATACCTCTCCTTGCTCTGTTATTTTCACCCCGTCTCCCAGTGTTTCGAGCGGCTGAGAGAGAAGACTTCTGCTCAAAGGCCCGCCACCACGGCCAAGAGAACCACCACGTCCGTGAAAGAATTTTGTTGAAATATCATATTCCTTTGCCAATTCATGCAGTTCTATCTGTGCTTTATAAAGCTTCCAATTGGCGGTCAGAGTCCCCCCATCCTTACTGCCATCCGAATACCCCAGCATAATTTCCTGCTGGTTTTTCAGCTTTCTTAGATGCTCACGATAAACTGGCAGGTCAAACAATGCTTTTAAAATAGCAGGTCCGTTTGACAAATCTTCTATTGTTTCTAGTAATGGAGCTACATTCAAATCACTTTCAACTGTACCATCTGCATGAAGCTTATATAATCCTGCTTCTTTGGCCAATAATAAAACTTCCAGCAAATCACTTGCCGAACGTGTCATACTGACGATATAAACCCTAATGGATGCTTTTCCAAATTCTTTATGGGCCTTTTTGATTAATTTAAATACCTTAATAATTTCCTGCGTTTCCTTGGTATATTCTTCATTGTCTAGCAATAGCGGCCTTGGATCCATCAACAATTTTTCCAGCAGCTTTTCTTTTTCAGACTCAGTCAAATTTGCATAACTGTCTGTAATCTTAATTTTCCTTAGGATTTCATCAATGGCACCTGCATGCTCATCACTATGATTTCGAATATCCAATGTTCCAAGATGGAAGCCAAACAACTGAACCTGTCTAATTAATTTATGTAAAAGCTTTAACTGATGCCCTTTTGGATGATGCGTATCTATACTTTCTTTAATCATCAGTAAATCCTCAAGCAGTTCTTCCGATGTTTGATACCCTCGTTCATCATTAGCCACCATGCGGACACGTTCAACCATAATAGCCAATTTACGACGGTACGCTTCATTTTTGACAGGCCATTTTTTATCGTCGTTTATATATTTTGATTCTCCCAATTCTATCGATCTCATTATCTCATCACCAACTCTAATTTGGACTGTTGAGTGAGATAAACGTTTCATTAATTCAATTAAAGCCTTTTCATATTTTTTGAGAACTAATGCTCTGTGTCTATTTACAGTTTCCCATGTAACAGCTGGGGTTACATACGGATTTCCATCCCGATCCCCTCCAATCCATGAACCGAATCGAAGAAAATTTGGCACATTCCAGATTTCACCGCTGTAATGTTCAGTCAATTTGTCTTCTACTTCCTGATGTATTTCGGGTAGGACATCAAAGAAAATCTTATCAAAATAATACAATCCATTTCTGACTTCATCAATGACTGTTGGTTTCCTGTCCCTTAATTCATCAGAATGCCATAAAGTAGTAATCTCATTATAGAGGTCTTCTTTAATTTCCTTATATTCATTTTCGGTTAACATAGGATTATTAAGCGTTTTAAGGAGAAGTAATAATCTCTTTTGGATTTCTAATATAGACCGTTTAGCCGCCTCTGTAGGATGGGCAGTAATAATCAATTCCAGTGATATTCGTTCAAGAACATGCTGTATAATTTCACCACTAATATTTTTATCCTTCATAGATTGGATGGCTTTTTCAATTGAACCAGGCTGCTCATCGGAATTGTTCAGTTGATATTCACGCTTTCGTCGAATACGATGATTTTGTTCAGCTGCATTTATTAAGTGAAAATAAACGGAAAAAGCCTTAATAACTTGCATTCTTGTCTCTGGGCTAAGCATTTCTATTTCCTTTTTTAATGTATGATACGTCTCATCTTCCACGTGTAAACGAAGAGATTTACACATTGTACGAATCTTTTCAACGGTATTAAAAAGCTCTTGTCCACCCTGATAAATGAGAACCTCGCCTAGTATATTGCCTAGCAATTTTACTTCCTTGCGCAACGGCTGATTCGTATCCTGTTTTGTGACCACTCAAAATCCCTCCCACTCTCTAACCAATAAATACTTCAAATATTTCGAGTATTTCTATTAATTATATATAACTATCTAAATAAATGACATTATTTAACTCAATTTCATTGTTTTATTGATAACCATGTATAAAGTGACATATCTCTTTCGCTTTTTGAAAAGGAATATTCCATTGTTGTAAAAGTCATTATAATCAAATAAAATAACTGTATTTATCAGGATTCCTTTGTTCAAAAGCGGAAAATTTAATTAGTCCAGATTCCTCTGGTTGCAGCATTCATATATATATCAACATGTATAATATGTATCTAAGGCAAACTACATAGAGCAATTAAACTCCGAACTGTTACCCGAGAAGACACACACCTGCAAGCATGTATATTGTCATGCCCTATTTGAAAATGTATACTTTGAACATACAACCAGATAGACCAGGGAGGCTTGAAAAATGAGAGTTGATATATGGTTCGATTATGCTTGTCCTTTCTGTTATATAGGGAAACGGCGATTAGAAGCCGCCATAGCTGAATTCATATACAAAGATCAGATAGAAGTACATTTTCACAGCTATCAACTGCAGCCTGATGCTCCAAAGAAATCAAATTCAAATATTCATGAGCTTATTGCTGCTAAATATGGCACTACAGTTGACCATGCCAGAAAAATGAATGAACATATATCTGAACAGGCCCGCGAAGAAGGGATTATATTTCGCTTTGATTCAATGATTCCTACAAATACAACAGATGCTCACCGTCTTACCCACTATGCTAAGGAGTATGGGAAAAGCGAGGAGATGACTGAACGAATAATTAAAGCTTATTTTTCTGAATCACTGCATATAGGAGACCGCGCAACCCTTCTGAAACTTACAAATGAAATAGGACTTCCCGGACATGAAGTACTAGATGTACTTAACACGGAGCAATATAAACAACAAGTAAATGAGGATATACAAATAGCCGAACAAATAGGAGTTAAGGGAGTCCCTTTATTCGTATTCAATAATAAATATGCCATCTCCGGAGCCCAAAGCACTGAAACACTTAAAGAAGTGCTTCAGGATGTATGGGAAGAAGAATATGATATGGCATTAATGACCGCTTCAAACAAACAACATGTATATGAATTTTGCACAGATGATGGATGCTTCGATTAAAATCGAATAAAACGCGAGAAGGCAATAAATCCTAATAGCCTTGCTCGCGTTTTTTATTTTTGGACAGATACTTTCCCTCAACTAAAAAGCCTCTTGTTCTATGCATAAGAACAAGGACCTAATTTACTAGTTAATTAGCGATTCTCCTAAGCTTTGTTTTTAGTTCATGTGCAGGCACAGGTTCTGAATATAAATAACCTTGGGCTTCGTCACAGCGGATACTTTTTAGAAATGCCATCTGCTTATCCGTCTCCACACCTTCAGCGATTACTTTCAAATTTAGAGAATGTGACATCGAAATAATAGCAGAAATGATTTTACTATTACTTTCGAAATCATCAATAAAGCTTTTATCAATCTTTAAAGTGTCAACAGCCAATTGATTTAAATAACTAAATGAACTATATCCGGTTCCAAAGTCAATACTGACTTGTATCCCCATTTGACGGAGCTGTTGCAATAAATGATTATTTTCCTGTTTATCATGCATCATGATAGTTTCGGTCACTTCAATACCAATTTCTTTCCCGGTTAACCCATATTCTTTTAATGCTTCTGCAAAAAATTCAACAAAGTCCTCCTGTGAAAAATGTATAACAGATATATTTATTGAAATAGGTTGAATATATATCCCTTCCCTTTTCCATACCTTAATTTGCTGGAATACTTGGCGGATAATTAACCTTTCAAGCGGTACAATAAGTTTGGCCTCTTCAGCTATCTTGATGAATACAGCCGGCGACATGAATCCATAGGTATAATAATGACTAAACAAAGATAGCTCACCTCTTTTCATTTCTAGCAGCCTAATCAATAATTTAGTGAGTATTAAAAAGAATCCCACTCTATTTATCGACCATTCTTGGGTGAAGTTCAATCGACTATTTCATTCCTATTTATTTAATTCACTAAAGAATATATATAAGCCATCAATTCTGAACGGTTATTTACTTTAAACTTTCTGTATAGCTGACTTACATAATTCTTAACTGTACCATTAGATAAGAATAAATAGTGGGCTATTTGTTCATTTGTATGCCCTTCTGACAATAGTTTAATAATGTCATGTTCCCGATCGTTCAGGTTAATTCCCTGTTTCTCCAGTTTAATTGGTATTGGCGATGATGGTTCATTTTGTAAATACATAATTAAATTCTTTTGAATAATAGAGGGCAGTACGATATGCCCATTCACGCATTGCCTAATTGAATAAAGAAGATGCTTCGTTTCCACATTTTTTAAAATATACCCGGTTGTTCCCTTTTTGATACTATCGATGATTTCATCTTCATTTGTATCCGCTGCAAGCATGATTACTTGACTGGAAGGATAGGCATTTTTAATGATTGCTAAGGCTTCATTCCCTCCATTTGGAGGAAGATTGCTATCAAGGAGTATTACATCTGGTTTTTGCTCAGACATCATTTTTATAAGACTATCAGTATCTCCAGCACAACCTGTCATTTCAAAGTCATGTTCATCCTTCAAAATCATAAATAATCCATCACGAATAATGGCCTGACTCTCTCCTATAAGAATATTTATTTTACTCATACATTCCACATCACTTCTTACCCTTCGTTACTGGATTATTGAAAAGTTTTATACACTTTACCTATTTGTAATTTTTGGTAAAACAAGTCTATAGTCCTAGTATAATAACAAGTTTTGTCGAAGTATATACTTTTTTCCTAAGTATTCCTAGTATTGTAAAATAAACTAAGAGCCTCATTCCCTAAAAAGGAAATGAGGCTCTTATAAAGATCAGAAAAATAATATGATTAGTTATTAATAGATGGATTTACGCTGTGGTATGTATCTATGAAGTATATGGATTCCTCCAAAGTTTCTTTTTTTAGATGATCTCATATACTCAGCATATAAAGTTTGGGCACGTTCTGAATAATATTCCCGATAATCTTCATGCAATTCCGCATTAATATAATTCATAATTTTTATGTACTGTCTCTTTATCCTTTTTGCATCTTTAGATAATTGAATCATCTTCTCAAATTCCATCAGATAACCTTGAACCAAAAGTACATTCCCGGCTACATTTAATAAAACATCAAGTTTTTGATCCGGATTATCCATATAGGGTACCTGTGTACTTATCCTGCTTCTATTTTTATGTAAACTCTTTTCGTGTGAATGAATCAACAAATCTTTCATCCTCCCTGCTTTAGAGTTTTTCCAATTCCATAATACCAAATATTCTGACTAATTTATATTTTTAGTATAAGTCGTTACCTACGGATATGAAAAGATGCCCAAAGTCATTTTAATATTTAAGGAAGATAAGCCCTTTTACTTATTTATCTAACTAATAATCATGAAATTTTTATCCTTCTAGAAGAAAATCTGTGGGCAGCTGTATTATTACATTGCTATAAATTTAATTCATTATTGCACGTGCTATAATATATTTTTGTTATTTATTATCCAGTCGGTGCTTATCATATCTATTTATATCCAATTATTCAGCTGATTTATCCAATTGTTTCTTAATTTGCTTAAGCATCTCTTTAAATACTTTACATCGTTTTTCGGAATATCCTCTTCCCCATAACGAGATCTTTCATATATTTCGCTTAATTGACGATTCAGCTCATCATTATTTAAATGAATCCGGTTCAGCCAATCACGGAATAATTCTCCAAACTTTCTTTTATGTATACCCTTCATATCCCTTTCAAATTTATAAACTAGCATTCTGATCGGTATATTTGAAGGAGGATTATGCTGAGCTCTATTGTCTTTATTTCGTTTTATTTGTCCCAGCCTCTTTAACATTAACTATTTATCTACCTTACGTTGTGATTATATGTTTGTTTTTGTTTGTTTACCGGGATACATGATGCAATAAAGATGATAACAGCCAACCCATATGCCATGTAGGCAATGCCCTCTGAAGTCTCCTGATTACGAATTCCAATCGCATTGTATGCCCAAACAAAGACAAAGGGATATCAATAATTCGATTCCTTAAATTTAAAGATAATCGCCAGTCCTGTACCAACCACAAGCATAATAGCTGTCCATATCTCACCGGATAAACCAAAGCCGTCCCACCCATATTCTTTCAATACATAAGCTACATTAACAATTGTCGCAACACTAATCCATCCAAGATTGATTGAAAATGGTGCGATGTCTAATAAGCCAGGATTGCTATTTTTCATTCGCCTATACAAGATGATCAAACTGATTAAATAGGTAAACATAACAGCAAGACTAGCTATGAAATATTCATAATGCCAGGTCAGGATCCACGTACAGTTCAATAGCCCGCTTAACATAAATATAATGCTAGTATTTGTATAAACAGGCAATCCTCGACGCTCCCTTGGATACTGTCGAATAATCCATATACCTATTAAAATATTAAAGACCAGATAGAAAATGCGTAACCTGCACGTGTGATTAATACATCAATTCGATTTGATATTTCTCCTGTCGTCTGACCGTTGATTGGCAGCAAGTTAGCCAAAGCATTAATAACCACAATTAAGATAAAGACAAGAGTATTTAACTCCCGTCTAATCATAAACAACCCCTTCCAAGAATAAGATAGTCAATATATTCCTCAATTCACAACCCTTTAACCATTTAATACAATAGCCAGGTTATCACCTAGAACTTGGAGAATAGTTCAACAAAACTCTTCCTATACTGTTTAGATAATAAATGGCCGACAGTACTCTGTCGCATTTTATTCAATTGGCTTCAACTTGCTTGCAAATTATTATCTGATTTAGACTGACCTCTCTTTAACATTTCTCTTTACTATACTAACCTGACAATTTGGCAAGAATATTAATTAAAACATTCTTTTTATTAGGTAAACCCCATTATAATTAGGAAATGAAGCCTTTCAACTAAGATTGCTTTTTTATATTTAGGGGTATGATGATTAATGAAACTTTTTCACCCATCAAACGTTATATAGTGTAAGAAAGGAGTGCAAAAATATTGAAAAGAGGATCAATCATATTACTTGCTGGGGTTGTGGTTATTGGCATTATAATCGCTATGTTTGCTTCGAGTTATAATGGCTTTGTGAACGCAGAAGAGAATGTCGATAAAGCTTATTCCCAGATCGACAACCAATTACAAAGAAGGATGGACTTAATTCCTAATTTAGTTAATACCGTTAAAGGGTATGCCGAGCATGAAGAAGCTGTTATAAATGATGTCTCAACTGCTCGTGCAAATCTTGCCGGTGCTAATACACCGCAGGAACAAGCAACGGCCAATGATGAACTTACAGGTGCATTAAATCGACTATTAGTTGTTGTTGAAAACTATCCTGATCTGAAGGCCAATCAAAGTTTCCAGCAATTAATGGATGAACTGGCCGGTACTGAAAATCGGATTGCTGTAGCAAGACAGGATTATAATACGGAAGTATCCACTTATAATAAAAAAGTGAAGCAATTTCCCGGTGCCTTGATTGCCGGATTATTTAATTTTGATAGCAAGGAATATTTTAAAGCTGCTGATGGCGCAGAGCAGGCACCGACAGTAGATTTTAATGGAACTGAATGATGTTTAAAAGAATTCTCCACTCAATGGCGACTTTCTTATTCTTATTGGTCAGCTTGATTGGAAGTCCAGTGTCCGCAGCTGTTCCCAAACCACAAGGGGATATTTACGTTCAGGATTTCGCCAATCTATTAGATGACAGTGAGAAACAACAGTTGATTCAGTTAGGTCGTACATTGGAAGATCAAACAAAAGCCCAAATTGCTGTGTTAACCGTAAATACTTTAGATAATCAAACACCTGAAGAATACGCACTGGATGCCTTCCGTACATATGAGCTAGGTGATAAGGAACTTAATAATGGTGTCCTTTTATTAATAGCGAATAAGGATAGAAAAGCCCGTATTGAAGTTGGATACGGTCTTGAAGGGGCATTGCCTGATGGAAAGGTTGGCAGAATATTGGACACGTATACTATTCCATATATGCAATCTAACCAACCTAACGAGGCTGTCATCAATACGTATAAGGAATTATTTAATGTCGTCTCTCAGGAATATCAACTAAATGAATCAACCGATTCGAAAGCTTATGTCTCCGAAGTAAATAATGAAGGCGGTATGGCGACTTGGAAAAAACTATTAATAGGAGCTGCACTTGTTACATTTATCATTATTGATATGACTTTCTTTGGTGGTACATTTACTTATATGCTTCTTCACATTCTGTCTGCATTTTCAAGGAACGGCGGAGGTCGTGGAGGTGGAAATCGCGGCGGCGGTGGCGGTTCATCTGGCGGCGGCGGGGCTTCGAGAGGCTGGTAAATTATAAATACCTATAACTAATCAATACCATAATTGAACCCGGCGATAGAAAATCAGTTTGTTTTCCTTTCCCAGTTTCGTATTTTGTATATACAGAATATATTCTTAATCAGTCATACTGAACAAAAAAGAATCCTTTTCGGGATTCTTTTTTTGTTTCTATTTACTTTTCAGAGCGATAGGCTTCTAAAGCTTTTTTGACTTTTTCAGCATCAGGGGATAATTCGTTACCTGTATCAACAAGCGGGCTGACGGTTGAAATAGCCTTTGCTTTATCGCCTTTATAGAATTGAATGAACTCATCCTGATTAATGGAATAAAGAACTGCCTTTCTTAAGTTCTCACTTTGTGCAACATCACGATTTTTCGTGTTAAATAACAAGTAAGAAACGGCATTACTCTGGATGCTTTGTAGTTTCATCTTGCTGTCTTCCTTAAGAATATCAAACTTTGTTTCTGGTACACCGGATAGCATGTCGATTTCACTGCTTCGTAGTGCACTAAATGCGCTATCAGGGTCTTTGATAAATCGTACGGAAACTCTATTAATATATGGTTCGTATTCTCCCCCTTCCATATAAGCAGGGTTCTTTTGGAATACAGCTTCATAGTCATTTTTGTACAGCATTATATAAGGTCCGCTTGTATATAACGTGTTATTATATTGGCTGCCCTCGGTTACCGTACTTTGATCTCCATAAGGGATATCTTTCTTGACATCGAAAGAAGCTACATCATAAGTATTGATGCTTTCAACTTGTTTTTTCGAAACAATTCCTGCAGATTGGTGGGCCAGATAATTCAACACCTGTGGGAATGGCTCAGTTGTTGTCATTTTTACGACTTGATACTTCCCATTTTTTTGATCGGCATCCTCTTTTGCTTTGACTAGTCCCGTTATTTCACTTTCCAGATCTTTATTAAGAGCGTCCTTTACGGTGCCTTTCTCATTGGAAAGCTTCACTGATTCAAGGCTCGCCACGTCCTCAACGATTTCTACTTTCTTAATATGCTCATGCAAACTGTATGTTCTGTGGTCCGGTACGGAATCTTTGTCTTTCGCACGATTCAAGGAAAATATGACATCTTCTGCTCCGACTCTTTCACCTGAGTCAACTGCCTTTTTATTTTCTACTTTAGCAAACCGAATGTCATTTCTGAGTACAAAATAATATTCCGTATTTCCTTCAGCAATGGCATGATTCAACGATAAGGATGCATCCGAGGTGATTTTATCATCGTCAGTCAAATTCACCAAACGTATATACATATTCGTATTCAATTGGTTGATGGAACCATCATTCCCTTTGATTGGATCAAGAGAAGTTAGCGTAGACATCGCCTGTGTCAATTTCAAAGGTTCCTTATCACGCTTTGTAGTATCGGCAAAATCAATTGAATCCCACGCCAAGGCCCGCGACTTCGACAAACGTACGGATTTTTCCTTTAATATATCTGTATTAACCGCTTGATTTTTGTTGGATATATACAAAGGAGCAATATAAGCCTTTTCAAATACAAGGTGGTCTTCTAACTCTTTATAGGTTCCTTTATATTCTTCTGGAGTTTGAGTAGATGCTTTATTAATCAATTTATCCAATTTAGGATCTGATATAATGCTATAATCCCCTCCTGTTATAAACAACGATCGCACCGCATAATCCGGATTACCCGTAACTGTGGTCCAACTCGACATAGACACATCGAAATTGCCTGCATCTTCCTGTGCTTTAAAGCTTCCGAAATCCGGTTGAAGATTCAATTTGACTTCAAATCCATTTTTCGTAAGTTGATCACGAAGAATATTTACATCTGACTCGTTGGCACTCGTACTCAATATTTCAATCTCAATAGCTTCCTTTTTTTCACCATCATTAACTTTATTACTTATATCATCTTTTGTTTGGACTGTGCATGCGCTAAGAACCAATAAGAATACAAGCAATAACGGCATAAATCCTTTTATCTTCAAAATAACTCCCCCAAATGATTCATATTTGATAAAGCTTCTTTTCATAATCAGGATGATCGATCAAGCTTAGGATCAAGTGCATCCCTCAGACCATCCCCAAGAAAATTGAATGACAACACAAGCAAAACGATTGCTACTCCAGGAAAAATAGCAAGATAAGGATTAGATTCCAAGTAGGCGCTTCCAATTCGCAAAATATTTCCCCATTCTGGTATATGTGGTTCAACCCCAAGTCCAAGATAACTTAAGCTGCTTGTCGATATGACAGCTGCACCTATTGTTAAAGTGGATTTCACGATCATAGGAGCCATGGAGTTAGGGATGATATGTTTGAAAATGATGGCACGATCCTTTACTCCAAGAGCCCTCGAAGCCTCTACAAATTCATAATTAGAAACCTGGAGCACATTAGCGCGCATCGTCCTGGCATATGTAGGAATAGCCCCTACGCTTAAGGCGATAATCAAATTAACAGTATTAGCTCCAAAGGCAGCAATGATTGTAATCGCCAGCAAAATACCTGGGATAGCATATAAAATATCTAAAAGCCGCATGATGATATTATCAGTATGTCTGCCATAATAGCCTGAGATGGCACCTAGGAATCCTCCGATCAATACAGGAATAAGGGTAGCCAGGAAACCAACAATGAGTGATATTCTAGCACCGAATACAAGCCTGGAAAAAACGTCCCTGCCGAAATTATCGGTACCGAATGGATAAACGAGACTCGGAGATTGCAAGATTGCTCCGTAATTATTTTCGATTGCAAGACTCATTTCAAAAGTAAACATACTGCACACTGAAATCATGAACAGAAAGATGATAAAAAACAAACTCAGCATCGCTGCAAAATGCTTTGATAACCTTTCCCATATTGATTCCCACTCAGTCTTAACACCATACTGCAGATTTCTAGCCCTTAGTAGGATCGTTATTCCAAACACTAGAGAAAACAGATTTCCGGTAAGGGTGCTCAACAGAAAGAAAATAGCGACAACGATGGATGCCTTCTTATGCAGTCTCCCTTTCAGGAGCAACAAAACACCTAACAGATGGAACAATGTTATCGCAATCAAGGTAGCCATTCCTGTCATAAAACTGTTTGACACATACGGTTTAAACAAATTAAGGGCAGAAACACCTATTACAAAGCAATCAACCAATAGCATATAAATTCCAAGAGAGTAATAGAGATTTTTCTTCTTTTTAATCAAGATCAACGCAGCTGCTGTCAAAAAGACATTCCCGCTGAATAGACTTGCCAGTTGAATAATCCCCAACCTCCTGGTAATAATCGAAATATCTCCTTTTTCCAGTAAGTCTATTTTCATTCTCCTCAGCAAAATGCCCTGTATGGCAGTAAAGCAGGTATAAATCCCAAACATCCATAAGAAAAATCCTCTACTTTCCATACTTTTGAAATCATAGACATTTAGCAGAAAAATGATTGTAAGTATCAAAGAAATACCTAAAGCGAACTTCGCCTGTCTATATTCCTGTGAAGCTTTTAAACTATTCATTTCATACACCTGCTTTAGTATTGTTTCATCTTATGCCGAATCCGCGGATCAAAGAATGCATACAAGATATCGATGAACATATTAACAATAGAAATGATAATGGCTGTATAGATGACAGCGCCCATTACTGCCGGCACATCCGGTATAAATTGTTTATCGACAATATAACTGCCCAGACCGCTGATATTAAACACTTTTTCTGTGACTGCTGCCCCTCCGAGCATTCCTCCAAATTGTAGTCCTATCACCGTAATAATTGGGATAAGAGCATTTGGTACTGCATGTCTCATGACAACTCTTTTTCCACTTAAACCTTTTGCCCTTGCCGTCAACATATAATCTTCATGTATGACTTCAAGTGTCGATGACCTGGTCATTCTGGCAACTGCAGCTGTCAGTCCTGTTCCAAGTACCACGACAGGCATGATTAGCGAAAGCCAATTGTTAGCACGATACGTTGCAGGTAGCCATTCTAAATGAACCGAGAAGCCCAATATGAAGATCAGCCCTTGCCAGAAACTCGGAATTGATAGTCCAAGCAAGGCAATTAACATAAAAGAATGATCAAAGATTGTATTCCTTCTGATAGCCGAAATGATTCCGGTTGGTAATGCGACCAGTACTGCGAGCAATAAAGAAAAGACGGCGATCGTCAATGTAATTGGAAACTTACGCATAATGGAAGATATCACGTCTTCATTTCCAGCAAAAGAACTACCTAGATCAAAAGTGAAGATTCCGATTATGGTGTCTCGTAATTGAATAAAGTAGGGCTGATCCAATCCATGCAAAGTATTGAATGCGGCAATCTGCTCCTTCGTTGCCGTTTCTCCCAATATGTTAGCAGCAGGATTGAACGGTGAAATATACAAAATCGTAAAGACAAGTATACTTACACCCAAAACAACGAAAATAGTCATGATTAAACGTTCCATCACGTATTTTACATAAGGGTAACTAAAGATAAACATCAATATGTACATAAAAAAACCAGCAATGAAGGAAATGAAGAAGAACCACCTTTCGCGGAGCAATACAGAAAATACATCCTCGAACTGCATCTTCCCTTTCCACGGTTCACTATCATCGCGAGTCGAAGAGACCATTAACTCTGATATATAGACATTTAATCGATGCTCGGCAAGTTGGGTTGCTTTTTGCTCAATCTCCTTATCGTCTACTTTCTTGTCAAAGAAATCCCGCTTTTTTCTAAGCTGATCCTGATAGTCCTTCTTAAAAGCAGTGAAATGGCCAGAATCGATAAGGGATTGCTTTAGCTCTGCTTCTGCAGCTGTATAACTACCTTTGTTTCTTTTGAAAAGATAATAAAACATAACAATTAAAAAGAGCGGAGCCCCCAAAATCAGGAGGAAACTTTTATATGCAGAGTTAGCCATCATTTTCCTAAAAATTTGATCTATCCTCTGTACAAAAGAATGGTTCCCCTTCCACTCCTGCTCATTAATCAATAATATCCCCTCCTTTTTTCCTTCAGCGTTTAGCCGAATACATATAATCATTCGTATAAACAAAAGATTTAAGAATAATTGCACTTTTCCGAGTGGTATAGTATATTTTATTTTAGCAATTGGTAAAAGTCAACAGTACGAGGAAATATATCCATTAGCCTTTTTTGGACCAATATTATGATTTGGCAGGTGTCTTTTGATGAATTCATTATTGCAAGTGCAACACTTATCGGTATCTTTTGAACAAGAAGAACAGGAATTTCAAGCTGTACAAAATATCAGCTTTTCACTTAATAAAGGAGAAACCTTAGGAATTGTCGGTGAATCAGGCAGTGGTAAAAGCGTCACTGCACGTTCAATCATGCAGCTGTTACCAGTGAGCGCCAGACGAAAGAACGGAACGGTTCTCTTTAACGGAAAAGATATTGGGAAATACTCAGAAAAAGAAATGGAGGTCATTCGTGGACGCGATATCGGAATGATATTCCAAGATCCAATGACATCTTTGAATCCGACCATGAAAATCGGAGATCAGATTGCAGAAGGATTAATAAAACACGAAAATCTATCCGATAAACAAGCCAAAAACCAAGCGCTCGATATGTTGGAATTGGTCGGTATTAAGGACAGCGAAATTCGCTATGAACAGTATCCTCATGAATTTTCTGGGGGAATGAGACAGCGGGTAATGATTGCAATAGCATTGGCATGCCGACCGTCTTTGCTAATAGCAGATGAACCTACAACTGCTCTTGACGTCACCATTCAGGCGCAAATCCTTAATCTAATGAAGATGATGCAAGAAAAGTTCGGAACTTCAATCATTTTAATCACGCATGACTTTGGTGTAGTAGCTGGAATGTGCGACCGAGTAGCCGTCATGCAAAACGGGGAAATTGTAGAGACTGGTTCGACAGAGAAAATCTTTACCTCACCCACTCACCCTTATACAAAGAAGTTACTTCATGCACTTCCGAAACTAAATGAAAAGAAGAAATTGAAACCGGTACCTAATATAATCAGAAATACTGAAGATGTCCCGTTGCTGGAAGTGCGCAATCTTAAGCAATACTTCGATATTGGCAAAGGCAATACAATAAAAGCAGTAGATGATATTTCTTTCAGTATTAAAGCTGGGGAAACATTAGGAATCGTCGGCGAATCAGGAAGCGGTAAATCCACTACCGGACGCTCAATCCTTCAATTACATACCCCTACCGGAGGGGATATTCTTTTTAAAGGTATGGCGCTAAACGACTTTTCTCCTAATGAAATGCTCATCATGCGGCGTCATATGCAAATGATCTTTCAAGATCCTTATGCTTCTCTCAATCCAAGGATGCGGGTATTGGATATCATAGGTGAAGCACTGGATGTCCATCATCTCGCCACCAATAAATCAAATCGAAAGAAACGGGTTGAGACTTTGCTTGATATGGTTGGTTTGGATCCTGCATTCGCGATGAGATATCCGCATGAATTCTCTGGAGGGCAAAGACAACGAATCGGTATCGCCAGGGCATTAGCAGTCGACCCTGCCTTCATCGTGTGTGACGAGCCATTATCAGCCCTCGATGTCTCCATCCAAGCACAGATCGTTGAATTGATGGAAGATTTGCAACAACGGCTCGGTCTCACCTACCTGTTCATCGCTCATGATCTTTCCATGGTTAAACACATTAGCGATAGGGTAGCCGTCATGTATAAAGGAAAAATAGTAGAGTTGGCCGAAAGTGAAGAATTATATTCTAACCCTCAGCATGATTACACAAAATCGTTATTGGCCTCGATCCCTATCCCGGATCCAAAGATTGAAACACAAAAAAGAAAAAATGATGGATCAATTAAAACAGAGAAAAAAGAGTATAATGTTGAAAACACAAAACTAGTGGAAGTGTCTGCCGGACACTGGGTTGCCATTTAGCCTTAATCATTGGTTTGAAAACTTAAAGAGGCATCCAAGATCCTGAATGCCTCTTTCCACTTCTTTGTTTTTTACATAACCAGCTCTTCCACAACTGGATACACAAACTGGAAATTTTGCTCGTCTGGCAGTATATAGTAAGTATAATCAATGTTGATCTGTCTAAACTCTTCTTTCATATACTCACAGAAAAAACTTATGTTTCGCACTTAACAGACCCCAATTAAAAGTTACAACTTAACAATACTTTGATCTTTGATTGATTTATAACAAGCTTCAATTATTTTCATATTTTGCACGGTATCCAATGGCGTATATGCTGGGGTTTGATCGTTAAGTATACATTCTGCAAAATGATCCACTTGCATCATATATTGATCACACATAATCACTTCTTTTCGGGTCTCCCCTCCGCTTTTAACCAATAATTCCCCTTGATGTCCAACAAGATCTGGACGATAAGCATTTCTGCATATAATCTCTCCTAGAGTGCCAACCACGCGGTATTCATTTCGATTAGTCATTTCAAAACTGCAATCAAACATCGCTCGCACACCATTATCCATCGTCATATGCGCTGTGGTAGTTAAGTCTACATCATAAGGATTATTCAGATCTGCAAAGCCCATTATTTCTATTGGTTCAGCTCCTAAAATATGCCTGATAGCATGGATATTATAACAGCCAACGTCATATAGGGCCCCTCCCCCTTTTTCCGAAGATAAACGAATATTATCCTCATCATCACTTAATAAAAACGAATGACTGGCATACATATACTTTACCTCGCCTATTTCTCCCGTTTTAATAATATCTTTTACACGTTTATGTTGGGCATGAAATTGGTACATGAACGCTTCCATCATTTTCACACCATAACGCTCACACGCATTCATCATTTCAATTGTTTCTGACTCTGTCAAAGCAGCTGGCTTCTCAACCAACACATGTTTACCAGCTTTTGCTGCTTCCATTGTCCATTTTGCATGCAAATGATTTGGTAATGGAATATAAACAGCTTGTATTTCAGGATCCGCTAATAATTCTTCGTATGAATCATATGTCCTCGGAATCTCCAAGCTTGCAGCCACATCTTTAGCCTTTTGACTTTGGCTGGCAATCGCTGTTGCCTCTCCATGGACAGAACGTTTAATGGCGGGAATCACTTGAGTTTGCCCAATATCTGCCGTACTTAAAATACCCCATTTTATTTTTGGCATTCTTATTTCTCCTTTCCAAAGTCCTAAAAAAAACGGATCATTACAATGATCCGTTTCTTAGAAGTTACTTCTATTATAGATAATAATGTACGTATTTGGCAATTTTCATCAGTATTTTATCTTTCATTTTAAGGTTATCAAAATAATCTAATTTAATTTCCTTTGAATCCCCGAGATCTACATCTAATTGTTTTTGAACCGTTTGACTAAATGGTGATGATTTCATAAATAAAGTCATTTCATCATTCAACCTAAATGAACGTGAATCGATGTTGACTGTTCCAATTATTAATCTTTCATGATCTACCAGGACAACCTTCCCATGGAAAATTCCTTTATCATATTGGTATACCTTCATTCCGTTTTCGAGTGCTTCTCTGACAAAAGGATACGCAGCCTGGGTTAACATTAATCCATCTGAATGTTTGGGCCACATGATGATAACCTCCACATCACGTTTTCTTGCCCGTTTTAAAGCTTCCATAAAATCACGATTATCTGGAATAAAATAGGGGGTCGCAATGATAATTTGTTTTTTTGCCGCATCGAATTCTTGAATAAAATCCTCAACCAAGCCAAATCCACTTGAATATACCTTCAAATAATGATTGGTTTCTCCTTTTTCCAAGTCAACCTTATGTATGGGTGCAGAGTTACCTGTATTTACCTTCCAATCCTCGCAAAATTGTTGTTCAAAGTCCTGAACACCCTCACCTGTCATACGGATCTGATAATCATGCCATGTATTCTTTGTATATTTTTGTGCTACATTAAGTCCGCCTGTGTATCCGATTTTCCCATCTATCACAGCTATTCGACGATGATTTCTATGCTGGATGGAGTACCAAATATGAGGAAAATGAGGATCATTGCTATAGGTTATATGCACCCCTGCTTTTCTCAGTTCATCAAACCAATCATTCTTACCCTTTAAAGAGCCTGCTCGGTCTACCGAATAATAAACTTCGACTCCTTGATTCGCCTTTTTCTTCAATAAATCGAAAAATTTTTTGCTTGCTTCACCATTACCAATTGAAAAATAATGTATATACACATATTCCTTAGCCTCTACAATATCTTTTGAAAACTGAGGATAAAAGGTTTTCCAATCCGTGTACAATCCAAAATTACTGTTACGAATTGGATAGATATGAGGTTGGCTACCTGCTTCCGCCGCTTCTCTTCCCGCTTTAATATCATAATTCACCCATACTAAAAGCAAGCATATAAAGGTACTAAACAGTAAAAGACCGTTAATGAAATATATAATTATTTTTTTCAGCATCCTGACTGTCCTTTGAATGGAAGACAAATTACATCTTCCTTTTTGCTTAGTATGTGTAAAAGAACCCATATTATTAAATGAGTAAAAAAGCCACACATCACTCCTTTTAATAAAGGAGTAATATGTGGCTTTCTAAAATTAGCAGCTATGGCTGTGAGAATTATTTTTTACTTTTGAGCCAGTTTCCCCACGTAACAAATCACCATTAGTTGCTTTAATGATTTCATCTGTCACTGTATTTGAGATGACATTAGCTACCATCTGCAGAAGATCATTAACTTCCATCTGCGATTGTTTGAATTCCTGGACAATCGGAATTTCATCCAATTCACGTTCTACCTTCGCTAATTTTTCCTCTGTCTTTTTAAAGGCTTCTGTCTTTCCATAATGTTGGAAGTTGACCGATTGCTTTTGTAACCCCTTGATTACTGACATTAACTCAGCTACATTTTTATTTTCATTGATTTGTGCTTCCGCTCGTTTAAAGAAATCAACTTCATTAGTCGTTGAGATCATTTTAGCCAAGTCTTTTGCTTTGTCAATAATTTGTTCTTTCGTGTAGTTCCCCATTTTTAAACTCCCACCTCTACCTCATTTGTTTCTTCCACATACTCACCATCAAGTGACCATGTTTTAGCATTTGTAATTTTTACTTTTACAATTTTACCGATAACAGATTTTGGAGCTCTAAAGTTAACCAATTTATTTTTAGTTGTATAACCCGCCAGTACATCCGGATTATTTTTACTTTCCCCTTCAACTAAAACATCGAGAATTTGGCCTTTATATAATTGATTCTTTTTGTTGGCTGTTTCGTTTACCAGTGCATTCAAGCGTTGAAGACGCTCTTTTTTGACTTCCATCGGAACATTATCCTTCATTTTTGCGGCTGGTGTACCTTCACGCGGAGAATAAATAAATGTATAAGCCAAGTCATATCCAACTTCTTGATAAAGAGACATCGTTTCTTCAAACTGTTCGTCCGTTTCATTCGGATAGCCAACTATAATATCAGTTGTCAGTGTGACGTTAGGGATTGCTTCCTTGATTTTACGAACCAATTCCAAGTATTGTTCACGAGTGTATTTACGAGCCATGATTTTTAAGACATCATTATTACCGGATTGAACAGGCAAATGGATATGATCCATCATGTTTCCGCCCTTAGCCAGAACTTCAATCAAATGATCATCAAAATCACGAGGGTGACTTGTCGTGAAGCGCACACGCGGGATATCGATTTTACGAATTTCTTCCATTAAATCGCCTAGACGATAGTCGATATCTTCAAAGTCCTTACCGTATGCATTTACATTTTGCCCAAGCAATGTGATTTCCTGATATCCTTGAGCAGCCAGCTGACGAACCTCCTGAATGATATCTTCAGGTCTGCGGCTCCGTTCCTTTCCACGTGTAAATGGAACAATACAGTACGTACAGAACTTATCACAGCCATACATAATATTAACCCAAGCCTTGATGTTTCCTTTTCTTACTTTTGGAAGGTTCTCAATAATATCCCCTTCCTTGGACCAAACCTCAATAACCATTTCTTTGGACATATATGCTTCCATCAGTATTTCCGGTAAACGATGGATATTATGTGTTCCAAATATCATATCTACAAAGGCATGCTTTTGTAAAATTTTATTCACAACAGATTCTTCCTGTGACATACATCCACATACACCAAGCAATAAATCAGGCTTATTTTTTCTCAATGCTTTTAAATGGCCAAGTTCACCGAACACTTTATTTTCAGCATTTTCTCGAATGGCACATGTATTCAATAAAATTACATTGGCATCCTCCACGCTGTCAGTTGGTTCATATCCAAGAGCTAAAAAGATACCGGACATAACTTCAGTATCATGCTCATTCATTTGGCAACCGTACGTACGGATATAAAACTTGCGTCCCTCACCCATACCACGGAATTGTTCATTAATATTAAAATCCTTATGATAATTAATCGCTTCTTTTCCGCGTTTCTTAGCATCTTTTAAGGATGGTGGCATGTAAACCGTTTCAAAATACTTGCTATAATCTTTCTCTTGCTTTTTGTCATTTTTAACAGCGGTCGTTGTATCCAATCGTTGCTGCTCGTTCATATAAATCCCCTTCCATGTATCCACACTTATTGATTAAATCTATATATATTATTAAATAGACCAAACCACTCATAAACACAATTATAAAAGCACTAAACTCAAAAATAACAATTACAAACTGTATTGCAATCATTTTTAAAACTATCGTTGTCACATTCATTTAGTATAATGGTTTTGGGCAAATTTCTCAATATGAAGTGTAAAATAGCCTTTTTTGGGATAAACATGCAGATAAAAATACCTGTACAGGCATATATACAATTTTTTTGGTTCTTCCTATTACTTAAGAGCATTTGTCTTTCTAAACAATCCCTAAATCAATCACATATGTCTCCAAAAAAAATGTTTGTCTGCGTTATACCAATGTATTCTTTGATATAAGGCAGACAAACATCCTCCAACAACACTATTCATGTTACTTCGCAAAACCAATATCACTTATTGGCCAAATGCGCAGTTTCACTTCACCAATAATTCGATCCATCGGCACAAAACCAAATATCCTGCTATCTTTACTGTACAAGCGATTATCTCCAAGAACAAACATTTGTCCCTTTGGAACTTTTTGTTTACCTGTCAAATTCTTCAATGTAAAATCTTCAGTCAGACGTTCCCTCTCTTGTAAATCCTTCTTAAATTCCACAAGATAAGGTTCATCAACCGCTTTTCCATTGATATATAGAACATCATTCTTCATCTCAACAGTATCTCCTGGAAGACCAATTACACGTTTTACATAACTATCAGATGAATCTGTTGCATGAAATACGACCTCATCAAAACGGTTAATCGTTGTCATTTTACTTAAGATAACCCGATTTCCATCCTCGAGACTGGGAAGCATAGATTCTCCCCTCACTGTAGTTGGCGTAAAAACAAACTGACGCATTAAAGTCACAATAATAATTGCCAATACGACAGATTTAAACACTGACATAGCTTCTTTTCCTATATTTATTTTATCATTCATAAACCGTACTCCTTTAACCTAATTCATGTACATCCGCTCTGTTCTCTTCTTCATTCATTCCCTTACAAAGAAAAATACAAACGTGTTGGATGTATAAGACGTACAATGTCAATGAGCTAACAAGCCTTTATGTTCTTTCATTCTTAATGAAATTTCTGTACCACATAAAGACAGTTGGAGAATAGCAAATAAACAGATAGAGCAATAGAATAATTACATAGAAAAAAATTAAGCCACCTGAATAGGTTATCTAATGAATCAATGACAAAGTTTCCAGTACTGCTTTTTCTTCATTTTGTTCAATGAACCTACTTTCAGAGATATCGACCCTAAAGGTTACTCATCCTAAGTAATTAAACAAGCGAGAATCCTTTTAAATACTATTTGTAATTTTCAAATAATTGGTTTTGGGATATAGTTATACTATTAATAAAAAGGAGTTGTGAATATGACCGCGCATATGGCAGTAGATGTTTTGTTAACCAACAAATAATCTGAGGGAGTGTATCTCCGACTGCACCCCTTACTAAAGGGAGAAAAACATGAAACAATTTTTTGATAACTATTTATCAGGTAAAACAGTTTTATTGAAACAAATGGAACCACATCATTTTGAGCGCTTTGCTGAAATTGAAAATGAAAATAGTACACTATTACTTGCAAATGATGATATTCCATTTCCATTAACAGCTGAAGATCACACAAATTTTTTCAAAACGATTAGTGGGAAAAAAGAAGAGTTTATGTTTGGTATTTTTGAGAAAGAATCAAATGAACTTATTGGATCATGTGGTGTATTCGCAATTAACTGGAAGAATAGCACGTGTTTTGTTGGGATATCCATTGGCAACGAGTGGCACAATAAAGGCTTTGGCACAGATGCTATGAATACATTAATTTCTTTTGTTTTTAATTACATCCATATCCATAAAATCAAACTTCAGGTGTTCAGTTTTAATACCAATGCTATCCGCTCTTACGAAAAATGCTATTTTAGTAAGGAGGGTACATTACGAAATGAAATCTTCAGATTTGGGTCATTCCATGATGTACATGTATATGGTTTACTGAGAGAAGAATGGAACAAGCGACAGACTAACTAACTAAAAAAAGCATTAATTCACGTTCTTCATGAATTAATGCTTTTCTGTATTACTATTAACTTGTTAATTAGAGATATCTGAAGTTCCCTCTAAGTAGCCTATTATTTTAAATAACTATTTTCGAAAGACCATTCATACAGTTTATTTAATAATCCCCAGCTCTTTACCAGCCTTTTCAAATGCATTTAATGCTTTAGCCAGCTCCTCTTTGGAATGTTCTGCTGTTACAATGGTCCTGACACGTGCATGACCCTTTGCAACAGTTGGGAATGCAATCCCCTGAGCAAATACACCATATTCCATTAATTTATTAGACAGCTTATTTGTCAAAGCCTCATCCCCAACGATAATGGGAGTGATCGGTGTTTCGCTTTTTCCGGTATTAAAGCCCATAAATTCTAGTCCTTCTTTGAAAAACTTTGTATTCTCCCACAAACGCTCAATTAATTCCGGCTCTTCCAATAATACATCAATTGCTTCTATATTAGCCATTGTCACTGCTGGCGGGTGTGATGTACTAAATAAGAAAGGTCTGCCTTTATGAATTAAATAATCAACCAATGTACGGCTGCTTGCCACATATCCTCCAAGAACCCCTATAGCCTTGCTTAACGTACCTACCTGAATATGAACACGTCCATCCAAACCGAAGTGATTGACGGTTCCACGCCCATTTTGGCCAAGTACTCCTGAGGCATGCGCATCATCGACCATAATAAGTGCATCATATTTTTCTGCTAACTCCACAATCTCGGGTAGCGGTGCGATATTGCCATCCATGGAAAAGACACCATCTGTTACAACTAAGCGTTTACGATAGGATTGAGTCTCTTTCAGGACATCCTCCAAGCTGTTCATATCGACATGCTTATAAACACGGCGTGTAGCTTTTGTTAGTCTTATTCCATCGATTATGGAAGCATGGTTTAATTCATCCGATATAACCACATCTTCCTGTGTAAGAATCGCGGATAGAACTCCTTGATTCGTTGTAAATCCAGATTGAAATACTAAAGCCGCTTCCGTATGTTTAAATTTCGCCAACTTCTCTTCTAACTCTATATGCATATCCATGGTACCGGCAATTGTACGTACCGAACCTGTTCCCACTCCATATTCTTCAATGGCATCAAGCGCTGCATCCTTTAAACGAGGATGTGAAGTCAATCCAAGATAGTTGTTAGATGATAATTGAATCAAATTTTCCCCATTAATCTTAACTTTTGTACCTTGTTCTGATTCCAGAGGAATTAATGGATGGAACAAACCTGTTCCTTTCATTTCGTCTAATTCTGTTTGCAAGTATTCAAACCCCTTCAAATCGCTTCCTCCTCATCCAATTGTTTACCTTATATTCCTTCTATTCCCTATATTTTTGCATTATATCAATAGTATTGAATAAATTTATTACTCTTCCTCATTCAGCACCCTTTTACGGCAGTAATATCACTTTTCCACACTCACCTTTGATCATAAGGTCAAAGCCTTTTTCATACTCTTCTAAAGGGAAGTGATGGGTGATTAATGGTTTAACATCAACCTGCCCTGATTCCAGCAATCGGGAAACCTGCTGCCACGTTTTAAACATTTGTCTCCCTGTAATTCCTTGAACCGTTATCCCCTTAAAAACGATATCATCAGTAATATTGAGAGGCACAGGCTTAGAGGGTAAGCTTAAAATAGAAAACCTGCCTCCATTCGTAATCATTTTAAATCCTTGATCGATGGCTATAGGATGACCACTCATTTCACAAACAATATCAACCCCATTGCCACCCGTTAAATCATAAACTGCCTGAACAGGATCTGTCTTCGATGAATTAATCATCACAGTAGCGCCCAATTTACCCGCTAGCTCTAAACGGTAATCATTAAGATCTAACGCAATGACCTGTGAAGCCCCAGCTGCTTTTGCCACTCCCACTGCCATAATACCAATTGGACCGCAACCGATAATAGCGACCGTTTTCCCGACTACTTCACCTGACAATACGGTGTGGACCGCATTCCCCATAGGCTCCTGTATAGAAGCTACATCTATAGGCATATCTACAGGATTTTTCCAAAGATTAGATGCCGGTAAAGCTACATATTCAGCAAAACACCCCTGTGTATCAACCCCAATTATCTTTGTGTTTTTACATATATGATATTGTCCCGTCATACATTGAGGGCAGATTCCACAAACTAAATGTGTCTCAGCGGAAACATAATCACCTATCTGGAAATCCTGTACTTTATTTCCCACTTCAACAATCTCTCCTGAGAATTCATGCCCAAATGCATAAGGAGGATTAACCCTATGTTGAGACCATTCATCCCAAGTATAAATATGGACATCCGTCCCGCATATGGACGTCGCCTTTACTTTAATCAACACTTCATCCTCTTTGATAGAAGGAATATCAATCAATTGGAGTTCTGCTCCATAACCTCTTTTATGTTTTACAACCGCTTTCATTTTTCCATCCACCGTATACACACTCCTGTCTAAAAAAACCTGGTTTATACCAAAATTTTAAATTTTTAACTTAATTATGTAAATAGGCTATTCCTCGTATGGCGGACAGTTGATTATAAGAAGAATATTTTTTTAAAAAAGTATACTAAAGTGAATATTTTTTCCGGACTAAGACAACCTACATTGTCATCTAAGAATGAATCCCCATGTATAAGTCGTTATCAAAGGTATCTGCTAATCATAATAAAAACCCCTGATATATCAAGGGGTTCATTCTTCAAGAGATTTCTCCATGAATATACCTCACATTACATAAAAATAATACCGACCGATTACTCGGCCGGTGTTTATTCAATTACATAAATTCTGCTGTCAATTTATCAAAATGTTCCTGAGTCAATTTCAAATCAGCAGAAGATAAAGGTTTTTCAGCATACCCCTGAATTAATTCCTGATAGGAAGGCTGAGCAGTATTTTGATAAATTAAGCCGGTAACTAAGCCTTTATGCTCCATTAACGTCTGCATCGCTGCTTCTTTATTGGATGGATCGTAACCTTCAATTGTTGAAAGCTTTGTTAAATTACCCTTGAACCAATCATACGTATTCACTTTATTATAGGTCACGCATGGACTGAAAACATTAATTAAAGAAAAACCTTTATGACGAATACCTGCTTCAATCAATGCTGTCAAATCTTTTAAGTCGCTGGAAAAGCTTTGCGCCACAAAAGTCGCACCAACTGACAAGGCCATTTCCATTGGAGATATCGCCTGTTCAATCGAACCTCCAGGCGTAGATTTCGTCTTAAAACCGGCTGCAGAGCGCGGTGATGTCTGACCCTTCGTTAAACCGTATATTTGATTGTCCATAACAATATAGGTTATATCAATATTTCTCCTAATCGCATGTACTGTATGACCCATGCCAATTGCAAATCCATCACCATCTCCACCTGAGGCAAGGACGGTTAAATCACGATTCGCCATTTTGACACCCTGTGCGATTGGTAAAGAACGGCCATGTATACTGTGAAACCCATAGGATTGGATATAACCGGAAATACGGCCTGAACAGCCTATTCCGGAAATCACAGCAAGTTGATCCGGTTCCAGACCTACATTAGCTGCTGCCCTCTGGATAGCGGCCTGAACAGAGAAGTCACCACAGCCGGGACACCAGTTTGGTTTTACATTATTTCTAAAGTCTTTAAATGTAGCCATTTAAACCAACTCCCTGCATTTTGTATACACTTCGTACGGCAAAAATGGATTGCCGTCATATTTTAAAAGCTTCGTAATCTTCTCGGCATGGCCAATATTCATTTTCAGAATGTTGGCAAGTTGTCCTGTTGCATTATTCTCGATAACAACTACCTTTTTCGCATCCTGAACATAGGGCAGTAACTCATGGGCAGGGAATGGATGAAGAAGCCTTACATGTACATGGTTGACTTTAATCCCGTCATCAGCCAGGTTTTTCATCGTCTCTTCAATGACACCTCTAGTAGAAATAAATCCGACCAATAGCAAGTCTGGATTCTCATGGACAGCATTTATATGGATTGGATCTTTAAATCTTACAGACTCGATTTTGCGCATTCGTTTATCCATTTGAGCTACACGATTGGAAGCAACCTCTGAGGGTTTTCCCGTCTCATCATGTTCAACGCCTGTAACATGATGGATTCCATTTTTCATTCCTGGAAGAGGTCTTGGTGATATCCCGTCTTCCGTTACAGCATATCTCTTAAAATAACTTTTATCAGTAGGCTCAGGTAACTCCTCAGAAATTAATTTACCTCTCCTAATCTCAACCCTGCTAAAATCTAAAGGCTCAACGGTTTGTTTACCCAATGATAATTGTAAATCGGAAAGGATAATCACCGGAACCTGATATTCTTCAGCTAAATTAAAAGCTTCTACTGTATCGTAGAATGCTTCCTCCACTGTACTTGGTGCAAGAACGATTTTTGGAATTTCACCATGAGTTCCATAAATCATTGCCATCAAATCGGATTGTTCCTGTTTTGTAGGCATACCTGTCGAAGGGCCTCCACGTTGTGTGTCGACAATTACAAGCGGAGTTTCTGTAATACCCGACAATCCAATTGCCTCCATCATTAGCGATAAACCTGGACCAGCTGAAGCTGTTAAACTGCGTACACCTGCATAATTTGCGCCAATTGCCATCGTACAAGCAGCAATCTCATCTTCTGTCTGTATGACGGCTCCTCCAAACTTTGGCAGTTGCTTAATTAAATACTCCATTATCTCAGAGGCAGGCGTAATCGGATAGGCAGCCATAAAGCGAGTTCCACCAGCCAGAGCACCCATGGCAATCGCATCATTACCAATCATGAATAAACGTTTTTTTCCATCAGCTTCTACTAGCTGCAACACTCCAGCCTTGTTACCCATTTGTTCCATTAAAAAGTCATAGCCAGCTTGAATCGCTTCTAAATTCTTTTCAACGACAGCGGCTCCTTTTCTTCCAAATATTTCCTCAACCACTTCTGAAAATACCTGAATATTTAAACCAAGCACAGCACTAGAAGCGCCGATAGCTACCATGTTCTTCATCAAAGATGTCCCAAGCTGAGAGGCTATTTCTGTAAATGGGACGGAATAGAGTACTGCTTCGCTATCTAAAGGAGCTTTGGGATCAAACTTGGTGTCGGCCAAAATAATACCGTCTTTATGTAATTCTTTATAATTCACATCAATGGTTTCTTGGTCAAATGCCACTAACACATCCAAATCGTCGGCTATTGATCGAACCTGTGTTGTGCTTACTCGAATTTTATTATTTGTATGGCCCCCTTTAATACGGGAAGAAAAATGGCGATACCCATACAAGTAATATCCCAGACGATTTAATGCAATAGAAAAAATTTCTCCAGTACTTTCTATGCCTTCACCTTGCTGCCCTCCAACTTTCCATGAAAGTTGTTTATTCATTTCCTTTACACCCCTTCGATTCCCTTATATGAAATATTGGTTTTTCATGTCAGCTATAAAACTATTAACAATAATTTTATTATTTACTAGAATATACCATTATGTCTACAATATTAAGCTTAAGTTTCTAAAAAAACCATAAATAAAGAAATAGCGTATTCAATTCAACCCCTATTGGCCATATCTTGATGCAAAATTATCAAATAAGAAGTGACGGACATCCTCTTCCTTATAATACTTCAGCAGCTCGTTAACCAGATTACTATATTGTTCCACTCTGCTGAGAGAATGTACGCTTGTTGTCGTCCCATCAAAGTCAGATCCAAATCCTACATGACGGGCACCTCCAAGTGAACAAACATGTTCCAGATGCCTCAATACATCAGTCAAGTTTGCCTGATTGGTACCTGTTAAAAATTCAGGGACAAATGTAAGTCCCATAACCGATTTTTTTTGAATTAATGCTTTAATTTGTTCATCACTCAAATTTCTTGGATGATCAACTAGCGATCGGCAATTTGAGTGAGAAGCAATTGGTCTGCTATGTATTTCCATGCAATCCCAAAATGCTCTCTCCGATAAATGAGATACATCACACCAGTTGTTCGTAACATTCAACAATTCAACTACCTTTTTCCCAAAGGCGGTTAGACCGGCAGCGCGTTTTTCCAATGCACCATCAGCGACCAGATTAGCCCAGTTCCATGTCAACCCTACCACTGTAACACCAAGCCTCAGTAATAGCTTCAACTTCAACATGTCGTCGCCAATACAGTCACAACCCTCCAACATGAGAATCGCACCTGTCTCTCCCTCTTTAAGCCTGCCAATATCCTTATACTTTCGAATGAATTTTAACTTCCCTGTGCCAATTATTTGGTCATAAAAAATATCCACCATGGCAAGAGCTGCATCAAAGCGGATAGAAGGATGTACATTTTCCGGTATATAAATAGCGAAAACTTGTACTTGTATATTAGCTGCTTTCAAACCAAGATTTGTTACCTCTAGCTCCCTGCTATGATAAAAGTCCAATTTTGGATTAAGAAACAGCTTCATTAACACATCACAATGTGCATCAAATATTCTCATTTAAGCTAATCCCCCATGTTATGTTAGCTTCGGTTAACAAAAAGGAGCATCCTCCCGGTCGGAGAATACGCCTACCGATCCCTTATCAGAGTCAGCTCCAGTTTTACTGCAGTTTCATTTCACCGTGGTTCTATAATTAGTTTTATGGCGGTACGTTCCTCACCATCAATTAAGATATCTGTAAAAGCAGGAATGCATATAAGATCCATCCCGCTGGGTGCGACGAATCCTCTTGCAATCGCTACGGCTTTTACTGCTTGGTTTAATGCACCTGCACCTATTGCTTGGATTTCTGCTGCTCCTCTTTCTCTAAGTACTCCAGCCAGCGCTCCAGCCACAGAGTTGGGATTAGATTTTGCTGAAACCTTTAATATTTCCATTTCTGGTCCTCCTCATCTTATTCCAAGACATGTCCCCTAGTGAGTATGTTTTTTCTGTTAACTATATTCATAATGAACAAAAGATATACCATACAAAAAAGCCAACCCCTATAGGTTGGCTCCTCGCAATCGTTTTTAATAAAAGAATGGATGATCTTCATTAATTAAAATTCTCTCAGTTTTTTTCGCTTTGCCCGTTTTAGGATCTAAATCAATAATTAAACCACTAAGTACAGCTCTTCCCTCTTTTGGTACTTCAAATCTCACAGGCAGGCTTGTTAAGAATTTCTTGATGACAGCATCGCGTTCCATTCCTAGAATACCATCATAAGGCCCTGTCATTCCTACGTCAGACATGTAAGCAGTTCCTTTAGGCAGAATTCGGTTATCAGCTGTTTGGACATGTGTATGGGTCCCAACTACCGCTGACACTCGTCCATCCAGATACCATCCCATTGCCTGTTTTTCACTGGTTGCTTCAGCATGCATGTCAACAAATATAAATGGCGTTCGCTTACTGGCCTCTTCTACCAATTTATCTGCACATAAAAATGGATCATCAAGCGCAGGCATAAAGGTTCTGCCCTGCAGGTTAATAACAGCCAATTCAAACTGATTCATCTTAACAAAGGAAAGTCCCGTGCCCGGTGTTCCCTCCGGAAAATTCCCAGGGCGCACCAGATATTTTGCTTCTCCTATAAATTCAAAAATATCACGATTGTCCCAGGAATGATTACCAAGTGTAATGATATTAGCTCCGTACTCAAGTAATTCTTTATAAATTTTTTGGGTAATCCCTCTTCCAGCTGCAGCATTTTCTCCATTAATGATGACAAACTGCGGTCTATATTTTTCCTTTAACTTCCCTAAATATTCTTTCACCATTGCTCTTCCAGGTGATCCAACAATATCCCCTATAAATAATAACCTCATTTTCGCTTTCCTTTCTTTGAAACTAGGCCAAGATTATCTTTGGTATAGTTTAACTTTTTTGTTTAAAAAAGTTTCGATCTCCAAAAAAATAAAGCGGTGAGGAACACCGCTTTATTTTGCATATTCAACTGCTCTGGTCTCACGAATAACCGTCACTTTAATATGTCCCGGATAGTCCAGTTCATCTTCAATACGTTTTCTAATATCTCTGGCTAATCGGTGTGCCTCTAAATCATCAATACTTTCAGGCTTAACAATAATACGAACTTCTCGTCCTGCCTGGATTGCAAATGATTTTTCAACACCTTCATAGGATTCAGAAATATCCTCAAGTTTTTCAAGGCGACGAATATAGTTTTCAAGCGTTTCACTTCTAGCTCCAGGTCTAGCTGCAGATAATGCATCAGCAGCTGCTACCAGAATGGCAATTATAGATTTTGGTTCGGCGTCTCCATGGTGAGAAGCAATACTATTAATGACAACAGGATGTTCCTTGTACTTCGTAGCAAGTTCCACTCCTATTTCCACATGGCTTCCTTCTACTTCATGGTCAATCGCTTTACCGATATCATGCAATAGTCCAGCGCGCTTTGCCAATGTAATATCTTGACCAAGTTCTGCTGCCATCAAGCCGGATAAATAAGCTACTTCCATCGAATGTTTAAGCACATTCTGACCATAGCTTGTACGGTATCTTAAGCGGCCAAGAATTTTTATTAAATCTGGGTGTAAGCCATGAACCCCAACTTCAAATGTTGTTTGCTCACCGATTTCACGGATATGCTCATCGACTTCCCTTCTTGCTTTATCAACCATTTCTTCAATACGAGCCGGATGGATACGCCCATCCTGAACAAGCTTTTCAAGGGCAAGTCTTGCAGTTTCACGTCTAATTGGATCAAATCCAGATAAAATGACAGCTTCAGGTGTATCATCAATAATTAAATCGATTCCCGTCAACGTTTCTAGTGTTCGAATATTACGTCCTTCTCGACCGATAATTCGACCTTTCATTTCATCATTTGGAAGATTAACAACAGAAACGGTCGTTTCGGCCACATGATCTGCTGCACAACGTTGAATCGCAAGTGACAAGATTTCACGTGCCTTTTTGTCTGCTTCTTCCTTCGCTCGGTTATCGCTCTCTTTCATCATGATTGCAATATCATGTGATAGCTCTTTCTCAACACGATCAAGGATAATGGCTTTTGCTTCTTCTCTAGTCAGGCTAGAAATACGTTCAAGTTCAGAACTTTGAGCTTGAATTATCTCGTCCACTTTGCTTTCCATCTGTTCAATATGCTGTTGTCTTTGGTTCAGAGAATCTTCTTTCTTCTCCAATAAAGCCTCACGTTTATCTTGAGAGTCTGCTTTACGGTCCAGATTCTCTTCTTTTTGTAGAATTCGATTTTCCTGTCTCTGTAATTCAGTTCGTCGATCACGAACTTCCTTTTCAGCATCAGTCCGAAGCTTATGAATCTCATCCTTTGCTTCAAGAAGGGATTCCTTTTTCAAGGCGTCCGCTTCACGCTTTGCGTCCTCAATAATTTTTTCAGCTGCGTTCGTTGCGCCGGATATTTTAGATTCAGCTATAGATCTTCTTAACAAATAGCCAACAACTGCACCAACAATTAGGCCAAGCAAAATGGAGATGATAGCGATTGGATCCATCATTACACCTCCTCTTGCTATTAACTTTTTTAATCTCTTTTACTACATTGTTTTCAATTCTGGCATGTACATCATCTAAAAATATACAGCACAATCGCTTTTAGGCATGTCATAAAAAAAGATATTAATACATTTCTATTGTAAAGTTATGAAAATTTGTTGTCAAGAGCAAGTCCTGACGCTCTTTTAATCGTTTTTAGAAAATACAGACAGATATACAATTTTCGTGACCCTATCCACCTAGGTCATAGTTTCTAATAATACTCTCCACTTTAAGACAGCCGCTTCCCATTAAGTTGAGTAAAAGTACAAAAGCCGAAGAAATTATTTGTTTTTCGCATCTTTTCTAATAAAGTTATAGATTTTTCTCAAACAACACTTACTGATTGATCATACTCTGCCAGTCACAATACTACCTAAATATTATTTCTTTCATGATTCTCTTCAGAAACAGCTAAATTTATAATAAAACACACCCTGAGGCCCACCTATAGAAAGAGCAAACCCATAATCAGGTTTGCCCATTACAAACTACTTATTCAGGTAAATCAAATTTATCCATTTCCTCTGCTGCTTCAACCACTTTCGCTTCACCGTTTAATCCATAGGCTGAGCGGATTTTAATGGAAATTTCATCCCGAACATCTGGATTTTCTTTTAAGAAGAGCTTCGCATTCTCTCTTCCCTGTCCTAAGCGATCTCCATTATATGAGTACCAAGACCCACTCTTTTCAATAATATCCAATTCAGAACCAATGTCGATGATTTCTCCTTCTTTGGAAATACCCTCACCATACATAATATCAAGTTCTGCCACTTTGAAAGGTGGAGCCACTTTATTTTTAACAACCTTTACTTTAGTCCTGTTCCCTACAATATCATTTCCCTGTTTCAGTTGTTCTGCACGTCTTACTTCAAGGCGAACCGTAGAATAGAACTTAAGAGCACGACCACCTGGAGTTGTTTCTGGGTTACCAAACATAACACCAATCTTCTCACGGATTTGGTTGATAAAGATTGCTATGGTGTTAGATTTATTAATGGATCCAGAAAGTTTACGAAGAGCCTGAGACATTAAACGGGCTTGTAGACCCATATGAGAATCTCCCATTTCACCTTCAATCTCAGCTTTTGGTACTAAAGCAGCCACTGAGTCAACAACGATAATATCAATTGCACCACTTCGTACAAGCGCCTCAGCAATTTCCAATGCCTGTTCACCTGTATCTGGTTGGGAAAGTAATAATTCATCTATATTTACGCCAAGCTTTTGTGCATATGCCGGATCTAAAGCATGTTCTGCATCAATAAATGCTGCTTGTCCACCCTGTGCCTGTACTTCAGCAATTGCATGTAAAGCTACTGTCGTTTTACCGGAACTCTCCGGTCCATAAATCTCAATTATTCTACCTCTTGGATATCCACCCACACCGAGGGCTGAATCAAGAGCAAGCGAACCACTTGGAATGGTAGAAACCTTTCTGTCTGCTCTTTCCCCCAGCTTCATTACTGAACCTTTACCAAATTGCTTTTCAATTTGTTTTAGCGCCATATCGAGCGCAGCTTGACGTTCACTCACAGTTTATTTCCTCCCCATATCTATATAAAAACATTACATGTATAATTTAGAACTTATTTATACTATACCTCATCTGTCCCCATTTAACAAGTAAAAAAGCGAACGTTTATTCGTATTGTTTTAATGGTAATTTTGCTAATAAATTTAAAGAAACTCTCTAGCAAACAGAATGCTTTTAGCAGTAATTAAAGTAAAACAAAAATTATCTCAATTTTATAAACAATAGAAATCCCCAACCATATAAGTTGGGGTTTTCTATTATGCATATAACTCTCTCAACTTTCGGATAAGAAAATGACAGCCATACTTCATGCTTCTTACCCGATTAACCTCACGCATACCGCCTAAGTCCAATCTCTTTGCGTACGTTTTCTGACCGGAAATGGCTATACCGATATAAACAGTCCCTACCGGATGACCTTCCAATTCATCTGGTCCAGCTACTCCAGTAAAACTAATCCCAATATCAGATTGGAGCATGGCTTTAATATTATCAGCCATTTCCATAGCACATTGCTCACTGACAACTCCATATTGGTCGATGGTTGATTGTTCGACCTTCAAAAGCTTTTCCTTTGCTTCATTGGTATAAACAACAATACCGCCCTTAAGGATTAAACCGGCTCCCTGTATATCCGTCATTTTTTCCTGAAACATTCCGCCGGTTAAGCTTTCTGCTGCCGATATTGTAAGCTCATTTTCTTTTAAAAGATTGATAAGTTCAGTCATAATAGTCGCATCATCATATCCGTAAAAATATTCTCCCACACGCGAAAGAATTTTTTCTTCTGTCTCTTTTAATAGTTTGTCAGCTTCTTCAATAGATTCATGTTTAGCTGTAATACGAAGAGTTACCTCTCCATCTGAGGCAAGAGGCGCTATTGTCGGATTACTTTGCTGATCCAGTAAATCTTCTATTTCTGTTTCAAGCTGTGATTCCCCAATACCAAAGAAACGGAGGACTCGGGAATCTATACGCTCCACCCTGTCCATTAATCTCAAAAGATAAGGAACTGCAAAATTTTGATGCATTGGCTGCATTTCACTTGGAGGACCTGGTAATAAAATGTGAAGAATATCCCCATGAGACACAACCATTCCGGGAGCCATTCCATTTTGATTAGGGAATACTTCCGATCCTCCAATAACCAATGCTTGCTTCCGGTTGTTTTCTGTCATCACCCGTTTTATTTTCTTGAAATATTCTTCAATATTTTCCATAGCTTTTTGGTCTGTTATTAATGTTTTACCTATATGGGCAGCTACAACTTCTTTTGTTATATCATCCTTTGTTGGTCCCAACCCACCAGTGTATATTATGAGATTTGCTCGGGATTCTGCAATTTCAATAGCCTTTTTTAATCGTACAGGATTATCCCCAACTACTGTATGGTAATATACGTTAATACCTATCTCTGCCAGGCTTTTTGATATAAACTGAGCATTGGTATTTGCAATCTGTCCAAGTAATAACTCAGAGCCTACCGCTATTAATTCTGCATTCATTCTGTCACCCGCCATTTAACAAGTTATATTTAGAATGATACCCTTATTTAGAATTTAAAAACGCATGTTTATTCTTAGCAAAGTAATCCCAGCCAGACCATAGAGTAAAGAATAAGGCTACGTAAAGAGCTATATCAGCAAACGGGAAATTAATCCACGCAAATGGTAGATTATGCAATAGTAATGCAGCTATAGCTATGATTTGAGTCCATGTTTTAATTTTACCCAATTGATTCGCTGCAACCACTTCACCTTCACCGGCTAGAACCAGGCGAAGACCTGTTACCGCAAATTCACGGCTGATAATTAAAATAACAATCCAAGCAGGGGCCAACTCGTATCCTACAAGGATAATTAATGCTGCAGATACAAGAAGTTTATCTGCCAACGGATCAAGAAACTTTCCAAGGGTTGTGACCAGATTATGTTTTCTAGCATAATATCCATCAATCCAATCAGTAGTGGAAGCAATGATAAAAATGATAGCTCCAACAAAATGAGAGATAGGCAACTCCACATCGTTAATCACCCACGTTCCCCAATCAATGGATGGAAGCATGATAATCATAAACACAGGGATCATGCAAATTCTGGAAATCGTTATCTTGTTCGGTAAATTCACTTGATGTTCCTCACTTTACTTTTAAATTTTATTTATAAAAGGATAGACGAGAGAAGGCCATCCATTGATGACCTTCCAATCTTACTCCTTCGTGTAATCAATCGTTATGTTTTGAACAATCAGTTCACTTTCATACTCCAGTTTTTCATCATTAACAAAAATTTCAGTGTCTGGAGTTTTCCCTATATTCATGACTATTTGATTATCATCTGAAAGATCAAAATCCTGGCTTTCTCCATTTTGAATCACCCCATTGAAGAGATTTTCTCCCTTGGAGTTTTTAACAGATACCCATGTCTCGCCGGTAGATTTTACTGATACCTTAAATTCATCTGTATTACTTAATTCATATGTTGTATTTTTTCCATTCGCGGAGGTCACTTTCAGCTCAGCAGAACCTGCTTCTTCCGGCTCTTTAGATTCTTCCTCAGCATTCTCTGGATTACTTTCTTCTTCTGTTTCCGTTTCTTCTTTCTCATTGGTGTTTTCTTCTTGGTTTGTGGATTCACCCTGCTCAAGTCTTACAGGGTCACCGTTTTGATTAACTGTCCCTGTGTCATCATTATTACCAATGGCTTTTGCTACAAAGTAATAAATAATAGCCACTACTGCAACAAGGAACACAGCTATCAAAATTTTAGGAAGTACTTCCATCCACTTTGAATGCTGTACTGGCAATGTTTTTTTCGATTGCACTCTAGATAATTTTTGAGGAATCTCCTCCTGCTGAACTGCCGCAGGAATATCCGTTTGATGCTCCGCAAAAAGCTGTTCAGGATCTAATCCAACTGCTTCAGCATATTGTTTAATAAACGCTCTGACATAGAATTTGCCCGGCATCATTTCATAATTGCCTTCTTCTATACCAACAAGATAACGCTTTTGTATTTTGGTTATCTGTTGAAGGTCATCCAGGGTTAATCCTTTAGACTCTCTGGCTTCCTTTAATACTTTACCTAATTCCGTCATATAAACACCTTCTAATCACTAAAAATCAAACGATCCAAATTCGGATCCTCCAAATAAAGAGGACTGTTGGTCTACTGCTTCATATGTGATCTCTTCGTTCGGGTCATTACGTAGTTCAATAATATAATCAAAATCGTTCATTGTATACTCTGAATTTTGTACAAACACATCAGGATGTTCAACAACTTTAATTGAATCAAGTCTCATGATCTCACGCACAAGCTGCCAATGCCTTTCATTGGCTCTGCGAGTTGAAACAATCCCATCCAGAATAAATAAGTTATCTTCATTGTATTCATCTTCAATTAATTGATTTCGAACGGTTTGTTTTAATAAGGTGGAAGATACAAATAACCACCGCTTATTCGCACAAACACTTGCAGCAACAATCGATTCAGTTTTACCAACCCGGGGCATACCCCTGATTCCAATTAGTTTATGGCCTTCCTGTTTAAAAAGCTCGGCCATAAAATCAACTAGAAGCCCAAGATCTTCTCTTACAAATCGGAATGTTTTTCGATCATCTGCATCTCTTTGTATATAACGACCATGTCTGACTGCTAACCGATCTCTTAATTTCGGCTCTCTAAGTTTAGTTACTTTTATCGTATCCATTGTTTGCAGAATTGATTCCAGGCGTTCAATTTGACGATTATCCTTCGCCAAGAGAAGCATACCTCTTCTCCCCTCATCCACACCATTGATGGTTACGATATTTATGGAGAGCATTCCTAGCAAAGAAGAAATATCCCCTAACAAACCGGGACGGTTAATTTTAATTTCATATTCAAAATACCATTCCTTCTTGTCCATACCGTTCCCCCTAAGAGAAATATTTGACAAATTCCTTCAATATTTTCCCTATATCCTATCATATCTGATTTACTGACGAGTGGAAAGCAAAATACATAGTGTAGCATTAAATACTTATGTATTCCATCCGCCATTCACACTGATAATCTGCCCTGTTATATAACTGGAGTCTTCTGAGAGGACAAAGGAAACAACTCCAGAGATATCCTTCGGATGCCCCAGCCGCCCCATTGGGATTTCTTCTTCCAATTCTCTAAGCTCTTCAGAATCGAATCGATTGAGCATAGGTGTGGAAATTGCACCGGGTGATATAGCATTTACACGGATTCCAGAAGGTGCAAGCTCCTTCGCAAGTGCCTTGATAAAAGAATTCTGTCCACCTTTTACCATTGAATAAAGAACTTCACAGGAAGCACCCACTTCTCCCCAAATAGAAGTAATGGCAATGATACTGCCATCTTTTTTTTGTATTAACTTAGGAACTAGTCCTTTAGTCAATAAAAAGGGAGATGTAATATGTAATGAAACCATCTGTTTGGCTCGGTCATCGGTTATATCTGTTATTAAACCAAAATGACTGTCACCGCTATTTAGTATTATCGTATCAATTTGATTAATTTCGTCAATTATAACTTGATGTCCGCCATCTTTACTTAGATCAGCCTGAATTACTTTCACCTGTATTTGAAATGGTTTTAACTGATCTAAAAGCGAATTAATTCCGCTAAGATTACGGTTATAATGGAGATATAGATTCCAGCCCTCTGCAGCCAAACGTAATGCAATTGCTTGACCAATTCCTCCACTAGCACCCGTAATGAGTGCATATTTTCCATTCATAATAAAAACCCCTTGCCGTAAATAACACTTACAATACTTTTCATTATAAAGCTTGAAGATAAAAAGTAAAACCACCAATTGAAAATAGTCAATTGTTTCTAATATAAGCTTCTTTAATCCTACCAAATAGTTATCGTAAACCAGTGAATCAGTTAAGCTGGTTAATTGTCCGTTTACCTTGTATTATATAAACAAATTTAAATACAAAAAGAGCCAAAACCATTACGGCTTGGCTCTTACCCATTCAGGATGGAAGTATTTGAAATACTGACATTCTATCCTCATCTATAAATTCCTGTACTGCTTTATTCACTTCATCATAGGTCAAAGCTTCCAAAACAGTCACAACATCAAATAGCTTCATGTCATTAAAAGCATATCGTGTAAATTGATTGGCTATCGATTCAGGTGAATTCAATGACCTGAGGAAGGCACCAATTTTCTTCTTACGAATTGAATTTAATTTTTCCTCTGTTACAATTTTTCCTTCGCGGGCCGCAAAAAGAATATTTTTCAATTCTTCCTCTAAATGATCCGGCTTATCTGTATCACTGCCGACCATTCCAAATCCAAATCCATATTCCTGTGTATAATCATAAAAGAATGAATGGTCAATTAACCCTTCAGAATATAGTTTTTCATAATACTCGGAGCTTTTTCCAAAAGTCATATCCAGAAAGAGGTTGATAGATAGCTCTTGTTTTAATAAATCAATCCCCTGGAGAGTTGGATTATTTGCCTTCAATCCAACCACACACTTAGGCGTCTGGACATGCATATTGGTTGAGCGTTTTTTAGTAGCGACATTAGCCGGCTCTGCATCAAATTTCCGTTCGATTTCCCCACGTTTATCGAAGTTTTTCTTAGCCTGGTTGTCACGAACTTGCTGCATGATTGTTTCCGGATCCAATGGCCCTGTAATAAACAGAAGCATGTTGCTTGGATGATAAAATGCATTGTAGCACTTATAGAGCAGTTCTTTTGTTATTCCTGAAATCGACTCAATGGTACCAGCTATATCAATTTTCACAGGATGATTATGATATAGATTTTCAATAATACCGAAATATAATCTCCAATCTGCATTATCATCATACATGGTAATTTCCTGGCCAATAATCCCTTTTTCTTTTTCCACACTCTTATCCGAGAAATATGGTTCCTGGACAAAATCAACTAATGTTTCTAAATTTTTCTCTACATCCGTTGTACTGGAAAAAAGGTACGCTGTTCGAGTAAAGGATGTAAAAGCATTGGCCGCTGCACCTTGTTTACTGAACTGCTGGAATACATCACCATCTTCTTTTTCGAACAATTTATGCTCTAGGAAGTGCGCAATTCCATCCGGGACCCTGGAATATTCATCTGCACCGGGCTCTTTAAAATGATTATCGATTGATCCATATTTAGTTGTAAAAGTGGCATAGGTCTTATTAAATCCTTTTTTCGGAAGGATGTACACAGACAAACCATTATCCATTTTTTCGAAATATAATTCTTCCTGAAGCTGGTCAAATAGTATTTTCTCCATTACTCAGTCACCTCATCTCCACTTAAAAAATAGATCGTATCCATTTGAATTTTTTCTCCACAAGCCACAATTTCATCCTTTGTTACTCTATCAATCGAAGACAACCAATCATCCAATGGTTTATCAACAGCGGCAACCACATTATGATATAGAACTTCTGTTAGACCACGGGAGGTGTCGATCGTTTCGAGCAATTGATTTTTAATGATTGCTTTTGTTTGTTCCATTTCTTGATCCGAAAATTCGCCCTTTTTCATAGCTTCCATTTGTTCTTTTATGATCGTTACTGCCTGATTATAATTTTTATTATCAATGCCGGACATAACCATTAAAAGACCTTTATGACTTTCAAGTCGTGATGCGGCATAATACGCCAAACTTGCTTTTTCACGAACGTTTATGAAAAGTTTAGAGTGTGAAAACCCTCCAAATATCCCATTAAACATTTGCAAAGCAAAATAATCTCGATCGCCATAAGTGATATTTGTTCGGTAGCCAATATTCAGCTTACCCTGTTTGATATCCTGCGTTTCTTTCAGTTCTTTCACTTCAAGGATATCATGTTTATTATGCATAACCCGTTCAGGTTTTCTCTCCGCGAACTGAAAGTATTCACTAGACATTTGCGTTACCCTGGCTTCATCCAAATCCCCAATTACATAGAGGTCCAATTCATCTTCGGCAAACGCTTTTTTATAATAATTGTATAGGGATTCAGGAGTAATTTCATCGACTTCGCTTATAATCCCGTTTGCTTCCAGCCGATAATTTTCTTCCATACACATTTCCTGAGTTAAGCGTAATGAAGAATAACGCATTTTATCATCATATACAGCCTGCAGCCTTTGTTTCAGAGCACGCTTTTCCTTTGCAACTGTATCCGCATCAAAAGCATCTCCCTTTACATTAGGATTAATCAAAACATCATGTAAAAGCTTAAACGCTTGTTCCAACAGCGGTTCAGGCTTGGATAAAAATCGTTCATTTACCATTTCCATTTGAAAACTCATAATATGATATTCGCCTTTTTTACTGACATCTGTAAAAAGACTGGCTCCATATAATTGATCTAGATGGGAGCGGAAAGCTGTAGATGTTGGATATGCAGCTGTATTACTTTGCAGGACATTTGGCAACAAAGCTCTATATGTAACGGTTTCTTCCTTTAAAGGTGCTTTCATCTTCCAAACAAGCGTCGTTGTTTTAAATTTCTTAGTTGGTACAAAATGAATCGTAATGCCAGCTTGTTTTAGTTTAATCTCATCAATAACTGCCATATTTTTGACCTCCCTTTACTCAATGTTATGCAGGTTCTTAACCATATTGTTCGTCTCAAGGATTTTTTTTAAACCTTTAGTTTGAATATACAGGTTAAATGGAATGTAAATCAAGGAACTGACCCTGACCTTCTTTCATTCTTTCTTCTAAATTCGATCTAATTAAAATCGACACGCTTTAGGTTAGAAAAAAAAAGACAAGGACTGCTCTTGCAATAAGAACAGCACTTGTCTTTGATTAAATCATGAATGAGTTTACCTTTTAACGTTTTCCTTTGATATATGGCGTACCGGATGCTTTTGGAGCATCTGCACGTCCAATAAATCCTGTTAAAGCCAGAATCGTTAATACATATGGCAAAATTAACATATATACATTCGGAATGTCACTAAAGAATGGCAGCATTGAGCTTACAATACTTAAACATTGCGCAAATCCAAAGAATAACGCTGCGCCCATTGCACCAATTGGATGCCATTTACCGAATATCATAGCTGCAAGCGCCATAAAACCTTGTCCGGATATTGTCGCATGAGTAAAGTCTAAAGCAATAGTCGAAGCATAAATAGCTCCACCCAACGCTCCCAGAATTCCACTTAAAATAACACCAATATAACGCATTTTATTAACGTTTATCCCCATTGTGTCAGCGGCCATTGGATGTTCACCAACTGAACGAAGGCGTAAACCAAACGGTGTTTTATAAATGGCATACCAGCAAATCACAGCAATCACAATCGCCAGAATCGAGGTTAAATATACATCTGAGAATAAAATTTTACCCAATACAGGTATATCACTTAAACCAGGTATATCAAAACTGTAAAATGGTTCAGCAATTTTATCAGTTTGTCCTTTTCCGTAAACTAATTTCACAAGGAACATACAAGCTCCAAGCGCCAACATATTAATGGCTACCCCACTGACTGTTTGGTCAGCCCTGAATGTTATAGATGCAACTGCATGCAATAGGGAGAAAATCCCACCAACTACCATAGCTACAACTAATGAAATCCAAGGAGTCCATTCATGAAATGTATCTGCAAATGTCAAGTTGAATACAATGCTTGTAAAAGCACCAACTACCATTAAACCTTCTAATCCAATATTTACTACACCAGAACGCTCAGAAAATACACCACCGAGGGCTGTCAGAATAAGTGGAGAGGCGTAAACAAGTGTAGAAGGAACAAGTATCGCTAGTATCTCTAAAAAACTCACTTATTCCACCCCCTTTTTCTTGCTAAACTTTCTCAGCATGAGACGAATAACATAACTGGATGCAACAAAGAATATGATTAAAGCTATAACTACATCAATGATTTCAGTTGGTATTCCAGTTTCCATTGGCATATTTAATGAACCATATTTCAATCCACCGAATAATAAAGCTGCAAGCACAACTCCAATCGCTGTATTAGCACCTAGTAATGCAACTGCGATTCCGTCAAAACCTACTCCTGTATGCGCCCCTTTTACACCAATATACTCGAATGTTCCAAGTCCTTCCATAGCACCAGCAAGTCCTGCAAAAGCACCAGAGATCAGCATGGCATAAACTATATTGCGATCTACACTGATACCTGCATATTTAGATGCATGCTGGTTAAAACCGACAGCTTTTAATTCGTAGCCTCTTGTTGTTTTCTCTAATAAAAACCACATTATGATTGCTCCAAGAATAGCTATCGCAAATCCCCAGTGTAATCTAGAGTTAATCGTCATTTCAGCTAAAAAGTCAGAACGTAAAGATGCTGATGGAGCAATCTTTTCAGTTTTGTCCATGTTATCTGTTAAAACGTAAGTGATAATATAGTTAACTACATGAAGAGAAATGTAGTTCATCATAATGGTTGTTATAACTTCATGCACTCTAAATTTAGCTTTTAAGAGACCTGGAATGAATGCCCATAAAGCACCAGCTAAAGCAGCAACAATGACCGCAAGCGGCAAATGGATGATTTTAGGAAGGTCAGTAAATAACGTTCCAATCCAAACAGCACCTAACCATCCCATTAAAAACTGGCCCTCAACACCAATATTAAAAAGTCCAGTCCTAAATGCAAAGGCAACGGCTAAACCTGCAAGTATATAAGGGCTCACTTGACGGATTGTCTCACCTATTGCATAGGAATCATAGAATATACCATCCCATAAAGCTCCATAACCAGCTATCGGATCATAACCGCTGACCCACATTACGATAGCACCTGCGATTAAACCGAGCAAGACAGCTATAACAGGGATTAATAAGTTCGATAATCTTTTATACATTAGCTTTTCCCCGCTTCCTTAACCTTACTTCCTGCCATTAATAATCCGAGTTCCTGTTCAGTCGTTTTCTTAGGATCAACAATAGCCACAATGGAACCTTCATATATAACAGCAATACGGTCACTAACATTTAAAATTTCATCCAGCTCAAAGGAAACAAGCAATACTGCTTTCCCCTGATCTCGTTGCTCAATTAAACGTTTGTGAATGAACTCAATAGCTCCTACATCAAGGCCACGTGTTGGCTGAGCAGCAATTAACAAATCAGGATTTCGATCTATTTCACGAGCAATGATCGCCTTTTGCTGGTTTCCTCCAGACAAAGCTCTTGCCGGAGTATACTCACTTGGAGTACGAACATCAAACTCTTTAATTAAAGTACGAGCTTTATTAAAGATATTTTTATAATTTAAGATTCCCCATTTTGAAAGTGGTTTTTGATAATATGTTTGGAGAACCATATTCTCGCCAATTGAATAGTCTAGTACAAGACCATATTTATGTCGATCCTGAGGAATATGCCCAATTCCTGTTTCTGTAATTTTCCTTGGACTCTTCTTCTGGATTTCAGTCCCATTTATAGAAATGGTACCGGATTCTGGTTTTCTCAGGCCAGTGATTGCTTCAATCAGCTCAGATTGTCCATTTCCATCGACACCTGCAATCCCCACAATTTCTCCTGCACGAACGGATAGGTTAAGGCTTCGAATTGCTTCAACACCACGGGAGTCTTTAACTACAAGATCTTGTATATTCAATACCTCTCCACTTGGATTTGCATCCTGCTTCACAGTTGTAAAAACCACTTCTCGCCCTACCATCAGACTCGCTAATTCATTAGGATTCGTTTCACTGACATTTACAGTACCAATTCCTTTTCCTTTACGAATAACCGTACAACGGTCACAGACTTCCATAATCTCTTTAAGTTTGTGAGTAATCAGTATGATGGATTTACCTTCAGTGATCAAATTTTGCATGATCTGTATTAACTCTTTGATTTCCTGTGGTGTCAATACGGCTGTAGGTTCATCAAAAATAAGAATGTCAGCTCCACGATATAGAGTTTTAAGGATTTCAACCCTTTGCTGCATACCTACAGAGATATCAGAAATCTTGGCATCCGGATCAATTTTCAATCCATATCTTTCTGATAACTGCCTAACTTCCTGGGCAGCCTCTTTTAAATCAATTTTTCCACCTTTGGTGGGCTCCTTACCAAGAATAATGTTTTCTGTTACTGTGAACGTATCAACAAGCATGAAATGCTGATGCACCATTCCTATGCCCAAGTCATTTGCAATATTTGGGCTTGTAATTTTTACTTCCTTACCATTTACACGGATTTCCCCTTGTTCTGGCTGGTAAAGACCGAACAAGACATTCATTAACGTGGATTTTCCTGCACCATTTTCTCCCAACAACGCATGAATCTCACCTTTTTTTAATTGCAAGGTGATATCATCATTTGCGACGATGCCCGGGAACTCTTTACGGATGTGCAACATCTCAATAACATAGTCCACAGTTTTTTCACTCCTTTTTCCAGAGAAGATTCATAAGTAAGATGACAAAAGAAAAGTTGCCAATCTAGTTTTAGCAACCTTTCCTTTACCATATTGCTTAAAGGTCTGATGTCAGACTGACATCAGCCAAGGTAATCGCAAGGGATAAGGATCACATCCTCATCCCTTACTAGGAAGTGCTTATTTTAAGAATGTATCTAAATCTTCACGAGTAGATGGTACTTTAATTTCTCCACTCTTAATCTTTTCTTTATATTCTGCAACTTTAGTTTTAATTTCATCTGACAAGTTTTCTTGTGAAGGTGCGATATCAACTGCATCATTTTCTAAACCAAATTCAACATTTTCTCCGCCAGGGAATTTGCCTTCCTTAGCAAGATTGGATACTTCCACAACTGCCAAATCAACACGTTTAATCATAGATGTTAATGTGATATTTTTGTCTGTACCAGGTACATCACCTAATGCTGCTTGGTCAGAGTCAACCCCAATAACCCAGATTTCTTTGCTTGGATCATTTTTAGTGATGTTAACTGCTTCTGTAAATACGCCTTTACCTGTTCCGCCGGCTGCATGGTAGATAATATCAATACCGGATTTATACATTGCTTGTGCTGTAGCTTTACCAATATCAGCTTTATTAAAATCACCTGCATATTTTACCTGAACATCTGCCTCAGGTTTAACTGATTTAACACCTGCTATAAATCCGCTCTCAAATTTTTTAATAAGTTCACTTTCAACTCCACCAATAAATCCAATTTTATTGGATTTAGTTTGCATCGCGGCTACTACACCTACCAGGAAGGATCCTTCATGCTCTTTGAATGTGATACTTGCCACGTTATCAACATCTACAACAGAATCAATTAATGCGAATTGGCTCTTAGGATTTTGCTCGGCAACTTCTGTAATGGAGTCAGACAATAAGAAACCTACCCCATAAATAAGGTCAAATTTTTGTCGTACCAGCTGATTTAAGTTAGTAGTGTAATCAGCATCAGATTTGGACTGGAGGTAATCATAACCGTTTTTACCTTTTTCAAGATTGTTATCTTTACCAAACTGTTGTATACCTACCCAAGCGGATTGGTTAAAGGATTTGTCATCAACCCCGCCTGTATCTGTTACCATGGCAACTGTGAAATTGTCCTTACCTTCTGTTTCACTGCTGTTACCTTTCTCTTCTTTGTTTCCACAAGCACCTAAAATTGTGCCCGCAGCCAGAACTAGTGACAATGCCATTCCAAATTTGCGTTTTTTCAAGGTCTTAACCCCCTATATTTTTTTGGCAGTAGTTCTCTTATTTTGCGCATAAATTATGTTCTTTTACGCAAAATATGAAAGCGAAATGTATCCGCTTTAAAGAAGTTGGCCGAGTATAGATATGGTTTGTCCTTACTATCATAGTGAGTTTGTTTTAGTAAAAGCAGAGCAGTGTCCAATTTGCAATTTAAAATAGGTGAAATCTTTTCGTGATAGCCATGTGGTTCGATATCAGCCACAGCGTATGTAATTTGTATACCGGCAGTTCTTTCTAAGACATGAAGTAATGATTCCTCTTGATAAAGAGATGGTTCCGGTAACACACGAACAGGTATCTTGTCCAAGCAATAAACGACAGGTTCCCCATTAGCAGTTCTGACTCGCTCGATTACTAAAAACTGATCCTCAATTTGACAGTCGAACCTTCGCATATCTTCTTCTGTTGCACCCTCTATGAATGAGTTTAAAAAAATTGTTCCTGGTTTCATGTTCGCTTCGCAAATCATATCTGTCACACTCTTTAATTGTTCAATTCCCGAAGAGAATAAAGGAGTGGAATTCACAAAAGTACCTACCCCATGCCTGCGTATAATCACATTATCCTCTTCCAAAATTCTGAGTGCTTCTCTTAATGTCGCTCTACTCACACCGAGTATTTTGGCCCATTCAGACTCAGATGGCAATTTTTCATGCTCCTTATAGATACCGGTTCTTATGTCCTGTCTAATCTTGTCGATTACTTGCAGATATAATTGTCGGTTGTCGTGTCTGATAGACATACTCTTTTCCCCCAGGAAATTTCCCACTCTCATTCTATTGATGTTATCTACTAACCACTCATAATTTATCATGTATTTCCAAAGAAAGAAATAGCTATTCACAAAAATATCATATTTTGGAAGCGTTACCTTATCCGTTTTTTTCCACGGAAATGTCGAAAAAACCCTGGTATATCTGACTTTTTTTCACGTAAGTCTTTTTTCCTACAAAAAAAGTTTATATATTATAAATATTCTGTTAAAACATAAACTGAAAAAAAATTCAATAAATATCTATTTTCCATCTAATCGCTAGGCTACCCTTTTGTACCATGTGACTGACTTTTAATATTTTTCTAAAATACCTTTCATATTCTTCTAGCCTAATTACGAAAGACTGGCATCGTGGTCCATCCTCAAAACTATTTCCCTTTGCTAAGTCCTAATAGGTCCTTTAGAGATTAAAGGGATAAGGACCGAGGCCCTTATCCCTTTATCTTATTTTAAAAATGCATCAAGTTCTTTTTGAGTAGATGGTACTTTTATATCACCATTCTTAATTTTACCTTTATATTCATCAACTTTTTTAAGTATATCGTCAGATAAGTTATCTTTAGTCGGTGCAATATCAACACCGTTATTTTCAAGACCAAACTCTACGTTCTTTCCTCCTGGGAAGGATCCTTCCATCGCTTGTTTTGAAACTTCTTGTACAGCTAAGTCAACACGCTTAACCATGGAGGTGAGCGTTACGTTCATGTCTGTACCGCTGATTTCACCTTCATCAGCTTGGTCTTTATCTACACCAATTACCCATATATCTTTTTCAGGATTGCTTTTCTTAATGTTTTTTGCCTCAGTGAAGACTCCTTTACCACCATTTCCTGCTGCGTGATAAATGACATCAATACCTGATTTATACATAGCTGATGCTGTTGCTTTACCAAGAGATGCATCACTGAAACTTCCTGTATATTTCACTTGTACTTCAGCATTAGGATTTACTGTTTTAACACCAGCAATAAAGCCCTTTTCAAATTTTTGAATTAGCGGGTTCTCTATTCCACCTACAAAGCCAACTTTATTGGATTTTGTTTGCATACCGGCAATAACACCTACAATAAATGAACCTTCATGCTCCTTGAATGTGATACTTGCAACGTTATCAGCTTCAACCACTGAGTCGATAATTGCAAATTTCCCATCCGGATTTTGATCAGCCGCTTCTTTAATTGCATCCTCCATTGTGAATCCGACACCATATATTAAATTATACTTTTGGCGTACAAGTTGGTTTAAGTTTGTGGTGTAATCAGCATCTGATTCAGATTGCAGGTAGGTATAGCCGTTTTTACCTTCTTTTAATCCATTCTCTTTACCAAAAGCTTGAATACCTTCCCATGCAGATTGATTGAAGGATTTGTCATCAATACCACCTGTGTCACTAACCATTGCGACAGTGAAATTATTTTTCTCATTGGCCGTGCCGCCTTCATTGCTCTCCTCTTTGCTTCCGCAAGCACCAAGAATGGTACTAGCAGCTAGCACAAGAGACAAAGCCAGTCCAAATTTACTCTTTTTCAACATAACAACCTCCAAAATAATTAGTCGGTGCTCCATATAGTATGAGCTTTTCCCTATCCTTTTACACATAACATCGTTTTAGATGAATCTGTTAAATGATTATAGAAAATCCATACTTAAATGGTGCATTGTGTACTTGGGTACAATTTTTCGCTTTTGTATTATACAAATATGTACAATAAATAAGTGCATGTACTTCTTATCCGGAAAAATTATTTCCTGATAATTATATATATATATGTTTGCTAATTCGATTTTAATTTAACATGAATTTAAGTAAAAATAAATAAATTATCCTAATATAAAATTATTGATAACTTTTTGAAAAAATACTCACTTATAAAATTTCTTTACAGTTCAAAATTCAGTTATTTAACATACTAAAAAACCCAAAAGTTAGTTTTTTAATCTAACTTTCGGGTTTGGTATCTATACTGCTCTTTTTATGAATTACTAGCTTGATCGAAGTCCTTGGGAACAAGTACAGTTCTTGGTTTGCTTCCTTCATACGGACCAACGACACCGCGAGCTTCCATCTCATCGATCAAACGTGCAGCCCTTGTATACCCAATCCTGAATCGTCTTTGGAGCATCGAAACAGAGGCGGTTTGCATATCAGCAATTAATTTGACGGCTTCATCATATAAGTCATCTGTTGATTCACTTACTGTTTCCTGAACTTCATCCGGAATCATATTCTCTTGATATTGGGCTCTTTGCTGAGAAATCACGAAGTCTACTACATCTTCCACTTCCTGATCTGATAAAAAGGCACCTTGTACCCGTACTGGCTTTGACGCACCTACAGGCAGGAATAACATATCCCCGCGACCGAGAAGTTTTTCTGCCCCTCCCATATCTAATATGGTTCTTGAATCAATTTGGGAGGAAACACTAAAGGCAATCCTTGATGGTATGTTAGCTTTTATAACTCCTGTTATAACATCTACAGATGGCCGCTGGGTTGCAATAATCAAATGTATGCCTGCAGCCCTTGCCATTTGTGCAAGCCTTGTTATCGCATCCTCCACCTCGCTGGACGCAACCATCATAAGGTCTGCCAACTCATCCACAATGACAATAATATATGGCAATAAAGGATTTTTTTCGCCTTCTTCTAAATTTTGTCTCGTCACTAAGTCATTGTACCCCTCAATATTTCGAGTTCCTGAGTGGGAAAACAGCTCATAACGTCTTTCCATTTCCATAACAACTTTCTTTAATGCCTGAGCTGCTTTTTTAGGATCCGTTACAACTGGAGCTAATAGATGAGGAATTCCATTATAAACATTTAACTCCACCATTTTTGGATCAATCATCATCATTTTAACTTCATGTGGTTTTGCTCTCATGAGTACACTAGTAATGATTCCGTTAATACAGACACTTTTCCCGCTTCCGGTTGCTCCGGCTACGAGTAAGTGAGGCATTTTATTCAGTTCAGCAGAAACTGCTTCACCTGATATGTCTCTACCCAAAGCAATTAATAGTTTAGAACCGCTTTTTTCAGAAGGCTGTACCTCGAGAACCTCTCTTAATGAAACGACTGCTACATCTGAATTAGGCACTTCTATCCCAATCGCTGATTTACCTGGGATTGGTGCTTCAATACGTATATCCTTAGCAGCGAGCGCTAATGCCAGATCGTCTGATAATGACACAATCTTACTAACCTTTACACCTACATCAGGATGTACTTCATATTTCGTAACTGCAGGTCCTAAGTGAACTTGAGTGACCCTAGCTTTCACTCCAAAGCTTTTAAAAGTACTCTCTAATTTCTCAGCATTTGTATGTATTAATTCATATTCTCCACTTTGATCTGCTTTTTTTGGTGACTTCAATAGCGATAATTTTGGAAGTTTATAGTCCACATTTTCAACTTCTGTAAAATTCATATGTGGCACAGGTTCAGCAGGAGCTTCTGTGCTATCATTTGGTTTACTTATCTGATCATCATTTTTCTTATCATCAATTTCCTCATCCAAATAGGCACGATCAGCAAAATTCGAAATAATTCTTTCTTCAAGTGTATCTTCTTTTTCTGGATTACTTCCCTCATCTTGTAGTACTGAGGAAGCTTGTACCGATTCACTTTTACTTTTAGCTTTCTGGTTTTTGTTTTTATTCTTTGAAGTCTTAGGCTCTCGCAGTTCAGCCATAAACGATTTCCACTGGCTGACGATAAATCTTCCAATCGCACCAAGTACTTTGCCAATTGAATCACTTAAGCCTTTACCGGTTATAAGAATTAAACCTGCAACAATCAATAAAAATGAAATAAATTTACTGCCGGCATCTGCAAATAAAAAATGGAAGACGGCATAAAGGATTGCACCTATCATCCCACCGCCAAGATCAATGGTACTTGCAGTTCCCTGTAATTCCATCCAAAAGATTTCCCAGGTATTTAAAATGACACTTGGCTGGGTAAATCCATTATTAGAGGACAAATTCTCAAATAAAATAATATGTGATGAGAGTAAGATTGCTAAAATAATGAAGTATATACCGACCAGCTGGCGTTTAAAAAAGAACGGAATCTCTCTTTTCCACATTAGGAACACACCAAAGACCATTAAGCCAAGCAGAAGTAAAATGTACCACTCACCCATAAAAAACCTAGAAAGAAACACGAATGAAGTACCTACTGCCCCAAGCTTTGCCATCGCAATCGCAGAAAACCCAAATATAGAAAGTCCCGATATTTCATATTTTAAAGTTGACTTTATTTGGTCACCTTTTTTGGAGCGAGATTTCCTTTTTTTCTTACTCATTCGACCACCCGTATTTCATATAGAATTAAAAACGAAAGAAAGCAGCCAACTTGGCTGCCTTTACCCCGTTCACCTTTTATTATAGCATAAATAATACACACTGACTGCTATTACAGGTTGTTAATTACCGCTCCTGGCGCAAGTGTCTCTGATAAGAAATCATTCGGATCTGTACTGATAATCCGGTTAACCTTTACTGATCCATTAGGTAATCTTTCACCAATAAACGGAATACCATCCTTCTTAAACATTTCATGGCTGGCTTGATATAATTCTTCATACATCAAAGTATCTAAAGGCATAATTGTATAAAAAGTCATACTTAATCTCCTTTCGAAGGATCACTCTTTTCTCTTATCATCTCGTTAAGCTTAGAAATCGCTGCACCGATTCCGCCAACCTCATCAATTAAACCTGTATTCACAGCATCTTCACCCACTACATTTGTTCCAATATCTCTCGCAAGGTTACCTCTCGCAAACATCAAATCCTTAAATGTGTCTTCATTAATTTCTGAGTGCTTGACCACAAAATTCACAACCCGATCCTGCATTTTATCAAGATATTCAAATGATTGGGGTACTCCGATTACAAGTCCGGTAAGACGAATAGGGTGAATTGTCATAGTAGCTGTTTCTGCTATGAAAGAATAGTCACAGCTAGTTGCAATAGGAACGCCAATACTATGACCTCCTCCCAAAACGATAGATACAGTCGGTTTTGATAGAGAAGCAATCATTTCTGACATAGCAAGCCCTGCTTCGACATCACCCCCAACGGTATTTAAGATAACCAATAACCCTTTAATATCAGGATTTTGTTCAATTGCCACCAGCTGTGGAATAACATGTTCATATTTTGTTGTTTTATTTTGTGGAGGTAATTGTACATGACCCTCTATTTGCCCTATAATCGTTAAACAATGGATGGTTGAATCTTTTGGCAACTGCGGCACATTGGTTTGTCCCAAAGCCTGTATCTTATCTACAAGTGCACTGGCAGCTCCCTTATTATCATCCGCTGGCTTTTCCTCATGAGGTACCTCTAACTTTTTATCCACTCTTAATCCCCCTCTACAAAAACGCTCTCCCCTTTAGTATGTACAGCGGAATCATTTCCATTCAATTTGAGGGGCACTTAGTACATACAAAAAAAAGAATCCTATTTTTAGGATTCTTTAGGAGAAACAATCGTTTAACACCTTAGGAGACTCAACCATGCATCAGCTGATTAAAACTTAACTGCCCGGTACTTCTGGTACAAACTTTTCAGCTGAAGTGTGTTAGTTCCGCATTATAAAGGTTTCTTTACACCTTTTACGTTTACCTTTAAAAACACACTGCATATTCAATTATTGGTTACTCATACCCGATTTTCTATTTCAATCAATCCTGATTATGTGGAACTAAACAACCATTCCACTCTTATCCAATTGTGACCATCACCTTGCCTTTTTTGGTTTTTCATTTGGTAAGAATCCTATTATTATTAACTCCACCCTTTTAAAAAATATCCGATGAAAGGCTTTTGGTTAAAGATATCTGGACTTTTTTATACTGAAACTTCTTACTATCCAGTATAAATCTGTCTTTCGATCCTTCCCCATTTGAGTTAATTTCCTAAGAATTCACCATTAGAATTAAACCACATTATCACATTTGTTTAAGATTCACATAATCCTTTTTAGAAATAGTTTCGATAGTTTCGATCATATATCGTTCACTCTTATTACTTAAGCTTCATTTTACGGAACGAACACTATATGATTGAGTCACCTGAAGTGTTAAACTCTATTGTTTCCTCCTTTCTTATTTATATAATACCCATTTTTAAAAGAATAAACCGCTTTCATTAAAATTTTTTTATTTTTTTTAATTGGTGAAGTTACTTCCATATCATCAGTCTTAAATGTGAGCAGAAACAAAACAAGGCGGCTTTCCATAGCAAGCCGCCTGTAACCTAAAACTAAACAAGATGCTTTTCGTAATGAACTCTATCTTTCCCATTACTTGTATCTTGTTCACTAGCTGTATGCCCATTTCTCTCCCAAAATAATTTGATCCTGCTGTCATCACTTCTCACATTCAGTGTGATTTTTTTAAATCCACGCTTGATAAATAGATCCTCTAATTCATAGTAGGCTGTAGTACCATAACCAAATCCCTGGTAATCTGCATGAATGATCATCAGATTAATCGTAACGAGCTGCTCCTCTTTATACTCCCTAAAAGCAGTTAGTCCAATATACGTATCATCGGCTTTAATCAAATAATCACCTTGGTTTAGAGACAATGATTCTAATATTTCCTCCCTATTTTGCGATATACCATACTCCTTATCAAAATAGGAAGAATTAGAATCCATCATTTCTTTTGCTATATATAAATTCTCTTCTGTTACGCGTTCAAATGTAATCACTATGTATCACTCTTCCATTCTTCTTTTAATTCAATAAACTAGCTTATCTTTAAAGGTTCCCTCAAGGGGTTACAAATTCATCAATCTGCTTTTTCAACAGGAACTTACCCGAATAAGAAAAATGGCTATCCGCTGGATAGCCATTTACGTCCTTTATTACACTTCCATAATAATTGGTAAAATCATTGGGCGTCGTTTTGTTTTATCGAACAGATAATGATTTAGACTATCTCGGACTTCCTGTTTCATTCCGGCCCAGTCAAAATGATCTTTAGAAGTATTTTTGATTACAATCTCACGCACAATATTTGTTGATTGTTCCATTAATGATTCTGATTCTCGAACATACACAAATCCACGTGAAATGATTTCAGGACCTGCTACTATACTCTTATCCGCACGGCTTAAAGTCACAACTACAATTAGAATTCCGTCCTGAGATAGCAAACGGCGGTCACGCAAGACAATATTTCCTACATCCCCAACGCCACTTCCATCAATCAAAACATTCCCAGCAGTCACTTTTCCAGCGCTTTCAATCGCGTCATTTGTTATTTCAATAACCTCACCATTTTCTGGTATATGGATTTGATTTTGGTTAAAGCCAATTGATTTTGCAATGCGCATATGAGCAATTAGCATTTTATAGTCACCTTGGATGGGAATAAAATACTTCGGTTTCATGAGGTTAAGCATCATTTTTAGCTCTTCCTGGCTGCCATGGCCCGATACATGGATTTGATTTTTACCAGCTACTACCTTTGCACCTGCTCTAAATAATAAATCGATAGTCCTGGACATAAGCAATTCTCCGCCATGGACAGCATTAGCCGCCAATAATACAGTATCACCTTGCTTAATATTAACTTGTTTATGACCATGCTTAGCCATTTTTTGCAGTGCTTCAAATGGCTCTCCCTGCAATCCAGTCGCAAGGATAATTATTTCACGATCTTCATATTGGTCGATCTCAGTTATCGGAATCAACACATCCTCATGGACATCCAAATAATTAAATTCCAAGGCAATTTCCAATACTTTTTCCATGGATTTACCGACAACCGCTACTTTTTTATGATTATCAAACGCAGCATTGAACACTTGCTGAAGACCGTTAAGATTAGATGCATAGCATGCTACAATAATTCTGCCTTTTGCATTGTAAAATTCATCAGACATATTTCTTGCAACAAGGGATTCAGAAGGTGTAAATCCAATCCGTTCTGCTCCTGAGCTATCTGATAATAGACAGAGAACTCCTGACTCACCGATTGCTGCCATTTTGCCAATTTCCGCTTTGTAAAGTCCCTGGGCAGCCTGATCAAATTTAAAATCACCCGTATAAACGATTGCACCATCTTTTGTTTCAATACAGATTCCAACAGAATCAGGAATGCTGTGATTCGTTTTAAAAAATGTGATTCTTGCAGAAGAAAAACGCAGGGATGTATTTGAATCTATTACTTCAAAGTCAACATTTAAATTTTCGTTAATTTCTGCGATTTTGGATTTTGTTAATTCTATGCTCAATCTTGTACCATAAACCGGTGCATCCAATTCCTCAATAATATAAGGGAGTGCACCAATATGATCCTCATGACCATGGGAAAGAAAAATCCCCTGAATTCTTTCTTTATTTTCGATAAGGTAAGAGATATCTGGAATTACTACATCTATTCCAAGCATTTCGGTTTCCGGAAACATTAACCCGGCATCCAGCACAAATATATCTTCGTCTACTTCGACGAGATACATATTTTTTCCAATCTCTCCTGCTCCGCCTAATGCAATTACTTTGATCTTCTGTCTAATTTGTTTAACCAATTTATTGTTCCTCCTGTTATCAACTACTCGTCCATTTTCCAGTTGAATCCATTATAACCGATAGTGTATCGGCATGCCACTGACATCATCTTTTTAGATTTATCTATGAATTCCGACTATCGTTCTTTTTTTGAAAATATGCTTTTCTTTAGGTTCATAATATATATACACTGCTGTTTGTTTGCTATAGGCATAACAAAAAAAGCAGACATCTTCAATGCTAACTAAACATGTATAAAAAAGAATATGTATAAAATTGTACTAAATAGATAGATAAGCCAATCGCATTGGATTGGCTTATCCTCAGGCAGACTCTAAAAACAGACAAACTAAGCATTATTTTAATGTATTTAATAGATTTATCAATGTGTTCCGTTCAACTTCATTCATTGGTACAAGAGGCAAACGAACAGACCCAACGCTCATACCCTTGATTTGCAAGGCTGTCTTTAAAGGAGCTGGGCTTGGTGTCAAAAATAACCCCTCAATGACTGGCAGTAATTTCTGGTGCATTTGGGCTGCCTCAGCCATTTCACCAGCGTAGAAATGTTCAATCATTTTTTGGATGTCACGTCCGATTATATGGGAGGCCACCGAGACCACACCTGCTCCTCCAATTGAAAGTACAGGTAAAGTTAAACCATCATCTCCACTGTATAAATCGAAATCATCCGGTGTGTTGGCAATAATTTTTGTCATTGCATTTAAATTACCGCTGGCCTCTTTTACAGCAACAATATTCGGAATCTCTGACAGGCGAATAACGGTTTCCGGATGAATATTCGTCACCGTTCTGCCTGGCACATTATAAATCATGCACGGCAGATTAGTAGCATCCGCCACAGATTTGAAATGTTGATATAGCCCCTCTTGGTTTGGTTTATTATAATAAGGCGCTACAAGCATAATCGCATCTACACCGGCCGCTTCCGCCTTCTTTGTTAAATGGATGGACGCATACGTATTATTTGAGCCAGTTCCTGCTATCACAGGGATGCGTTTGTTTACAATTTTCACGACATATTCAAATAATGCCACTTTTTCTTCTGTTGACAAGGTTGGGGATTCACCAGTAGTTCCTGAAACCACCAGTGAATCTGTGCCTGTTTCAATTAAGTAATCTATGAGTTTTGCAGTCTTACCAAAATCAATATTTCCTTTATTATCAAAAGGTGTAACCATCGCGGTGGACACGCGTCCAAAAAGACCCATATTTCCACTTCCAATCTTATATTTTATTATTCAGCAAGTTCTTCCCATTCAAACAGATCATCGTCCATTAAATGGAGATTAAAGGCATTATGAAGAGCATTTACAGCTTCTACTAAATCTTCTTCTTTAACTAATACCCATATCGTTGTGTGGCTATCTGCGGATTGCAGAATCTGTATGCCTCGTTCTGATAATGGAGTAACAATTTTCGCTGTTACTCCCGGCACTCCCGTTATCCCGGCTCCAACGACAGACACTTTGGCACAGTTTGATTGGATACCAGGCTCATATCCTAATTCACGTAATACCGAAATTGCCTTATTAGCATCGTTGTTGGAGACAGTATACACAGCACCATTTGGATAAATATTAATAAAATCAACGCTTATGCCTGAATTCGCCATCGCTGTAAAGACTTCCGCCTGCAGATCATACTGATCTTCCTTAGCCTTTACTTTTATCTGAGTGATATTGCTTACATGGGCAATACCAGTAACAAGACGTTCCTGTATATCACTGCCTCGACGGTGTTTCGGATGACCTGTAACCAGCGTACCCTCACCTTCAGCATAGGTTGAACGGATTCGCATCGGCACCTTTGCCTGCATCGCAATTTCAACAGCACGTGGATGAATGACCTTAGCCCCCTGGTAGGCCATGTTACATACCTCTGTATAGGTTACTACTGACAGCGGTCTGGCTTGTTCCGCAATACGGGGATCAGCTGTCATAATTCCCTCTACATCCGTAAAAATGTCAACATACTCTGCCTTCAGTGCAGCTCCAAGGGCTGCAGCAGATGTATCACTGCCGCCGCGCCCTATCGTTGTAATATCGCCATTTTCAGCAATACCCTGAAAACCGGTCACAACGATAACGTCTGATTTTCCTAGCTCATCAATCAGTCTATCGGTCTTCATTTCCATTATTTTTGCATTTGTATAGTCATTATTTGTTCTGAAACCGGCCTGTCCGCCAGTTAAGGCAGTCGCTCGAATTCCTTTTTCTAAGAGCATATTGGTAAATACAACCGCTGAGATTATCTCTCCGCAAGATAATAGCAAGTCCTGCTCACGTTCCCCCAAGTACATTCCTTTTTCATTAACAAGTGAAAGTAAGGAATCCGTTGCATATGGATCACCTTTTCTTCCCATTGCAGATACAACAACCACTATTTTGTACCCTTTGTCTATACCTCTTTTTATATGTTGAAACGCATACTCTCTGCTCTCTGCATCTTTTACAGAGGTACCGCCAAACTTTTGAATGATGATCTTCACTTTTTACACCCCAAAATGAGCCTTCCTACTTTAGAGAAAATAAGAAGGCCAAGATATCCTATCATTTCAATAATTACACTAGCCCTAATCGAATAAGGCTCTCTGCAATTTGAACAGAATTCCAGGCGGCCCCTTTTAATAGGTTATCGGAAACAACCCACATATGGAACCCGGCATCTTCGTCCAAATCTTTCCTTACTCTCCCAACAAAAACTTCATTCTTCCCAACACAATCTGCCGGCATTGGATAGACTTGATTGGCGGGATCATCCTGAAGGACAATTCCAGGAGCATTTAGTAATATTTCTTTTACTTGCTCAGCACTGACACCGTTATTTTCAATTTCTATATACACGGATTCTGAATGACCAACTGCGATTGGAAGGCGAACGCATGTTGCTGCTACCTGCAGTGACGGCAAATGCATAATTTTCTTCGTTTCATTTACCATTTTCATTTCTTCAAATGTATACCCATTCTCACCGAAAACATCAATCTGAGGAATAGCATTAAAAGCTATCTGATAATGTTTTTCCGCACCTTTAACAGGTAATATAGATGGATTAACAGTCTTACCGGCTAAAATATCGCTTGCTTGCGTATTTAATTCCTCAACAGCTGCTGCACCCGCTCCAGAAACAGCCTGATAAGTGGAAACAATAATTTTTTTAAGTCCATAGGCTTTCCTGATTGGTTCAAGTGCTGCTACCATTTGGATTGTCGAACAATTAGGGTTAGCTATGATTCCCTGATGCTTACGAAGATCATCCTCATTCACCTCAGGAACTACAAGCGGAACATTTTCGTCCATACGGAAGGCACTTGTATTATCCACAACGATAGCACCCCTTTTAACAGCCTCAGGAGCTAATGCTTTAGATATACTTCCGCCAGCACTAAACAGGGCAATGTCTACCCCTTCAAAGCTCTCTGGCTTTGCTTCCTGTACTGTTATGGTCTCTCCATTAAATTCGATTTGTTTACCTGCTGAACGAGAAGAGGATAACAGACTTATCTTCCCAATAGGGAAATTCCTTTTTTGAAGAGTGTCAATCATTTGCTGTCCAACTGCACCAGTAGCCCCGACTACAGCTACGTGTAATTTTTTTTCATTCATGTTTGTTACCCCTTCCTATAAAATTAGGTATTTATTTTCATGTAAACTACTAGAAATAATAAGATATGCTGTCATAGCTATTTATATATTTTTTATAAAAGGAGCAACCTTCTTTTCAGAACAATGAATATATTCTTCTATAAAATATATCATAAGATATCTTTTTTTTAAATCATGCACTTTAATCTCTGTATTTTTCGATGATAATAGGCTGGATTTGTTTTGCCTCAAGAGCATATTCCACCGTTTCCACGAGACTTTCCATTCGGGCAACCATAGAATTTGGTTTTTTTTCAGGATCATCCTGGCCAAATGGAATGAAGTATATGTCCTTAGTGCTTAAGAGTCTCATTAAATTCACACCATTTAAACCTAGGGCATCATTTGTCGATATACCGAGAACAACTGGGCGATGATTCCGAAGTGTAGCTTTTGCAGCCATTAAAACGGGTGAATCATTTTGTGCATTTGCAAATTTACTCATCGAAACACCTGTCATGGGTGCAATCACCATACAATCCAACGGATATTTGGGACCTAAAGGCTCCGCATCGACGATGGTATCAATCGCTTTTCTGTTTGTCAGTTTTTCTATTCTTGCTATCCAATCCTCTCCCTTGCCAAATCTTGTGTCGGTATTTTTAACAGTATAACTGACAACAGGGACAACCTCGGCTCCTGCATGTACCAGCTTTTCAATTTGTGGATATACTTCATCATACGTACAGTGCGATCCTGTCAATCCAAACCCTATTCTCTTCCCCTTAACATCCATCATGGTGTCTCCCTTCCATTTCCTAAATCATCCAACAATAACTGTCCCAGCACATTTGCAATAATCTGACCGGCTGTCTTTGGGGCCACTATACCGGGTAACCCTGGTGCTAATATGGCTTTAACTCCACGTTTTTCTGCATATCTAAAATCTGTTCCGCCCGGTTTCGAAGCCAAATCAATAATCAACGTTCGGGACGGCATCCTTGAAATAATTCCTGCGGTAATGATTTTGTGAGGAATCGTATTAATGCAAATATCCACATTTTCAACCACAGATTCCAACGCAGATAAATGGAAGGGAGTTAACCCCATTTCCTCTATTCTGGCTATATGTTCTGATTTACGGGCACCAACTTGAACTTTGGCCCCCAGTCCATGGAAAGCACGTGCCACACTCATTCCCACTCTTCCTAATCCAAGAACAATCACATTTGATCCGTGTATCGTAAAATCTGTATGCTGAATGGCCATCATAATGGTACCTTCTACTGTGGGAATAGAATTATAAATAGCTACATCATCTCGTTCAAATAATTGAACTAGTTTACGGTTTGCCTGTTTCGTTATATTTATTAAATAATCATTGCTTATACCGGAATAGATTGTACAATGTTCCGGTGTCTCCTTTAAAAAAGCTTCTGTCAGGATGACTTGCATATTTGAAAAAATGGTATCCAGCTTACCTTCCATATTTGTGCCAGCAACAGGCAAAATAATCGCATCCAGCTCTTTTACCGGCAAATCTTCCAGTTTTTCCTTTACTGCTCCCGTGTATGCATGTGCTAACTGTTCAAAACCTGTTAAATATACCTTTGCGTCCAACTCGGTTAATTTTCGAATCACTTCAAGCTGCCTGGCATCTCCACCAAGAACGGCAATATTCATTCCTGTGAGCATGGAAGATTTTCACCTTCTTTATTTTTTAAAGATCAATTCATACAACCCATAGTATGAAATACAGGAACCAGACGTGATAAAAACGAGGTAAACAAAAAAAAAACGCCCTTCGGCGTTTTTTAAGTTTCCTTTATTGAATTTCCGTCAGGAATATCAATGATGACCATATCCGTACCAATCTTTTTTATTTGACTCCATGGCACACGGACCTCATCACCATTCTTTCTAAAACCAAACCATTTTCCAGATGGGATTAAAAGGGCGGTTATTTGTCCGGTTAACTCATCGATCTCAAGGTCTGTTTGACCAAGGACGCCCAATCGTTCTGCTTTTTTTACATCCACAATTTCTTTGCCACTTAATTCGCTCAGCTTCATTTTAGGACACTCCTATCACATTCTGCTTAATCTCACTATATGAATGAGTGACATCCTTTTAGAAGAAAAAGTTGTTCCAAACACGCAAAAAAACAAGCCAGCGCAAAATCCAATGGATGTTCACGCCAGCTTGCCAGAGATTTATTTTTTAATCTAAGTTCCACTCATCTTGCGGACCCAATAAAGCTGCTGCATAGGAGTCTGTAAAAATATCTTCTATACACTGATTTACGCTGTTAAGCGAAACAGCATCGATTAATTCAACTATGTCATCAAGAGTTCGATGTCTACCCAATAACAGCTCATTTTTACCGTTACGGCTCATTCGGCTGTTTGTGCTTTCTAAGCTTAGCATCAAACTTCCTTTCAGCTGCTCTTTACAGTTATCAAGCTCTTTGGCAGTAATGCCGTCATTACGCAATTCAGTAAGAGTTTCCTGTATTGTATCATAAAGCTGATGAACTTGGTTTGCCCCTGTTCCACCATAAATAACCACCATACCATTATCCTGATAGGAGGTATGATAGGAATAGACACTGTAAGCAAGCCCTTTTTCTTCTCGCACATTTTGGAATAAACGGCTGCTCATAGATCCTCCAAGTACATTGTTCAGAGTGATTAAGCTATAAATATTTTCATTGCCTATATCATAACCGTTGTACCCAAGACATAAATGGGCTTGTTCGGTATCTTTTTTTCTGACAATCTTATTGGTATGGAAAGTTGGTTTTTCCAATTCAGGACGTGCTGTACCGCCTTCATAGCTTCCAAATAAACCTTCAACCTGCTTGATAAAACTCTCATCCACATTCCCTGCAATCGAGATTACCACTTTATCAGGTGTATAGTGATTATAGACATATTGTTTCAATGTCTCTGAATTAATGGTATCAAGAATTTTATCTGTACCTAAAATAGGGTAACCAAGCGGGTGTTTTTCGTAAACAGCCTGGCTTAAAATATCATGAACAATATCATCAGGTGTGTCTTCATACATCTTAATCTCTTCGCAAACTACATTTTTTTCTTTTTTCAATTCCTCTTCAGCAAATGTAGAATTAAAGAACATATCACCAAGAACATCCAGCGCATAAGGTGCATGATCGTCCAATACTTTGGCATAGTAGCACGTATATTCTTTTGAGGTGAAAGCATTTACCTGACCGCCAATCCGATCAAATGATTCGGCTATTTCTTTGGCAGATCTTGTTGTTGTTCCTTTAAAAAACATATGCTCCAAGAAATGCGAAATTCCATTATTCAAGGAATCTTCATTTCGGGAACCGGTTTTAATCCAAATACCAATCGCCACTGACCGAACAGTAGGGATTGTTTCCAATACGATACGGACCCCATTTTGACAAGTATATTTTTTTATCAACAAATGTTCCTCCTATTCATGATGCCCCTCTTTATTACCATACCCAATATGTATACATTTTTATAGCATAGAGAAACTTTCCCGCCAAAATAAAGGCAGGAAAGTCTTCAGGGACTTATACGTTCTTCTTTGAATGCCTCACTGACAGGTACAATTTTATATTCCTTCTCAATGTTCTTGATTAATATATCCATTGATTTTGATGTTGATTCTGTTGGGTGCATAAGAATAAGCGCACCTTTATGTATGTGGTCAAGGACCCTTTTTGTTAAGACTTCCGGTGTGGGTTTTTTCCAATCTACTGTATCAACTGTCCATAATATAGTTTCCATTCCAAGACTTGCTGCAACCTTAACTGTACGATCATTAAAACTTCCGCTCGGAGGTCCAAATAGCTTAGGAGTATATCCTGTTACCTCCTGGATGACCCGGTTTGTTTCGCTGATTTCTTTCTCGGCAGCCGCAGCTGATAATTGTTGCATATTTGGATGAGTATATGAATGATTCCCTAATTCATGACCGGCTGCTGCTATCCGCTTGGCTAGATCCGGATTATTCTTTACCCAGCGTCCTTCCAATACAAATGTAGCATGAATCTTATGTCTCTTTAAAGTGTCCAGCATTCCTTCAATATACTCATTACCCCAGGCTACATTAATAATAAAGGATACAACGGGTTTATTTGGATTCGCACGGTATATTGGCGATGGTGGCAAGTCTTGTAAATGAACATTAGGGCTGATTTCTTTGAAAATGAGTTGGGCTTCCTGAAATTTACCCTTAGTTTTCATCTTTTTATAAGATTTCTCAATGTTGACCTGAATGCCATTGTATCCGGGTGTTTTCTTCCACACCTTATCTATAACAGCGTCTACAGGCTCTTGATTATATGTTTTAGCTGCTTGTTCAATTTGTTGGTACAGTTCATCATTTGTATTTGTAACATAAGCGACAGTTCCATTTGGAATACCTTTTACATATTGGTCCATAAATGAGCTTTGCACCAACACCCATGATATAACGCAAATGGTACAAAATGCAAGAAATTGCAACAATTTTTTATCCATCTCTTCTCCTCCTCACACAAAATGTATGAGCGGGTAGGACGGGTTAGAACTGCTAGGCTCCATAATTAGAAATGAACATTATTAAAAGACTAGGAAACCAATGTCTCCTAGCCGACCAAGTCATGTTTATTTCTGTTCTGCTTTTTCTTTTTGTTCTTTTAGAACTGCTTTACGAGATAGGTTGACTCTTCCTTGTCTGTCTATTTCAGTTACCTTCACAAGGATCTCATCACCAATTTTTACTACATCCTCGACTTTTCCTACACGTTCTTCTGCCAGTTCAGAAATGTGGACAAGACCATCTTTTCCTTTGAAGATTTCAACGAAGCATCCAAATTTCTCAATACGTTTAACCGTACCAAGATAAATTTGGCCAACTTCAACTTCGCGTACCAAATCTTCAATAATCGTTTTAGCCTTTTCATTCATTTCCTGATCAGTGGATGCGATGTAGATTGTACCATCCTGCTCGATATCAATTTTTACACCGGTTTCTTCAATAATTTTATTGATTTGTTTTCCACTTGGTCCAATAACGTCTCTGATTTTGTCAGGTTTAATAGCCATCGTTAAAATCTTAGGCGCATATTGAGAAAGATTTTTTCTTGGCTGCTCTAATGTGCTTGTAAGGTGATTCAGAATATGATTCCGGCCCTTTTGAGCTTGCATTAATGCTTCCTCTAAGATTTCACGAGTCAGACCTGCAATTTTTATGTCCATTTGAAGTGCAGTTACACCTTTTGCTGTACCGGCTACTTTAAAGTCCATATCACCCAAGTGGTCTTCCATTCCTTGAATATCGGAAAGAACTGTATAATGTTCTCCCTTTTTAATAAGACCCATTGCAATTCCTGCTACCGGCGCTTTAATTGGAACACCGGCATCCATTAATGCCAATGTGCTTGCACAAATACTTGCCTGAGACGTAGAGCCATTAGATTCAAGTACTTCTGATACAAGACGAATAGTATATGGAAAATCATTTTCATTTGGAATAACCGGCTCAAGCGCTCTCTCACCTAATGCACCATGTCCGATTTCACGTCTGCCTGGTCCTCTGATAGGTCCAGTTTCACCAACGCTGAAATGCGGGAAATTATAATGATGCATGAAACGTTTAGACTCTTCAAGGCCAAGCCCGTCCAATATCTGAACATCTCCTAATGCACCCAGTGTAGCAATAGAAAGGGCTTGAGTTTGTCCACGAGTAAATAATCCGGAACCATGAGTACGAGGCAATAAGCCAACTTCAGAGGATAATGGGCGAATTTCTTCAGGACTTCTTCCATCAGGGCGGATTTTCTCTTCCGTAATTAAACGGCGAACTTCATCCTTCACCAATTTACTCAAGATTTCATTTACTTGCTTAAGCTTCTCTTCATCAGCTTCTTTTTCTTCAAAGACAGCAACAACTTTTTCTCTTACTGCTTTGATTGCATCTTCACGAGCATGTTTTTCTTGAACTTGCACAGCAGTGTTCATTTCTTCTAAACACATACCTTTAACTTCCTCGATTAATTCTGCATCTAGCTCATAAAGAGTTATTTCACGTTTTTCTTTACCAACTGCAGCCACAATCTCATTTTGGAATGCAATCAGTTTCTTGATTTCATCATGTCCAAACATGATAGCTTCCAGCATGGTTTCTTCCGGCACTTCCTGTGCTCCTGCTTCAACCATGTTAATAGCATCCATTGTTCCTGCAACAGTTAAATGAATATCACTGTTTTCAAGTTGTTCGATCGTTGGGTTAATGACAAACTTACCATCAACGCGACCTACAATAACACCGGCAATTGGTCCTTCAAACGGGATATCAGAAACACATAGCGCCAATGAGGATCCGAACATAGCTGCCATTTCAGTTGGGCAGTTTTGATCTACACTAAGAACCATACTCACTACTTGTACATCATTACGGAACCCATCTGCGAACAGCGGGCGAATTGGACGGTCGATTAGACGACTTGTAAGTACCGCTTTTTCACTTGGTCTACCCTCACGTTTAATGAACCCTCCAGGGATTTTACCTACTGCGTATAATTTTTCTTCATAGCTTACAGTTAATGGGAAGAAATCTAAATTCTTCGGTTCCTTTGAAGCTACAGCTGTACTTAATACGGCTGAATCGCCATAGCGAATCAAAGCAGCACCATTAGCTTGTTTTGCTAATTGGCCGATTTCAACCGTTAATGGACGTCCTGCCCAATCTAAAGAAAATGTGCGTTTTGTTTGCTCCATATCTTCATTGCTCCTCTCTACTTACAATAATCTACAAAATTTATCCTGTTTCTCATCATTTTGACAAGATCTGTTGGATTTCAATCAAATTAATATTAGTATACTCCATAGTTGTCGAGTTAAAAAGCGACATTACCCTTTAACTTTCCTCTTTCTCCTCTATGTATAACAAAAAAGCGGGAAAAATCCCGCTTTTTCTGAGTAGTTTATCGACGTAAACCAAGCTTGTTGATTAATTCGCGATAACGAGTAACGTCTTTATTACGCAGGTAAGTAAGTAAGTTACGACGTTTACCTACCATTTTCAAAAGACCGCGACGTGAGTGGTGATCTTTCTTGTGAGTGCGTAAGTGTTCGTTAAGTGTGTTGATTTGTTCAGTAAGGACAGCGATCTGAACTTCTGGAGAACCAGTGTCGCTCTCATGAGTTTTGTACTCATTAATGATCTCATTTTTACGCTCTTGCGTTAATGCCATCCTAATTCACCTCCTAAAATTTTCAAAATCCCCTATTCCTGAGCGAACGTTGGTGATGCGCTTAGCCAAGGAAAGGTTCTTTTCATACGATATTAAGAATACTACTTCTTGGTTAAAAAAGCAAGTACTTAATTCACTCCAAAATATTCTATTGCGAATTGTTTATCTTTTTCAAGCTGAGTAACCAATTGTTCCACAGAGCTGAATTTCTGTTCACTCCGTATGCGTTTATGCCACTCTACCACAACTCTCTCTTGATAGATATCAGCCTCAAAATCTAATAGATGTACTTCTATAGTGGGAATCTCTTCTTTTTCCGTATGAAAAGTAGGTTTATAGCCTACATTACATATACCATTATACCAATTACCGCGTACTTTCATACGTACGCAATAAACTCCGGTACCAGGAAGATAATAATCGGGGTCCACTTCTATATTGGCAGTAGGAAACCCTAATAACCTCCCGCGTTTCTCTCCATCTACAATACATCCTTTAACAGTGAAATCCCTGCTTAATAATTGATTAATTGTTTCAGTATGGCCGTTAATTAATTCCCCTCGAATACGAGTTGAACTGATTTTTTCCTCTCCAAGATCTTGCTTTGACACGGTTGTTACATCAAACATACCCTTTGCATGGTGCGGAAGAGTTTCCATAGTTCCTCTTCCGTATTGTCCATATGAATAATCAAAGCCGGCAACCACATGCTGAATATGCAATGAAATCAAATAATCATCCACAAATTTTTGTGGTGAAAGACTTGAAAAATCAGGTGTGAATTGGACAATAAAAAGATAATCCAACCCCAAGTTCTTCATTAATTTAATTTTATCCTGCAATGGTGTTAAGAGCCTCACGTGCTTAATATGTTTATTCAAAATAACAGATGGGTGAGGATCAAATGTCATCACCGCTGTTGCCAGCCCTTTTTCTTCACCAATTTGTTTTACCGTTTCAATAACCTTTTGATGGCCAATATGAACGCCATCAAAATAACCAAGAGCTACTGCTATTGGCGGAAAGTCCCCCCGCTTATAGTCATGGGGATGTGTAATATTGATTATTTTCATCTCTATTCCCCTCTAATTTCAATCTCCATCCATATCATACTATATAAATGGAATAACTTTAACCGGTTTACACAATCCTTTTTTCTCTGGATGATGCTGATAAATTGCCATTAGTTCTTCTTGTTCATTAAAAATAGCAAAAGGACTCTCCGTATTTTCGGCAGATAGGTTGTCAGAGGTCAGTACAGCACCATTACGGACTTTTTCTGCAATTTCACTGGAAACCTTAATAATCGGCAGATTGGGAACCCCTTCTTCTATAGGCTTCAGTACGTCGCTTACAGTGCCCTTCTCCGCATGTAAAGCCAGCTGTTCAAGTGTAATTGCATCACGAAGGGTGAAAGCCGCTGAGCGTGACCTGATGAGCTTAGACATATGGGCTGGATAGCCTAATTGGTCACCTATCATGCAGGAGAGCGTTCTGATATACGTTCCTTTCCCACAGGAGACACGAAAAGAAAACGAAATAGATTCACCTTCAAATTGTTCTCTATCGTCCAAAAGCTCGATTTCATAAATATTCACCTTGCGCGAGGGGATGTCTACCTTTTCTCCCTTTAACGCGTACTCATACAAGCGCTTTCCATTTACTTTAACAGCTGAGTAGATTGGGGGTGTTTGAACAATCGTTCCTGTGAGCGAGTTCAAAATCTCGATAATCTCAGTACGTTTTATCGGCTTCTCAATTACCTTCTTATCCACCATGTCGCCCGAAGCATCTTCTGTGGTTGTGGACCAGCCAATAGTCACTTCACCTATGTATTCTTTACCAGCATCCGTTATGTACTCCGCAACTCTGGTTGCTTTTCCAAGACATATAGGCAGTACACCTGTGACATCCGGATCCAACGTTCCTGTATGGCCGACTTTTTTCATCCTCAGTATTTTTCTGACTTTCATAATACAGTCATGAGAAGTAAATCCTGCCGGTTTATTGAGAATCAGGATTCCATTTAACTCTTCCATCACTATCAATCACCCTGTTCTCCAAATTTTTTATATAAAAAGGGGATAGACATAACGTCTATCCTAGTCCTTATTCATTGGGTTCTTTATTTTCCTGATGAATTTGATGCAATAGATTTTCAATTCTGTTTCCATAGTCAATCGACTCATCAAATTCAAAAATAATTTCCGGAGTTTTTCGTAATCGAATACGCTGGCCCAGCTCAGAACGAATAAATCCAGTAGCTTTAGCAAGACCTTTAAGTGTATCTTCTCTTTTTTCGGCATCACCGAGAACCGATATATAGACTTTGGCTTGCTGAAGATCACCAGAAACTTCAACATCTGTGACAGTCACAAATCCAACTCGTGGATCCTTGATTTTTCTGCCAAGTATTTCACTGAGTTCTTTTTTCATTTGCTCTCCCACACGGGTAGCTCTAAGGCTCATATTTTTCACCTCTTTTAAAGCCATTCTATATTTGTCGCAATCCTTTCCAATTCAGGAAAAGAATCGAGGTAGGATAATGCTTTTTGCAATTCCCTTTCAGAACTGGTTCTGGACGACGAGACAACCACGATTGCGATAACCGTGCGTTGCCACATGTCCTGATAGTCAACCTCTGCGACAGAAACATTAAATTTTTGTTTTAATCGCGTCATAACGCGCTGCAGAATCGCTCTTTTTTCCTTTAAGGATTGAGCATTAGGAATCAAACATTCACATTCTGCCGCAGCAATCATGCTCTTTTAATTTCTTCCATTACATATGCTTCGATAACATCGCCTTCTTTAATATCATTAAAGTTTTTGATCGTTATTCCGCATTCGTAGCCTTGAGCTACTTCTTTCACGTCATCTTTAAAGCGTTTAAGTGTATCCAGTTCACCTTCAAAGATTACGATGCCTTCACGGATCAGACGGATTCCACTGTTACGTGTAATCTTACCATCTGTTACATAGCTTCCTGCAATTGTTCCTACTTTGGAAATTTTAATGGTTTGACGAACTTCAGCCTGACCGATTACTTTCTCCTCATACTCAGGATCAAGCATCCCTTTCATCGCTGCTTCAATTTCTTCGATTGCTTTATAGATAATTCTGTGCAGACGTACATCTACTTTTTCAGCTTCAGCAGCACGCTTAGCATTAACATCCGGACGCACGTTGAAACCAATTACAATTGCATTAGAGGCAGTCGCTAAAATAATATCGGATTCAGTAATTGCACCAACACCCGCGTGAATAATTTTAACTTTTACGCCTTCAACCTCAATTTTTTGCAAGGAAGCAGCTACCGCTTCAACAGAACCTTGAACATCACCTTTTACAATGATATTAATTTCTTTTACTTCCCCTTGTTTTAATTGATCAAACAAGTTTTCAAGTGTTACACGGGAGCTTTCATTACGTGAAGCTAGGATATGTTTTTGAGCACGAGCTTCCCCAACCTGACGTGCTGTTTTTTCATCTTCAAATACAACGAAGCGATCGCCTGCCTGAGGCACATCGTTTAATCCGGTAATTTCAATCGGAGTGGATGGGCCCGCTTCTTTAACACGGCGGCCTAAATCATTTACCATCGCACGTACTTTACCGAAAGTATCTCCAACAACTATTGGATCTCCTATACGCAGTGTTCCATTTTGAACAAGTAAAGTAGCGACTGATCCACGTCCTTTATCCAATTCCGCTTCAATAACCGTACCAATTGCTTTACGATTAGGATTTGCCTTATATTCATTTACTTCACTTACAAGTAAAATCATTTCAAGCAGTGTTTCGATACCTTCACCTTTTTTCGCAGACATTGGTACAAAAATAGTATCCCCGCCCCACTCTTCTGGTACCAGGCCATTTTCAACCAATTCCTGTTTTACGCGATCAGGATTAGCTCCTTCTTTATCCATCTTGTTAACTGCCACAATAATTGGAACCTCTGCTGCTTTAGCATGGTTAATCGCTTCAACTGTTTGTGGCATTACTCCATCGTCAGCAGCTACAACGATAATTGTAATATCCGTTACTTGAGCACCACGCGCACGCATTGTAGTGAAGGCAGCATGTCCCGGTGTATCAAGGAACGTGATTCTCTTGCCATCTACCTCAACTTGATAAGCACCGATATGCTGCGTAATTCCGCCTGCTTCGCCTTCAGTAACTTTTGTATTTCTGATTGCATCCAGCAATGTTGTTTTACCATGGTCAACGTGACCCATAATCGTAACTACTGCCGGTCTTTCCACTGTATTTTCATCTGGATTTTCATCATCCGCAATGACAGCTTCAAGATCTGTTACATCAATTTTAATGATTTCTTCTACTTCTACGCCATAATCAGCACAAATAAGTTCAATTGCATCTTTATCTAATTCTGCATTAATCGTTGCCATGACTCCAAGCATAAATAGTTTTTTGATAATTTCACTTGGTTCACGATAAATCTTTTTACTTAACTCCTGCACAGACAGAGATTCGGTGAATGTGATTTTCTCCGGTAATTCTCTTTCTTTTCTAGGTGTTGGTTGATAAGTTGACTTACTTTGATGACGTTGGTTATTTTTTTTATTTCGATTATTTCTGAAGTTACCTCTTTTTTGATTATCTTGCACGCTTTTTTTCCCTTCATTACCCTTAGATGCCGGTTTATTCTTTGTATTTTGATTAGTTCCCTGGTTATTCCTCGTTGCTGTAACACCAGGATTAGGTCTTGCGGAACTTTGAGATTGCCTTAAAGCTTGCTGGCCACCTCTTTGCTGGTTACTATTTGTTTGCTGTTTTTGTTGTTGCCCGTTTATATTTCCTCGGTTTTGGTTCTGGTTCTGATTTTGACTAGTTCTAGTTTGGTTAGTATTTTGAGGTTTCTCGGTATTTGTCTTTTCCGATTTAGGATTAAACAGTTTTTCTAATTTTTCTACTGCCTGATCCTCTAGAGCCGTCATATGATTATTGACGTCAATCCCCATATCTTTAAGTTTATTAATTACCACTTTACTAGAAACATTGTTCTTCTTCGCATATTCATATACACGTACTTTACCCATTCCTTCACCCCCGAATTAGTTAATCGAGCAAGGAGATTAATTTCTTTGCAAATCCATCATCAAGTACAGCGACTACCACTCTTGAATCCTTGCCTATTGCTTGACCAAGCACGGTTCGGTTTTCAACTCGGCATATCGGTACTTTGTAAAAATGACATTTGTCGGTGATTTTCTTTTCCGTGTTTAAAGAAGCATCTTTTGATAATAAAACTATTTTCGCTCGACGAGAGCGTATTTCTTTTATAACCAATTCTTCCCCGGAAATAACTTTTCTCGCTCGATATGCGAGTCCCAAAAGGGACATCCATTGTTTTTGCATCATGGTCGTGATTTGTTCTCCTTAGCAGCCAGCTTTAAAAGTTCTTCGTATATAGAAGAATCTACATCTGCCTCCAGATGATTAGATAGGCTATTCTTCTTTTTGGCAGCGTTAATGGCTTCCTCAGATAGGCTCAAATAGGCCCCGCGGCCTGATTTCTTGCCGGTCGGATCTATCGAAACCTCTCCTTCCTTGGAGCGAACAATCCGGATCATTTCTTTTTTTGGTTTCATTTCACCGGTGCCGATACATTTTCTCAGCGGTACTTTCTTTCGGTTGTTCACCATTTTCACCTCACCAATAGGATCATTCTTCTGTTTCATCATCGAGTCCGAATGTAAAGCCTTTAAATTCGAGCTCGTCATCATCACTTTCTTCAGTCAGGCGATTAACAGGATAGATTCCCGCTTCACGCGCATCTGTTTCACTCTTAATATCTATCTTCCACCCAGTAAGCTTTGCAGCAAGGCGAGCATTTTGCCCACGTTTACCAATTGCCAGGGAAAGCTGATAGTCAGGTACAATAACTGTTGTTGCTTTCTCTTCTTCATTCACAATGACTTCAAGAACTTTTGAAGGACTTAAAGCATTGGCTACGAAAACAACAGGGTCATCTGACCATTTTACGATATCAATTTTTTCGCCTTTTAGTTCGTTTACAATCGCTTGAACACGTTGGCCTTTAGGACCTACACAAGCACCTACCGGATCCACCTCATGATTATCAGTGTGAACTGATATTTTTGAGCGGTCTCCTGCTTCACGGGCAACAGATTTAATTTCAACTGTTCCGTCAAAAATCTCAGGTACCTCAAGTTCAAATAATCTCTTTAAAAGGCCCGGATGTGTACGTGAAACGAAAATTTGCGGCCCTTTTGAAGTTTTTTCTACTTTTGTTAGAAATACTTTATAACGTTCATGCGGTTGATAGGATTCATTCGGCATCTGCTCGTTGGCTGGAAGCAATGCTTCTGTTTTACCGAGAGCTACATATATATATTTAGAATCACGGCGTTGGACAATTCCAGTCATAATATCTTCTTCACGGTCAATAAATTCATTGTATACAATGCCTCTTTCAGCTTCACGGACACGTTGAGTTACAACTTGCTTAGCTGTTTGAGCTGCGATACGACCAAAGTTTTTTGGTGTAACTTCAAGCTCCAGAACATCTTCTACTTCATAGTTTGGATTGATGCTTTTTGCTTCTTCCAAAGAGATCTCAAGGCGGGAATCAAAAACTTCATCAACAATTTCTTTACGAGCAAATACACGCATGGATCCATTCACCAAATTAAAATCCACACGGACATTTTGAGCCTGGTTAAAATTTCTCTTATAGGCTGATACAAGAGCGGCTTCAATCGCCTCAACGAGCACATCCCTTGAAATTCCTTTTTCCTTTTCTAAAATGGTCAGTGCATCGAGTAATTCATTACTCATTTTACTAATCCCCTCCTTACAATCTTAAACCCTTATGAAAAACTAATCGCTAATCTTGCCTTGGCAATCTTATCATAAGGAATAGTTATTTCCTTTTTACGTGTTTTAATTTTAATTTCGATTATAACGGTGTCACCATCAAAATCTTTTAAGATACCTTCAAACTCTTTTTCATTATCAATCGGTTCATATGTTTTAATATGTACATTTTTACCGACTGCCTTCATAAAATCGCTATCTTTTTTTAATGGGCGTTCAGCACCTGGAGAAGAAACCTCCAGGAAATAGTTATTGGAAATTGGATCTTTTTCATCGAGCTTCTCGCTCAACCTTTCAGAAACAATACCGCATTCTTCAATGTCCACACCGTTTTCCTTATCGATATACACTCTAAGGAACCAGTTTCTGCCCTCTTTTACATACTCTACTTCAACGAGCTCGAGGTTTAATTCTTCGAGGATCGGGGCAGCCATTTCCTCGACAATCTCAGTGACTTTCTTGCTCATGCTTTCACTCCTTTACGTCTATGTAAACGACTGAATATCATCCTAATACAAACGAAAGAGTGGGTTTCCCCACTCTTTAGCACATACGTATCAGCAGTAATTCTTACTTGAATATAACATAAAGAGTTGGTTTTTGCAAATTAGCGATTCTGTATCAGAATAAAGAAAGTTGGTTTTGATCAGGCATATCTCCCAAGCAACCATGATTATCCAAGTATTCTAATATAGTTTTGGAAACTTTGCCTCTTTGCTGCAAATCTTCTTTAGATAAAAATTCGCCGTTTTCTCTAGCTTTCACAATATTGAAAGCCGCATTCGTTCCAAGTCCTGGGATTGCATTGAACGGTGGAATTAAAGTATTTCCGTCAATAATAAATTCATTTGCACTGGATCGATATAAATCAACTTTTTGGAAGCTATATCCGCGCTCACACATTTCAAGTGCTATTTCAAGAACAGTCATCAAGTTTTTCTCTTTAGTAGAGGCTTCGAGACCTTTTTGATTGATTTCATCAATGCGGGAACGAATCATTTCTGATCCTTTCACCATCGCATCAAGGTCAAAATCATCTGCACGAACCGTGAAATAAGCTGCGTAGTACAGGAGTGCATGGTGCACTTTAAAATAGGCAATACGGACAGCCATTAATACATATGCTGCCGCATGGGCTTTCGGGAACATATATTTAATCTTTTTACATGAGCCAATATACCATCCTGGTACATTGTTCTTCAGCATTTCTTCTTCCATTTCCTCGGAGAGCCCTTTCCCCTTACGGACAGACTCCATAATTTTGAAGGCAAGTGATGGATCAAGACCCTGATAAATTAAATACACCATAATATCATCACGACAGCCAATTACCTGGCTTAGATTACAAATATTATCCTGAATCAATTCCTGTGCATTGCCGAGCCACACATCCGTACCGTGTGAGAGCCCGGATATTTGAACAAGCTCTGCAAAAGTGGTTGGCTTAGTATCCTCAAGCATTTGCCTTACAAAACGAGTACCAAATTCCGGTACACCGAGTGTACCTGTTTTGCAATTGATTTGTTCTGCAGTAACACCAAGTACTTCCGGTGTACTGAAAATCTTCATGACTTCAGGATCGTCTGTAGGAATCGTTTTTGGATCTATTCCGCTTAAATCCTGTAGCATCCGGATTACAGTTGGATCATCATGACCCAGAATATCAAGCTTCAAAATATTATCATGGATGGAATGGAAGTCGAAGTGAGTCGTTTTCCATTCAGAGTCACTCGCATCAGCCGGGAACTGGATAGGAGAGAAATCATAAATATCCATATAATCTGGAACTACAATAATTCCGCCCGGATGCTGCCCGGTTGTACGCTTAACCCCTGTACATCCACTTACTAAACGATCTGTTTCTGCTGAACGGAAATGCAGATTATTTTCCTGTGCATATCCTCTAACATATCCATATGCCGTTTTTTCAGCTACCGTACCAATCGTTCCTGCTCGATATACATAATCTTCACCAAACAGAACTTTTGTGTAATTATGAGCCTGCGGCTGATATTCACCTGAGAAGTTTAAGTCAATATCTGGAACTTTGTCTCCCTTGAAGCCAAGGAATGTTTCAAACGGAATATCATGTCCATCTTTCACATAGCTTACAGCGCAGTCCGGACAATCCTTATCTGGAAGGTCAAAACCTGACCCGACCGATCCATCATTAAAGAATTCAGACTTCTTACACTTCGGACATACATAGTGAGGAGGCAATGGATTTACTTCCGTTATTTCAGTCATCGTTGCCACAAAGGATGAACCTACGGAACCACGGGACCCAACCAAGTATCCATCATCAAGTGATTTCTTAACCAGCTTATGCGAAATTAAGTAAATAACCGCAAATCCATGACCAATGATACTCTTCAATTCTTTTTCAAGACGAGCTTCCACAATCTCCGGCAAATTTTCACCGTAAATCATCCGTGCTCTTGTATAGCTCATTTCCCGAATATCCTCTTCGGCACCCTCGATTTTCGGTGTATATAAATCATCTTTAATCGGTTTGATTACATCAATTAAATCGGCAATTTTATTGGTGTTTGTTACAACAATTTCTTTTGCTTTTTCTTGCCCAAGGAACGAGAAGCAATTCATCATCTCATCCGTTGTACGGAAATGTACATCAGGCAAGCTGTGACGATTTAGAGGGTTTGCTCCCCCTTGTGAATTGATTAATATTTTTCGATAGATTTTATCATTTGGATTCAGGTAATGAACATTGCCTGTCGCCACAACTGGTTTGTTTAATTTCTCTCCCAGCTTTACAATATTGGCGATTATAGATTCAAGAGCCTTATCGCTTTGAACCAATTCCATTTCGATAAGAGGAGCGTAAACTTCTTTTGGATGCACCTCAAGATAATCATAGAATTCAGCGACACCCTCTGCCTCTTCAAATGATTTTTGCATCATATTTTCAAATACTTCGCCGCGATCACAGCCGGATCCAACCAAAATCCCTTCTCGATATTGCATAAGGACGGATCTTGGAATCCTTGGGACACGGTAAAAATAATCAATATGAGCAATGGAAACAAGCTTAAATAAATTCTTTAAGCCTTCCTGTGTTTGCGCGAGTAATGTGCAATGATACGGACGCGCTCTCTGGAATGCTTTCCCTTTTCCCATATTGTCATTTAATTGATTATGATTCGTAATGCCTTTTTCATTAGCATCCTTTAACATTTTCATTAACAAATGACCGGTCGTTTCAGCATCATAAATCGCACGGTGATGCTGAACAAGCTCTACATCAAATTTTTTCGCCAAATTGTTCAGGCGGTGATTTTTCATATCCGGATAGAGGAAACGAGCCAGCTCCAGTGTATCTATGACCGGGTTGGTAGCTTTACCAAAACCGAGCTTTTTATAACCCATATTCAAGAAGCCCATATCAAAGCTCGCGTTATGCGCAACAAAAATTGCATCCTCAGACCAATCCCTGAACTTCGTCAAAACTTCATCGACTTCAGGGGCATTCTCTACAAGGTCATCCGTAATCCCTGTTAAATTAATGGTTGTAGAAGATAATTTATGATGTGGATTGGCAAAAGACTCAAAGCGATCTATAATCTCACCATTTCTCATCTTAACTGCCGCAAGCTCGATAATGGTGTCATATATGGCAGAAAGTCCTGTTGTTTCCACGTCAAATACAACATAAGTGCTTTCTTCCAAATTTAAATCTGCCGTATTGTAAGCAATCGGCACACCATCATCCACTAAATTTACTTCTACGCCATATAAGATTTTAATATTATTTTTCTTTCCGGCAGCGTAAGCCTCAGGGAATGACTGTGCGACCGCATGGTCTGTTATAGCAATCGCTTTATGTCCCCACTTAGCTGCCTGGGACACTAGTGTAGAGACCGGTGTAACAGCGTCCATTTGGCTCATTGGTGTATGCAAATGTAATTCAACACGCTTTTCATCTTCAGGGGCTGTATCCTTACGATTTTTACCTGCTATTTCATTAATATCATTTGCAATCATTACTAAGTCACGGACGAATGTATCATTTTGTACACTTCCCTGTACACGTACCCACATACCTTTTTTCACACGTGCCAATTGGCTTGCATCTTCTCTGTCGCGTGAGAACATTTTAACAAGAATGCTATTTGTATAATCCGTAATTTTAAAGGTTAATAAGGTGCGTCCGCTCTTTAACTCTCTTGTTTCAGCATCAAAGACATATCCTTCAACGGCAATACGACGTTCTTCTTCAACAATCTCATCAAGTGTCTTAAAGTCAGCATCCGGCTTGATTTTGTACCCGATAACCAATGGACCTTCAGGTACTCCGCCATCATCCTTTGCCTCTGCGGCCTTCTTCATATCCTGAACAGCCTGCAGAGCTTTTTCTTCATCTTCTATTTGCTTTTGCTTTTTGAATGTCTCCATTGCCTCACTGTATGCATCTTTATCTACAATGGCATCGAGCTGCAATGGCGGAAAACCAAAACGCTGATAAACTTCTGAAATTAAGCCGGTATATTTCCGTTTAAGCTGGCCAGCCTCTGCATCGTTACGAGCAGTTACAATCAGCTTATTCCCTTCAACCTTTGGAACTTGTCCATGCAATAATTCCAGAATTGCCGGAGAAATTCCATCGATTTCGCTAATACAGTTTTTCCAATAATCCGTAATCAATTCATTCGTAATGAGTGGATTCCTAACCTCAACCGAATACCCGACAGTGGCTATTGGAGAAAAGACCTGCATTAATTGTGTCGTAAATCTGGTCCAAATACTGCAAGGAATTATATGTTCAAATCTGAAAAAGAAATGCCATTTGCGGGCAACTTTTTCAATGATTACTTTATCAATTTCCGCATTGGAAAAATGCACAACAACCGCATCTTCCGTCAGCTGAAGTTGCTGGAGCAACGTTCTGAATTTATCTTGTTTAATACGAGAATTTTCTTCCATTTCTATCTCTCCCAAACGTCATTCTCCTTTTCCGTCTTGTAATTATAACACAACTCTTTTTTATTCAAATCCCTTCTTGCAAAGATTAATGCTTTTATCAATTCAGAAAACACCTTTAGCCATACTTATTAAAGACCGGTATTGGGAGTAAAAAGCATAATCCAAACCTTAAAACAACTTATCAAAAAAAATTTAGCACGTAAAAAACAAGCTCTCCCCATTGCAAAAGGGAGAGCTTGTACTTAATATTTTACAGGATTTCTTTTAATCGATCAGCAAGATCAGTAACAGGCACTTCAAAACTTTCCCCTGTTCGTCTCACTTTAACTTCTACGATTCCTTCGGCAGCTTTTTTACCAACCGTTACTCGAACAGGTAGACCAATTAAATCAGAATCAGCAAATTTAACACCTGCACGTTCATTACGGTCATCCATTAATACATCATATCCAGCTTGCATAAGCTCGTCATATAATTTCTCACCTAGATTCCGCTGATTTTCATCCTTCATATTAACCGGAATAAGATGCACTTGATATGGAGCAATATTAGCAGGCCACATCAAGCCTTTTTCATCATTAAATTGCTCAGCAATCGCCGCAACGGTTCTGGATACTCCAATTCCATAGCACCCCATAATCATCGGCTGACTGCGACCATTTTCATCCAAGTACGTACCGTTCATTGCTTCACTGTATCTTGTTCCTAACTTAAATACATGACCCACTTCTATTCCTTTAGCAAACTGAATGGTGCCTTTTCCATCTGGCGAAGCATCACCAGCCTGTATAAAACGAAGATCTTCATATTTCACATTAGAAAAATCACGGTCAGGATTTACATTAATGTAATGTACCCCTTCTTCATTGGCTCCACACACCGCATTTTCCAAAACTTCAACAGCGAAATCAGCAATAATTGTCACGCGGTTTTCGTCCACTCCAATTGGTCCAATAGAACCAACGCTGCAATTCAGTATATCCTTTGTCTCCTCCGGACTTGCAGGTTCAACGATTGTAGCATTAAAGATATTTTTTAGTTTAATATCATTTAATTCATGATCTCCTCTGATCAATACAAGCACGAACTGATCGTCCACTTTCCAAAGAAGTGATTTAATACACTTATCATTAGTTGTATTTAAATATCTTGATACTTCTTCGATTGTTTTTTGATCAGGTGTTGATACTTTAGTCAGTTCTTTAAGCTCTTCACCAGTTTTTACAGCCGTGTTAACAACAGGCGCCATTTCAATATTAGCTGCAAAGTCAGATGTATCCGAATAAGCGATTGTGTCCTCACCTATTTCAGAAAGCACCATAAATTCATGTGTATCTTTTCCGCCCATAGCTCCTGAATCTGCTATAACCGCTCTGAAATCAAGCCCGCAACGGCTGAAAATATTGGAATAGGCTGTAAAGATACGATCATACACTTCATCCAGGCTTTCCTGGCTGGAATGGAATGAATACGCATCCTTCATAATAAATTCACGGCCGCGAAGCAAACCGAAACGGGGACGCTTCTCATCGCGGAATTTTGTTTGAATTTGATAAAGAGTTAGAGGTAAACGCTTGTATGATTTCACCTCATCACGAAGTAAGCTTGTAATGACTTCTTCATGGGTTGGTCCCATTGCAAATTCACGATTATGGCGGTCATGCATTCTCATTAACTCAGGACCATAGGAATACCATCTGCCGGATTCCTGCCATAGCTCTGCCTGCTGCAGTGTCGGCATTAGTAATTCTACCGCTCCTGCGCGCTCCATCTCTTCTCGAATAATTTTTTCAACATTTTGGATTACTTTTAAACCAAGTGGAAGATAACTATATATTCCACTTGCATTTTGGCGCATAAATCCGGCACGAAGCAATAATTGATGACTTTTTACTTCAGCGTCTGATGGCACCTCTCTTAATGTTGGAATCATCGTCATACTTTGTCTCATATCTATTCACCTTTCTATCCTAATCACTTTACTTTATGTATAGCAGGAGCTTAACACGTGTTTAGCCCCCGCTACTGACTATTTTAAAAGAAAAATCGCTGTATATCATTCCAGGTGACGACGATCATTAATAGCATCAATAAGGCAAATCCAATAAAATGGAACATACCTTCCTTTTGCTTATCAACCGGTTTCCCTCTAATTGCTTCAATTGCAAAGAATAACAGCCTTCCTCCATCCAACGCGGGCAACGGCAAGAGATTCATAATCCCAAGGTTAATACTTAAGACCCCTGCCCATTTTATCAAGTAAAAAATACCTGATTTTGCCACCTCTTCTGTGGAAACATATATACCCACAGGACCTGATAATGCATCTATGGAGAATCCTCCTGTGATTAAATCACCAAGTACAATGAAAATTTGTTTAGTCCATAAATACGTTTCCGTAAATCCATAACCGATCGCTTTGATAAAGGATTTTTCCGTCGGAGCATAGACCCCTATGATTCCCCGTTTGCCGGCTGAATCATCCACTAATTTAGGTGTGACATTTATCTCCTTATTTTGGCCATCACGTTCAACCTCAAAAGTCAGTTCATTATTGGCATTCTTTTGAATAGTTGATTGAATATCACTCCATGAATCAACTTTTTCGCCATTAATGGAGTGTACGATGTCTCCTGCCTTAAGTCCAGAGCTAATAGCAGGTCCATCTTCTGTCAGTTTGCCAAGTTTCGGCTCATCGACCACAACACCTTGGGCAATCCCAATAATCATGAATAACACAGCTGCTAAAACAAAATTCATCATCGGTCCGGCAAAGATTGCCATCGCTCTTTGCGGTAATGTTTTTGAATTAAACTGGCGGTCATATGGTGCTATTTGAAGCTCAAGGCCATCTTCTACCATTACCGCTTTTGGATGAACCTTAAAGGTTTGGATAGCTTCATCATTTCCATCTTCATATCCACGAATGATTAACTGATGATCCAGATCTGCTTGTTCCACCTCAATAATTCTTGCTTCAGGATATTTATCCTTGTTAGTGACAATGATTTTGTTAATTTCCTGATTTTCGTTAAACAGTACCCCAATTCGGTAGCCTGGTTTCAACTCAACTGTTTCTGCGTCTTCACCAGCCATCCGTACAAAGCCTCCAAGCGGAAGTAAACGAATGGTATAGACAGTTTCATTCTTTTTTATTGTAAAGATTTTCGGCCCAAAACCGATGGCAAACTCTCGACAGAGTATACCAGCTCTTTTTGCAAAGATTAAGTGGCCTAATTCATGAAAAAACACTAATCCTCCAAAAATAAGTATAAACGCTAATATTGTTTCCACTTAATCGACCATCCCTTTTAATATAGTGACTCGATATACCTTCTTGTCTCCTGATCGACTTCCTGAATAGTCTCGAGTTCAGGTTTTTTGATTAGCTGATGACGCTCCATAGCTTTTTCCACCAGTGCCTCAATTTCCAAGAATGGAATCTTGCCCTGTAAGAACAATTCGACTGCCACCTCATTGGCAGCATTTAAAACAGTCGGCATTGATCCGCCAATTCTTCCGGCATTATAAGCGTATTGTAAACATGGATAGCGGTCAAAGTCCATCTTTTTAAAATGTAAAGTTGCCGCTTCTGCTAAATTAAGTCTCTTTGAAGAGATAAGCGGTAACCGATCCGGATATGAAAGAGCATATTGGATAGGCACACGCATATCTGGGGTCCCCAGCTGCGCCATCACACTTGAATCGTGAAATTCCACCATAGAATGGATAATGCTTTCCTGGTGCAATAGGACATCAATCTGTTCATATGGCAAATTAAACAGCCAATGGGCTTCAATCACTTCAAGTCCCTTATTCATCATTGTGGCAGAATCTATTGTTATTTTTGCGCCCATAGACCAATTTGGATGATTGAGTGCATCTTTAACTGTAACATTCTTTAACTCATCTCTTGTTCGGTCTCTGAAGCTTCCTCCAGATGCTGTGATAATCAAGCGTTCAATATTTTTAGCCTTTTCACCCTGTAATGCCTGGAATATAGCAGAATGCTCACTGTCAACCGGCAGTATAGGCGTTTGAAACCTCTTGGCAGCCTCCATAACTAAATGTCCGGCTGTCACCAATGTTTCCTTATTAGCAAGGGCAATTTGTTTACCAGCTTCCATCGCCTGCATGGTAGGAATTAAACCAATGCTTCCCATTACGGCATTCACTACAATATCTCCGTTTACATAAGTAGCTGCCTCTATTAAGCCTTCATGTCCGTATACAATTTTCCTGCCCGGATATTCCGTCTTCAGTCTTTCCGCATCTTCTTTTAGCTGTACACAAATCAGTTCGGGCTGGAATTCCTGAATGATTTTCCGAATTCCGTCCACATTTCTTCCGCCTGAAACAGCTGTTAAGTTAAATTCCTCTGGATGATTGCGTACAATATCTATCGTTTGCATACCGATAGACCCTGTAGCCCCTAATAAATTGATCCTTTTCAAACTAAAGCTCCTCCCCCAGCAATTGTATAGTTACGTTTAAAAAATGAAGAAGTGCAATATGGGAAGAATAAAAATCAAACTATCAAATCTGTCCAAAATTCCTCCATGTCCCGGTAAGATATTACCGGAATCCTTAACACCATAATGCCTTTTATATGCAGATTGTACAAGATCACCCAACTGCCCAAAAATCGAAATTAATAATGCCATTATAATCAGCTTACTTATATTGTAGTCCAAATTAGAGAAAAAATAGAACAGAATTGCAACAACTAATGCACTTCCAACTCCACCAAGGAATCCTTCTACTGTTTTATTTGGGCTGATTTCCGGCCAAAGCTTTCGTTTTCCTAAAGATCGCCCTACAAAATAGGCACCTGAATCAGTAACCCAAATCGTAATTAATACAAAAAGTATCATTAAGAGGCCATTCTCAACATCTCTTGTCCCAAAAAAGTAATAAAAAGCTACACCTATGTATAGAGAAGACAACAATAGAAAAGCCGCATCATCAAACGTAAAAGCATTTTTAGAAATTACCGTAATCACTAATAACAAAAATGCAATGATAATAACTATATCCATTTTATCGTATTGAATCATATCAAAGAAACTACTGTAACGATCAGGTATCAATAAAACCCATACTAATAAAAACGATAGTAACGATGATATCGTCATTAGCGGCATTTTCTTCATCTTAAGTAGTTCATATAATCCAATTGTCGCCATCGCATAGATTAAAATAAGAAACGGAATATTTCCATAAATTAATATCGGTAAAAATAATGCAATCGCGACTATCGCAGTAATGATTCTTTGTTTCATCCTAAAACCCCTGCCTTCCTCATTATACGCCGCCGTATCTTCTCGATCTGCCCTGGAATTCTTCAATTGCATTGAGCAATTCATGGTCATTGAAGTCCGGCCACAATACATCTGTAAAATAAAACTCCGTATAGGCTAATTGCCATAACATAAAGTTGCTCAGTCGAATTTCGCCGCTCGTTCTGATTAATAAATCCGGATCCATCAGCTGATTGGTCATCAAATACTCAGAGAATCGTTCTTCTGTCAAATCGCTTTCTTCCAAACGACCATCTTTCATATCAGTTGCGGCTTTTTTTACACCTTCGAGGATTTCTGCACGGCTTCCATAATTAAGAGCGAAATTTAAAATTAGACCATCATTATCTTTAGTTTGATCTAATGCTGTAGTGACTGCATTGACAGTATGCAAAGGCAGCCTCTTTTGATCACCCATAATTTGCACCTTAACATTTTCCTCCATTAATTCCGGCAAAAACGTTCCTAGAAATTCTTCGGGTAATTTTAACAAATAATCTACTTCATCTTTTGGACGTTTCCAATTCTCAGTTGAAAAGGCATAAACCGTTAAAACCTTAACTCCCAATTCATTAGCTAATTTAGTCGTTTTACGCACGACCTTCATACCCTCATGATGTCCAGCTACTCTTGGCAGTGCTCTTTTTCTTGCCCACCGGCCATTCCCATCCATAATAATGGCAATATGGTCTGGTATTTTATTTTGTTTTACCTTTTCTATTCTTTCTGGTATAGAATACTGTTTCCCTTTTTTCTTAACTATCTTCCATCCAAACATGTTATTTCCTCCAAAAGGAATTAATCTTCCCTGCTTATGTATATTTGATCATTTAGCCTTAGTACAAATTCCATAACCTATCATACCACATTTAATTGTCACAAACATTTCTGTTTGTATGTTTGTTTCCTGGCAGTTTTATGGATTTCTAACAGTTAACCTTTTTGGACACACTGTATGATTCTGTTATTATATAATTTCGTCACCTAATACATACTAGGTGTAACAAAAAAGCCCCTTTAGATAAAAGGGGCTTTATGATATAAAAATCAAACTTCCATGATTTCCTTTTCTTTATCTTTAGCAAGAGCATCGATTTTCGCGATATGATCATCCGTCATTTTTTGAACGTCATCAGAATATCCACGAAGTGCATCTTCTGTAATTTCCCCGTTTTTCTCTAGCTTTTTAAGGTCATCATTACCATCACGGCGTACATTACGAATCGCAACTTTCGCTTCTTCAGCTTCCTTCTTCACTTGTTTAACAAGGTCACGACGACGTTCTTCGGTTAGTGCAGGAACACTTAAACGAATAATATTACCATCGTTCACTGGGTTAAGTCCAAGATCAGATTTCAGAATTGCCTTTTCAATATCACCAAGAATGGTTTTGTCATAAGGTGTAATAACCAGCATACGAGCTTCCGGAACGTTGATTGACCCAAGCTGATTTACAGGTGTAGGTGCTCCATAATAATTTACAGTCAATCTGTCTAAAAGGGATGCACTAGCACGACCTGCACGGATAGAGGCTAATTCTCTGGAGAATGCCTGAATTCCTTTATTCATCTTTTCCTTCGTATTGTCTATAACTTGTTTTGCCATTATTCTTTCCCCCTAACAATAGTACCTATAGTTTCACCCATAACGGCACGTTTAATATTTCCTTCTTCCATTATTGAGAAGACAATTAGTGGAATGTCATTATCCATACATAAAGATGATGCTGTGGAGTCCATTACAGATAAACCATCCTTAATTAAATCAAGATAAGAAAGTTTATCATATTTAACGGCAGTGCTATCTAATACAGGGTCTGCACTATATACACCATCAACATTATTTTTACCCATAAGAATGACATCTGCTTCTATTTCGGCAGCCCGTAAAGCTGCTGTCGTATCTGTAGAGAAATATGGATTTCCAGTACCTGCAGCAAAGATAACCACACGTGTTTTCTCTAAATGGCGGATTGCTCTGCGACGGATATAAGGCTCAGCTACTTGTCTCATTTCAATAGATGTTTGGACACGTGTCTCAATCCCTTGTTGTTCCAAACTATCCTGAAGCGCAAGTGAATTCATGACTGTTGCAAGCATTCCCATATAATCGGCAGTTGCACGGTCCATTCCAAGTTCACTGCCTGTTTTGCCGCGCCAAATATTTCCGCCACCAACCACTACTGCGACTTCTACACCAAGCTCCGCAACTTCTTTCACTTGTTTAGCAACTGAAAAAATTATGGTTGGGTCAATCCCAAATCCTTGAGCACCGGCAAGTGCCTCTCCACTTAACTTTAATACAACTCTTTTATACTTTACGCTGCTCATAGTAACCTCCACCGTCATTAGTTATCGATCTATCGCAAGCTTTAATAGTCGATATCCTCATCTAATACTCTGTTTATTTTAAGGAAATGTATTCTTGAAAAATAGGGAACACAACGTGTCCCCTATTTTTATGCTATACACATGTAATTAGATTAGTCTTTTTTAATTTGGCTCATTACTTCTTCAGCGAAGTTATCTTGTTTCTTCTCGATACCTTCTCCTACTTCGTAACGTACGAACTCAACGATTGTAGCGCCATTAGCTTGTACAAATTGACCAACTTTTTGATCTGGATTTTTAACGAATGTTTGATCCAGTACACAAATTTCTTCAAAATATTTACCTAGACGGCCTTCAACCATTTTCGCAACGATTTTTTCAGGTTTTCCTTCGTTTAATGCTTGTTGTGTTAGAACTTGACGCTCATGTTCAACTTCTTCAGCAGTAACTTGGTCACGTGATACGTATTTAGGGTTTAAAGCAGCGATGTGCATAGAAACATCTTTCGCAACCGCTTCTTCAGTTGTACCTTCAACGATAGTTAATACGCTGATACGTCCGCCTTGGTGGATGTAAGCTCCGAAAGCTCCGTTTTCAGGTTTTGTTTTGATTTCAAAACGACGAAGAGTGATGCGCTCACCAATTTTTGCAATAGCAGCATTGATGTGGTCAGCAACAGTTGCACCGTTAGTCATTGTTTGAGTTAAAGCTTCCTCAACATTTGCAGGTTCATTTGTTAAAAGATGTGCAGCCAATTCTTTTACAAGAGTTTGGAATGCTTCATTTTTAGCAACGAAATCTGTTTCAGCATTTACTTCAAGGATAACTGCTTTATCGCCTTCAACAACGATAGAAGTTAAACCTTCAGCAGCAATACGATCGCCTTTTTTAGCCGCTTTCGCAATACCTTTTTCACGAAGGTAATCGATTGCTTTATCCATGTCACCGCTTGTTTCTTGTAGTGCTTTTTTGCAGTCCATCATACCTGCACCAGTTTTTTCACGTAATTCTTTAACCATTTGAGCAGTAATAGCCATTTGGTCTTCCTCCTTTATATCATCCGATAAAATCAGTATGTAGCAGTGTGCGAATCCGTATACACCACTCTATTTTATTTCAAAAAAAGGTGATAAAAGGCACTGTCCTCTTATCACCTTTAAAAAATCAATTAAGCATTTTCAACTGTAGTTGCTTCTTCTGCTTCAACAGTTTCTTCAACTACTGTTTCTTCTGCAACTGGAGCTGTTTCTTCACCTTGTTTACCTTCAAGGATAGCATCAGCCATTTTACCAGTAAGCAATTTAACAGCACGGATTGCATCATCGTTTGCAGGGATTACATAATCGATTTCATCCGGATCACAGTTTGTATCAACGATACCTACGATTGGAATATTCAATTTATGAGCTTCCGCAACAGCGATACGCTCTTTACGTGGGTCAATGATGAACAATGCATCAGGGATTTGTTTCATATCCTTGATACCGCCTAAGAATTTTTCAAGACGCTCTTGTTCTTTTTTCAATTGAATAACTTCTTTTTTAGGAAGAACTTCAAATGTTCCGTTTTCTTCCATTTTTTCGATTTCTTTAAGACGTGCAATACGTTTTTGAATTGTTACGAAGTTTGTTAATGTACCACCTAACCAACGTTGGTTAACATAGTACATACCAGCACGGCCAGCTTCTTCTTTTACAGAATCTTGAGCTTGCTTTTTAGTACCAACGAAAAGCATAGTACCGCCATCAGCAGCCAAGTCTCTTACGAAGTTATAAGCTTCTTCTACTTTTTTAACCGTTTTTTGAAGGTCAATAATGTAGATACCATTACGCTCCGTGAAAATATATTTTTTCATTTTTGGGTTCCAACGACGAGTTTGGTGCCCGAAGTGTACACCTGCTTCAAGCAGTTGTTTCATTGAAATTACAGACATGTTTGTTCCTCCTATGTTTTGTTTTTCCTCCGCTCAAATCATTTTCAGGCTGAAACTGTAGGTTTACAGCACGATCAGTCCAAATCCTCAAGCGTGTGTATTAACACCATGTCATAATATAGCATAATCTCAGCATACAATCAAGTCTTTTTACTTTACTTTTGATTTAATTTAAATAAAAGGTCAATTTCTGTTTTGCCACGGCCCATTTTTTTTGCAATTTCCTCAATTGTTTTCCCTTGATTCTTCATATTCTGGGCCTCAGCCAATATAGGGACTCGTTCTAAATCTTGGTCGATAACATCTGATTCCGTTTTTTCTTCCTTAAGATGATTCGTAACGGATTGCCGGCTCGTATTTTCGTAGGCATTCCGTGCACTCTGCTGTCTATATCCATTTGGTAACCCTGTCATAGTGTGATCTATTTTCTCTTCTTGATCAGATAGCTTTCGAGGTCCTTCAGTGCGTGATATCTTACCAGTATCACCCACAAACAACTGTTTAATTTCATCGTTTTCTTCCTTCATTTCGATTATAAACGTATGGATTAGTTCCTCAACTTCTTTTTGATATTCTTTACATTCCTTCTCGAATTGAATAAGACGATTCTGCCTCAAATAAAGGATAACAATTGCTAAAACAGCCACCATATTGACCATGATGCTTACTATGAGTATAAATGTCATTTTGTCTCCTCTTATCCCGAAAAATCTATTCTCTTTCCCTTATAAGGTTGGGTTTCTGCTTGCGAAAAGGCAGAATGATTTTTAGTAGATTCATCATTCTGCCGCCGTTTTTCCTGCTGCCGGCCCTTGGAATGATTATTCCAATCAACCGAGCTATTCTTTTCTTGCCTAAGTACTGTTTCATTTTTTGCTCTTGTACTCTTTTTTTCCTGTTCGGAAGCATGCTCAATCAGTTGTTGACTACGATTCTGCAACAGCTCCTGGATTTTACCTGCATCCTGCGTTCTGGGTATTGCAACTTGCAATTCAATCGCTTTTAAACTCATGATTCATTGCCCCCTTTTAGAGCGGATAAACAGATATCTCGTTTCCCTTATCAGTAAATCTCACTGACTGGTAATTTTGATTCAGAGGCATGCTATACTTACCCATTTTTATATAAAGATTAGGGTAGCATGCACCGTTAATAATTAATTCCTCATCGATTTGCAGCTCATAATCTAACATTAATCTCTCTTGCTTAAGTTTTTTCATTTCATCCACTAAAAAATCTTTTGTTTTCCTTTGTTTTTCCAGCAAAAGAGCATCCTTTTTGTCATTCGATAACCTTGTTTTTTCTTCAAGCTTCACAGCTATATACGAGAGTTTCGAGAGTGTTTTTTGCATTTTTTGATAACGAGAATCCAAATCCTGCTTAATCATTTCAATTGCATCATTATTTCCGATATGTATTTCAGTACGTGTATAGTGTAAATTCCCTGCATCCATCAGTTCCACTCTCTTGCCAGCCCTTAAAACTCCGCCTATTAGATGTCCTTTTTTACAGGTTACAGATTTCATGGAAGTTACAAAACTATGGAGAATAGCATGTTGAATAATGATATTACCGCTTGATATTACATTTGCATAGTTTATGTATAAGGCGTATAGATCTCCGCCTGTTCGAATACTGCAATTCTTTTCCCCAGTAATTCCGCCCTTGACAATAACCGAGCCGCCAACATTAATGTCTGATCCCTCAATCATACCGAAAACTTTTAAATCGCCACCGCACGAAATCGTATAACCGACGGGTATATTGCCCTCAATATACACATTTCCAACAAAATCAATATTGCCTACCTCCAGGCTCAAATCTCCTTTTACATAAAAAACAGGATTAACCTGTATAGTATGACCTACTATACTGATTTGTCCGTTAATCGTTGAATAGAGGCTTGATTCATGTTCAATGACATTGGGTCCCAATTTATAGACGGCTCTTTTGCCTGGTTTCGGTTTGATTTCATTTCCGAAAATATCCATTCCAAATAGACCATAAGTTGGTTGAGATGCAGCCGCAATTTTATCTCCTGTAGAGAAGGATGGGATATCCATTACATTTCGGAAGTTAAACAGTTGCTCCCCTGTGTCTATTCCCTTTGTATATTCGAGTTTTAATTCTCCATCCTGTCCGTTTTCCGGTAATTTCCCTTCAGCAATCAATAAAGGAAAAACAACCTGCTCCGTATTCAGTAAATGTACTTTTGTTTCCTTTTTTATGCCAAAGATAATCGGCAAAGAAACAAGCCATTCATCTATTTGTCTATCAGAAACCGATTGTGCCTGATTCCCTATAGGTATAATCCAGGCCTTCATTTTATCTTGGGAAACCTCTAGTTTATATGGAAAATCCATTATTCCACTCCCAAACCAATAGCTTTAGCGGTAGATTGTTTTTGCTAATAACTCTTTTAATTTAAATAGTGCACGTGAATGTATTTGTGAAATTCTCGAAGTCGATAGCTTCAAAATGTAGCCGATCTCTGTAAGAGTCAGCTCCTGCCGATAAAATAAGTCCAACACTAATTGTTCTTTTTCACTTAGCCTATGAATGAGGTCTCCCATCTCTTTGAGCAATTCTTTTTTAACAAGGGCTTCTTCAGGAGATAGCATGCGCTCGTCTTTCACTGTATACGATTGCGCTTCCTGTTCCGAGTGAGTATCATGCGGCTGTTCATCCATTGATAAAATATTGGAAAAGAAATTCTCATTCGTGATTTTGACAACCTCATCCTCTGTAATCCCTAATTCTTCGGCAATTTCAACAGGTGTGATATTACGCATATTCTTCTGCTCTAACGCTTCTATAGTCGAATCTATTAATTTTGCTTTTTCTCTCGTACTTCTTGGCAACCAATCTTCTTTACGCAATCCATCTATAATGGCTCCCCTAATTCGAAAGGAAGCATAGGTCTCAAATTTTAAATCACGGGATGGGTCGAATTTTTCTAAAGCATCAAATAGACCCATATTCGCTAAACTTCTTATATCATCTCTATTCACATTTTTAGGCAGGTTCACTGAAATTCGTTGTACATGATAACTGACCAATGGCAAGTATTTTTTTGCCAATATGTCTCCAGCCTGCGCGTCCCGGCCTTCAAGCCATTTATGCCAATACGTCTGTTCTTCACCGGTACTCACTTGAGACATTTTGACCCTCCCCTTAGTTGGTTTATTATGGTAATTAAATTATAACAAAAAACAACAGATATACATCCGACAAATTTCCCTTAATTTCGCTCTTTACCGAATGAAAACTTAAATAGAGCAGGAACCCTGATTAACCATACGAATGTGCAATATACTTGTAATCGGATTAAATTCAATTGTTCTTCCACTGTTTCCGCCAACATCTTCAGCAATTATCTGGATATGATTTTCCATAAGCTGAATTTTCACAGCATCTACATTTCGCGGTCCGATTCTCATCAGATCACTTCCTGAACTGAATTGAAACATTTGCGCTCCACCTGCAAGTTTTGCCTTGAGCAATTGACTTTTTATTCCCTTATTCTTGAATTGTTTAATAAGCTCTGGTATTGCAGTATCTGCATATTTTGCTTTATTAAATGTTTTACCTCTCGCAAGTGAGGAATCCGGCAGCATAACATGAACCATTCCTGCTATCTGTTGAGATGGGCAGTAAAGGACAACACCAACACAAGATCCAAGACCGGCTGTTCTAATAATGGAACCCTTATAAGCAAAATTCATATCTGCAATTCCAACGCGGATAATTTCCTGTTCGTGACGAGGATTCATTCCATATTCACTCCCAATGTGGAAAAGAGTGTATCAACTGATTCAGGATCAGGCAGTAAGAAAAAGTGCCCATTTACATCTTTTTCTTCCTTACTATCAGACTCGGTAAAATCCGTATCAATGATAATCGCATAATCGCCAACTTGGGAAAATTCCAGTAATCCATACCCGAGCAAGGCTCCCACCATATCAATCCCCAGCACAGGAACAGAAGGATATATTTTCATACCAGTAAAATCAGACAAGGAAGATAAATACGAGCCAGATAGAATATTGCCCATTTCTGTCAGGGCAGATAAAGAAATTTCATCATCCAATGAATGATCAAAGGAAAATTGATTGGAACCGGTCATTTGGTTAATAAATCTGGTTGCCTGCGATAAAGAAAGGATAAAATACATATTGCCGGTGATGTCACCTTCTATTCTCATGTAAACACTGGCTACAACATTATCCGCTCCTCCTGCAAGCTCCATTGTTTCGTCAAATGTTGCAATTTTCACGGAAGGGACACTCATCATAACCGGTTTGTTCACTAATAGAGATAAAGCAGTCGCAGCATTACCTGCACCGATATTACCAATTTCCTTTAAGGTATCCAGTTGGAGATGTGTTATGGAATCCAGATATGACATGTCCTGCCCGCCTTCTTCCTATATAGATTGTGTTGTTCCAAGTACTTGTAAAATTCGTTCGAGTTTGATTAATATCAACAAACGTTTATCAACCTTCACAACGCCATTTATAAAATCAATCTCCTGCATACCGATAACTTTAGGCTGCGGTTCAATTAAATCAGCCGGAAACTCTAAAACATCCCTGGCTGAATCAACAATCAATCCCACTTCAAATTCATTAAAGGAAATAATGATAATCCTTGAAGACTCATCATATTCTTTTTGCTCTAGGCCAAACCGCATTCGAAGGTCAATAATCGGTGTAATCGTCCCTTTAAGATTAATTACTCCCATCACAAAGGGTTCTACACCCGGAACTCTTGTAATAGTTGATACTTTTTCGATAGACAGCACATACTCGACAGGTATTGCATATTCTTTATTCACTAACTCAAAGACTATAACTTTCTGCATCTGTCTATTATCATTGTCAGCCATATAAACTCCTCCTTATCTTACAGCCCTGCTTACTTAACAAGAGAATTGCAATCTATAATCAATGCAACTTGACCATCCCCGAGAATCGTAGCTCCTGAAACAGCGAAGACAGAATTTAAGTAATTACCCAATGATTTTAAAACGATTTCCTGCTGACCAATGAATGAATTGACAACTAACCCGGCCATCTTGTCTCCATTACGCACAATTACTAATGACAAAAAGTCTTCCTCCTCCCGACAAACAGGGATAGAAAGAATTGAATGCAGATACACGAGCGGGATAATCTTACCTCTAAAGTCAATGACATCTTGATTATGTGATCTTAATACTTCTTCTCTTTGGACGATATACGTTTCAATTATGGAAGATAAGGGAATTGCGTACTTTTCATCCTGAACTTCAACTAGCATGACTGATATGATTGATAAGGTAAGTGGCAATTTCACAGAAAAAATAGATCCATATCCTAGGCGTGAATTAATAGACACACTTCCACCAAGAGATTCGATGGTATTTTTCACAACATCTAAGCCAACCCCCCGGCCTGATATATCAGAAATCTCCTTAGCTGTGGAAAAACCCGAAGCGAAAAGAAGTTCGTTTTTTTGACGTTCTGTCATGATTTCAGCTTGTTCTTCTGTAATAATTCCTTTATCCACTGCTTTTGTTACAACCACATCTGTATTAATACCAGCGCCATCATCTTCTATTTCTATAAAAACGTGGTTGCCACTATGATAAGCCTTCAGGATGACTGTACCCTCTTCAGGCTTGCCCTTGTCCCGTCTAGCTTCCGGTGTTTCAATACCATGATCCAAAGCGTTTCGTAAAAGATGCAGCAGAGGATCACCAATTTCGTCAATAACAGTCCGGTCTAACTCCGTTTCCGCACCAATAATTTCAAGACGGATGTGTTTATTCAGATTACGCGCAAGCTGCCTGACCATACGCGGAAACCGATTAAAAACTGTTTCTACTGGTACCATCCTCATATTTAGGATTATTGTTTGCATATCACCAGAAATTCTTGTCATATGTTCAACTGTTTCAAACAGCTCTGCATCTTTTAAATCCTTCGAAATTTGTTCGAGTCTTCCGCGATCAATCACTAACTCTTCAAATAGATTCATTAATATGTCAAGGCGCTCAATATTGACCCGTATCGTCTTACTATGAGCCACTGCAGTATTAACAGAGGAAGCTTTTTCATCTTCCTTACCCTTTACCTGCTTTGTTGAATGCACCTGCAGCTGATTCGCATTTTCCAGATCCTTTGTGGCTTTATATTCCTGATCCTTAGATGTCTTATTCGGCACCAGCGAAACTCGTACAGACTCAAGCTCTGATACTTTTAAGATTCTCTGTTCGATATCTATTGCAGATTGTTTTGATAGGATCGTTGCCGTAAACTCCTGCCCAAAATCTTCTTCCTCAAGAACATCGACGGGAGGAACCGACTTAATTACTTCTCCCAGTTCAGCAAAAATTTCATAAACCATAAAAACACGGACTGCTTTTAAGATACAATCATCATTTAAAATCACCTTAACAGAGTAAGCTTTAAAGCCTTGGTCGATTGATTGTTCCATGACCGCCCATTCGTATTCGTCATAAATATCCGCACGGGATTCCATTTCTACCGGAGCACCAGGATGTTCTCTATCTGCAGAACCTATCATAACGATTTGACCTGCTACTATGTTTTCTAATTTTTCTATTGTTAAAGAGACATCTCTTTTTCCGTTTCCACCATCTGCAACCGATAAAACCATTGCTTCCAAATCATCAACAGCTAAAAATACAATGTCTAAAATGTCGGTATTAACTTTTATTCGCTGATTTCGGATCTCATCCAACACATTTTCCATTTGATGAGTTAATCGTGCTAAATCATCAAAACCCATTGTCGCAGACATTCCTTTTAATGTATGGGCTGACCTAAAAATTTCATGCACAATCATGACATCATCAGGATTTTTTTCGAGCTCCAATAATAGTTCATTACAAGTTTGTAAGTGTTCCTTGCTTTCTTCTATAAAAACCTCTAAATATTGATCTAAATCCAAGCTCATTTACCTTCACCTCTCACCCTTACAAATTTCATTCAATACTCCAGCTATATGACCCAGAGGAATTATTTCATCCACCAATCCCGTAGCGATTGCCGCTTTTGGCATACCATAGACCACACAAGTTTCTTCAGATTCAGCAATAATTCTGGACTTTTTAAACTTTCTTAAATTCATAATTCCCTTCGTACCATCTGATCCCATACCTGTCATAATAACGGCTACACATTCGTATACAGGGGGCAGTTCGGAAACTGAATCAAACAAGACATCCACCGATGGACGGTGGCCATTAACGGAATTAGTTTTATCCAATTTGGCAATCAGCACACCAGCTTGAACTGAAGCTTTTAAATGAAATCCACCAGGTGCAATATAGGCTGTTCCATTACATAAAATTTCTCCCTCTTCAGCTTCCTTCACAGTTATTTCTGACAACTCATTTAGTCTCTCAGCCAAGTGTTTTGTAAACCCTTCCGGCATATGCTGTACAATGAGAATAGGTACCGTAATCTTTTTAAGTAATGGCAATACGGTATACAGTGCTCGCGGTCCTCCCGTCGAGGTTCCGATACAAATAATTTTTTGCAAGGGAACATCCGTATTTTTTTCTTTGACATTTTCAGTCAGATTCAGTTCCTGTGAAATTTCAGCGATTGGCGGCACATTCATCAGGCGATTATTTTGGTCAAACACGCTCATATTTACTTTGGCAGCCTCTTTCACTTTCTGAATCATTAGACTCTTAATTCTGTGTAAATCCTGTGAAAATGAACCAGAGGGCTTTTCGATAAAATTGACTGCACCAAGCTTCATGCTCTCCATAATCATATCTACACCCGATCTGTTAGTACCGGAAAGTATAACCACAGGCATTGGATTTTTTTCCATGATTACCTGCAATGTCGTTATACCGTCCATTACAGGCATTTCTATATCCAGTGTAATGACATCAGGTTTCAGCTTTTCCATTTTCAAAAGCCCATCTGCTCCATTTCTAGCAATGCCCACCACTTCAATTTGTTCATCTTCTTGTAAAAATTCAGTTATCAACTTTCTCATAAAAGGTGAATCTTCAATGATTAGAACTTTAATAGCAGCCAAATCTTAAGCCTGCCTTTCGGAAAGAAAATTCTTCATCTTTTTCATAAACGAAGCAGGTGAATTGCCCTCTTTATCCACGCTTCCCATATACTGAGCAATGATTTTGTTTAGTGCTTCACTAGATGGAGCCCGAGAATTCAAGAGGATAAATGGAATTTGTCTTATGACTGCTTTTTGTACCGTTTTATCATCTGGCAAAATCCCAAGTGCCACGATTTCTTTATGTAAAAACTGTTGCGCAGCTCTCGTTAAACGTAAAATGACCTCATTGCCTTCTTTCCGGCTTGAAGCCCGGTTACAGAGAAGATAGAACGGTGCATCCGTTCTGCTAACAAGATATTTCATCATGGAATAAGCATCCGTTATTGCCGTTGGCTCTGGTGTTGTAATATAAATCAATTCATTCGCAGAAACGATAAATTGCAAGGATTGTTCTGATATTCCCGCACCCATATCCAAAATAATAAAATCATATTCTTCCAGAATGCTTTGAAATTGATGGCTAAAGTGAGCAAATTGTTTTTGATCCATTTTAAAAAAATTTGTTAAACCTGTACCCCCAGGAATATAATGGATTCCTTCAGGCCCAGCAGAAATAGCCATCCTTAGAGGGATCCCCTCATTAAAATGATTTGCTATTGTATATCTGCCCGTTTGGCCTATTAAGATATTGATATTTCCCATTCCTACATCAATATCTATAATCAATACTTTTTTATTTTGCTTAGCGAGTCCAATTGAAAAATTTAATGAAAAATTGGATTTACCGACTCCGCCTTTTCCACTTACAACTGCAATTACTTTGGCAGATGGCTCTTCTTTTTTATATTGTATCTTTTGTCGAAGCAGTTCCGCTTGGTCATACATATAAATGACCTCCACATACCATTTTGACAATTTTGTCCGGGGTGGCAGCAATAATATCATCGGGAACATCTTGTCCATTTGTCATATAAATAACTGGAACATGATGTTTAAGAATAAAATTCACCACGGAACCATGATAGGCAGTTTCATCTAATTTGGTAAAAATAGCTCCGTGAATGGGTATTATGGAAAACTGGTTATAGATCGCTGTCATATCAATCTCTTTGGAAGTAGCGGAAAGGACAAGATATGTCAGCATATCGATATTAAAATCAATCAGCCCTTTAAGTTCCTCAACAAATTCCTGATTTCGAAAATTTCTGCCTGCTGTATCTATAAATACATGATCGTAATGGGCAAAACGCTCAGCAGCTTGTTTAAAATCATCACTGTTATACGCCACTTCGACTGGTACTCTCAATATCTCTGCATATGTTTTCAATTGTTCAATAGCTGCGATTCGATAGGTGTCCGTAGTGATGAACGCAATTTTTTTATTATGCTTAATCACATATTCAGCTGCAATTTTTGCAATTGTAGTGGTTTTCCCAACACCAGTCGGACCTACAATATTTATATATTTTCTCTTAAATAATTGCTCACCATTAACGGCAAAATTCTTTAATTGTTCAAGTAAGTAGATATGGACCAGCTCTGATAGGTCCGCCTTAGTTATTTCAGCAGACCTTTGATTATTCCTCCATTTTCCCAATAGATACTCCAACAGTTTGTCGATTATATGCTTATCCAACTCCATTACAACAAGCTGATGGTGTAATTCTCTTAATGGATCTGGAAAGTGATTGTATTTGGATTCTAGTGATAACATTTGTTTCATATCGTGCAATTTTTTAAGTATTTCATTAGATGGGTTATCGATATCTTTTTTTGTTGAATTGGAAAATTGAACAGGTTGTTCAATTGATTCCTTTTTTATGGATGGAATCGTATCTTTATTTACCTTCGTGAATGTTGTTTTTTTACTTTCCACTGAATCGGTATCCAATGCGGCAATCACTTCAAATGATTTCTTTTTAAATAGACCAAGAATACCATTGCTATTGACTACTTTTGAATTTAATATGACGGCATCATTTCCAAATTCCGCCCGTATTTTACTCATCACTTCTTGCATGGATATCCCTGTAAACTTCTTCACATTCATTCAGCATTCACCACCCCTACACTTTGTACCTCTATATTTGCTTCCAATTCGTTATATGATAGCACCGGAAGCTGCGGGAAATATCTCTCTGTCAGCTGGCGCACATACATCCTTACAGCTGGTGAACATAACAATACAGGTGCCTGATCAAGTAAGGCATGCTCCTCCAGCTTTCCTGCTACTGATTCAAGGATTTTCTGTGAGTTAGTCGGATCTAGCGATAGATAATTACCTTGTTCTGTCTGTTGAACACTGTCGGCAACGATTTTTTCAACTCTTCCAGAAAGAGTTAACACTTTTAAATTATCACCCGTTACATATTGGTTTGTGATTTGACGGGCAAGTGCCTGTCTAACATATTCCGCTAAAATGTCAGTATCATTTGTCATCCTTCCAAAATCAGCTAAGGTTTCAAAAATAACTGGTAGGTTCCTAATTGAGACCTTTTCTCTCAATAATTTAGCCAGAACTTTTTGTATATCACCTACAGATAAAGGATTAGGCGTAACTTCTTCTATTAAAATTGGTGCAGACTCTCTGAGATGCTCAATTAATTGTTTTGTTTCCTGACGCCCAATCAAATCAGCTGCATTTGTTTTAATGACTTCAGTAATATGTGTGGAAACAACTGATGGTGGATCCACAACGGTATAGCCTAGCATTTCAGCATATTCCTTGGTCTCTTCCGTAATCCACTTGGCCGGCAGCCCAAAGGAAGGTTCTATCGTATCAATTCCTTCAATAGAATCATCATCCATTCCTGGAGCCATCGCTAAATAGTGATCTAACAAAAGCTCACCCCTGGCCATTTCAGCACCTTTAATTTTCAGCCTATATTCATTAGGCTTAAGCTGAATATTATCTCTGATTCTTACAACGGGTATAACAAGACCCAATTCAATAGCAAGCTGCCTGCGAATCATAACCACCCTGTCCAAAAGGTCTCCGCCCTGATTGGCATCCGCTAATGGAATTAACCCATAACCGAATTCAAACTCAATCGGATCAATACTGAGAAGACTAATGACGCTTTCCGGACTTTTCATTTCTTCCGCTTCTGCGGTATCATCTGGTTCCAGTTCAGAAACAGTGCTTTCTTTTTGTTGAATAGATGTAGCTTTATAAGCCCCCAAAGCCAATAGACCAGAAATAAATAATGTTAGAAAATTATTAATCGGTGTAAAAAGCCCTAATAACAGAATAGTTCCGGCAGCAATATACAGCATTTGTGGATAAGCAAAAAGCTGAGATGTAATATCTGAAGCAAGATTGCCATCTGATGCTGCTCTCGTCACGATAATACCTGTCGCAGTTGAAATCAGTAAGGCTGGCACCTGACTGACAATCCCGTCCCCTACAGATAAAAGTGAAAATTTCACAGCCGCCTCACCAAATGATAAATCCATTTGCATAACACCGATAATCATTCCGAATATCAGGGTTGATTAAGACAATAATAATACTGGCTATGGCGTCACCTTTAACAAACTTGCTGGCACCATCCATCGAACCAAAAAAATCAGCTTCTCTCGACACCTTATCACGTCTGGTTCTCGCCTCTTGTTCAGAAATCATTCCGGCATTTAAATCGGCATCAATACTCATTTGTTTACCTGGCATTGCATCAAGCGTAAATCGGGCTGCCACCTCTGCTACACGTTCAGCCCCTTTTGTAATGACAATGAATTGAATAATGATTAAGATTAGGAAAACGACCAATCCAACGATCACTTGACCGCCAACTACAAAGTCACCGAATACATGAACGACTCCACCGGCATCCCCGTGTGTCAGGATTGCTCTAGTCGTAGAAATATTAAGGCCGAGTCTAAATAACGTGAGGAGCAACAGTAAGGAAGGGAAAATAGAAAATTGCAAAGGTTCCTGTGTATTCATTGAAGTCAATAATACTAATAAGGCAAGAGAAATATTGACCATGATTAAAAAACTTATCAACCATGTTGGTAAAGGGATAATTAACATGGCTACAATCATTATGACGGCTATTAAAACTGATAAATCTCTTGCTCGCATGCTACTTCTCTCCTAACGGGTAATTAATAGAACGTGAATCTATCAATATCTTAGATTAATTATGCTAACTATAATCAAACGGCAAAAATGATATCAGGCTAATCATATTTCCTACGACTTGCCTTTCAGTTTATAGACGTACGCAAGAATCTCAGCCACTCCTTTGTAAAACTCTTCAGGGATTGCCTGACCGATATCTGCCTGATTGTACAATGCTCTTGCTAATGGTCTGTTTTCCATCATCGGAATATCATTTTCTTTAGCGACAAGCTTTATTTTCTGGGCAACAAAATCCAGCCCTTTTCCTACTACATATGGTGCATCCAGCTGATTTTTGTCATATTTTAAAGCAATCGCATAGTGGGTCGGATTCGTAATTACTACATCAGCTTTTGGTATCTCCTGCATCATTCTCGACATGGCCATTTCTCTTTGTTTTTGCTTGATTCGAGACTTTATTATCGGATCTCCTTCGATTGTTTTATACTCTTGTTTAATTTCCTGTTTGGACATTCGAATGCTCTTTTCAAAATCGAAACGTTGATAAAGATAGTCCAACAGGGCTAAAAACAATAAAGCTCCCGAAGCAAACAAACCGGTTTTGACTGTAATATCTGCAAGTGTAATTAAGGATGCCCCCATCGTTTTAGTTGAAAGCATCATAATTTCATCCAACCGCGACCAAATAGAATAAAAGGTTATAACTCCAATGACCGTAATCTTTAATATAGATTTGAGCATTTCGACGAGCGCTCTCATTGAAAAAATCCGTTTAAACCCTTTTATTGGGTCAATTTTTTCAAGCTTAAATTGTATAGTTTCGGTTGAAAACATGGCTCCTACCTGCGCAAAATTAGCGATAATTCCGGCTATAAAAGCCGCTAACATAATAGGTCCCAAGATAATAGCCATTTGTTTAAGAAGTTCAATAAACATTAAATATAAATCCGCTTCTGAATATGAGAAGGTAGCAGATAGATTGATTGGATACTTAAAAATAACTAGTAATCTATCTTTTAAAAAACCACCTGCTATATATAAAATGAGAAATACCCCTAACAAAACAACTGCTGTATTGATATCCTGACTTTTGGCAACCTGCCCTTTTTTCCTTGCATCCTGTCTTTTTTTAGGAGTAGCCTTCTCTGTTTTCTCCCCTGAAAAAAATTGCAAATCCAGTTTTAGTAGGCTCATTCTAACTTCCTCCAAGCAGATGCATAAGCGAACGCATTCCTTCTAATGTTGTATTCAAAAGCCCTTTTACCAGAAGTAAGATGGTTCCCATCGTAATAGTTAACAAAATTAAACTGACAAATATTTTGATTGGAAAACCAATAACAAATATATTCATTTGCGGCACCGTTCTTGCTACAATACCTAGTGCTATATCTACCAAAAATAAACTTCCAACAATTGGGATAGACATTTGAAAAGCAATGATAAATGACTGTGTAAAGAATTGAATCATCAATGTGAGGATTTGCTCATTTCCAAACGGAAGAAAATCTGTTGACAAAGGGATGAATTCATAGCTGTAAAAAATTCCGTCCAATAACAAATGATGTCCGTCAATCGCCAGCAAAAAAAGGAGTGCAAATGTATAAAGATATTGACCCATTAAGGGACTTTGAACCCCTGTCTGCGGATCAATGACATTAGCCATTGAAAAGCCCATCTGAAAATCAATGAATCCTCCGGCTGTTTGAACAGCTGAGAACATCATATACGCAAAAAAGCCAATCATTAATCCGACTAAGGCTTCTTTTAACACCAATAAAAGATATAAACCGTCAATTTCAAAGACTGGAGAAGATACCGTATAATACATAATCCAGGCGAGCAGAGCACTGATTCCTAAGCGATGCTGTGCAGGAATCGTTCTATATGAAAAGATAGGCATTGTAATAAAAAAGGATGCAAGACGTACAAAAATCAATAAGTATACACTAAATTTGGGAACAATCTCTTCCATAGCCTATCCTACAAACTTCGTTAGATTATTAAAAATGTCAGCCGTGTAAGAGAGCATTTTACTCAGCATCCATGGCCCAAAAAATACAATGCCCAACAAAACAGCGACGATTTTCGGAATAAAAGCTAACGTTTGCTCCTGGATTTGTGTGGTCGCCTGAAAAATACTGACAATTAAACCAATCCCAAGAGCTAGGATCAGTAAGGGAGCACTTATGATTAATACAGTATAAATCCCCTTTTCAGCCAACGAAATTACTGCTTCTGATGTCATCTTTCTCTCACCTGCCTAAAAACTTTGTAATAAAGATTTAACAACTAAATACCATCCATCGACCATCACAAACAGTAAGATTTTAAAGGGTAATGAGATCATGACCGGCGGTAGCATCATCATACCCATGGACATTAGAACACTCGCCACAATCATGTCTATCACCAGAAATGGGATAAAAATCATGAAGCCAATTTGAAAGGCTGTTTTCATTTCACTGATCGCGAATGCAGGTACCAGCGTAGTTAAAGAAATATCTTCAATTGATTCAGGTGTATCCGCATTAGAATATTCCAGGAATAGCTGTAAATCCTTTTGCCTTGTATGTTTACTCATAAACTCCTTAAAGGGCCCTGCTGCCTTTTCATATGCTTCTTCCAGCTTTATTTCATCCTTAAAAAGCGGTTGAAGCGCCTCATCATTCACTTCAGATAAAACCGGTGCCATTACAAAAAATGTAATGAAGAGCGATAATCCGATCAACACTTGTGTAGGGGGCATTTGCTGTGTCGATAAAACTGTCCTTACAAAGCCCAGAACAATAACAATTCTTGTAAAACAGGTCATTAAAATTAAAATGCTTGGTGCAAGAGAAAGAACCGTTAATAACAGGAGCAGCTTAACTGATGTAGAAACGGTATCGGCATCCCCACTGCTAAAGAGAGTCATTAAGTCATTCATCTCGGTGTGTTCCTTTCTTGCTTATTTCTTTTGTAATCTGTTTGCGGTCTTCCTTTAGTTGTTTCAACTGTTCATTAAATTGACTTTTGAACGACTTCTCCGTTTGCCTGGAAGTTTTTATTTTCCATTTATCAATGAGCTTGCCTGCAAGGTCCATTGAGGCAATCTGAGTTTCTAATTTCTGATTATGTTCTTCAATTAGCTTGCTGTATTCTTCCTTATCATCAATCACATTGAGTAATTGAACCGAGTCTCCAACACCTACAATGTAGATTTTCTCCCCAACCCTTACCATCTGGACAGAGCGATTTCCACCTAACGGAGTCCCTCCCAGGTTTTCAATAGTTTGGCCGTGCTGATATCCACGATTCTTTTTATTAATGACGCGCAGAAGAATGTACATTAATCCAGCAACAAATAGTAGGGCGAATACCATTCTAAAGATATCTCCAATTGTAATTCCAATGTCATTTGTCTCATTTTCAGCTGAATCAGAGATACTGTTATTATTGGTCTGGTCGATATCCCCTGTCTCTGTCTTACGATCTTTAGTATTGTAATAACTGTCCACACTTTGGCTGCCATTGTCTGGCGCTGCATTTACTGCAATTTCTTTGAATGGTGCAGTAATGGCAAAACACAAAATGAAGAAAAGAATAACCTTTATATAGCTTGGCATCCGTTGCACGTTTACTTCCCCTCTTTACGATAAAGCTTTGCTGATTGCCTCCAAAACTCGGTCAGCTGCAAAAGGTTTTACAATAAAATCCTTTGCACCTGCCTGAATAGCATCAATAACCATTGCCTGCTGACCCATTGCCGAACACATAATAACCTTGGCATTTGGATTGATTTTGCGTATTTCTTTTAATGCTGTAATTCCGTCCATATCTGGCATCGTAATATCCATTGTGACCAAATCAGGATTTGTTTCTTTATATAGCTCAATAGCCTGATGACCATCCGCTCCTTCTCCCACAACATCATATCCATTCTTAACCAGGATATCTTTAATCATCATTCTCATAAATGCAGCATCATCGACTACTAAAATTTTGTGTGACATTCTTTCTTCCCCCAGCTTACTTTAATTTTTTCAGACGGTCAGTTCGGCTAATAATATCTGTAACCCGAACACCAAAATTTTCATCAATTACAACGACTTCTCCTTTGGCAATCAAACGCTTATTCACCAAAATATCGACCGGTTCACCGGCTAATTTATCCAATTCAATAATAGATCCTGATGATAGCTCAAGAATTTCTTTGACGGACCGATTCGTTCTTCCCAGTTCTACGGTTACCTGCAAAGGAATATCCAATAACATATTGAGGTTATTAACCTCTTTTTCATCTAACCGCTGCGTGTGCTCAAATTCAGAAAACGTGGCAGGCTGTACCTGAACCGGCTGGCTATAGGGAGCAGAATTCGTTCCTAGATATTGATTGCTTTGCATATTTATCTCTGTTTTATCTCCCAACAGTGCGTCGTTGATGTGCTCCGCTTGATACGATTGATCAGATGCCGTTTTAGCTACTCTCTCATTACTGGTTCTCACAGTTGGTTCCACTCCACTCATGGAATAGGCAGCTGGTTGATTCTGTTTAATTGTCTCTCCCATCTCAGGAGAAGTTTTCTTCATCAATTCATCTACTAAACTTCTGGCAAAATGCGCAGGCAATAATTGCATGATATAGGAATCTATTAAGTTCCCTATCGTTAATCTAAAAGACACTTTCACAAGCAAATCAGCTTTTGGAAAAACATCATGTCCAGAGCCTTCCATTAAATCTATAAGCTCTATGGATGGAGGCGAGATATCTACACGCTTATTAAAAACAGTCGACATGGAGGTTGCAGCAGAACCCATCATTTGATTCATCGCTTCCTGTACAGCGCTTAGATGAATCTCAGATAAATCCTCAGCTGGAGAATGCCCATCTCCACCCAGCATGAGGTCAGCAATAATAGCAGCATCTGTCTGCTTTATGACCAACAAATTAGAACCAATAAAACCATCTGTATATTCCACCTGAATGGCTACATATGGCTGTGGAAATTCTTCCACTAATTTTTCACTGGCAACTATAGAAACGCAAGGTGTCGTAATATCCACTTTGTGATTTAATAGTATAGATAAAGCAGTTGCTGAGCTTCCAAATGATATATTGCCAATTTCACCAAGAGCATCCTGTTCCATTGATGAAAAATAATCACCTATCGCTGGTGAAGCAGGAAACACTTCCTGATTAGAACTATCTAATAATGCATCAATTTCTTCCTGAGTAAGTCTTTCATTGTTCATCATTCTAAGCTTCCCCCTTTCAAGTTCTCCAATATTTGAATGCCTATCTTCTTATTTACCTTTCCTGCCTGTCCAAGGAATTTAGGAACATCTCCTATGGACAACACGATTGGGCTGTCTATTGGCTGACCTAATTCAATAACATCCCCCACAGTTAGATTTAAGAAGTCTTGGATTAAAATATCAGCAGTTCCCAATTGAGCAATCAGGGGTAACTCTGCTGTTCGAACTTGTTGTTCTATCGCTTGTACTTCATTTGGTTCTCTTTTCTTTTTGTTTGTATGCATCCAATAATGTACAGATAAATTAGGAATAATAGGCTCTAATACTACATGCGGTATACATATATTTATCATCCCGCTAACTTCACCGATTGTAATATTTAATGAAATTACAACCACCGTATCATTTGGGGAAACCATCTGTAAGAATTGTGGATTAACCTCAAACTCTGATAGCTCCGGGTTTATATCGGCTATGTTAGCCCACGCTTCCTTTAGATTCTCAAATGCACGTTCAAAAAGATTGGACATAATTTTGGTTTCTATCTCTGTGAGGCTCTCAACTTTATTAAGACTTGAACCTCTGCCGCCTAATACACGATCGAGCATGGTATAAGCGATAATCGGATTAACTTCCATCAAGATTCGTCCATCTAAAGGAGGAACCTCAAAAACATTCATAATTGTCATTTTAGGAATTGAACGTATAAATTCTTCATACGGAAGCTGATCAGCTGTCGCAACATTGATATTGACATACGTGCGTAACTGCGCTGAAAAATAAGTGGTCAGTAAACGAGCAAAATTCTCATGTATTCTTGTTAAATTTCGAATTTGGTCTTTCGAAAACCGTAAAGCTCTTTTAAAATCATAAACTCTTACTTTTCTTTCATTCTCTTCCTTTTTCAATTCATCTGCATCCATTTCACCTGTTGAGAGGGCAGATAATAATGCATCAATTTCATTCTGTGATAAAACCTCGCCAGACAATCGAATCACCTCCGTAGTTTCAGATACTTTTATGTCCGTCGCTTTTTATTGGAGAATAGACGAGGTAGTATAAACTTGAATAACCTTACCTTCCTGCATCAACTCATTCACTTGTTCCTTAAGTTTATTTTCAAATTCCAGTTTGCCCTTTTTATCATTCAGTTGTTCAGCTTTCATCTCAGATAATTCTTTAATGACAATGTCATTTACTTGGAAAATTCTTTTTTCTAATTCCTCTTTTGCCTTTTTACCGTCTGTTTCCATCATATACGTTACTCGAATTAACGTATTATCCGTTAAGTTAGTCGTAATTTCCGGTATTTCAACAGAATATTTAATAACCTCATCAATACTCGGTTCTTTATCTGCAGAGTCGCCTGTGTAATTCATTAACACAACAACCGCGATGATCCCCAGCAAAGAAATAGCTGACAAAAATAAAAGTATTAATTTATTCTTCATCGGTATCCTCCCGGTTCTGCTGATGTCCTAAAACGTTTATGCTGCGATAAAAATGATTAATCATCTGTATAAGTTCTCTTTCCTCAGTTGCGACGATTAACTTTTTTCCATTGGTAAGTGTTATAGTCGTATCTGGATTTGCTTCTACAGACTCTATGAATAATGCATTTAAAAAGTATTTTTTTCCGTTCAATTTGGTTACCTGTATCATAATTTGGAGGGCTAAAGGATTTCTTTAGCCCCTGCCTCCTTTACCATTACCTTTTCAAATTAACTAATTCCTGAAGGATTTCATCAGATGTTGTGATAATGCGGGTATTAGCCTGAAAACCACGCTGTGCCACAATCATATCTGTAAATTCTTCAGATAAATCCACATTTGACATTTCAAGTCGACCTGATGTCAGTTTCCCTCTACCTTCGGTGTCTGCTGTTCCTATGTCGAGTACCCCAGAATTTGCAGATGCTTGAAATGTATTATTACCCGCCTTCGTTAATCCGGCCGGGTTAGTGAATTTAGCTACTCCAATTGTTGCTATAGTGTCACTAGCTCCATTTGCATCGACACCCGTTATTTCGCCGCCCTGTCCAATACTGAAGCTGACTATATTTTGCGGGATAGTGATCTCCTGTTCGTCTATATCTAGAACCTTAAATCCTTCACTTGTCACAAGTGCCCCATCCTGATCTAAATAAAAATTCCCTGCACGTGTATATAATTGTTGATTTCCATTTTTAACTACGAAATATCCATCACCTTCAATAGAAAAATCCAGTGTTCGATTCGTCGTTTGGGCACTTCCCTGTGTATCAATATTATCAATCGAAGCCAGTGAGCTTCCGAGGCCTACCTGAATAGCATTCGTACCGCCCTTATCAGCAGTGGCTCCGCTGGCACCCGAAACAGTTTGGCTCATAGTATCTTTAAATGTAACCCTGCCTTTTTTAAAGCCATATGTGTTCACATTTGCGATGTTATTACCGATTACATCCAATTTTGTTTGGAAGTTTTTTAATCCGCTAATGCCAGAATACATGGAACGTAACATATTATTATTTTTCCCCTTTCAGCTTGGCTGTATCAGTCGATCAACAGCCTGGCTTCCTCTCATGAGGTCCAGCCATCCAGTTTTTATTTTAAAATGATTGCCCCATTAATATTTGTGAAAATTTGGGCTCCCGCTTCGTCTCTATCCATTGCAGTAATGACCGTATTATTTTTTGCATTTACAATGAGGGCTGCATGATCCATCAACACCAATGAATCATTTAAACCCTTGCGCCTTGCTTCAGCCAATTTTACTTCCAGCTGGCCCCATTGATGTTCATCTATCTGTAAATTTCGTTGTTGGATGCGCTGTTGGGCATGCTTGCTGATTGTAATACCTTTATTTGCAGCGTCCAGTTCAGGCCTAAGAAAGCTTTCAAAAGAATCATTTCCACTTTTCATTTGGTTTTTTTGCGCACCTTTAAGTGGATTGGCAATTGGCACTTGTGGCCTGAATATAATTTTTTGATCCATTGACTTCGCCTCTTATCTTTATCCTACTTTAATCAACTGATTGAGAAGCAGAGAGGTTTTCGCTTCATCATTCACCTCTAGTTTAACTTTTCCGTCTCTTTGAAAGACCGAAGATACTTCTGCCGTGTGTTCTTCCCCTTTATCATCCAGCCAAGTCACTTGTTTCCCTATTAGACGACTCGCTTCGGCAAGATTATTGCCCTCTGATAGCTGATTTATGGAAGAAATATTTGCAGGCTCTAATACAGTCCCGTCTTCTAGAATAAATTTCACACTCTCATCAACAAATTGGATGGATTTCACAACACCCTTTCCTTCCACAACCTCCGTGTCCCCACCTTCGTTATCTGGGTTGGCCAGTTTATGATAGGTCACTTCCTGCCCCACAAACTGCGAATAGGTGATTAATAGATTTTGATTTTGTGAGTTCACAAAGCTCTCTAACGTCGTATTCATATTCGTCATTTGCTCAAGACTTGAGAAGGTTGCCATTTGCGCTATAAAGTCCGTATCGTCCATTGGACTGGTTGGATCCTGATTTTGTAGCTGTGTCAGCAATAATTTCAGAAAATCATCCTTATCCAGGTTATTTTTTACTTCCCTCGTTTGATTCTGTAAGGAACTATATAAAAGACTTGTATCAATCGTTGTCAAAATGACTCCTCCTATATTTCCTGATTAATGATTGATTCTTCCAGAACACTTGAAAATCCTGAAAATAATTCTTCATCATGATCCCTAACATTTTGATCTTCTTGATGTTCATGCTGATTTCTTCTCTCTTCCGAAGGAGATTCTTCCTGGAAGTGCGTATCCTGTGATTGTTCTAGGTCTATTTCGTCGAAATCAATTCCCTGTGCAGCCAATGAAACTCTTAGTCCTTGAATCTGAGATTCTAATAGCTCTTTTCCTTTTTGTGTATTGGCAATAATTTTGGCTACCAGCTGGCCGTCTTTTTGTATTAATTCAATTTGCAAGGTACCCAGGTTCTCCGGTGTCAATCGAACAAATAATCTTTGAACACCATTTTGGTTAGTAAAATTCGCTTTAGATAAGAGAGATTCAAATGATTTAATGAATTCATCTGCACCTACTGCTTGTCCACCTTTTTCAAGGGTCAAGACAGGACTCTGCTGCTGTGTTTGTAACTGAAGGTCTCCAATCATCACTGTTTGGTTTAACGGAATATCTGCACTTTTAGCAGACATAGGATTGAATCCGACAATGGAACCACCATTTTTAAAGTTTAATGAATAGGTTTTAGATTGCAGATTGTATGTGTTCATGCCTATATCTCTTAATGAAGCAGGATTGTTTTTTACATCAGACAGAATTGTTTTTTTTGTTTCATCCAAGGCTGTCAATTTGTATTTCCAGTTCATTAAAAGAGCATCTAATTGACCAACATTTTCTGCTCCTTTTTGATTGAACGTATGCTTATGGCTCATCACAACCAATTTTCCGAAATTCAACAGAGTAAGAAATGCATTTCTTTGATCATTTGTTAAACCTTCAAATGGTTTTGCTAACCCATTAGTTAATATGCCATTAAGTGTTTCAATATCATCTTCAACAGGAGGCAATTGAGTAAAATCGATCTCCTTAAATGTATCCTTTGAATCTAATAAATTCCTTAATGCCTCTTTAATTGCTTCAGAAGGATTTTCACCCAGAAGCTGTTGAATAAACTCTGATTCTGGAAGAGCTTCCTGGTTATTGGCTAGCAGCATATTTAACAGCTCAAATGCTCCTTCCAACTCTTCAAGTCCCTCTTTTTCCAGGAAACTCAAAGTATCATCTACTTCAACTCCATCATGCAGTATTTCATATACTGGATCCTCTGTTTTCTCTGCTTTGTCCAAGCTCTTTTCATCTTGGAGCATTTTATGAAAAGATTTATCCTGAGATTTTTTATTTATTTGCACTTGGTCATTAGGTAAAGCAGTTGTTTTTACATATTGGTTGTTAGGCAATACACCCATCTGATTCATTTATTCACCTCCTTTCAATCTTTCTGCTTTCCCCTTAAGAATCCTCGGCACCATTACTTTTCTCGGCCGAGATTTTTTCCATTAATACGGCAGCTTTTTTAGCTTCCATCTTTTCCATAATGTCAGCCAAGGCTTCTGTAGTAATAGAGGATAGGATTTTCACCGCTTCTTTCTCATTCATTTCTGCTACTATTAAGGCCGCCTGTTTGGGCGCCATTTTCTCATAGGTATCAATGATATCTTTTGAGGATCTTGAGTTTTGTTCTTTTTTTTGATCTAGTTCTGAAATCGTCTGTTCCAGTTGCTCTACGGATAACTGACTGCGCTTGAGTTCAATCTCCTTGTTATCCAGCAATTTTTCAAGACTTTCCATTTCTTTCTCTTTATCCTTAAGCTCTGACTTAAGACTAGCAATTTCTTTCACATAGTCCGCTTGATTTGTTTGATTTGTCTGTTTTTCTGCCTTTTCCTCACTCTCACCTAAAAAGGGAATATTTTCAGCAAGTTTTCCAGCTTGTTCCCCTATACTTTTACCTGAGAAAGTTACGGTGATTACCAGAATTCCAGCTATGAATATCAGAACAATCAATATAGTAAGGAACAAATTCAGTTTACTAAATCCTTTGTTTTCCTTTTCTTCCATACGATCCAACTACTACGCCTCCATCATGAACGGCTCATATATTGTTGAATAGATATTTCATCCATTTGCCGATTTTCTTCGTATTTCATTGTATTAAAATATCTTTGAAAATCTTTCTCTTTGATTTTCTCGTATTTTTTAACCTCTACATTGCTTTCTATCAGAAGCTGGTGATAAAAGTGCATTTTAGATCGTGTATCCATCACACGCTTTTGATAATGGGCAATCATCTTTTCATGATTATCCAAAAAATGCTGATTATATCTGACCTGCTGTACGGACAATCCCTGTTTTAATTGTTCAGATTGTGAATCCAATAACTCTTCTTTCTTTTTCAGCACTTGATAGAGATTTTCGGCTTCTGATTCAAACTCTTTTACAGCTTCTGTATATTTTGACTCTGAATCATTCTTTTCTTTTTCTTTTATCGTTAATATTTTTTCGAATTTATACTGATAGTGCATTGAATCATCCACCCATCTCTACTAATAAGTGCAGTTGTTCGATACTTTGCTGTTTCGTCACTTTTTCATTTACATCCTGTTTTAAATACTCAATGATTGCAGGATATTTAGTAATAGCTTCATCAATGATTGGGTTGGAGCCCTTTTTATAGGCACCAATATTAATTAAATCTTCTGCTTCCAGATAAGCAGCTAAGGATTGTCGTACCTTTTCAGCTGCTTTAGCATGAGCCGGTTCTATAATATGAGCCATTATTCTGCTGATACTTTTTAAAATATTGATTGCTGGAAACTGTCCCTTATTAGCAAGGTCTCTGTCTAAAACAAAATGTCCATCTAATATCCCACGTACTGTATCAGCAATAGGTTCATTCATATCATCACCATCTACCAATACCGTATAAAAGGCTGTAATCGTTCCCTTACTGTTCGTTCCAGTTCTCTCTAGCAATCTTGGCAGAATACTGAAGACAGATGGAGTATACCCTTTAGTTGTCGGCGGTTCCCCAACAGCCAGACCCAATTCTCTCTGTGCCATAGCAATCCTTGTAACCGAGTCCATCATCAGCATGACATTCATCCCCCGATCGCGAAAAAACTCAGCTATGGCTGTTGCCGTATAAGCAGCCTTTATTCTCATTAAGGGCGGCTGATCTGATGTGGCCACAACTACTATAGATCTTTTTAATCCAAGAGGACCTAAATCTCTTTCGATAAATTCTCGGACTTCTCTCCCACGTTCACCAACAAGAGCTATCACATTTAAATCAGCTGTCGTATTCCTGGCAATCATTCCTAATAATGTGCTCTTTCCTACTCCGCTTCCCGCGAAAATTCCAACCCTCTGACCTTTTCCAACCGTTAGTAAACTATCAATCATGCGGACACCTGTTTCAATTCCCTCATTAATGGGCGGACGTGACATTGGATTTGGAGGATCCTGCTCCGTTGCTGTAGAGGATAAACCGTATGGAAGTGACCCTCCATCAAGTGGGTTTCCGATAGCATCAAGTGCCTTGCCTATTAAACCTGTTCCTACTTTGATCTCGAGCGGTTTACGAGTCGCCTCGACAATAGAGCCGGGTGCTATCTCACTTACAACACTATAGGGCATTAAAATGACAATCTCATCCCGGAATCCTACTACTTCAGCCTTTACCTTGTTCTTTTTGCCGGTATGGATCAAGCATACATCTCCAATTGAGCTGGCCGGCCCCTGAGACTCAATCATAAGACCTACCACTCTTTTAATTCGCCCATATCTCTTAAACGTATCGAGAGTATCAATTTGATCTATTAATTGAGAGACTTTCATGAGAGGTCCTCCTCAAGGATTTCCTGAAGCTTAATTCTGATTTGTTCCAGCTGTTCATCCACACTTGCTACCAAACGTCCATTGGATGATTCAATTACACATCCATTTCCTTCTAACTCATCATTCGGATAGATATAAAACTCTGTTTCTCTTGGAAATAAGGTCATTAATTCTTTTTTATGTGTTAAGACAAAAGAGTAATGAAGCGGAGGAATATGTAGTTCAATATTTTTATATTCTCGCGCTTCCTTAATTGCTTTTTTCACAATAAATAAATAATCTTCCTCATTTTCGTCTAAGTGCTGATTCATAATTTTTTCAGCTACCTTTATTCCGAGGTTGAGGATGGTAAACTCAGACTTTTCCACAACAGATTGGTATTCTTTTTTAGCTTGGTTCATTGTCTCTTGTGCAAGGTTCAGCATGTGCTGATATTCTCTTTTTGAGTCCGAAGCACCCTGTTCCTTGCCAATGAGATACCCTTCCTGTCTGGCCTCTTCAATGAGAATTTGTTTTTCCTTATCCCATTGCTTTACTTCTTCCTGTATCTTTAGATAAACTTGATCAGCCTGTTTCTGAGCTTCTAAAACAATTGCCTCAGCTTTTTGATTAGCTTCCATCAAGAGCCGATTTAGATCAGAAGCTACTGACTCTTCTTGAAAAAGGGACTCATTCTGTTCATTCATTATTTTTTTAATCTGGATTATTTTCTTCTCTTGCATATGTGTTTCTGTATAATGGGACTTTATAATTCTAGACAATAATGTCATCTCCCCCACCACGGGCTAGGACGATTTCACCGGCATCCTCAAGGCGTCGAATAATCGCAACAATTCTTGACTGCGCTTCTTCTACATCCCGTAAACGAACCGGTCCCATAAATTCCATCTCTTCTGTAAATGTATCGACCATCCGTTTGGACATGTTTTTATAAACAATTTCCTTAACCTCTTCACTGGCGACTTTAAGAGACAGCATTAAATCTTCGTTTTCTACATCTTTAATCACCCTTTGGATGGCTCTATTATCCAAGGTGACAATGTCTTCGAATACAAACATTCGTTTCTTAATTTCTTCAGCCAATTCAGAATCCTGTATTTCTAAAGCATCCAAAATGGTTCTTTCTGTTGAACGATCAACGCCATTTAACACTTCTACAACGGCTTCAATTCCACCGGTTTGCGTATAGTCTTGCGTAACAGTAGCAGATAGCTTTCGTTCTAGAATTTGTTCTACCTCATTGATGATTTCAGGCGAGGTGCTGTCCATTAAGGCAATCCGTTTTGCTACATCTGCCTGCATATCCTGAGGAAGCTCTGATAAAATCTGTCCTGCCTGTCCCGCTTCCAAATAAGATAGTATTAAGGCAATCGTTTGAGGATGCTCATTCTGTATAAAATTCAGAATTTGACCTGGATCTGCTTTTCTAACAAAATCAAAGGGCTTCACCTGCAGAGATGATGTTAAGCGATTGATAATGGCCTGTGCCTGGTCACTGCCCAATGCTTTTTCTAATACAGTTTTGGCATAACCAATTCCACCCTGAGAAATGTAATCCTGTGCCAGCGCAATCGTATGGAATTCATCTACGATGTCTTCCTTCTCTTTTGGGCCTACCTTTCGTACGCCTGAAATTTCTAAGGTCAGCTTTTCAATTTCCTCTTCCGATAAATGCTTATAAACATTTGCAGATACATCCGGCCCCATTGAAATGAGCAGGACTGCAGCCTTTTGTTTTCCCGTTAGACCACTTTTTTTATCTCTGATAGACATGTCTTCTTACCCCCTAGTCTTCCGTAATCCATGATCTTAAGAGTTTCGCAAATTCATCAGGCTTTTCTTTCGCCAATTTTTCTAGTTGCTTTCTTTTAACAGTGGCTTCTGATTCTGCTTCGTCTTCAATATCGGCTACCAAAACAGGAGGGATCGGTTCTTCATATTGTTCTATCTCAATTTCTTTATTTTTTCTGGATTTGATAATAAAAATCAAAAGCAGAATAATCGCTAAACATAATACACCGCCTATGACATAAATCCACCACGGAGTACTGTTTTCCTGCTGTTCGTCAAATGTAACTTTCCCATTAAATGGCTGGATGGAAATCGCAATTTTTCCCTCTAATTGATTATCTGTTAGAGGATTTTCATTTTCTGATTTATCGATACTTGTTCGCACAATCGTCCCCAAAATATCTCTTATATCAGTTATTCTTTCTTCTGGGAGAGAGTTGGTGTCATTAGCATCAGGTGGTTCAACCATAACCTGAATCCCCAAATCTCTTACTTTGTATGGAGATTCACTAATCTCTTTACGTATTCGGTTAACCTCTGTGTTTACTGTTTCCTCAGTCTTCTCATAATCACCATTTCCATTTGATCCTTCAAGATACTGCGATCCCAGTGAGTCTGAAGGATCTTCAGTAACAGGTGTACCGCCTTCTGCTCCTGTTTCGCCTGTATAGGTCTCTGATAGTTTTTGGGCACTGATCGTCAGGCCTTCCATATTCTCTTCATCCACGGGTTCCACAAGATTTTCTTCTCTATTTTCTTGGGTAAAATCCACATCAGCTGTTACAGAAACAACAACTTTATCGTTACCCATGATCGTTCCAAGCATACTTTGAACTCTGCGTTGTATATCCTTCTCAATCTCTTTCTTTATTTCATTTTGGGATGCAAAACTATCCGTACTATTGCTGCCACTATTATTTAAATCAAAGTACTCAAAGTATTGATTCATAATGACGATATTATCTGTAGGAAGATTTGGGACGCTTTTTGATACTAAATGATATAAGGCTTGTATTTGCTTCTCTTCAAATTCCTGTCCAGGCTTTGTATTTAATACTATGGAAGCCGAGGCCTCCTCTTTTGTATCACTAACGAATACCCCCTTATCAGGGAGGGTGAGAATAACCTCAGCACCTTGAACTCCTTCTATCCCTTTAATAAGGCCTGCTATTTCATTCTGCATAGCATCCTGTTTAATGACATTAAATTCATTATCAGTCATACCAAAGCTTGCATTTTCACTGAAATATGAATAATCTATGCTTCCTGACTTCGGAATACCCTCTGCAGCAAGCTCAACTAGCAACGTATCTGCCATTTCACTTGGAACTAGTATCGTACTGCCATTATCAGCGATTTCCGACGTGATTCCTCTGCCATCCAGATTCTCTTTTATAGATCCAGTTTCTGTTGGTGAAAGATCACTATATAGAGGAACGAGCGTTGTTCTTGAAGTAAGAAAAACAACCGCTGCAGCAATTAGTATTACTGCAGCCATCATACTGATATAGAGTGTTTTCTGTTTACTTGAACGGCTCTTCCAAAAATCTTTTATTTGATTTCCAATTTTTATGAACGTTTCCTTCATCGTGATCCCCCGAACTTAGCTTTTGCATCAATATTAACGTCCACAGAGACTTCCCTGTCATATGTAGGGAATATTAATTTCGTTGGGACAATGCATATATTATTTTTCTACATGCTCATTCTCATTATTTCCTGATAAGCTTCGACTGCTTTATTGCGGACTTCCATAGCCGCCTGCAGCGTTATATTCGCTTTTTGGGATGTAATCATTACATTATGCAAATCAACATTTTCACCAAGTGCTAATTTTTGTGTCATCGTAGCTGATTCTTGCTGAGTCGTATTAATTTCTTCAATAGATTTCTTTAGGACGGACGCAAAAGATTTTTGAGATTCGTATGGTGTAGTATTGGGTGAGTTAGGTAGTGTTTGAGTAAAAATTGAAGAAACAGAGTTGTTTAATTGAATTGGTTCCATCCCTTATAGCCCCCTAATTTTATTTTCCTATTTCAAGTGCTTTCATCATCATCCCTTTGGATGCATTGAATACTGTAATATTCGCTTCATATAACCTTGTTGCACTGATTAAATCAACTGTCTCACGCAATGGATCAACATTGGGCATTTTAACGTACCCCGTGTCTGGATCAGCATCTGCATGGGCTGGATCATAGACCAGTTTATAATCGGGCTCCTCGATATAACCAGCTTCATTGGCTGCCTGATTGCCAGGGTCGTAAACCATATTGACATCTTCCTTAATCGCAGCAACTCTAACACCATTACCAACAGAAGAATTATTTGTTTTATTCATAGCTGTATTCAAAAAATTAGAAAACCCATTATCCTTTGTTTGCAATTCAATTGATTTCCTTTGATAAGGTTGCCATTCACCATCAACATACTTGCCTCTTGTTGTTTCAGCGTTGGCCATATTGGATGAAATCACATCCATACGCAGTCGCTGTGCTGTTAACGCACTGGATGTAATGTTCATGCCAGTGAACAAACCCATACCTACTTACCTCCCTGTATAACACTTTTTAATGTTTGAAAATTGCCATTCAGCCGTTCAATCAATGCATTGTAATAGATTTGGTTAGTAGCCAAATCGCTCATTTCACTATCCATATCCACACTGTTTCCTGTACTATTGTAATTCCGACTGTTACTGGTTACTTGAATGGCACTGCTTCCTGTTTTCTTAAATTCAAAGTGCCTGCTATCGGTTTTAAAGGATTGATTATTTATTTGTGCTGCTTGATCTAATTCAGATTTAAAACTCACATTTTTTGCTTTATAGTTAGGCGTGTCGACATTTGCAATATTTTGGGAGATAGCTTTTGATTTTAATGACGAGTAATTCAACCCTTGTTCAAGCAAGCTGACTGTGTTGGAAAAAAGCTTCATTTTATCACCCTTTCATACTTAGAGAGTTTTCCCTACTCTATTAGTTAATTCATTTTCTACGACAAATCCTTCTATATATTGAACATATATCCAATATACTACTATATTCACTATTATTTTACAGAGTAATATTACATATTTCTTTATTTTAAGTATAAATAAGACAAAATAGTCACATTTATAAATTATTTGTCATAATTTATATTAAAGAAAATTAACATAAAATGATAAGTACAATAGTCCTATTTTGACCAAGAGTTTTTGAATTTACCTGGCTATTTTCACATTTTGTTCAAATTTCAACTAACAAAAAAACGAACCCATTTTTAGGAGTTCGTTTTTTTTCATTACTAATAGAAGTAAATAAAGTAAGTTTGAAAACCCTTCATTGATTTCCCATTATTAAGTAATAAGAGTGCAATAACAATTACTATCAACATCTTACGTTAAATGATATTGTATTGATGTTAATTACAAGTCCAACCGACTTCTTTTATCCAGTAACAAAAAAACCGAAGTCACTTTTTGACTTCGGTCTTTCTATTTGCTGTATTAGCGTTTTAATCCTTCAAGCTCGTTTAAGAATTTAGCATTCAATACTTTGATATAAGTACCTTTCATACCTAAAGAGCGAGATTCGATAACACCGGCACTTTCTAACTTTCTTAATGCGTTAACAATAACAGAACGCGTAATTCCTACTCGGTCAGCTATTTTGGAAGCAACTAATAAACCTTCATTACCTTTTAATTCTTCAAAGATATGCTCAATAGCTTCTAATTCACTGTAAGATAATGAACTGATAGCCATTTGAACAACAGCCTTGCTTCTAGCTTCCTCTTCAATTTCTTCTGCCTTTTCACGCAAAATTTCCATTCCAACAACAGTAGCACCGTATTCACCTAGAATCAAATCATCGTCAGCGAATTTTTGTTCTACACGGGATAGAATTAATGTACCAAGGCGCTCACCGCCGCCTACGATAGGAATAATTGTAGTCCAGCCTGATTTAAATAACTCTTTGTTTTCTACAGGGAAAGCTGTATATTCGCTTTCAACATCAAGATTGGAAGATGTTTCTTTAATATTGAAAAGATTATTTGTATATTCTTCAGGAAATTGACGATCTTCGAGCATTTTTTTCATACGCTCATTTTCAATTTGTTGGTTTATTTGAAAACCAAGTAATTTTCCTCTGCGGCTAACTACGAAGATATTCGCCTGAATTACTTCGCTTAAGCTTTCAGCCATTTCTTTAAAGTTAACTTGCTTTCCGCCTGTTTGTTGCAGCATCGAGTTTATTTTTCTTGTTTTATTCAGTAAATCCATTGTTTACTTCCTCCTATAATGTCTTCTTTTATGGATATTTATCAAGTTTATTGAGTGAACAGGATAATGGAAAAGAGTAAAATGTAACTAATTAGTTGTACCCTTGAGCAATAATCTGAAACATCAAACTACTTATAATATAAACTCACTTAAGTCTTTATTTTTAGATATTGCGCCCAGTTTTTCATCCACATACTTAGGGGTAATCATAATATGCCCCATAGAAATTTCAGGAGCTTCAAATGATAGGTCCTCTAAAAGCTTTTCCATAATAGTATGTAATCTTCTTGCTCCAATGTTATCCGTGTTTTGGTTCACTTCAAAGGCAACCTCGGCTATCCTACGAATAGCTTCGTCTGAAAATTCAATTTCTATACCTTCTGTTTCTAATAATGCTATATATTGTTTAATCAAAGCATTGTCAGGTTCTATTAACACTTTATAAAAATCATCCACAGATAATTTTTTAAGTTCTACTCTGATTGGAAAACGACCTTGCAGTTCAGGAATAAGGTCAGAAGGCTTTGCAATATGGAAAGCACCTGCAGCAATAAATAACACGTGATCCGTTTTAACAGTACCGTATTTCGTTACGACTGTCGAACCTTCAACAACAGGAAGAATATCTCTTTGGACTCCCTCTCTCGATACGTCTGCTGAAGAGGCACCGCCGCTCTTACTCGCTATTTTATCGATTTCATCAATAAAGATGATACCAGTCTGTTCAGCTCGTTCAATAGCTACCTGTGTTACCTCATCCATATCAATCAATTTTTGCGCTTCTTCATTTGCCAATACCTTACGTGCATCTTTAATAGCTAGTTTTCGTTTTTTCTGCTTTTTAGGCATTAGATTACTGAATGCATCCTGCATATTCATACCCATTTGTTCCATACCGGATCCCTGAAGCATATCGAACATTGATGGAGGCTGTTCTTCTACCTCTACAGTAATTACTTCTTCTTCTAACTCACCTTTTAATAAACGCTCTTTGATTAATCTGCGTTTTTCATATATATTTCTTTCATCTTCCTGATTATCTTGATCAGATGGATTGGAAGTATCACCTGAACCGCCGAATATCATCTCAAAAGGATTTTTAAAGGAAGACGACTTTTTGCCTGAAGGTACTAACAATTCTACAATTCGATTGTTAGCATTTTCTAATGCTTTATCCTTCACTTCCAGCATTCTTTCTTCTTTTACAAGTCTAACAGAAGTTTCAGCTAAATCACGCACCATGCTTTCTACATCACGTCCGACATAGCCAACTTCTGTGAATTTTGTTGCTTCCACTTTAATAAAAGGGGCTTTAACAATTTTAGCAATTCGACGAGCTATCTCAGTTTTCCCAACACCAGTCGGTCCAATCATAAGGATATTTTTCGGTACAACCTCATCACGCATGTTTTCTTTTAAGAGACCGCGTCGATACCTATTTCTTAATGCAATAGCGACTGCTCTTTTAGCATCCGCTTGCCCAATTATGTATTGATCCAATTTCTCAACTATTTGTCTCGGCGTTAGATTTTTGTTGTCCTGTTTCATTATGACCCTCCTTTGTTCATAGCTCTTCCAAAATAATATTAGAATTCGTATATACACAAATTTCAGATGCAATTGTTAACGAAGCATGAGCAATTTCTCGGGCTGTCATATTTTCACCGGAAAAACGTTTCAAGGAACGTCCAGCGGCCAGCGCATAATTCCCACCGGAACCAATCGCCAATATACCATCATCAGGCTCAATCACTTCTCCGGTACCTGAAATCAGCAGCATATGATTCGTATCCATTACGATTAACATAGCTTCAAGCTTACGTAAAACTTTATCGCTTCTCCAGGATTTAGCAAGTTCAACCGCTGCACGCTGTAAGTTTCCATTATATTCATGTAACTTACTCTCGAACATTTCAAATAAAGAAAAAGCGTCCGCAACTGAGCCTGCAAAACCGGCTAACACTTTTCCATTAAATAATTTTCTCACTTTTTTTGCAGTGTGTTTCATTACAACGGCATTTCCCATTGTTACCTGACCGTCACCAGCCATAGCACATTCCCCATTATGTTGCACTGCAAAAATGGTAGTAGCATGAAATTGTTCCATAATACAACTCTCCCTTACTAAAATTAAGGCAAATATCTTTAAGCTCTCGGATGGCTGTTTCTATAAACCTCTCTTAGTCTTTCCTTACTGACATGCGTATAAACCTGCGTCGCCTGTATGGAGGAATGACCGAGAAGTTCCTGTACAGAGCGTATATCCGCACCGCTATTTAATAGGTGTGTTGCAAAACTATGCCGCAGCATATGTGGATATAGATGTTTATTAACGGAAGCTTTATCTATAATATTCGTTAAAATATACCGAACACCCCTTGGAGTTAAAGGGTTACCTCTTTGGTTAACAAACAGAAACGCGTGCTGTTGTGAAGATTTTTGTATTAATTCATTTCTGGGTCCTTCAATATATTCCTGCAATGCTTTTTTAGCATGTTCGCCAAAAGGAATATAACGATCCTTCTTCCCCTTCCCATGAGCAAGAACAGTCATAAGAGAAAAATCCATATCGCCCAGTTCCACACTGCAACATTCACTTACCCTCATACCTGTTGCATACAAAAGTTCTAAAATAGCCAAGTCCCGCTTTCCTATAGTAGAAGTATGATCGATAGCTGAAAATATCGCTTCCATCTCTTCTTCATACATAAACCTAGGCAGCCTCTGTTCCTTTTTTGGCAATGAAAGCATTGCAAATGGATTTTCATCCACCATATTTTCCCTCATGAGAAACTTATAAAACGATCGTAAGCAAGATATTTTTCTGCTGATACTTCTTTTAGACAAATTACGTTCAGTGAGATTCGTAACATATAATCGAGCATCGGGATATGTGACTGTTTTCAAACTGGAAATAACTTGTTCACTCATGAACAAGAAAAATTCCTCTAAATCCTGTTTGTAATATGCAATAGTATATTTTGAATAGTTTTTTTCGATTTGTAAATACTTTATATAAAATTCTAAAGAAGTTCCATTATTCAAAAAAGTCACTCCTTATCAAGGGCTACTAAATACTAACATATAATAGTAACCCTTGCAATTATTTTACAAACTATTCAAAAAGTTCCGAATTGTTTGTAAAGCACGTTCAGCGTGAGCTTCAGCTCGTTCTTGTTTGGATTTAATTTTCCTTCCTAAATCCGGGAATAAGCCAAAATTAGCATTCATAGGTTGGAAGTTTTTGGAATTAGTTGAGGTGATATAGTGAGCCATGCTTCCCATTGCTGTTTCCTGAGGGAAGGTTAATGGTTCCTGTCCTGAAGCCATCCGAGCTGCATTAATACCTGCAATTAAGCCTGACGCTGCCGATTCTACATATCCCTCTACACCTGTCATTTGACCTGCGAAGAATAAATTAGGCTTTTCTTTTAGCTGATATGTAGCTTCCAGCACTTTAGGCGAATTGATAAAGGTATTTCTGTGCATAACACCATATCTTACAATTTCAGCATTTTCCAGACCTGGAATTAATCTAATCACTTCTTTTTGCGGGCCCCATTTTAAATGAGTTTGGAAGCCAACAATATTATACAATGTTCCAGCTGCATCATCCTGACGAAGCTGCACAACTGCATACGGTCGTTTTCCCGTTTTAGGATCTTCTAGGCCAACCGGCTTCATCGGGCCAAACAGCATGGTTTTCTTTCCTCGCTTTGCCATCACTTCAATAGGCATGCATCCTTCAAAGAAAATTTCCTTTTCAAACTCTTTTAACGGAACAGTTTCTGCTTCAATTAGCGCGTCATAAAAAGTATTAAATTCCTCTTCAGTCATTGGGCAATTTAAATAAGCTGCTTCCCCTTTATCATAGCGTGATTTCAAATAAACTTTGTCTAAATCAATACTGTCTTTTTCAATAATCGGTGCAGCCGCATCATAAAAATAAAAATAGTCCTCTCCTGTTAATTGGCTGATTTCACGTGATAATAATTCACTGGTAAGAGGCCCCGTCGCAATAATCGTTATCTCATCTTTTGGTATTTCCGTTAATTCCTCATTATGAATCGTTACATTTGGATGATTTCTTAATGTTTCTGTTACTCTGCCTGCAAACTCATGGCGGTCAACAGCCAGTGCTCCTCCAGCCGGTACAGAACAGTGATCTGCAGAATCAATAATAAGTGAGTTTAATTGACGCATTTCCTCTTTCAATACTCCAACCGCATTGGTTAAAGTATTTGCTCGCAAAGAATTGCTGCAAACCAATTCAGCGAACTTATCTGTATGATGTGCCGGAGTTTGTTTCACAGGTCTCATCTCATATAAATCAACCTGTATGCCTCTCTCGGCCAATTGCCAGGCCGCTTCGCTGCCAGCTAATCCGGCACCTACTACTATTACTCTTTGCATTATGTATACCCTCCAGCTATATTTATTACGTAAATCGTTATATCATGTAACACATTTAAAAACAATATGTTTTATAAGTCATACGTATCTGTTATTAAAAAGTTTCAGGATATTTCACGTATTTTATTGAGATTTAAGAAGGAAGAGCCTCAGCTCTTCCTTCCTTTAACTTTGTGGTTCTTCCTTATAATTGCAATCAAGACATGTAACTTGAATGCCTTTTTTAAGTTTTTTCTCAACTAACGGTCCTTGACATTTTGGACAAGGTCGCTGTATTGGCTTATCCCAAGAAATGAATTCACAGGCCGGGTAACGATCACAGCCATAAAAGATGCGGCGTTTTTTGCTTTTTCGTTCAACGATATTGCCTTCATGACATTTAGGACATTTCACACCGATTTCTTTGACAATCGGCTTGGTATTCCGGCAATCCGGGAAATTACTGCATGCAGCAAATTTTCCGTAACGTCCCATTTTATACACCATCGCCGATCCACATTCCTCACATGATTCGCCTGTTGGTTCATCCTTTATTTCGATTTCTTTCATCTCTTCTTCAGCCTTGGCTAAATCCTTTTCGAACTCTTTGTAGAAATGATCGATAATATTAACCCATTCAACTTCACCATCTTCTACATTATCCAGTTCGTTTTCCATTTTAGCTGTGAATTCTACGTCCAGGATGTCAGGGAAGAATTCACTCATAACTTCAATAATAATCTCGCCAAGCTCTGTCGGAACAAAGCGCTTATTATCTAGAGCTACATAGCCTCTCTTTTGGATAGTGTCAAGTGTTGGCGCATAGGTTGATGGTCTGCCAATGCCTAATTCCTCAAGGGTTTTAACCAGCCTTGCTTCTGTATAACGAGGAGGCGGCTGAGTAAAATGTTGATTTGACTCGATGTCCTTCGAAAATACAACATCCCCTTCTTTCAGATCTGGCAGTAAATTTTCCTTTTCTTCATTATTATCATCATTGCCTTCAATATATACTTTCATAAAACCGGCAAATTTTACTTTTGACCCATTTGCTCTGAATACGACATCACCGTTTTTTAAATCTACGGCCATCGTGTCCATAATGGCAGGCGCCATCTGGCTGGCAACAAATCGTTCCCATATTAATTTATATAAGCGGTATTGGTCCCTGGAGAGATATTGCTTCATCATAGAAGGTTCCCTGATCACCCCGGTCGGCCTTACTGCCTCATGGGCATCCTGTGCTCCAGATGTTTGCTTATCCTTCCTTTGGGTCTTTGGTAAGTACTCTTCCCCAAACTGAGATGTAATCCATCCGCTTGCTTCTTTTTGAGCAGTTTCTGAAATCCTGGTAGAGTCCGTTCTCATATACGTAATCAGACCCACAGTTCCTTCTTTGCCAATCTCAATACCTTCATACAGTTGCTGAGCAATCATCATGGTTTTCTTTGCTCTGAAATTAAGTTTACGAGCTGCTTCCTGTTGCAGGGATGATGTTGTAAACGGAGGAGCTGGATTACGTTTTCGCTCCTTCTTCGTTACCGATTGTACTAAGAATTCGTTTCCATTTAATTTTGAAAGTATATTATTTACATCGTCTTTGGATTGCAACGGAACTTTCTTGCCATTCAAAGATTGAAAGTTAGCTTCAAAATCCTTCTTGCCTTTCAGAAACGATCCATTAATGGACCAATACTCTTCCGGTTCAAATGCCGCTATTTCTTTTTCACGATCGATAATTAGACGTACAGCAACGGATTGAACACGTCCGGCACTTAGGCCTTTTTTTATTTTTTTCCATAGAATTGGGCTTATGCTGTATCCCACAATACGGTCTAATACTCTTCTCGCTTGCTGTGCATCTACCAGATTCATTTTAATAGGCCTTGGATGTTTAAATGACTCTTTAATTGCGTCTTTTGTTATTTCATTAAATACGACACGGCAATCAGAGCTTACATCCACACCGAGACTATGAGCTAAATGCCACGCGATTGCTTCCCCTTCTCTGTCGGGGTCAGCCGCGAGATAGACTTTCTTAGCTTTTTTTGCGGCTGTCTTTAAATCTTTTAGTACATCACCTTTACCGCGAATGGTGATATATTTCAATTGATAATTGTGTTCAAAATCTACACCCATCTGGCTCTTCGGTAAATCACGTACATGGCCCATGGATGCTTTCACTTTATATTTTTTTCCTAAATATTTTTCAATGGTTTTCGCTTTAGCAGGCGATTCCACTATAACTAAATAATCCGCCATTTCTTTCCTCCTTAAGAGGGTATCATTCTCTATATTCATGCATGTATGATTATGAAGGTTTAGATTTACTTCTGTCAATGGTATGTTCTAATGATTTTTTTACTATTAACAACAATCAATATAATCTGAATAATTACCCTGACCAAAAAACCTTGTCTGAAGCACAATGTATAACAGAAATTATAATTTTGCAACTTAAAGAGTTTTAAAATAGCCTAACTAACAAAATGGTAATCTTCATCCATCATGTCCCGAAGCTCTGTTTAATGTCACCACTCATAGAGAATGTCATTCGCATGATTGATTAATTTGGCACCCTCTTTAATCAGTTCATGCGGACCTGCAGACAGTTCAGAAAACACACTTCCCGGTACCGCATAGATATCTTTACCCTGTTCTAATCCATGCTGGATTGTGATAAATGTCCCACTTCTTTGTTTTCCCTCTACCACTAGTATCGCCCGTGATAAACCACTAATAATTCTGTTTCTCATAGGAAAATGCCAGGGTTCCGGTTTCATAATGGGTGGATATTCAGACAATACTACACCATTTTTCATAATTAATTCAGCAAGTGCTGTATTTTCCTTTGGGTAAATATTAAAAAGCCCACCACCAATAACAGCTATAACCTTTCCACCGCTTTGGAGAGCTTTAATTTGTGCATGTGAATCGATCCCTCTTGCTAATCCACTTGCAATACATACATCCGCCTTAACTAAATCGGGAATTAGATAGTTAACCATCTTTTTTCCGTATTCAGTAGGGGCACGGCTACCTATTATGGCTAATATCCTTGAATTATGCAAGAGTTCAAGATTTCCTTTGCAATATAAAATCCATGGTTGTTGATAAATAACAGAAAGTTGTCCGGGATATAGGTCATCGAGGAATGTTATACAACGGATGTGGTTTTTCTCATATATAGAAGGCATTTTTTGAAGATCTTCATTGTGGAGGTCTTTCATGAATAAGGAGATTTTTGACGAGGGTAACTCCAATGTTTCCACCCAATAACGGTAGGGCTGATCATACATCTTCTGAAGGTTCGGATCATCTTTCAATATGCGAAATTTAGCTTTCCAACTCATACCCCGACAATGATCCAGGTGCACAAGCCTATTCTTCCATTCATCCATAACAGCTTCACCTCTTAATATTTAATATATAAAGACGCTCCCCTTAAAAAGGATAAGGGGAGGCTTGTCTTATTATTAATGCGTTTTACATTTATCGTATAGCCCTTTTTCTTTTAATACGCTTAGCATCGTTTCACCCATTACAGCCGGAGTTTCCGCCACTTTTATACCGCATTCATTCAACACACGAATTTTCTCATCGGCTGTTCCTTTTCCACCGGAAATAATGGCGCCTGCATGGCCCATTCGTTTCCCTGGAGGAGCAGTACGGCCTCCGATAAATCCGGTAACCGGTTTTGTCATATTTTCTTTCACCCATTGGGCTGCTTCTTCTTCCGCTGTACCACCTATTTCACCGATCATAATCACCGCATACGTTTCAGGATCTTCATTAAAAGCTTTTAAAACGTCGATGAAATCAGTTCCATTGACAGGGTCGCCACCAATACCAACTGCTGATGACTGTCCAAAGCCCGCCTGAGTTAATTGATGCACCGCTTCATAGGTTAATGTACCCGAGCGAGAAACAACGCCAATATGCCCTTTTCTGTGGATATAACCAGGCATGATCCCTACCTTACATTCTTCAGGAGTAATAACGCCCGGACAGTTCGGCCCGATTAGACGTGTTTTCTTCCCTTCCATATAACGTTTTACTTTTACCATGTCCAATACAGGGATATGCTCTGTAATACAGATGACGAGATCAAGCTCTGCATCAACTGCTTCAAGAATGGAATCTGCAGCAAAAGGAGCTGGTACATAGATAACTGATACATTGGCACCTGTTGCTTCTTTTGCTTCAATTACGGTATTGAAGACAGGAACACCTTCAGCCTCAGCGCCGCCTTTACCAGGTGTTACACCGCCCACAATATTCGTGCCGTATTCTAACATTTGCTTCGTATGAAAACGGGCTGTAGATCCTGTAATACCTTGTACAATCACTTTTGAATCTTTATTAACAAATACGCTCATTTCATATATCCTCCAGTCTTAGCCTATTAACGAAACGATTTTTTGTGCACCATCAGCCATTGATTCTGCAGCTGTGACATTAATACCGGATTCCTCTAATATCTTTTTACCAAGGTCTACATTCGTACCTTCTAGGCGTACGACCAGCGGTACCTGTAAGCTAACCTGTTTAGCTGCTTCAACAACGCCCTCAGCAATAACATCACATTTCATTATGCCGCCAAATATATTTACAAAAATCCCCTTAACATGGCTGTCTGAAAGGATAATCTTAAATGCTTCCGTAACTTTTTCAGCCGTTGCACTGCCCCCAACATCGAGGAAGTTGGCTGGAGTGCCACCATAGTGATTAATAATATCCATTGTTGACATCGCAAGTCCTGCGCCATTAACCATGCAGCCGATATTGCCATCAAGAGATATATAGCTTAGGTCGTATTTGGAAGCTTCGATTTCTTTTGGGTCTTCTTCCTCAAGATCTCGATAAGCGACAATATCCTTGTGGCGATAAAGCGCATTTTCGTCAAAATTCAACTTAGCATCCAAAGCCATCACTTCTCCGTCGCCTGTAACGACCAAAGGATTGATTTCAGCAATAGAACAGTCTTTTTCAATAAATGACGTGTAAAGACTAATCATAAATTTAGCTGCTTTGTTGATTAATTCATTTGGTATATTAATATTAAAAGCTATTCTTCTAGCTTGGAATGGTGTTAATCCGATTACAGGATCAATAACTTCCTTGAAGATTTTTTCCGGTGTCTTTTCAGCAACTTCTTCTATTTCTGTTCCGCCCTCTTCAGAAGCCATTAACACAACTCTTGAAGTTGCTCTATCAAGAACAAGCCCAACATAATATTCTTTCTTGATGTCACAGCCTTCTTCAATAAGTAAGCGTTTTACTTCTTTACCATCCGGACCCGTTTGATGCGTTACCAATACTTTGCCGAGTATTTCACCAGCATATGTACGAACCTCATCCAGCGATTTGGCAACCTTGACACCGCCAGCTTTCCCTCTTCCACCCGCATGGATTTGAGCTTTCACAACAGTAACCGCAGTTCCAAGTTCACTTGCTGCGTTAACTGCTTCCTCAACAGAAAAAGCGACTTTTCCATTTGGAACATTTACCCCGTATTGTCTGAGGATCTCTTTACCTTGATACTCATGGATATTCATTTCTTATCCTCCCATCAAAACTTTCAGACTATAAAAAATATATTGCGTTTTCATTGTATTAAAACTAGTATTCAAAGTCCAATAATTTAAAGCGATTTCACCAAATATCGGTAATTTTTTTACACTTATTACATAAAATGATAAAGAAAGCATACTAAAAGAAAGGCTGAAATCATCATTTTCAGCCTTCAAAAAAGATATATATTTTGGCATTCCGTAGAAAACTTCTTCGGATAAGTTACTATAGTAATAGAAGATAATTCTATCCACTACTCCCTCAAAATCTCACAACTTTTCTTTTTAGCTTTGCGCTTCATCCCAACTTCTGGAGCTATATCCATTAGGTTTGTTTTCGATACAATTTAACAAGCGAAACGATGATGGCAATCAAAAAGACGGCGATACTATTCCACAGCAAAATAGCTGCTATGTTAAATCCGTAAAAGAACGCAAATCCATCTTCTATCAGCCAGACGGCTAACATTCCAGCGACTAAACCAAACACACCGGCCAATAATAAAGTGACTAATGCAGCTAGATACAAATTGCGCTTTTTATTAAAAACAAAGAACGCAATTAAATTCGCTGCCAGAATGAAAATAATCATTAGAAACAGAAAAAAATCGATCACGCCCACTCCTTATTTACCCATATTTTTCAAACTAAAAGACCTGTCCACAATACACAGGTATTCTATGGCGAAATTCTCTATCTCTTAGGAAACCCTTTCTATAAATTATTTACTAGTTTTATGGTCAACCTTATATATAAAGGCAAAAACCTCTGCAACTGCCTGATAAAGTTCCTCAGGAATCAATTGATTAATCTCAAGCTGTGATAGTAATTCTGTAAGACTAGGATCCTTTCGGACAGGAATCTCATGTTTTACAGCTTCCTTTAAGATATGATCAGCTACAATACCTTTTCCCTTAGCTATTAATTTTGGGGAGACATCCTGATTTTCCTCATATTTTAAAACAGAGGCAGATTTTCTGCTTTTTTTCATATTTTATAATCAACCCCGGTATACCCAAAAGAGGGATAATATGATTTACTTATTTCAGAACTTACAGACTTCTCCTGCGAAAAATCAGCAATTTTTACAGTTGATAGAATATACCCCTTCTCCTCTAAATTTTCCTTCAGTATGGTCACCAGGGAACTGGCAGCAATATTTGCCTCCTTTTTCTCCCCAGTCCATATCTTTAAACTAATGATCCGGTTTTGGATATTCATATCAATAACGGTTTCTTTTAAGTGGGCTAGCTCTAAATAAAATACAATTCGGCAATATGCTGGATCAATTGTCCCATCTTCTCGTTTTCGACCAGTCCATTGCAATGTCAAATCACCTTTAACCGAAGTTAAGGGAACTGGAATCTGCATAAATACATTCTGCAGTGGTCCGGTTTCCTGGGATAATAATTGAAACGCGGCTAACCTTGTCAGAATGGCTTCAGCCTGGTTTTTTTAGTTGGATGGGTGTTTTTTCGGCCGTCAATTGTATCAATGTATCCTTTACTATACTTGTCTCAGGCTGTTTTGATTGATCCTTAATTCCTAGTGATTGCATGATGGAGTTCATCGCTTTATATAAGGTGTTATTCTTATCAAGATGACTAAACAGATCACTTTTCAAAATTTTTTCCTGAACCTTTTGCCATTCTTCTGCTGTTAGTTCAGGGGGACGTGTGCTATTTCCACTAAATACCCTTTCTATCCATTCCTGTAATCTATTATGACTAGAATTCGATAAAATTACCTCTCCTTCCTTAAGGATCAACCCAGCCTTTTGAAAAATTTCCATATTCTCGTCCATAAGAGACATAGCTATCCCTTGAAAGGCTTCCCTCTTACCTGTCTGAAGAAATTCCTCTAATCTATTTATTATATGAGCATATTTACCTAGATTGTCGGAAGTCTTAAGATATTTTGTCAGGGAATCAAGCATACTAGTTAATGATTCTCCAGTTTTCAGTGATAAAAGAGCATCCAACACAGTTTTATGTATCGGAAGCTGGTTCATGTACGCTAATTTAATGGTTGGCATTCCTATTGATGGATCGCCTGTTGAATTCAGCCAGTTTAAAGCCCTGGTAAAGCTATCTTTCGTCACAGCCAGCTGGTTGGCAATCACCATTTCAGCCAGATTTCCCCCCGCCCTTGATGCCTTTATCTGGAATGCACTTAATAGTTGAGCGGGCAAATCGGGCTTTGATATTCCACTGCCAAAAGGCAATACCTTTAATTGCATCAAACCATTTTCTGTTTGCCTGACCTGAAATAATTGGCGCACATGCGCTTCCACTGATACATCCAATTTCGCTATCATTTTTGTTCCATTTACGAGAACTTCCGCCATATTATGAGGATAAAATTTCGTGATTTTTCCAGCAAATATTTGGCCATCTCTGAAGCCTGTTGATACCTTGCTATAAGCCAGTTTATTGATCCATGAATCTATATTTATGACAGGCTGCAAAAAATCACACCTCTCTTATCAGTAATTATTCTTTAAAGGAGCAAATGTCATCCTGTGCCAATCAACCGGACCATACTTTTCGATAGCTTCTAAATGACTGCTCGTTCCATACCCCATATGCTTATCAAATCCATATTGTGGATAGATTTCTGCATATTCCTTCATAAGTCTGTCTCTCGTTTCTTTGGCAATGACTGAAGCAGCTGCAATAGAGATAGACTTGGCATCCCCTTTAATCAGCGACATCTGTGGTATAGGCAAATCTAACTTCATAGCATCTATCAATGCATATTCCGGGAATACTTTTAACTGATTCACTGCTGAAAGCATCGCCTTTTTGGCAGCTTCATAAATATTTATTTTGTCGATTTCCTCACTGTGTATAATGCCAACCCCAACCGCAAGCGCATTTTCCAGTATGTACTCGTAGTATTGCTCTCTTTTTGCAGCAGAGAGTTTCTTTGAGTCAGTAAGGCCGGCTAAATAAAAGTTTTCAGGCAAAATCACAGCCCCTGCTACTACAGGACCAGCAAGCGGCCCTCTGCCAGCTTCGTCTATGCCCACTATATATTGATATCCTTCATCCCTTAGTTGGTTCTCAAAAACCGATATGGAGTCGAAATGGCGTCTTTCCTCTACTTTCCTGGCAATTGCTCTTTCAAAGCCTGAGAGGGCAACCTGGACGCCTTTACGCTGATCCTTGCGGCATTCCTGAACAAACGGATCCTCGATGGTTTCTAGCTCTTTAAGCTTATTTTTTATTTCTGAAATGGTAAGTGAATTCGTCATTTCTGCTATCCTTCCTAATTAATATCGGTTTTGGCACACAAATGTAAAGACCCCCAAACAAGGGGGCCTTCTAGTTTTTTATTATATATCAGATTCCAATTCAAATGGAGATTCAAACGTTAATCTTCCAAATTTTTGTGTACGGATATCTCTTATAATCAATTCAGCAGTTTTATCATAATCCACTATGCCACCGCCAGCTAAACATCCTCGCAATTTCCCTACTTGGTCAAAGGCTTCCACAATTTCTTCTGGAATTTCCTCAAGCTTATACCCATCGAGCAAACGCGCTGGATATTCCCTCTCCAAAAATTTCAATCCATAGATTGCAATATCATGAAGATTTAAAATGGTATCCTTAATAGCTCCTGTTACAGCTAGTTTACAGCCGACTTCCTGATCCTCAAACTTCGGCCATAGGATACCAGGAGTGTCCAATAGTTCAAGCTCCTTACCAACTTTAATCCATTGCTGCGCTTTTGTCACACCTGGCATATTACCGGTTTTGGCAATATTTTTTCCAGCAAGCCTATTTATTAATGTAGACTTCCCAACATTGGGAATTCCGACAATCATGGCACGGATTGCACGTGGTTTTATTCCTCTAGATTTCATCTTTTCTATTTTTTCTTTAAGAACTTCTTGAGCTCCCGCCATAATACTTTTCAAGCCTGTCCCTTGATGTGCATTTACGGCTACGGCTTTAATTCCCTTAGCTTCGAAATAGGCTAACCATTGATTTGTTTTACTTTGATCTGCCATATCTGCCTTATTTAAAATCACCAGCCGCGGTTTATGCTGAATAATTTCATCAATCATAGGATTTCTAGATGATTGGGGAAGCCGAGCATCTACTAGCTCAAATATTATGTCTACCAGCTTTAATTTTTCTGTTACTTCACGCCGAGCTTTAGCCATATGCCCGGGAAACCATTGTATCGTCATACTTTCACCTTTTCAGTCATTAGTCAACAATTCTAAATTCTTTTAACGGCCAGTACACTAGACTGGTTTTGCCCAAAATCTCACTTTGCTTGATCGTTCCAATATGGCGGCTATCTTTCGAGTATCTTCGATTATCCCCCATCACAAACACTTCACCCTCGGGAACCGTTTCCTGGCCAATAATTTCTTCCAGTGTAAATGGTTCTGTCAAAGGTCCTTCAATCATTTGTTCCTTGGCTTCATCCAGGTAAGGCTCTTCATATGCCTTGCCATTAATATATAAAGTATCATCTTTATATTCTATTTTATCTCCAGGTAAGCCAATTACTCTTTTAATGTAATCTTTTTCTTCTGTAGCGTGAAATACCACTATATCAAATCGCTCAGGTTCACCGATTTTATAGGACATTTTATTGACTACCATTCTATTTTCATTATGAAGGGTTGGCATCATCGATAAACCATCAACCAATATAGGTGCAAATAGGAAATATCGGATGATTGCTGCCAATACTATTGCAATAACTAAAGCTTTAACCCACTCGAGGATTTCACTTTTCCCTTTAGACTTAGCCATATTCGTACACCGCCTATATCTTCTCTATATATGTATAAATATATACTTTTCACATAAAAAAGCAATAATTTGATGTTTAATGTGAAAAAGGAGCTTGTGTCAGCACAAGCTCCTTGTATCCACTCACGTTAAACACGTAATTATCGGATTTCTTTAATACGTGCTGCTTTACCGCGTAGGTTACGCAAGTAATAAAGCTTAGCACGACGTACTTTACCGCGACGGATAACTTCCAATTTAGCGATACGTGGTGTGTGCAATGGGAATGCACGTTCAACACCTACACCATAGGAAATTTTGCGGACTGTGAAAGTTTCACTGATTCCGCCTCCACGACGCTTGATTACTACGCCTTCGTATACCTGAATACGTTCACGAGTTCCCTCAACAACCTTAACGTGTACTCTTACAGTATCACCGGAACGGAAAGTAGGAAGATCAGTTCTTAATTGATCCTTCGTGATTTCTTCGATTAATTTATGCATCGTATTCAACTCCTTCCACCCAATGCTCTTGCCACCCCTTCTCGAGATAATGACAGCGGAACATTGTTATAAAAGCAAGGCTTTACAGCCTAACTCACAAAATGTATCTTATCATATAAAACACCTAAAGCGCAACTATCTATCTTCATTTTTTATTTCTTCGAGCCATTTTTTTTCTTCTTTGGTCAGATCATAATGATTCAATAAATCCGGACGCCTTTGCCAGGTTCTGCGCAAAGATTCTTTCTTTCTCCATTCCTCAATATATTTATGGTTTCCCGAAATGAGAACATCCGGGACCTTCATCCCGCGAAAATCAGCCGGACGCGTATAATGAGGGTGTTCCAAAAGACCTGAACTAAATGAATCCAGTACAGGTGAATCCTCATTCCCCAGCACCCCTGGCAATAGCCGCACTACACTATCGATGATCACCATTGCTCCAAGCTCTCCACCCGTTAATACGAAATCACCAATTGATATTTCGTCTGTTACCGCATGTTCGCGTATCCTTTCGTCATACCCTTCGTAATGCCCGCACACGAAAATAAGCTGATCTTCCTTTGCCAGTTCCTCTGCTTTAGCTTGGTTATAGCGTTCCCCCTGTGGACATAAAAGGATGACCCGAGGCTTTTTCTTCTGCTCTTTTGGAGTGATTTGCTCCAAGCAATCAAAAATCGGCTGAGGTTTCAGTACCATTCCTGCCCCACCGCCATATGGGTAATCATCAACAGATTGATGCTTGTTATCTGAATACTCCCGGAAATTATGGGTATGGTATTCAACTGCCTGTTTTTCAACAGCCTTCTTAAGGATGGAGGATCCAAACACTCCGCTGAACATTTCAGGAAATAAGGTTAGGATATCGATTCTCATTAATCAAGCAGTCCTTCCATCGGATCAATCGAGATCATTTTTGCATCTACATCAATTTCTTTAACAACATCATCAATATAAGGAATCAATACTTCTTTACCGTTTTTCCCGCTGATGACCCATACATCATTTGCTCCAGGTGAAAGGATTTCTTTTACCACACCCAATTCGGCACCATCTGCAGTACGTACTGTGCATCCGATGATTTCATGGTAATAATATTCCCCTTCATCAAGGCTGCCCATTTGTTCCTCTGATATCTTTAATACGCCTTCTTTATAAGACTCCACTGATTCTATCGTGCCATGCCCTTCAAACGTCAATAAATAAAAGTTTTTGTGTTGTCTTGAAGATTGAACAGTGACTTCAACAGGCTCATTTGAGCTCTTTTTAAAGATATATAAAGTGCTCCCATTTTTATATCGTTCTTCCGGGAAATCAGTGCTTGAAATAACCCTGACCTCGCCTTTTATTCCGTGGGTATTAACAATTTTGCCAACTTTAAACCATTTTTGCATTTCTTTCTGTTCACCTCTATTTAAATTCATCAATGATTCCATCTTTAATAATGATGGTTTTAGTTTGTACAACTTCTTCCCAATTTTGCCCGACTTCAACATCAATTATTGCCTGAACTTCTCGTTCCTTTAATTCACTCCCATAGGGGAGAATATCAAGCTGTTGAATTTGAAAGTCCAGCAGCTTCACTTTTTCCTTACGCATATCGATTTCTTTCTCAAAATGCGTTTTTAAGCTTGCGGGTTGAAATTTCTTTGTTTTTTCCAGCTTCTTTAATTCAAAGCGCAATTGATCACATTCTTTATTCAAAACGCTTTTTTTATATTCAAACTGCTCCAACAGCTGTATTTTACTCTTCTCAGTTAATACCTGTTTCACTATAACATTTTGAAGTATTTTCATTATGGCACCTCTTTCATACATACCAATCCACCAATTGTATTACGGTACTGAAGAAATCCTGAAACTTATCAACTCATCATCATTATAGCTACTTTCAAATAACGGTACTATGTATGGATTATACACTTCACACTTTAACCAACCCAAAACCCTCATAATTCATAACTTAATACTATCCCGAACCACAATAAATGACAACCAAAAGCTGAGGCGACTGTTCAGACCCGACAAGCATAAGAGGAGGCACGTAGGGAGGCATCCTTTCCTCCCGCAGTGGCTACACTTATGTCTCGAGGGTCTAGGAGCCGAAGCTAGATGACAACCAAAAGCTGAGACGGCTCGCCCAGAAGCGAGGAGCATAAGACAGGGGTTCGGAGGGAGGCGCTCTCCCCTCCAGAAGAGACCATGCTTATGTCCTGAGCTTCTAGCCGTCGAAGCTAGATGACAACCAAAAGCTGAAAGAGCTCACCCAGGAGTGAGGAGCATAAGACAGAGGCTCGGAAGGGGGGATAAGGTACAAAGACTAAGAACGCCACATCGTGTCGCAACGTCTTTGTGTCCAACATCCTGTTGCCCTCCTGTAGAGGCTATGCTTATGTCCCGAACTCCTAGCTCATGAAGCTGGATGACAACCAAAAGCTGAAGGGCCTAATTCAAGGAACGAAGACTAAAAACGCACATCCTGTGGCAACATCTTCGTTACCTCATCTCCTTGCCCTCTTGCTCAGCCCTTAGTGAGTATGCATGAATATATAAGAAAAAGGAGGGATTGCTCCCTCCTTTTTTCAATCGCGTATTTCCAGATAGACTTTTTTGTCATTCTTGGATGCAGCAGTATACACTACTGTTCGAATAGCTTTAGCTACACGCCCCTGTTTGCCGATTACCTTCCCCATGTCTTTCTTATTGACCGACAGGGTAAAGACAATCTTATTGGCTTGTTCATCCATTGCTACGGTCACGTCATCCGGATGATCGACAAGAGGCTTTACGATTGTTTCAATCAATTCTATCATAACGGACCTTTATATTACTTGCTTTGCTTCGCGTTGTGGAATTTTTCCATGATGCCTTCTTTTGACAACAAGTTACGAACTGTGTCAGATGGTTTAGCACCATTTTGAAGCCATTGTAAAGTAAGTTCCTCGTCAATTTTCACTTCAGCTGGGTTTGCAACTGGGTTGTAAGTTCCAACTGTCTCAATGAAACGACCGTCACGAGGAGAACGAGAATCTGCTACTACAATACGATAGAAAGGAGTCTTTTTAGCTCCCATACGTTTTAAACGAATTTTTACTGCCATTTTATACTTGCACCTCCGAATAGTATCACACAAGATAGTATAATACCAAATCAATATACCCTTGTAAAGTGTTTTTTCTTAACACCCATATTTTTTTACATAAAAGGTAGCTTAAAGCCGCCTTTTTTCTTACCTTTTTGCTGCATGCCAGTCATTTGCTTCATCAACTTCTTCATGTCTTCAAATTGCTTTAGAAGTCGGTTTACTTCCTGAATCGGTCTTCCGCTTCCTTTAGCAATCCGTTTACGTCTGCTGGCATTAATAATTTCAGGCTGATCCTTCTCTTTCTTCGTCATTGATTGAATGATTGCCTCAACATGAGCAATTTGCTTATCATCAATGGAAAGATTGTTCATCCCTTTAATTTTGTTTGCACCTGGAAGCATTTTTAAAATGTCATCCAGCGGTCCCATTTTTTTGACCTGTGCTAGCTGTTCGAGGAAATCATCAAATGTGAAAGAGTTTGTACGCATCTTCTTCTCGAGTTCGCGTGCTTTCTCCTCATCAACATCAGTTTGGGCCTTCTCAATCAGCGTGAGAACATCGCCCATCCCTAGAATCCTTGAAGCCATTCGTTCCGGGTGGAATGGCTCTAATGCATCCATCTTTTCACCCATACCGACAAACTTAATCGGTTTTTCAGCTACTGAACGAATTGATAATGCTGCACCACCACGTGTATCTCCATCCAATTTGGTTAAAATAACACCGGTGATTTCGAGTTGGTCGTTAAAGCTTTTAGCTACATTGACCGCATCCTGTCCTGTCATGGCATCTACAACTAAGAAAATCTCATCTGGTTTTACAGCTTCTTTAATTTCAGCCAATTCGCCCATCAGATTTTCATCAATATGCAAACGCCCTGCTGTATCGACTAAAACATAATCGCAATGCTCTTCTTTAGCTTTGGCAACCCCTTGCTTGGCAATTTCTACAGGACTCACTTGATCTCCCAAAGAAAAGACAGGCATAGAGAGCTGACCGCCTAAAGTTTCAAGCTGCTTAATTGCTGCGGGACGATAAATATCGGCTGCAACTAGCATTGGTTTACGATTATATTTCTTGCGGAGCAGATTAGCCAGTTTACCTGTGGTTGTTGTTTTACCGGCACCCTGTAAACCAACCATAAGGATAACAGTTGGAGGACGATTTGAAACAGCAATCTTGCTTTGTTCGCCACCCATTAATTCCGTCAATTCTTCCTTAACGACCTTGATTACCTGTTGACCAGGTGTCAAGCTCTTTAAAACTTCTTGACCAATAGCCCTTTCATTGACACGTTTGATAAAATCCTTAACTACTTTAAAGTTAACGTCTGCTTCAAGAAGTGCGAGCTTTACTTCTCTCATCATTTCTTTTACATCAGCTTCCGTCACTTTACCCTTGCCTCGGATTCTTTGCAAAGTGCCCTGCAGTCGGTCGGCTAAACCTTCAAATGCCATTATGCCGCCTCCTAATCTAACTTTTCAAGAGATGCTATAATCTCAATCAGTTGTTCTTTAACATCATTTTCATTCATCTGTTCTGTTAAACTTCCTAACTTATTGAGCAAAAGGCTGCGTTCCTGTGATTTATAAAACAGTAAAAGCTTAGCCTCGTATTCTTCAAGCATCGCTTCTGTTCGCTTAATATTATCATAAACGGCCTGGCGGCTCACCTCATATTCATCGGCAATTTCACCCAGGGAATAATCGTCCAGATAATAAAGAGACATATAACTTTTTTGCTTTGGTGTCAGCAATGATTGATAGAAGTCATATAGGTAATTCATCCGCATTGTTTTCTCGAGCATTACTGACCCTCCAACTCTGTTAAGTGAAATACCTTTACAATATACAAGTTTAATCGGAAAATCAAAGAATGTCAAGAACCCTTTCCTGAAGAGGCAAGGCTTGTATTACCAATGCTTTACTGTCATATTTCAGTTTTAAAAACACATGCAAAAGAGCGCAGTTTTTATTTAAATAAATAGATTCTAAGGTGACACCAATGGTAAATCTCTTCTATCCTTGCTCCTTTCGAACCAACTGCCTTTTCCCGAATGATTATCCCTGTCTAAAAATCCTCTAAAATTACGACATAGACTCCATAAAAGAGAAAAGAGCCCGTATAAACACAGGCTCTCCCTTCAAAATAATGGTTTACTCTTCTGCTTCATCTACTAACTCGGCAAATAATCCATATACAAATTGTTCTGCATCGAATTCCTGCAAATCATCCATTTGCTCACCCAGGCCAGCGAATTTAACTGGAATGCCGAGCTCATTGCGAATGGCAATGACAATTCCGCCTTTCGCTGTTCCATCTAGCTTTGTTAATACAATCCCGGAAACATCTGTGGCTTCCTTAAATGTTTTGGTTTGAATTAACGCATTCTGTCCAGTGGTGGCATCGAGAACCAACAACACTTCATGCGGCGCACCCGGTACTTCCCGTTCAATAACCTTCTTAACCTTTTCAAGCTCTTTCATAAGGTTAACCTTGTTTTGAAGTCTTCCTGCTGTGTCACATAGAAGGATATCCGCTTTACGTGATTTAGCAGCCTGCACAGCATCAAACATAACAGCAGCTGGATCTGAACCTGCTCCCTGCTTAATGACCTCTACACCAACCCGATTGCCCCATACTTCTAATTGTTCAATCGCACCGGCACGGAAAGTATCTCCCGCTGCCAAAAGGACCTTCTTACCCTCACTCTTATATTTATGAGCAAGTTTTCCAATCGTTGTCGTTTTACCCACACCATTCACACCTACAAACAGAATAACTGTCAGTTGATCTTCCTGAATGTTTACAGCAGTGGATTTCTCCTCACCAGCCTGATAAATTTCAACAAGCTTCTCAGATATAACACTTCGTACATCTTTTGTATCTTTTATATTGCGGCGTTTCACTTCAAATTTCAGCTTATCAATCAATTCCATTACGGTTTCAACACCGATATCCGCCTGAATCATGACATCTTCAAGCTCTTCAAAAAAGTCTTCATCCACCTCTCTGTAGCGGGCAACTAAATCATTGACCTTTTCGGAAAATGAATTTCTTGTTTTAGTCAATCCCTGTTTAAACTTTTCAGATGTACTAGTTGTTTGTTCACTAAATTTTTCTTTTAGCTTCTTAAAAAAACTCATGTATTTACCACCTTTAAGTTGATTCAATTAATTCCTTTGATTCCTCTAACCTGACAGAAACAAGCTTCGAAACTCCTGATTCCTGCATGGTAACACCATACAGGACGTCCGCTTCTTCCATTGTTCCTTTGCGGTGCGTGATTACGATAAATTGCGTTTCTTTACTGAATTGCTTTAAGTATTGGCTGAAACGGTACACGTTCGCTTCATCAAGCGCTGCTTCCACTTCATCCAATATACAAAACGGAACAGGTCTTACGCGTAAAATAGCGAACAAAAGAGCGATGGCTGTCAGCGCACGTTCCCCGCCTGATAATAAACTGAGATTTTGCAGCTTTTTACCAGGAGGCTGTGCAATGATATCCACACCGGTATTTAGTATGTCCTCTGGATCTGTCAACTTGAGCTCTGCTCGACCTCCGCCAAACAGTGAAGGGAACACCAAATTGAATTCTTTCTTAATTGCATTGAAGGTAATCTCGAAACGGCGCTTCATTTCTTCATCCATTTCATCAATCACATCAAACAATGTATCTTTTGCTTCCTGCAAATCATCTCTTTGAGCTGTTAAAAATTCATATCGCTCTGAAACGCGATCATATTCTTCAATCGCTCCAATATTCACTGTACCAAGCTCTTCGATAGAAAGCTTAATTAATTTCACTTTCCGTTTTGCTTCTTCAGGTTCAACCGTAAGTGGATATTGTTCTTTAGCTGCTTCAAAGGTAAGTGCATATTCCTCCCGAAGCGTATCCAAACGGGTGTCCATTTCCACATCTAAACGATTGAGTTTAATCTCTTCGTCTTTTAATGTTTCTGATAGTCCTCTATGCTGGCGTTTCCACTCTTTTAGTTCCATTTCATTTTCTTCAACAAGCTCTAATAGTTCCTGTCGCTTTGCTCGTGAAGCTTCAATTTCACGAACCGCTTGTTCCTTTTGTTCCAGCTTCTCTGCTGCAGTTTGTTCCAGATTAGTTTCACCTGTGGAGCTTGATGACATTTCACCATTTAACAGAGAAAGGTCTTCTTCATTTTCACGAATGTTTTGTTTTACCTCATTTAATTCTGATGTCAACCGCTCTACTTCATTTTGCTGATGCTGAAGCTGTTCGGTTTTTGATGCTAATTGAATCTTTAATTCATTCAATTCCTCTACAAGGGAATCCTTGCTCGATTGATCCATCTGCTTTTGCTCGGTATACCTGCTAATATCAGCATCCATTTGTTTAATGGATTGTTCATAGGAGGAGAGACTGTTTACCAATTCCTTTATACGACTTTCTTTCATATGGCGTTCTTCATCAAGTGACGATTTTTCCATATCATAAATCGTTAATCGTTCATTGACATTGCGTTCTTCAAGCTGCAGCTCTCTTATTTGCCCTTTAATAGATTCTTCATTCAAACGAAGCGTTTCACCAGCTTCACGAAGACGGGTGACTTGTTTCTCAGAATCAGCCAAATCTGCTTTGATTTTCTTTACATGAGCTTCCAGCTTGGCTGTCTGCTCGTCCATTTGCGCAATTTTCTCGACAAGTTCCTCTTTTTCTCCCTTACGTGAAAGAATAGATGAACCCGACTGTCTGTTCGCTCCACCTGTCATTGCTCCACCTGGACTGACAATATCCCCTTCCAGGGTAACAATTCTATACCGATATCCTGTAAGCTTTGCAATTTCATTAGCTCCGATCAAATCCTGAACAATGAAAACATTGCCCAAAAGACTCGTCATAACTTCTTTATACTTCTCATCATACTGAACAAGATCAGCAGCAAGCCCAATAAAAGCTTGATGAGACCCAGCAGTCTGTAAAACCTGAGAAGGGACAGACTTACCTTTTATTGTGGATAAAGGCAAGAACGTAGCTCTTCCAAGTCGATTTCGTTTTAAGAAAGCAATCGCTGTACGTGCATGATGTTCTTCTTCCACTACAATATTTTGCAGGGCTCCACCCAGAGCAGTCTCAATGGCAACCGCATAATCCTTCGGCACATTAAGTAATTCAGCAATAGCGCCTTCAATTCCATGTAATTTTTTATTCTTTTCTTTAAGAATTTCTTTTACACCCTGGAAAAATCCGGAGTAATCCTCTTCCATTTCTTCAAGCATTTCTTTTCGTGATTTCGCTTTTTGCAAATATTGATATGCCTGATAAAGAGTTTTTTCCTGTTTTTCATATTGGGTTTTTAAATTTTCATGCGAATGCTGTAATTCACGATAACGATAAATTTGGTTCTCTAGATCCTGCTGAACGGCATGGAGTCGGATTTCCGTTTCTTTCAAGCGAGCCGTCACCTGTTCCCTAGAAGACAATAATTTGCCATTATCAAGGTCTAATTTTGCATGCTTACTTTGCTGTTGACTTAATTGCTGTTCTAAATAGGTCAGCTCATGTTTCGCCGCAGCCTGTTGGTTTAACTGTTCAATATACTCACTTTTCAGAGCATCAATTTTAGCTTCCAGGTCTCCCGCAAAGTTACTAAGCAAATTTTGTTTTTCCTGTAATTTTTGTTTAAAGTTTTTCGTTTCTGCCTGAAGAAGATGCAATGTACCCACTTTTTCATCTCGGATACGTGAGACCTGAATCAATTTATCTCGCCAGTTTTGCAGACTTTTTTCAAGATGCTGCTTGTTTTGGCTTGCATTCTTCATTCTTTCAATTAAAACTTGTTTACGGCCTTCTACCTTTTCAAGTTCTTCACTGACAGATAACAAAGTAGACTGTAAAGACTGAATACGATTATCTAGCTCAGTCAACTGCAAGCGAGTCGCTTCTACTGCGGATTCCTTTTTCTGAATTAATAAACTGAATTCAGAATCCTTTATTTGATGCTCTTCAAGCTGCTTTGATAATGAAGTCCATTTTTCGTGAAGGACTTCAATTTCATATACAAGCAAGGCAGCTTCAAATTCCTCAAGTTCCTCTTTTTGCTGAAGATAATCGCGGGCAATGGATGCCTGTATCTTGAGTGGCTCCACCTGTCCCTCCAGTTCATGTAAAATATCATGAACACGGTTCAGGTTAGCCCTTGTTTCCTCAAGCTTAACCTCCGCTTTCTTCTTCCTTGTTTTATATTTTAATACACCAGCTGCTTCTTCAAATATAGTGCGGCGTTCCTCCGCTTTACTGCTTAAAATCTCTTCTACTTTCCCTTGGCTTATAATTGAAAAAGCTTCCTTCCCAAGTCCTGAATCCATGAATAAATCAACGATGTCTTTCAAACGACATGGTTTTTTATTAATGAAAAAGTCACTGTCACCAGAACGGGTCACCCTTCTTGTGACACTAACTTCATGGAAATCAATCGGAAGGAACTGACTTTCATTATTTAATGTAAGTGTAACCTCTGCAAAGTTAAGAGCCTTTCTGGAGTCACTTCCAGCAAAAATAATATCCTCCATTTTGGAGCCCCTCAACGATTTTGCAGATTGTTCACCCAACACCCAACGGATTGAATCTGTGATATTGCTTTTTCCGCTTCCATTCGGACCTACTACAGCAGTTACACCCGAAACAAATTCAACGGAAATGCGTTCAGCAAAAGATTTGAAACCTACTATATCCAATCGTTTCAAAAACAATTGTTTATCTTCTGACATGGTACCCAACTGCCTTTTAATCATTTATTTACTGCTTTTCTGCAAGTGCATCAATGCTTGCTGCGCAGCATGTTGTTCTGCTTCTTTTTTCGATTTGCCCTTACCTGCTCCAAATTCCTTCCCATTCAAGGATACTCTGGCGATAAATTCTCTGTTGTGTGCAGGACCTTTTTCATTAAGAATTTTGTATTCCAATGTACCAATTCCGTCTTTCTGAACCAATTCCTGTAACTGGCTCTTAAAATCCATCACATGAGAAAAAGCACCGTTATCTATTTTTGGATAGACTGATTTTTTGAGGAACTCAATTACGACATCTAACCCCTGGTCTAAATATAATGCCCCGATAAAAGCCTCAAAGACATCTGCCAGAAGAGCCGGACGTTCCCTTCCTCCAGTCATTTCTTCCCCTTTTCCAAGTAATATTAAAGGACCAAAGGAATATTCAGTGGCAAACTTAACAAGTGAAGGCTCACAAACGATAGCAGCTCTAAGCTTTGTTAATTCTCCTTCACTCATCGTATTGAATTTTTTGTATAAAAATTGTGATACAGTCAATTCCAATACCGCATCCCCCAAAAATTCCAATCGTTCGTTATCTTCATATGGCTTGCGACGATGCTCATTCACATAGGATGAATGTGTAAATGCTTGTTTTAATAAATTGATGTTTTCAAATGAAACACCAAGCCGATCCTGAAATGCGATAAAATCTGCATCATTGTTTATCTTTCTTTTACTCTTCTGCATATTGACCCCCTGCTAAATCTGACTAAAAAGTTTCTCACATTTTAGTATATATAAATCCAAAGAATTGGAAAAGGTACAAATTGATAACGAAATTCTTTGATATATACAGACTTTTATTATAATAGCATGAAAAGCCCCGTATTTATACGGAGCTTTTCATAAGAACTAATTAGTTTTGGCTTTTTATGTAGTTCACAGCATCGCCAACTGTTGAAATTTTTTCAGCATCATCATCTGAAATTTCCATACCGAATTCATCTTCAAGTTCCATAACCAATTCCACAACATCAAGGGAATCAGCACCAAGATCATCTTTAAAAGAAGCTTCAAGTGTTACTTCGGATTCATCTACACCAAGGCGATCTACGATTATTTTAGATACTTTCTCTAATACGTCTGACACAACTTCACCTCCCTTCAAGATTGCATCTAGTATATTGTACAAGGGTTAATCGACATATTCAATCTTTGGGTTATTACATAACCATTCCGCCATCGACATGAATCGTTTGGCCAGTAATATATCCGGAATCTTCCGCAGCCAGGAAAACAGCTGTTTTAGCCACGTCCTCCGGCTTACCAAATCGGCCCAATGGTATTTGCTTCAACATTTGCTCTCCAACATTCTCCGTTAATGCATTGGTCATATCTGTTTCAATAAATCCAGGGGCAATCGCATTTACAGTAATCCCACGTGTTGCCAATTCTTTAGCCGATGTTTTGGTTAACCCTATGACTCCTGATTTAGCAGCTACATAATTGGCCTGACCGGCATTTCCGCTCACACCCACCACAGACGAAATATTAATAATCCGTCCCTGCCTTTGCTTCATCATTTGCCTGGATACAGCTTTTGTACAAAGGAAAACACCTTTTAAGTTTGTATTGATGACAGAATCCCAATCATCTTCCTTCATACGGATCAACAAATTGTCACGTGTGATTCCTGCATTATTTATCAAAATATCAATCTTGCCAAATTTTTCAGTTACAATTTTCACCATATCAGTAACAGACTCAGCATTTGTCACATCCCCCTGGATGGATATTGCTTCTCTGCCAATCTCCGTTATTTCTTTAACAACATTTTCAGCTTTTTCGCTGTTCCCGGCATAATTAACAGCAACTGAAGCCCCTTCTTTTGCCAGAGCAATAGCAATGGCACGACCGATTCCTCTAGATGCGCCCGTCACAAGCGCAATTTTCCCATCCAATTTACCCATTTGCTTTAACCTCCGCATCAAGTGAACTGACCACATTTTTACATGATTCAATATCTTTGACTGAGTATACTTTAACACCGCGGTTGATTTTCTTAACTAGGCCTGAAAGAACAGTTCCAGGACCAAATTCGATAAAGGTTGTCACACCTTCATGAATCATATACTCAACAGATTGCTGCCATTTCACTGGAGAATACAGCTGTTTGACCAGACTGTCTTTTATTTCATCACCTGTTCCAGCTAGGGTTCCCGTATAGTTCGATATGATTGGATAATCAGGAGTCCTAATTTCTATTGTATTGAGTGTATCCGCAAGCTTACTCGCTGCGGGTTTCATCAACGAAGAGTGAAAAGGACCGCTGACTTCCAGGGGAAGCACTCTCTTTGCTCCTTTTTCCTTTGCAAGCTCTCCTGCCAATCTTACCCCATCCATTGTTCCAGAGATAATAATTTGGCCTGGGGAATTTAAGTTTGCTAATTGTACAGGTTCACCTTGATTCGTTATCGTTTTCGTTACTTCTTCTAGACTTGACTCATCCATACCAAGAATAGCACTCATCGTGCCTATCCCAGATGGAACAGCCTGCTCCATATATAAGCCTCGATTTCGTACGAGTTTTACCGCATCCTCGTATTGAATGGACCCAGCTGCAGCATAAGCCGTATATTCACCCAGGCTGTGGCCTGCCATATAATCAGGTTTTAAATCAGACATTTCACGAAATACGCTAAGAAGCGCTAAACTTGTAATTAACAGACTCGGCTGAGCATTGTATGTACGTGTCAATTTCTCTTGCGGTCCTTCGAAAATAAGCTTACTGAACTCTTCAGCCAAGCATTCATCTGCTTTTAAAAAGAGATTTTTCACATTTTGATAATTGTCGTAAGCATCTTTTCCCATACCTACAGTTTGTGAGCCCTGACCCGGAAAAATAAAAGCAAATTTAGTCATCATATCCCCCTCACTATTCGTCCCCTTACATTTGTTCCCTTTTCTTCGTTTATTTTATTGCCTCATGAATCGTTTCTGCAACATGATGTTCTACCATAATTTTCGCCTGACGAATGGCATTATAGAATGCATTTGCATCTGAGGAACCATGTGCTTTTATGACAGGAGCTTTTAATCCAAATAGACCTGCACCACCGTATTCAGAGTAATCCAGCTTATTTTTCAGTTCTTTAAACCCTGGCTTTAAAACAGCTGCGGCCAGTTTGCTCTTTAGATCGACCATCATCGCTTCTTTTAACATTTTAAATAAAGCAGAAGCCGTACCTTCAGTTGTTTTTAAAACCATGTTTCCGGTAAACCCGTCGGTTACGACAACATCAGCTACTCCATTTAACAAATCCCGAGCTTCCACATTACCGATAAAATTAAAGTCAGCATCCTTCAATAAAGCAAATGCCTGCTTGGTAAGCTCATTTCCTTTTTTATCCTCGGTACCAATATTCAATAAACCAACTCGCGGTTTTTCAATATTGCGGACCTTCTCAGCATAAACAGACCCCATCAAGCCATATTGGTAAAGATGCTCCGGCTTCGCATCAGCATTGGCTCCCACATCCAACAGAACAAATCCTTTTCCATCAATTGTCGGTAACGTTGGGCTAAGTGCAGGTCGATCAATTCCATCAATTCTTCCAACCACAAAGAGACCTGCGGCCATTAGAGCTCCCGTATTTCCTGCTGAGATGCACGCATCGGCCTGTCCATCTTTTACATACTGAGCAGCAAGTACCATAGAGGCATTTTTCTTTCTTCGCACGGCTCTTACCGGTTCATCATCACCAGTTATAACCTCATTCGTATGGATAATGGTTATCCGTTCATCTGAAGTTAAATGCTTTTTAATTTCAGCTTCATCGCCAATAAGCATAATTTCTAGTTCCGGGAAAGATTTAATCGCTTTTTCTGCGCCTTTCACAGACTCTTTTGGTCCGTGGTCTCCACCCATAGCATCTAATGCAATTTTCATTCTTGTTCATCCTTTTTCTCTGTAGTCGTTCGGTACATGGAAAACTCCCCTTTAAATACAAGCTCCTTACCTACATAGCTATGCACAGTAATCAGGGATCTTCCTTTATCGTTATCCACTTCAATAACCTTGGCTTTGGCAATCACACGATCGCCTTCATACACAGATTTTGTGAAGTGGATGGCAGCTTTTGCTGTTAACGCCAGTTCCTCATTAGTTACCGCAACGGCCAATGAATTGGCTTGTGCGAATAAATGATGCCCTCTGGCTATTTTATTTCTCTTAAATACATGTTCAGGTTTTATATCCAACAAGGAAATAGCACTGTTATCTAAATCAAGATCAATAATATCCCCGATTATTTCATCAACAGGTAAAGATTTAATCTCGTCTGTCATTCTTTTCTCGGCGACAGACTTTATTCTTTCTCTCAATTCCGGGATGGATAGTTCGAGGCGATCCAGACGAATCGTTTGGATACTAACCTTTAATTGTTCAGCCAATTCCTCATCGGTAATAAAAGGATTATCCTGTATCATATCCTTTAATATAGCTTGTCTATCCTTCTTGTTTCTTTTCAAAAACCTTCACCTTCCGAAGTATTATGACTAGGTACTAATAGTAGTATATAATTTAAAAAACCAGATTGCAAGAATTTTTCGGGTTATCATGCAATCTGTTAATCAATCTAATTTCTCTCCCTCTAGAATCCCAGAGCCAGCCAGATAATCTCTTAGATATTTATACTTTTCGTCAGTCCAGAATTCATTTCCGGAAATTAATTCTTCAGCATCCTTCCTGGCCGTTTCAAGCGCGCGGTAGTCATGCACCATGTCTGCTATCTTAAATTCAGGTACCCCACTCTGCTTTCTGCCAAAAAAGTCCCCTGGTCCTCTTAACTCTAAATCCTTCTCACTCAATGCGAAACCATCAGTTGTATCGCACATTGCATTCAACCGTTCAATTCCCACCTCTGTTTTTGGGTCTGCTATTAAGATACAATAGGATTGTTCTGCACCCCGTCCTACACGGCCTCTTAATTGATGAAGCTGCGACAAACCAAATCTTTCGGCATCATAAATCACCATCACAGTCGCATTAGGCACATTCACCCCCACTTCCACGACGGTCGTTGATACGAGGACTTGAATATCATTATTTCCGAAACCGCGCATGATTTCATCCTTTTCATCTGAATGGAGCTTACCATGCATAAGCCCAACAGAATATTTCGGGCTAAAATACTGTGTCATAGCCGTATGAACATCCAATACATTTTGCAAATCCAGCTTTTCTGATTCCTCAATCAGTGGACAAATCACATATGCCTGCCGTCCATTGTCCAATTCCTTGCTCATAAATGCCAGAATTCTGTCTAACATATTATGCTTGGCCCAATACGTTTCTATCTTTTTCCTTCCAGATGGCATTTGATCAATGATTGATACATCCATTTCACCAAACACCGTTATCGCAAGAGTTCTGGGAATAGGCGTAGCGGTCATGAATAATACATCGGGACTCTCCCCTTTTTCCCTCAATATACGACGTTGCTCCACACCAAACCGATGTTGTTCATCTGTAATGACAAGGCCGAGGTTTTTGAAATTAACATCCTTTTGTATTAAAGCATGTGTTCCTATTAATATATCGATTTCACCTTGTTCAAGCATCTCCATCATTTCTCTCCGGCGTTTTCCCTTCACACTCGATGTTAGCAGAGCTACATTTACACCAAAGGGCTGCAGAAGTTCAAACAGGGAATTGGCATGCTGCTCTGCCAAAATTTCAGTCGGTACCATTAAGGCGCCTTGATACCCGGCAGTCACTACAGCATAAAGAAGGATTGCTGCCACTACCGTTTTTCCAGAACCAACATCCCCCTGGAGCAGTCGATTCATACGATAAGGAGACCGTAAATCCTGCGCAATTTCATTTACGACCTTTTTTTGAGCATCTGTCAGCTCAAATGGTAAAGAAGCGATAAACTTCTTCAATTTCGTATTATCGTACATATGAGACTGTCCATTTGAATTTTCCCTTTTAACTTTCCTAAGGGCCTGCATTTTAATTTGAAACAATAAAAATTCCTCGTAGACAAATCTCCTGTGTGCATGCTTTACTTCAGCGGCGTTCTGAGGAAAATGCAAGTAACGTAAAGCAAGACCTCTTTCCGGTAATTTATATTGGGTAAGATAATGTTCAGGTAAAATTTCTACAAGATCTTCTCTATGAGCAAGATACGCATTTTTAATCCATTTGCGCAGTGATTTGACAGAGATATCACCTTTTGTATGATAAACTGGTTCAAATTCCTGTTCCCTCGCCTCTGAACCCAGTTTATATTCAGATGCCGTCAGGGTTAAACGGTTTTTATCCCATTTCCCTGTTACCGTTATCGTTTCATTCAGTTTTAATTTGTTTTTCATATAGGGTTGATTGAAGAATGTAACAGTAATAATGTGGCGTCCCGTTAAAAGTTTAACATTTAAGCGGGATTTTTTTCGTCCGAAATAGGTTAAATTTGGGGCTGATTGAATAACACCCTCAATCGTTAGACGTTCATCATGGGCTGCTTCCACGATATCTTTAATTCGAAAATCTTCATAGCGATACGGAAAATATTCAAGCAAATCCGCAACTGTATAAATGCCAAGATTATTAAGCTGCAGAGCGGATTCAGGTCCTATCCCCTTTACTGTATCTACTGATAAATCATTTAGTCTACTCATTTTATATCCTTTGAAATCCTAAGTATTTTTCATTTATTTCTTTGCCCGTTGGTGTAGCAGCTAATCCACCTTGAGCTGTTTCATGCAATGATATCGGCAACATTTGTATGATGTTAACCATTGCTTTAATTCTTTCATCACAGAGGATGCTAAACCGTATATGAGAACGAATGTCATCCCATCCTCTTTCGATAGCTTGTTCCAAAACGGCTAGAATTTGATTCATCTGCCTGATAAGCATTTCCTTTGATATGACGATGCACTTCATTCCCTGCTGAATCATGTCAAATATCTTCTCACCTTTATTTTCAGCAAGTTTAACTAATTCGGCAACATTGCGAAACATACAGTAACCTCCTAATAAAGGGTAGTCTGCTTTTAATCTGAAACTTTTGTAACTTGTGTCACATGATTCAGCAATGAAATTTCCTCTACTATATCATCACCGATATTTTGATCGACCTCAATTGTCATTAGAGCCATTTTTCCTACATCTTTTCGCGATACTTCCATATGACCAATATTAATTTCATGCTTGGCTAGGACATTAGAAACACTTGCTATAGCTCCGAAACGATCGTCGTGTACAACTAAAATGGCCGGGTGATGGCCTGATAAACGTAATTCAAACCCATTCAGTTCAAGTATTTCTATTTTTCCACCGCCTATCGAAATGCCGACTAATTCCATTTCTCCGGTATCATCGCCCATTCTAATTCTGGCTGTATTTGGATGATCAGTTACAGCATCTTCTTCTACAAATGTGATTTCTATGTTCTGCTCTTTTGCTATGTCAAGAGATTGAATAAGACGTGTATCCGAAGTATCGAAATCTAATAACCCAGCCACAATGGCGACATCGGTTCCATGTCCCTTGTACGTTTTGGCAAATGAACCATAAAATGAAATAATCGCCCATTTAGGCTTTCTATTAAACAGGCTTCTCGCCACCCGCCCTATTCGTGCAGCCCCAGCCGTATGAGAACTGGAAGGACCAACCATGATTGGGCCGATTATATCAAATCCACTTTTATATTTCATTTCTTATCCTCTCCCAGTAAAATCAAAAAAAATCTTTACATACTGAAATAGAAGGGGTATCCCCCTTCTATTAATGTGATGATTTATATATGCTTTTTATTCAGCAGCAAAAATATAGGAGTACAACGGCTGTTTTCCGTTATGCACTTCAACTTCTACTTCTGGGTAGCTATCCGCACAGTATTGAACTAGACGGTCCACTTCATCCTGTGAGCTCTCTTCACCATAAAGAATCGTTAAGATTTCAGCATCATCCAGAATGTTTTCAAGCACCTGTTTAGCCGCTTCCACTCTATCCTTGTTTTTCACTTTTATCTTACCATCAATTAGGCCCATATAGTCGTTTTTCTCGATTTCAAGACCTTCAATGTTTGTGTCACGTACCGCAAACGTAACTTGTCCTGTTATAACACTCTCCAGCGCGTCTTTCATTATACCTTCATTCTCGCTTGCTGAAGCAGCAGGATTAAAGGACAACAAGGCAGTTAACCCTTGAGGTATCGTCTTACTTGGAATCACTGTAACAGCCTTTTCCATTACATCGGAAGCCTGTTCAGCTGCCATAATAATATTTTTATTATTTGGAAGGATGTATACATGATCTGCATTAACAGATTCAATTGCTTTTACGATATCTTCAGTTGAAGGGTTCATAGTTTGTCCGCCTTCAATCACCACATCTGCACCGATGCTTCTGAACAAATCAGCAATTCCTTCGCCCATAGCAATCGCTACTACACCAAAATCTTTCTTCTCTGTTTTTACAGGTGCAGTTTCTCGTAAGTCATTCGCAGTTTCATTTAAAATCGTTGAATGCTGTTCACGCATATTCTCGATTTTGATTTTAATCAAGCTGCCGTATTGTTGAGCGTAATTTAAACAGTTCCCAGGATTTTCTGCATGAACATGGACTTTTACGATATCATCATCTGCAATGACAAGCAGGGAATCACCGTACTGGCTCAAGTCATTTCTGAACTGCTCTTCATTGAAAGGATTCTCAGCAATCTTTTCAGGTTCAAAACGGACCATGAACTCTGTGCAATATCCAAATTCGATATCTTCTGTTTTCATATGTCCCTGAACATTGATATGATGCTCTGCTTTTACAAGCTCATCCATCTTAGGCATGGATTCAGGTGTTTCAGCAAGCTTTTCACCTTTTAATTCAGCCAGAAATCCTTCATAAACGAAAACTAATCCCTGACCACCACTATCTACTACGCCTACTTCTTTAAGCACTGGCAATAAATCTGGAGTACGTTTTAATGAAGCTTTAGCTTCTTTCAAAATAGCTTCCATAATTGCAATGATATTTGTTTCCGTTTCAGAAGCTGCAAGGCCTGCTTTTGATGCTTCTCTAGCAACCGTCAGGATCGTTCCTTCAACAGGTTTCATAACCGCTTTGTAGGCAGTTTCTACACCAGCTTCAAATGCCAAAGCAAATTCTTTACCATCAATGGTCGCTTTTGGCTCAATATTTTTTGCAAATCCCCTGAATAATTGGGATAAAATAACGCCTGAGTTTCCACGCGCTCCCATCAACAATCCTTTAGCTAAAGAAGAACCAACCTTACCAATATGGTCCTGTACATTATTTTTCACTTCTTTAGCACCTGATGTCATGGAAAGATTCATATTTGTTCCTGTATCACCATCAGGCACAGGAAATACGTTTAATGAATCAACTAATTTAGCGTTGGCAGACAGCCTGTTCGCACCCTGTATGACCATTTCGGCGAATCTTTTGCCGTCAATAGATGTTATAGCCACTCAAATTTCCTCCTTAAATTACGGATTCGTAACACGAACCCCTTGAACAAAGATATTAACGGATTCTACCGAAAGTCCAACAGTTTGGCTTAATGTATATTTAACCTTAGATTGAACATTATGAGCTATTTCGGAAATTTTTGTTCCGTAGCTTACAATGATATACATATCAATATGTAATTCATCTTCAACCTGTCTGACTACGACTCCTTTGGAAAAGTTCTCTTTACGCAGTATCTCACTGATTCCGTCTTTAATCTGATGTTTTGAAGCCATACCGACGATCCCGTAACAATCTACGGCTGCTCCACCAGCAATGATTGCTAATACATCATTAGAAATATCTATTTGTCCGTATTTTGTACTCATTTCAATGGACATGTTTGTTCCCCCTTTATAGTAACCATAGCTAGAATCCATTTTACTATAATCACTTTTGAATGGAAAGCCTTTATCCTTTTCCAATTAATCAAAGATAAAATAGTATGTCAAGGTTTTTTTCTTGAAAGACCCTTTCAATTGTATTGCATTATAGCGATAGGTATGTTAAATTATTAAAGTATCTTTTGAAGAGACCGACTAAAAAAGAAATGATTAATATAGGCAGTAAGGAGGGAATTGGGCTATGTCACGCAAATGTGTTATTACCGGCAGAAAAACAACTTCCGGAAACCATCGTTCTCATGCCATGAACGCTAACAAACGTACATGGAAAGCTAACGTTCAAAAAGTTCGTATTCTTGTTAACGGAAAACCGAAAAGAGTATACGTTTCTACAAGAGCGTTAAAATCTGGTAAAGTTGAACGCGTATAATAAACGAAAACAAGCATCCTTTTAAAGGATGCTTGTTTATTTTTCCCATCATAACCCCTGTTTAGTCTTGTGTTCTTGAATATTTTTATGAAAATAAAACCACCGAAGGAAAATTTTTATAATTTCCAGGACTTAGCCTAAGACAAGAAATTTTATAAAGAATTAAATTAAACATAAGAAAAACACCCTTTTACAGGGTGCCATATATTTAATTATCCTTTCTTAAAAGCTCCCAACATCGCCTTGACGATTCCTCCCAAAAAGCGGGGCAATTTAATTGTATAAAATTTCATTGTGTCCCTCCTTAGCTCTGCCCGGTTCTCATTATACATTTTCATTTATATAGTAAAAATTCCAACACATAAATCAATCTCTGCTTCTTACCACCAATAATATGCCTTTCAAAAACGAAAAAGTACCAGTTTTAAAATTTAATTCATTGCTAACCGATAATGTCCGGCCACGGTAAAGAGTGACATTTGATAATGGATATTTAAAGTTTACAAGGGTGATTCCCTCTATTTCTTCTGTTATTGGTATAAACGATATGTATTTAAACTCAGTCTCATCCAATACATAGGAACCAGGTTTAAAAAGTCTGATCTCATTGTTACGATCCACTATTCTTGTAGGAATTCCTTCTTTCATATGCTTCTCATCTGCAAGCATCATGATATTGGCCAATGTATGGTCCATTCTGCCGCCCGTTGCCCCATAAATCGTGATTCTGTCCGGCACTTGCTTATAAGCCCATTCAAGAGCTAATTCCAGGTCGGTAGCATCTTTTTCAGGAGGATACTCATAAAAGTGTTCACTGTGCTCTCGTACACGGTTGAGCTCATCCTTAGAGATTGAATCGAAATCACCAAACACACTATGTAGATGAATACCCGCCTCTAAAATTTGTAGCGAGCCCCGATCAACACCAACCCAAATCATCTCTTTGCTATTTAACTTCCTTAAATCCGGAATATATATATCAGGACCGCCTGCGACGATATTTATTTCCATAAAGTCAGCTCCTTTACTTATTTTCACAAAAAAAGGGTTATCCTCTTTTAGCGAATGGACAACCCTTTACTTTTTTATTATATGATTCTTTACTAATTCAGATACCAGATCGGTTTCCCCCTGGTATACAAATCCTGCTCACTTCTTTTATACTTACAATGATCTGGCTAATAGACTTAGAATCATTTATAGACCACATAAACTGCTCTTCTAACTGAATTTATAACAGGGAAAAAACTCACACAAAATTATTCCCCACGAATGGCAGCGATTGCTTTCTTTCTATCATCCTTATTATATATAGCCGAACCTGCCACAAGAACTGTTGCACCTTTTTCAATGCACAACTTGGCAGTTTCCTCATTTACACCGCCATCAATCTCAATTTCGATAGACAAGCCTTTTTCTTTGATCATTTTATCCACCTGCTCGATTTTATCAAGGACACTTGGAATAAAGGCTTGTCCACCAAAGCCAGGATTGACCGACATTAAGAGGACCATATCAAGATCATCCAAAATATATTCCAAAACGGCAGGTGACGTCCCTGGATTTAATACTACCCCTGCCTTAACCCCATAGGATTTAATTAATTGGATCGTACGATGCAAGTGTGTACAGGCTTCCGCATGAACTGTTATATAGTCAGCACCGGCCTTTGCAAATGCTTCAATATATTGGTCAGGATTTTCAATCATGAGATGAACATCAAGCGTTAATTTAGTGATGGGGCGTACAGAATCAACAATAAGTGGACCAATCGTTATATTAGGAACAAAATGACCATCCATAACATCGATATGAATCCAATCTGCTCCCCCTCTTTCTACATCCCGTATTTCCTCTCCCAATTTCGAAAAATCAGCTGATAATATGGATGGAGCAATTTTAACCATCGTTAATACCTCGGCTTTCTATCTTTTATTTCCTCCAGAAACTGCAAATAATGCTCGTATCTATATTTCTGGATTTCCCCAATTTCAACACCATGCTTTACAGCACATTTTGGCTCTTTTACATGCAAGCAGCCTCTAAATTTGCATTCTGAGCTTCTTTCCCTGATTTCAGGGAAACAGCCTGGCAGCTCCTCTGCTTCAATTTCAGTAAATTCAAGCGAACTAAAACCAGGTGTGTCAGCTAATAACCCATCACCAAGGTCAATAAGCTCCACATGTCTTGTTGTATGCTTCCCCCTGCCCAAATGGGAGGAAATGATATTAGTTTTCAAATTAAGAGAAGGATCAAGCACATTCAACAAAGAAGACTTGCCTACTCCGGATTGTCCTGCAAATACTGAGATTTTCCCCCTCAAGAAAGGCATTAACTCTGATACTCCTGCTTCTTCCAAGGAAGACGTTAATATAACATCATAGCCAATTGCCCTGTACTGATCGGCATATTCATGAATCCTTTTTTCATCTTCAGGTTCCAGTAAATCCATTTTACTGATACAAATAATTGGAGCAATATTCTTCGATTCAACCAAAACTAAAAATCGATCCAATAAACTCGTACTGAAATCCGGTTCTGCAGCGGAAAATACGAGAATCGCTTGATCCACATTTGAAATAGGAGGACGTACCAATTCATTTTGGCGTTCTTTAATTTCCATTATATATCCATCTGTTGGATTTTCCGCTTGATAAATAACTGTATCTCCAACAAGCGGAGTTACCTTTTGTTTTCTGAAAACACCTCGGCCTCTGCATTGAATGATTTGACCTTCATCCGCTACATAATAAAAGCCGCTCAGTGCTTTAATAATTTTTCCTTCAGGCATATGTTCCCTCCTTCAAAGTTAACTATCCGAATAACTAATAACGCCCTCATCATAAACACTGTTATCCTTTATAATCTTATACCCTGCTTTTCCATCATGCGGGATAGTAAATTGCAACGTTTTTTTGACAGTTGAAGTCATTTCAAACGTTTCAACAGGTTCTGTCATATTGTTATTTAAGTCCTCAATTAGGATGGTCACGGTTTGTGGCACACCGGCTAATTCTTCATCATACGTTATGGTAACCTCTTTACTCATAACCTTAGGAGGAATTTCTTCTTCTCCTTTTGAAACTGTTACTTTGACTTCCGACCCAATCTCAACAGCAGTGCCGGCAGCCGGTTCCTGGGAAATGACTTGTCCCTCTTTAATTTTCGAACTGTACTCCTCTTTTGCGATTGTAATCTTTAACCCGGTATCAGCCTCATAATCATCCAGTGCTCTCTGGTTGTAATCCGTTAAATCTTTCAGGGTGATTTTGGCTGGGCCGCTGCTTAGCGTTAATTTCAAAATGGTTTCCGATGGGATGACCTCATCCCCTTGCCTAGGATCCTGTTCAAGTACAGTCCCTACTTCTGAATCATCATTTACCCGCTCTATCTCAATATCTTTGAATCCGAAACCCTCAATGAGTGATTTAATATCTTCATAATTCCGATCCTCATAATCGAGAACTTCTACCTGCTCTTTGCCACTGCTGAAAAATACATTAATAACTGAACCTTCCTTAACGGTATCACCTGCTTCAGGATCAGTGTTTATAACATTTCCCGCGGCGATTTCTTCATCAGGCTTTTCAACCGTCTCACCGATTTCAAAACCTTGCTCAATTAGAGTCGACAGAGCGTTTTCCAATTGTTCATCCCTTACATCAGGTACTTTAACATCCTTTGCTGCGAGCATTCCCGGCAAAAACAAGACAGCCAGAACAGCAATCAAAATTAGACTGGCTAAAATAACCCCAATTATTTTAGGCCATTTTTTCTTTTTCTTAGGCTGTTGCTTTTGCTTTTTTGTTTTATCTTTCTTTTGCTTTTGTTTTTGCTTTTTGTTTTTTAACAATCCCTTTTTACCGCTTGATTGTTCCGCTGGTTCCATCATCACGGTATCTTCGTCCAGAGTCAGGATTTTCGTCTCATCATGATTTCCAAACATTTCATCGTTTGTAATAATCGGAATCGCTTTTGTCGCGTCATCATCACTTGGGATGATAAATTTGCTTTCATTTAATCTGTCTGGATTCAAGGCCGTTTCTATGTCTTGTTCCATTTCCTCCACACTCGAATATCGGTGAAATGAATCCTTTGCGGTTGCCTTTAGGATAATATTTTCCACACTTTGAGGTATAGCTGGATTCCATCGTCTTGGAGACGGTGTCTCTGATTGCAGATGCTTCAGGGCAATCGAAACAGCAGACTCACCGGAAAAAGGCAATCGGCCTGTAAGTAATTCAAACATCACTATCCCCAAAGAATAGATATCGGACTTTTTATTCGCCATACCGCCTCTTGCTTGTTCAGGAGACAAATAATGAACCGACCCAAGAACAGAGTTCGTTTGAGTTATGGACGTTGCACTAAGAGCCATTGCAATCCCAAAGTCAGTGATTTTCACATTGCCGTCATGATCAATTAATACATTATGCGGCTTAATGTCTCTATGTACAATATGGTTCTGATGGGCATGTGTGACCGCTGATGTAATTTGTTTCATAATATCCAAGGCTTTCTCAACCGGAATTGGCGAATAGGCTTGGATATATTGCTTTAAGGTCATACCATCGACAAATTCCATCACAATATAATATATATCGCCTTCTTCTCCAACATCATAAATACTAACAATGTTTGGGTGAGTCAGGCTTGTGGCTGATTGTGCCTCCCTATGAAAGCGCCTGATAAATTCCTCATCGTTGGAAAAGTCCATACGAAGAATTTTTAATGCTACATCACGATCAAGAATCATATCTCTTGCCAGATAAACATTAGCCATACCGCCTCCGCCAATCATACGGAGGATTTTATATCTATCGCTAATTCGTTTGCCGGTCAACATATAACTCACCCTCTTTCACTTTCAAAGCTGTGCAGAAGGATTACTAGAGTTATATTATCTTCTCCTCCGTTTTCATTAGCTTTTTGAATAAATGTATCTGCAATATGGTCTAAAGAATCATTGCCTGTAATAATGGTTTCTATTTCAGTTTCAGATAGTTTATCAGAGAGGCCGTCTGAGCATAATAACAGACGGTCCCCTTCCTCAAAACTGATTGTTTTAATATCTACATCCACACTATTTTCTGTTCCAAGAGCGCGAAGGATGACATTTTTTCTAGGATGATGTGCGGCGTCTTCTTTAGATATTTGACCGGAACGGACAAGCTCATTAACCAGGGAATGGTCTTCAGTTACTTGTTTAAACCCACTATCATTCAGCAGATAACATCTCGAATCTCCAACATTCACAATGGTGGCTGATTTGTCTGTACAAACTACGCCAACTATTGTTGTCCCCATTCCTTCACATTCCTCGTGTGCCATGGAGTGCTCAAAAATTTCATGGTTAACCCTTTTAACCTGCTCCTCCAAAAACAATTCGATTGAACTTGGTGAATCAGACTGCAACTCGGTTTCCCATGCTTCTTTTAGTTTGGAAACAGCCATTTCACTTGCTACATCACCAGCTTTGTGACCACCCATTCCATCGGCAATGACAGCAAAAACCATTTGAGAATTTTCCTTGTAAAATATACCGCCCTGATCCTCATTATGGATTCTCACCTTGCCCCGGTCTGTCCTAAAAACTGCCTTCATCCCATCACCTCGTCTCTTCTTTCCTCTCTTTTGCTCTTAGTTGTCCGCAAGCCGCATCAATATCATGCCCTTGCTCTCTTCTCGTAGTAACATTAATGCCTTGATCCTTCAATGTTTTTTCAAACAGATCGATTTGCTCTCTTGGTGTCCGGACATAATCCCGTTCTGGAACATAGTTGACCGGTATTAAATTCACATGGCATTTTATATCCTTGATAAGTGCCGCAAGTTCAAGCGCATGCTCTACTTGGTCATTTTCACCACCAAAGAGACCATATTCAAATGTAATCCTTCTGCCCGTTTTTTCAACATAATACTTAACAGCTTCCATTAACTGCGGAAGCTTGTAGGCTCTGTTAATAGGCATAAGCTTACTGCGAAGCTCAGTGTTTGGCGCATGCAGGGAAATCGCAAAATTAATTTGTAATTTTTCATCTGCAAATTTATATATTTTAGGAATGATTCCGCTAGTTGAAACCGTTATATGACGCGCTCCGATATTTAACCCTTTATCATGGTTAATGATTCGTAAGAATCCCATCATATTATCATAGTTATCGAATGGTTCCCCGATACCCATGATTACTACGGAACTAACACGCTCATTAGTTTCATCAAGGGCCTGCTGCACTTTTACAACCTGTGCAACAATTTCACCTGCTTCAAGATTTCGCTTTAACCCGCCCAGAGTGGATGCACAGAATGTACAGCCTATTCTGCAGCCAACCTGTGTGGTTACACAGACTGAGTTTCCATAATCATGGCGCATTAATACGGTCTCGATTGAATAACCATCCTTCAATTCAAATAAGAATTTAATCGTGCCATCTTTTGATGTTTGCTTGATTAGTGTATTTAAAGTGGTTAATGTAAATGATTCTTCCAATTTTGTACGTAAATTTTTGGAAAGGTTCGTCATATCTTCATAAGTAGAAACCCTTTTTTCATATAACCATTCAAAAATTTGTGTTGCCCGGAATGCTTTTTCTCCGTTTTCTTCAAGCCATTCTTTCAGTTGATCTAATTGTAAGGAATATATAGATGGGAGTTGCTCCTGTTTCTTTACTTCCTTAGCTGTTGTTTGTTCCATTCCTTATGCCTTCTTTCGAATAGAAGCAATAAAAAATCCGTCGCTTCCAAAATATTGAGGTAGTACTTGCAAACTATTATCCATTATATAAGGTCTTACCGGTTCCGGCATTCTTTCCTTTAGGGTAAGATCCTTTTCAAACTCAGGATGCGCCTGTATAAACGCATCAATCACATCATTATTTTCATCATTGCCAACAGTACAAGTACTATAAACTATTGTACCGCCTTTTTTTACCAATTGGGATACTTGATGTAAAATATCAAATTGAATTTTCGCAAGCGCGCTCAAATCGTTCTCGCTTTTTGTATACTTGGCATCCGGTTTACGCTTTAACACTCCTAGTCCTGAACAAGGAGCATCCACAAGGACTTTATCAAACATCTCTGTTTCAAAAAATTCTTGAGTTTTTCTGGCATCCATTTGTTTGGTTACAATATTCGATAAACCAAGACGTTTTGCCTGCATATCAATTAATTTAGTTTTATGTGCATGAAGGTCAAGTGCGTAAATTTGCCCGGTATCGTTCATCTTTTCTGCCATATGCATGGTTTTCCCGCCTGGAGCCGCACAGCTATCAAGAATCGTATCATTTTCTTTCGGTGCTAAAGCATAAGCCACAAGCATGGAGCTCTCATCCTGAATACTAAAAAGCCCTTCTTTAAAGCTTGCTGACAAAGCCATATTACCTTTGAGGCAGCGAATTCCTTCTTCTATTAAAAGACTTGGTTCAACCATGTATCCTTCGCTTTTCAGCTTTTCCATCAATTCTTCCCTGCTGATTTTCGTCAGGTTTACTCTGCCGGTTTGAACAGGAGCGTGCAAGTTCTCCTCACACATTTCCTTGGTTTTAGCCACTCCAAATTCCTCTGCCCACTTTCTTACAAGCCATAATGGATGGCTTGTTGAGACTGAGATTTTTTCCAGGGGATCTTTTATGTCATCCAATGATGGAACTCCTTCACGTTGGATAGACCTCAGTACACCATTAACCAATGAGGCAATTCCGCGATGGCCGCGTTTTTTTGCAATTTCCACTGCTTCATGGATAGCAGCCCGATCAGGAACCCGATCAAGATAAAACATTTGAAAAACTGTCATTTCAATGAGCAATAACACCCAGGATTGAAGCTTTTTAGGGTTTTTGATAAACGGTTTAACATAGTATTCCAATGTCATTTTCCGTTGTATCGTTCCATACGTCAGCTCGGTCAACAACCCTACATCCTGTGGGGAGAGTTCATTTTCTTTTATGGCATGGTTTAATGATAGATTACTGTATGCCTGGCTTTTTTCGACAGACACCAGAATATCAAGCGCAACTTCTCTTACATTCTTTTTTTGTGGCATTCTTTATTCTCCCAATTTCATTCCTGTTGATATGATTGCAGTACCTCGGAGCATCTGTTCAGCAGTCATTCTCTTTTTACCAGCTAGTTGTAAATCAGTAATTTTGATTGCTATATCATTTCCTGTCTTCACAACGAAACCATCTTTTTCGATATCAAGCACTTCACCGGCACTACCTTGCTTGGCGGTCTTCACTTTTTCGCCCCACCAAACCTTTAAAACTGTTCCATTTAACAAAGTATAGGCTACAGGCCATGGATGTAAACCGCGGATATGGTTATAAACCTCTTCTCCGCCTTGTGCCCAATCGATTAATTCCTGTTCTCTTTTAATATTGAAAGCGAAGGTAGCATCTTCCTCATTTTGTTTAATTGGAGTGATTTCTCCATTCAATAATTTTGGAATGGTCTCAGAAACCAGTTGTGCACCAGCTTTACTCAATTTATCATGTAAACTGCCTGTATGGTCAGTTTCCTCAATTGGAACTTCTACTTTTGACAGCATGTCACCTGCATCCAGCTTTTCTACCATGTACATAATGGTTACACCTGTTTTTTCTTTCCCTTGCATGATTGCATAGTGAATAGGTGCACCACCACGTAATTCAGGCAGTAAGGAGGCATGAACGTTTATACAACCATACTTTGGAGCCTCTAATAAACGATTCGGCAGGATTTGTCCAAATGCCGCGGTAACAATTAAGTCTGGATTTAAAGCAAGTACCTTGTCAACTTCTGAATCCACACGAATTTTTTCTGGCTGGAGAACTGGAATACCATGTTTCTCGGCTGTCACCTTTACAGGAGGTGGTGTCAAAATGCGTTTCCGTCCAACCGGACGGTCAGGCTGGGTTACGACACCAACGATTTCATATCCATCATTTATTAAACGTTCTAATACACCGACAGAAAAATCAGGTGTTCCCATAAATATTATTCTAGTCATTCTACTTCATACCCTTCTAACTCTTCTTCACTTATATAACGCACAACTTTTGAAGTAAATAAGATTCCTTCCAAATGATCCATTTCATGTTGAATAGCTCTGGCCAAGTAATCCTCAGCTTCTAAAATATACGTTCGTCCCTGACGATCCTGTGCTTGTATCTTAACATATGCAGGTCGTTCAACCTCTCCATACAGATTGGGAAAACTTAAACAGCCCTCCACATCACGATCCTTACCCTTCGTGGAAAGAATTGTCGGATTAATTAATTCAAATGTTCCAGACTCATCATCTACATCAACAATCGCTACTCTAATATTTTTGCCGATTTGCGGCGCAGCCAATCCCACGCCATCCGCGTCTATCATTGTGTCGTACATATCATCAAGTAACTTCGCTAATTTACGATCAAAAACTTCAACCTTTTTACAGGGAGTTTCAAGAATTTTATCCGGATGTTTTACTATAGGTAATACTGCCACTTATTCTTTTCCGCCTTTCTATTTACATCATAATGAACGGATTGACATCAATCGATAATTGTAACCCTGATTGGGTGGCATTACGTCCATATGTTTCATTCAATTTTTTTAAAATTGTACTTAGATTAGGTTCCCGCTTGTATTTTATCAGACATTGGTACCTATATCTATTGTTGATTCGAGACATTGGGCAAGCAGATGGTCCAAATACAACCGTTTCCGGCCCTACCTGCCGCTTAATAAATGCTGCTATTTTCTCGGCTGCTTCCACCGTTTTCATCACATCTTCATGAGAAATTGTTAAAAGCGCGATATAATAATAGGGAGGATAGTCATTTTGTTTCCGTAAGAACATCTCTCTCATAAAGAAACCGTCATAATCCTGCTCTGATGCCAGTTGAATGCTGTAATGTTCAGGAGTATAGGTTTGAATTACCACTTCGCCTGGCAATTCATGTCTTCCGGCACGCCCACTGACCTGCGTTAGTAGCTGAAAGGTACGTTCTGATGAGCGGAAGTCAGGTAAGTGCAGCATTGTATCTGCAGTAAGAACCCCTACCAAAGTCACTCTTGGAAAGTCGAGGCCTTTGGCAATCATCTGCGTACCAAGAAGAATATCTGCTTGTCCATCTTCGAATTTTTTCAGCAACGCTTCATGTGCTCCTTTGCGTCTGGTTGTATCCACATCCATTCGAATGACTCTGGCATGCGGCAGCAATTTCCCCAGCTCTTCCTCAACCTTTTGAGTTCCTGTACCAAAAAAACGGATATGGTCACTGCCGCAGTCAGGACAAACCTCTGGAACCCGTTCTTCAAGACCGCAATAATGGCATTTCATAAGCGCTTGAACACGATGATATGTCATTGATATATCACAATTTGGACATGTAACTACTAGTCCGCAGTTTCGGCACATCACAAAGGATGAATGTCCTCTTTTATTTAACAAGAGAACAGTCTGTTCCCCTTTGTCTACACGATCCTTCAGCTTTTCAAATAATAGGCCGGAGAACATCGAGCGGTTTCCCCCTCTCATTTCATCCCTCATATCAACGACTGAAATAGCTGGTAAAGCCTGATCGTTTACTCTGCTATTTAATGTTAACAACGTATATACACCTTTTTTCGCTCTTGCAAAACTCTCCAGAGACGGTGTAGCACTGCCGAGGACAACCGGACAATTGTGATAGGCCGCCCGTTTAAGTGCTACATCGCGTGCATGATAACGAGGTGTTTCTTCCTGTTTATAACTACCCTCATGCTCCTCATCAATAATAATCAGACCTAAATTAGTAAACGGTGCAAATACAGCGGAACGGGCACCAACTACAACCTTAACTTCTCCGCGTTGTATTTTGCGCCATTCATCATATTTTTCACCATGAGACAGGCCGCTATGTAATACAGCTACCAAATCTCCAAATCGTCGCTTAAATCTAGTCACCATCATGGGTGTTAAAGAAATTTCAGGCACCAAAACAATGGCTTCCTTCCCTTTATCTACGATTTGCTTGATGGATTGTAAATAGATTTCTGTTTTGCCGCTTCCCGTTACACCATATAATAGGAAATTTTCATTCCGATTTTCCTTTATAGCTAACTTAATCGGATTAATAGCTGCCTGTTGGTTATCTGTTAACTTCAGGCATTGATCCTTTGTAAATTGGCCTTCCGCATAAGGATTACGATATTCCTCTTTCTCAGTAATCTGAACGATTCCTTTTGAAACAAGAGGTTTGATGGCAGAGGAACTGTTAATATTTGTTTCTTCCAGCACTTTTGCCAGCAATTGCTCCCCAGGATGTTCTACCAGATAGGATACTAGTTTTTTCTGATTGCTGGCATTCGCATTTAAGTGGTCTAATTGTTCAAGCAACTCGTTCCTTGTTAGCAATGACGCTATATATTTTTGCTTTTTTATTTTTGTTTTATCAGATACCTGAACAGTAATTTCAAGATTTCCATTGTCAATTTCAGTCTTTATACAGGACAAAAGCTGCTCATTTTGAATCTTAATCCAGCTGACGGCTTCCGCTTTACTGAACAAATACTGAATTTGTTTTGGGAGATCATTTGTCTGCTTACCTGGAGCAAGCCGGATTTGTTTTTCATACTTTGCTTTCAATGCTGCTGGAAGCATTGCCTGGAATGCTGATATTTTAAAACACATCGTCTCATCCGCGAGCCAATGTCCTACATCCAACAATTCGTTATTTAGCGCTGGTTCAATATCCAATAAACTGCTGATTGATTTTAAGCCCTTTACTTCTGTATGCTCCTTTAGTCTTACGACGAAGCCAAGCAATTTCCTTGGGCCAAAAGGAACTGTCACTCGCATTCCCTCACGAATAATGCCGGCCCATTTTTCCGGGATTTTATAATCGAATGGACGGTCCGTTTGCTGGGCCGGTACATCTACGATTACTTCTGCTATCATAAAGAGTGATCCTCATTTATTTGAAGTGATTCTATTTCTTTAAATATTTCTTTGGCAACTTCAGCTTTACTTAGTAAAGGAAGTTCTCTGAAACTGCCATCCTTTTTATATAAGGTAACAATATTGGTATCCGTTCCGAACCCGGCACCTTCATGGGTCACATTATTAGCGACAATCATATCAGCATTTTTCTTAACCAGCTTTTTCTTTGCATACTCATCCAAATCATTCGTTTCAGCTGCAAAACCTATCAAGATTTGGTTTGTTTTTCTCTTACCAACCTCTCGGAGAATATCTTTTGTACGAGTCAGTTCAAGCGTACTGTCGCCTGCTTGTTTCTTCACCTTTTGATTCTCATAAACAGCTGGTTTATAATCAGCTACAGCAGCTGTACCAATAATAATATGCTGCTCATCCATTACATCCATTACCGCTTCATACATTTCGGAAGCACTTTCTACTTTAATTACTTTGACACCTGCAGGAGCGTCCAATGACACCGGGCCTGACACCAATGTAACCTCAGCTCCCATGCTTCTTGCCACCTCCGCTAAAGCATATCCCATTTTACCGCTCGAAAAATTGGATATATAACGTACCGGGTCGATTCGTTCACGAGTTGGACCAGCTGTAATCAGGACTTTTCTGCCACTTAATGATTTCTTTTCTTCAGCAAAAAAATCTTCTAAATTAGCAACAATTGTTTCGGGTTCTTCCAGCCTTCCCTTACCAACATACCCACAGGCTAAATAGCCTTCTGAAGGCTCCATAAATAAATAGCCATCTTCCCGTAGCTGCGCCATATTTCGCTGTACAGCTTTATGGTGATACATATGGACATTCATAGCCGGGGCAATCATAACAGGCGCCGTTGCTGCCAGCAAGGTAGTTGAAATCATATCATCGGCAATTCCATTTGCCAATTTCCCTATAATATTGGCTGTAGCAGGTGCAACCAGAATGACATCCGCCCAGTCAGCGAGCTCAATATGTGCGATTTTACCAGGGATTTTCTCGTCGAATGTATCTATATAAACATCGTTTTTGGATAAAGCCTGAAAAGTTAACGGCATCACGAATTTAGTTGCTGATTCACTCATTATTACCTTTACTTGCGCACCGGCCTGAACAAGTTTACTTGTTAAGGCGGCCGATTTGTATACAGCAATACCTCCTGTTACACAAACAAGTATCTTCTTATTATCAAGCATCTAATCACTCCATAACTGGTATTCTTGAGAATTCCTTTATATACATCTTTTATATCATATATTATCTATTAAATTTGCACTAATATGTTTTACTATAATTCGAAAACATATCATCAGCCAGCAAAAAAAAACAACCTTATTATCAATCGTAAGGTTGTTTTTTCGAAAGCATTGCCTATTAAAAGTCTTGACGACCTTCAGTTACCACTCGATACGTTAAGTCACCAGAATGGATTTCCTCAAGCGCTTTTCCAACATATTTATGAGATACCGGCTTTGCAATTTTTGTGCTTTCTCCAGATTCCTGCATATAACGTGCACGTTTAGCTGCAACGGATACCAAAGAATATTTAGAATCAATTTTTGTCAATAGTGAGTCAATAGATGGGTATAACATATTATTTATCATCCTCCAATAATTTTTTGTATCTTTTTTCTACTCGTTCACGGCGTAGATGTTCAGCCACCACGATTGCATTGATGCGCTCGCACGCATGCTCTACACGATCATTTTCAACTACATAATCGTAAAGATTCATCATTTCGATTTCTTCCCGAGCCGCTTTCATTCGGTTACGGATTAACTCATCTGTTTCCGTGCCTCTTGTTACGATTCGATTTTCAAGCTCCTTAAGGCTTGGCGGAGCAAGGAAAATAAATAAACCGTCAGGAAACTTCTCACGAACCTGACGCGCTCCTTGTACTTCTATTTCAAGAAATACATCCTTGCCTTCATTTAACGTTTGGCGAACGTATTCAATTGGTGTTCCATAATAATTTCCCACATATTCAGCATGCTCCAAAAGTTCATCATTGGCAATCATATCTTCAAATTGTTCCTTTGATTTAAAGAAATAATCCACCCCATCAACTTCTCCCTCACGAGGTTTTCTGGAAGTTGCTGAAATTGAATATTGAAAATCAACATCCGGCTGAGAAAAAATCGCCTTTCTGACTGTACCTTTCCCCACTCCAGATGGACCTGATAAAACTATTAATAACCCTTTTTCCTCCAAAACAATCACCTATCCTTCCAACACGCTCTCATCACGGTCATGTAACCTCGCAGCCACGGTCTCCGGCTGTACCGCTGAAAGAACCACATGGTCACTATCGGTTATAATCACTGCGCGTGTTCTTCTTCCATATGTAGCATCTATAAGCGAACCCTTGTCCCTGGCATCCTGAATAATCCTTTTAATAGGTGCAGATTCAGGACTTACAATGGTAACAATGCGATTAGCAGAAACTATATTCCCAAATCCAATATTAATCAACTTTATGGACATTGAAGCAGCCTCCATCCCTCTTACCTAGTGTATGCTTGTATGTACTATCATAAACTGTATTATTCTACATTTTGAACCTGTTCCTTCATTTTCTCAAGAATTGTTTTCATCTCGACAACTTTTCTTGCAATTATTGCATCGTTTGCTTTAGAGCCGATTGTATTTGTTTCCCGATTCATCTCCTGGATGAGAAAATCAAGCTTTCTGCCAATCGGACCGCTTGCCTCCAATGATTCTAGAAATTGTGCAATATGGCTTTTCAACCTTGAAACTTCTTCATGTATATCTGCTTTATCTGTAAATAAAGCTATTTCTGTTAACAGCCTGTTTGGATCAAAGATATCTCCAACTGCTTCTTCAAGCTTTTGTTTGAGCCGGCTGCTATATTGCTTAACAACTTCCGGTGCACGCTCCCTGACATCCTCAACCTCTGCATCAAATTTTTTAATATGCTCAGTTAAATCGCTCTTTAGGAACTCACCTTCTGTTTCCCGCATATTTGACAAGCGAGAAGCAGCTTTTTCTACCGTACCAAGCAGCATTTTCTCAAGATCGGCATTAACTTCTTCCTTCTCATCAATAGAGATAATATGTTCGAGATGAAGCAAATCAGTCATCTCCGGTTCTGCAAACGCACTGTACTTATTATTGAATTCAGTAGATATATTCATGAATTGGTCAATTAAATCCCAATTAGGTGTCATCGTTCTTTTAACGGTTCCTTCACCCTGAAGGCTGATAAATACTTCTATTCTACCTCTATGCAGCTTTTGCTGAATAATCTTTTTAATCCTGTCTTCATACATGAGCAGTTGACGAGGTGATCGGATACTGCATTCAAAAAAACGATGATTCACACTTTTCATCTCAATGGTTATGGATAAAGAATCGTTTTCTGTCTTCGCTCTTCCATACCCTGTCATGCTTAAAATCATCCGGCCCCAGCTCCAATCAGTAACATTATACACGCTAATATAAAATAAAAAGGTAATAGAGCTCACTCTACTACCTTAAAAATTATATCACAATTTATTTAGATTTACTTACATAAAATGTACCCGCCAATAAAAAAGTTGGAATAGACGCCATTCCGACAATTAATAGCCAATCACGAGGGGCAATCGGCACCGTATGGAAAACGGTTTGTAAAGGTGGATAGTACAAGGCAATCAGCATAAGAATTAAAGAAGATACGACTGCCCATACAAGATACATATTGCCAAATGGGTTTCTTGAAAAGATTGATTTTTCACTTCTGCAGTCAAATACATGGATTAATTGTGCAAGAACCAAAGTTACAAAGGCTACGGTCTGAGCATATTGTAAATTATCAGGGTTTGATTTATATACAGTTATAAACGCAAGCAATGTGGCGATACCAATCAAGAATCCTCTTGATATGATTTTCCACCCCAATCCCCTAGCGAATACGCCTTCTTTTGGATGACGCGGACCCCGCTTCATCACATTTTCTTCAGGTTGATCGAGTCCCAGTGCCATAGCCGGCAATCCATCGGTAACCAGGTTTACCCATAAAATCTGGATTGGCAATAAAGGCAAGGGCAATCCCATGACCATCGCAAATAGCATAACTAAAATCTCTCCTACATTTGATGCTAATAAATAGCGTACGAATTTACGAATATTTTCGTAAATATTTCTGCCTTCTCTTATGGCCGATTTTATGGTTGCAAAATTATCGTCCAATAAAATTAAAGAAGATGTTTCTTTGGCCACATCTGTACCGGATATACCCATCGCTATTCCAATATCTGCAGCCTTTATAGCAGGTGCATCATTCACTCCGTCTCCTGTCATAGCCACTATATGTCCTACTCGTTGAAAGGCACTGACTATTTTTAATTTATGCTCTGGTGAAACACGGGCAAAAACAGTCGTCTCATCAACGATATTTTCCAAATCATCCACAGACATCGCATCTAAATCTTTACCGGTCAGCACACGGTCTCCTTCGCGGAATATCTCCAATTGTTTACCGATAGCCTTTGCTGTTATTAAGTGATCGCCGGTTATCATCACCGTTTTAATACCGGCATCGCGACATTCCAGCACCGCTTTCCTTACTTCTGGACGCGGTGGATCCATCATTCCTTCAAGGCCAAGGAATATCAATTCATTTTCAGCATCCGTTTGGTCAAGAATTGCTTGATTGGCTGGTACACTTTTGTAGGCAACCGCAATTGTCCTTAATGCTTGTTCAGCCATATGTTCAGTTGTATTCCCTATGGACTCACGAAGTTGCTCATCCATATGCTTCACTCTTCCATTGGACATAACCGTTGTACATTTCCCAAGTAAAACATCAGGTGCCCCTTTAGTAATGACAAATTGCCTTCCGTTATGATCCTTTACCAATACACTCATTAATTTACGTTCTGATTCAAAAGGAAACTCCTTTAAAATCTTATACTTTTCGAATAAAAGCTGGCGGTCAATTCCCTTCTTCATAGCGGCAACAAGCATAGCTCCTTCAGTCGGATCCCCATCTATATAATACTTTTTCTTTTTAAGCTTAAGCTCAGAGTTGTTACAGAGGATACCATAGGTTAGCAATTGCTTCAGCTCTGTATCATCCTGATGACCGCTCACACATTCAAACTTACCGGTTGGATCAAACCCCTTCCCAGACACTGACCACTGCTGCCCTGAAACCCAAACCTTAGTCACCATCATCTTATTCTCAGTCATCGTCCCTGTTTTATCAGAACAAATGACTGATGCACAGCCCAATGTTTCTACAGCAGGCAGTTTCCTTACGATTGCTTTCTGTCGAATCATTCGCTGGACTCCCAGGGATAAGGCTACCGTAACAATAGCCGGTAAACCTTCCGGAATAGCAGCCACGGCTAAAGATACTCCCGCAAGAACCATGGTGTATAAGTTATTTCCTTGTAAAACACCAATTCCTACAACCAATAAAGTCAGCAGTAATGCAACAACAATGAGTATCTTTCCCAGTTGTTCCAGGCGAAGCTGCAAAGGCGTCTGTTGCGTATTGGCATTTTGCAGCAGATCTGCAATTTGGCCCATTGCCGTTTTCATTCCTGTCGCAACAACTATACCCTCACCTGACCCACGTGTTACCATCGTTCCCATAAATGCCATATTAACCTGATCGCCGATTCCGTCTTGCCCATCTCTTTTTGGTTCTTCCGTTTTAGCAACAGGGAGCGATTCACCTGTCAATGCAGATTCTTCTATTTCAAGATTATACTGCTGGAAAATCCTCACATCTGCACCAATACGGTCGCCACTTGAAAACTTTACTATATCTCCCGGAACACATTCTTTAGCCGGAATTTTCGACCATAACCCATCACGTAATACAATCATTTGAGGTGCAGCCATTTCCTTTAAAGCCGACAGCGATTTTTCTGCTTTCCTTTCCTGAAAGAACCCTAATAAACCATTAATCAATACGATCATGATAATGGCAATTGCATCAATATACTCTCCCAGCAAACCTGAAACGAGAGTAGCCGCAAGCAGGATAAGGACCATAAAATCTTTAAACTGCTGAAAAAACAGAATTAAAGCAGATTGCTTTTCTCCTTCTGCTAATTCATTTTCTCCGTATTGGTTTAACCTTTTTTTTGCTTCCTGATGACTTAACCCTTTTTTTGTATGTACTCCAAAAGCGGATTGTAGCTTTTCTTTGTCCATTTCTGCAAGTTTCATGTGACGGATACAACCTCCTTAACAATCCGAATAACTTTCTTTGATACATGTTTATTCAGAGTTGTCCTAAAAAATGCTATACTTGTTTGAATGGAGATTTATAATTCGAATACTTACTAAAGAAGGTGTCACATATATGTCCTTTGACGGTTTTTTTACAAGAGCAATGACCGAAGAATTATCAGAGACGTTAACTGGTGGACGAATAACAAAAATTCATCAGCCCTATAGAAATGAATTACTGCTAGTCATTCGCGCAGGCAGAACCAATCATAAGCTTCTGTTGTCTGCACATCCCAGCTATGCTCGTGTACAACTAACAGAAGAAAACACGGATAACCCTTCAGAAGCACCCATGTTTTGCATGCTGCTTCGTAAACATTTGGAAGGCTATTTTATAGAGAAAATCGAACAGCCTGAATTGGAAAGAATCATTAAATTTGAGATTAGAGGGCGCAATGAAATCGGCGACATAACTCAAAAATTATTAATCATAGAGATAATGGGCAAACACAGCAATATTATTCTTGTTGATAAAGAAAGAAATATGATTATAGACTGTATCAAGCATGTACCGTCTGCTTTAAACAGCTACAGGACATTATTGCCAGGTCATTCCTACGTTTTGCCGCCAGCTCAGAATAAAATCAATCCGCTATCAGATATAGATAAAGGCTTGACACATATTGATTATTTTGCTGGCAAAATTGATAAACAATTGGTCACACAGTTTGCTGGTATCTCTCCTCTTCTTGCGAAAGAAATAACCTACAGGGCTGGACTTGTAAACAGGGAGACCGTTCCAGAGAGCTTCAATACAATAATGGAGCAATTAAAATCACATAATTATCAGCCAACATTGGTTACAGGAGATAAGGAAGCTTTTTACCTCATCCCACTTCAGCATTTGAAAGGTGATAAGAAGGAATTTCCTTCGCTAAGCTTATTGTTAGATCGCTTTTATTATCAAAAAGCGGATCGGGATCGTGTCAAGCAGCAAGCGCATGACCTGGAGAGAATTCTCTCAAATGAAAAAGAAAAAAATGAAAAGAAACTAATAAAATTAGAAGAGACTCTGCAGGATTCTGAGAAGGCAGAAATATTCAAGAAATACGGGGAACTGATAACTGGTCATATTTACGCTTTGAACAAAGGAATGAAGAGTGCTGAAGTAATTGATTATTATGATGAAAATCAACCTACTCTTTTGATTGAGCTCGATGTCCGAAAAACCCCTTCTGAAAATGCTCAATGGTATTTTTCTAAATACCAAAAGGCAAAGAACGCCAAATCCTTTGTAATCGATCAAATCGAAAAAACAAATGACGAAATTCAATATCTCGATAATTTAATCCACCAAATGAACACTGCCTCACCAAGAGATTTGCAGGAAATCCGTGAAGAGCTTGAAGAAGGCGGATATGTGAAAAAAAGATATACCAAAAAGCAAGGTAAGAAAAAAGATTTAAAACCTGTCCTTGATTCCTATTTGTCCAGTGATGGCATGGAAATTTTGGTAGGTAAAAACAATAAGCAGAATGAATATTTAACCAATCGCTTAGCGGCTAAAAATCAGCTTTGGTTCCATACGAAGGATATTCCGGGATCCCATGTTGTCATCCGCGATGCAAACCCTACCGAACAAACGATAAAAGAAGCCGCCATTCTGGCTGCCTATTTCAGTAAAGCCAGGCAGTCGAGCCAAGTTCCGGTAGACTCTACACTAATCAGGCATGTCAAAAAACCAGCTGGAGCAAAACCAGGCTTTGTAACCTATGATAATCAAACAACCTACTATGTTACCCCGGATGAAGAAGTGGTTTTATCCTTAAAAGCATAGATAAACGCAGCGGTTTTAATTTTCCGCTGCGTTTTTATTATATTATTATTCTTTTGTTATTACTCTAAATAGGAAATAAGATACTTCATCATTGCTGAGTGTCCAGGGCGTTCGTATCCCAACAAAAAAATCAGTTCCCGCTCGCTGCATATTACGAACAGTATCAAAGTATATCCACAGTTATATTAACCTGTTTTGTTATCTTCTTAAATTTCCTCCTTATACACACTTGCTAAAGTGGGGGGAGAAAAAGACTGCCAATAAAAAAATATCAGGGATCTTCCCTGATATTTTTTTGAGCCTCTGAAGACGGCCAGTCGGTTGATTTTCACCTGTCCCCGATTGAGCTATCTAGCTAATAGTCCCCCATCCACGACATATTCCGCTCCCGTTATATAGGAGGCGTCGTCAGAGGCTAAAAACAAGACTGGTTTAGAGATTTCTTGTGGGTCTGATAATCGTCCTATCGGAGATGTAGCATACATATCCAGTTGTTCTTGCGTATAGGTTTCTTTTAGCAGTGGGGTTAATACACCCCCTGGACATATCACATTGATTCGAATATTCTTGTCGGCGTATTCTACGGCTGCTGCTTTCGTCAACCCGTTAACCGCATGTTTGGCTGCCGTATACGCCACATTGGGGGTCCCATTGACATGTCTTAATCCTGCGGTAGATGAAATATTCACAATTGAGCCTCCCCCCGCCTCAATCATATGCGGAATTAACGCTTTCATCCCATAGAATGTTCCATGTTGGTCTATACTTATGATTTTGAGGTAGTCTTCATCTGCCAAATCGGTCAGCAAAGACACAGGACCAGCATATCCAGCATTATTCACCAAAACCGTAACAGGGCCAAAGGCTTCAACCGCTTGGTTTATGACATGTTTCCAATCGTCTGGATTGGTAACATCGTGTTTCACAAATAGTGTGTTCTCCCCGAGCTCTTTCGATAACGTCCTTCCTTCCGCTTCGAGTATATCCGTAATCACTACTTTAGCTCCTTCTTTGACAAACTCTCTAACGTGTTCAGAACCCATTCCTCGTGATGCACCCGTGATAATTGCCACTTTTCCATCCAGTCTCCCCATAATCTTTCCTCCTTTTTATTCACATTCACACTCACACCCTTACCCAATTTTTGGTATTTCCAAGCATTTTTAAGTGGGATTGTCTAACTAAAACGGATGTTCCCTGGATGAATACGATCAAGAAAAAGACAGAATATTTCATTCCGTCTTTGATAACCGCTGACACGCAGGGCAAATGTATGAAGTGGTGCTTCCTGTTTTGATTGATTGAATGGTCTCCCCGCATCTAGGGCAAGGTTCCCCTTTTTTATACGCAATTTGAAAATCACTCGTCAAGTACTCACCGTTATGTCCGTAAAAATCCTTTTCAAGAGAAAAACTCCCCTTGGATAAAGAATGGTGCAATTGTTTCTGCATATTGTTATAGAGGTTTTTGACCTCTTCTTCCGATAGGTCGGATACTTTCTTCTGAGGATGGATTCCGCTTTCAAACAAGATATCGTGAATATACATATTGCCGATTCCGCCGACGTTTTTTTGATTCAACAAGAAGGATTTAATTCCCGCTTTTTTCCCGTTAACCAACTGTCTGAAATAGTCATAGGTAAATTCCTTATCGAATGGGGTGAAGGCAATAGCTTTGATTATTTTTTCTTCTTTGATTTCTTGATCATTGGCGATATACACTTTTCCAAACCACCAAAATCGGATGGAAAACCCTGTCCCATCTTGAAATTGGATGAGGAATTGATATTTTTCCTGAACGGGATTGGATGAAATAGGTTCAAAATAAAGCAAATCCCCTCCCATCCCGAGCGAAATTAACATGTTTTCTCCATTCGATAGGGAAACGATGATCCATTTCCCTTTATTTTGAACCGCTTTAACCGTTGATCCTATTACTCGTGATGAAAATACCAACCCCGAAACATTGCAGCACTTTTCCTGCTTTATTTCCACCCGTTCGATTTGTTTGCCCGAGAGAGAGTCATTCATCTGGGTACTTAATTGATAGATTTCGGGTAACTCTGCCATTCTCCATTCCCCCTTTTATGCAAATTTACCTCATCGGAGACTATTCCGAAGAACCGAACGAACAAAAAGGCTGAATATAACCACTCAGTCTTTTTCATTATGATATTTCTTGTTGGCAGCTTGCTGCATACTCTTTCTCTAATTCTAGCAATCGGTCAATCAGATTATATATTTATCAACATCTAAGTTTAACAGACACAAATAAAAAGAGATAAAATCCAACTATTTCAGATTTTATCCCACTGATTCTTTATGTTTTTAGTTAACCCAGCTCTCATCATAAGGGTTTTGCTTCCATTTGCGGAGCTTATTCAGCTCCTCCTTTGTCACGTACTGATGTTCTTCCGCAACTTCGATAAGAGTTGAATAATCGCTTAAGGAGTAGTATGGAACCTCGCTATCAGCAAATGCAATTCTTGCTTTATCCATTTCATATGTAAAGATTGATACAACCCCTAGTACATCACAACCGACTTCACGTAATGCCTTGGCACATGTGATCGAACTTCCTCCTGTTGAAATCAAATCCTCCACGATGACTACTTTATCATTCTTTTCCGCTTTCCCTTCAATTTGATTTCCTTTTCCATGCCCTTTTGAACTGGAACGAACATAAATCATCGGCAAATCTAGCTGTTCACTTACCCAGGCAGCATGCGGAATGCCTGCTGTAGCTGTTCCTGCAATAATCTCAGCTTCAGGAAATTTTTCTTTTATTAATTGAGCTAGGCCTCTCGCTACATCCCGCCGTACCTCCGGGTAAGACATCGTTAATCGATTATCACAATAAATCGGGGATTTGATACCTGATGACCAAGTAAATGGATTGCTTGGCTGTAAGGCTACAGCTTGAATAGATAATAAATGCTCTGCTATTTTTCTTTTCATATCGGTCTCTCCCATTCTTCAACTATCTTATAATAGGCCTCTATTGGATTCTCTGCCGTTGTAATACTTCTTCCCACAACGATAAAATCACTGCCCTGCCTACTAGCCATAAACGGTGTAGCCACCCTTTGTTGGTCTCCTGCTGCATCACTGGCCAGACGAATTCCCGGAGTAACTGTTACGAAATTTCGACCAACCTGATTTTTAATTTGCTGTACTTCATGTACGGAGCAAACTACTCCATCAAGACCTGATTCTTTTGCTAATTGACTATAATGAATGACACTTTCAGCCAGGGTTGTCTGAATGAATTGCTCTCTTTGCATCTGCTCTTCACTTGTGCTTGTCAATTGCGTAACCGCTATACATAGCGGTCTTTTTTCTCCAGGAGGGGTACCCTTTTCAAGACCATCAAGCGCATATTCCATCATCTTTCTTCCGCCTGCTGCATGAACATTAACCATATCGACTCCCAGTCTTGCCACTGTCTCCATTGCTTTTCCAACCGTATTAGGAATATCGTGCAATTTCAAGTCCAAAAAAATGTCATGTCCCAATCCTTTAATTGCAGTGATGATAGAAGGACCTTCTCCGTAATAAAGCTCCATACCTACTTTAACAGCCAATTTTTCCTCATTAAATTTATGTAAAAATCGCAAGGTTAGCTCTCTATTAGGAAAATCAAGTGCGATGACCGGTGTATTCCGCATTCCTATTCCAGCTCCTTCCAACACATTCTGATATATGATCAAACCCGAGTGATAAAATTAGGTCTGGCAGAGCGTCAATAATCTCAGGCATAACAAACGGATTAATAAAATTGGCTGTTCCAACCGCAACCGCACTCGCACCTGCATAAAGGAATTCAATAACATCCTCTGCTGTTTCAATGCCGCCCATGCCAATGATAGGAATCGAAACCTGCGAGCTAACATCATGAATCATTCGAATCGCAACCGGTTTAATGGCCGGCCCTGATAAACCGCCTGTCCGATTAGCTAAAATCGGCTGGGCTGTTTTGAGATCAATACGCATTCCTATTAGTGTATTAATCATCGTCAGTCCATCAGCACCACCATCTTCAACTGCCTTCGCAATGGATACTATATCGCTGACATTCGGAGACAATTTAACATAGACTGGCACTGAAGATACTTCTTTTACCGCTTTAGTTAATTCTTTAGCCACAGACGGATCGGTACCAAATTGAATACCTCCGCATTTTACATTCGGACAGGAAATATTCAGTTCAAGAGCATGCACATTCGGAGCTGTACTGATCCGTTTCGCCGTCTCCACGTAATCCTCCATCATGGTTCCTGCCACATTAGCAATAATCGGTACATCGTACGTATCAAGCCATGGAAGCTCCTCATTCATCACATGCTCCAAGCCAGGGTTTTGAAGTCCAATGGCATTTAGCATCCCTGCATTTGTTTCCGCAACCCTTGGGGTCGGATTTCCAATACGCGGTTCAAGTGTCGTTGATTTAATGATGACGGCACCCAGCTTATCGAGATCATAAAACTGACTGTATTCCATGCCAAAGCCGAAACAACCAGACGCCGGCATAATCGGATTTTTCAACGCTAATCCAGGCAGCTGCATGCTTAATGGATTATTCATATGACGACCTCCTCTGAACGAAATACCGGGCCATCGATACATATCTTCCGGTATCCATTTCCCGGGGTACGGCACACACAGGCAAAGCACGCACCTATTCCGCAGCCCATTCTCTCTTCAAGCGAAATAAACACCTTTTTCCCTTTATATTTATCCTTAACGGCCTTTAGCATTGGTGTTGGCCCACATGTATAGACCACATCAATGTCCATTGGAACTGAAGCATTTGTTACATAGCCTTTTATTCCGTAAGTCCCGTCTTCAGTTGTGATAATGGTCTCCCCAAGCTCAGCAAATTCGTTTTCATAAAAAATATCTGCTGCGGTACGGAGGCCCAAAATATGAATCACAGATACACCTTTAGCCGTTAAATCTCTTGATAGCTGCAATAAAGGTGGTATTCCAATTCCTCCGCCTATCAAAAGCGCTTTTCCTCCCGGGTTCACATCCTCAACCGTAAACCCGTTGCCAAGCGGCCCAAGCACATCGACTTTTTCCCCTGTTTTTTTTTCAGAAAGAATCCTGGTTCCTTTCCCTTCCGCTCTGTAAACGATTGTAAAACGAGATTGCTCAGGGTCAATTTTACATATACTGATTGGCCTGCGCAGCAAAGGATCTATTCCGTTCGATACTTTGATATGTACAAATTGCCCAGGCATTGCCATGGAGGAGACAAGTGTCCCCTCCATAGTCATTTCAAATATATTCGGTGCAATCATTCGATGGCTGACGACGGTCATCATCTCTTTTTGAATCATAAACTGATTGCCTCCTTGGCCGTTTGCATATGGTTCATTTTAGTTGTCGAAAACGTTAGCGATTCCAGTACTGTTAAAATTGCATTGGCCGTATCCAAGGAAGTCATACAAGGAATCCCATTTTCAACCGATTCACGGCGAATTCTAAAACCATCACGTTCAGGCTGTTTTCCTTTGGTTAACGTATTAATCACCAGCTGTGCTTTTCCATTATGAATCATATCCAATAAATTCGGCTCTTCACTGCCAATTTTGCCAACAATTTGGCATGGAATATTCGCTTGATCTAACGCTTGAGCCGTACCCTCGGTAGCGATGATTTGATAACCAATTTCATTGAAACGTTCTGCAAATAAAACGGCTTCTTCTTTGTCCTTATCCGCAACAGTCAAGAGGACAGTTCCATATTGCTTAATTTGAATTCCTGAAGCAATCAACCCTTTATACAAAGCCTTTTGCAATGTATCGTCTTTTCCCAGTACTTCACCCGTTGATTTCATTTCTGGTCCGAGCGTAATTTCAACCTGGCGAAGCTTTGCAAATGAAAATACTGGTACTTTTACGAACACACCCGCCTTTTCAGGGACAAGGCCATTTTCAAGACCATAATCCTTAAGCTTTTGTCCCAAAATGACCTTAGTGGCCAAATTCGCCATTGGAACATTAGTGATTTTGCTTAAGAACGGTACCGTCCTGCTTGAACGGGGATTAACTTCAATTACAAACACTTCATTATTAGAGACTACATATTGGATATTAAACAGACCAATTATATTCAAACCCTTTGCTAGTTTAATCGTATAATCTATAATTTTTTCTTTCGTATTTTCTGACAGATTCTGTGGAGGGTAGACTGCTATAGAATCACCAGAATGGACTCCAGCACGTTCAATATGCTCCATGATACCCGGAATAACAACTGTTTCACCATCAGAAATTGCATCTACTTCAATTTCTTTCCCTGTTAAATAACGATCGATTAATACAGGATGCTTCGGATTTATCTTCACGGCATTTTTCATATAATGAAGCAAATCCTCCTGATCATCCACGATCTCCATTGCCCTTCCACCAAGAACATAGGACGGTCTTACCAAAATAGGGTATCCAATCTCATCAGCCACTTCGACTGCTTCCTCCACTGACAAGGCTGTTTTCCCTTTAGGCTGCGGGATATTCAATTCTGTTAAGGCTTGCTCAAACATATCGCGATTTTCAGATCGATCCACATCCTCTAAAGACGTACCCAGTATCTTAACTCCTCTTTCTACAAGGGCTGAGGCAAGATTAATGGCTGTCTGACCGCCAAATTGTACAATAACCCCTTCTGGTTTTTCTAAATCAATGACATTCATCACATCTTCAATCGTTAAGGGCTCAAAATATAGTTTGTCTGAAATGCTAAAATCTGTTGAGACCGTTTCCGGATTGCTGTTTATAATAATCGCTTCATAGCCGGCTTCTTTAATCGCCCAGACAGAATGAACAGTTGCGTAATCAAACTCAACTCCCTGCCCGATTCGAATGGGTCCGGAACCAAGTACAACGACACTCCTCTTTGGCGTTACGATTGATTCATTCTCATCCTCATAAGTGGAGTAAAAATATGGTGTTTCAGATTCAAACTCCGCAGCACAGGTATCGACCATTTTAAATACCGGTTTGATTTGATTGTCCATGCGCCACTGATACACTTCCAATTCAGAGCTTTTCCAAAGCTTTGCTAAGATATAATCAGAGAAACCAAGTTTTTTGGCTATTAATGTATATCTCGGATGGAAGGGGGCTTCTAACAGTTTAGCTTCCATCTCAACAATCTTTGCAAATTTATGCAGAAAGAATAAATCAATCCGAGACCATTCATGGATTAACTGAATCGTTAATCCGCGCTTTAACCCTTCAGCAATATAAAATAGTCGTTCGTCTGTTGCTATTTTAATTTGTTTTTCTATCTCTTCATCTGTGATCATCTCAGCCTTAGGCAGTTCAAAGTGCAAGATTCCAACCTCTAGGGAGCGAATTGCTTTTAATAGAGATTCCTCGAACGTTCTGCCGATTGCCATAACCTCACCAGTTGCTTTCATTTGCGTTCCGAGGGTTCTGTTCCCTTCCTCAAATTTATCAAAAGGCCAGCGTGGTATTTTGGTTACGACATAATCAAGTGCCGGTTCAAAGCTCGCATAAGTTTTTCCGGTTACGGGATTGATCATCTCATCGAGTGTCAAACCAACTGCAATTTTAGCTGCAAGCTTTGCGATAGGATAACCGGTTGCTTTAGAAGCAAGGGCAGACGAACGGCTCACCCTTGGGTTAACCTCGATAATGTAGTAATTGAAGCTATCTGGATCAAGAGCAAGCTGAACATTGCAGCCTCCTTCAATTTTTAAAGAACGTATAATTTTCAACGACGCATTGCGCAATAATTGGTATTCCCGGTCACTCAATGTTTGGCTCGGTGCCACTACAATCGAATCTCCCGTATGTATTCCGACAGGATCGATATTTTCCATGTTACAAACTACGATTGCATTATCATTCGAATCTCTCATGACCTCATATTCAATTTCCTTGAACCCTGCAATGCTTTTTTCCAGCAAGCATTGGGTGACAGGACTGCTCTTGAGACCACCGGCTACAATCTCGCGTAATTCCTCTTCGTTTGAACAGATTCCGCCGCCTGTCCCTCCAAGTGTATAAGCCGGTCGTACAATTACAGGGTATCCTACAGTCTGAACAAAAGCCTCGGCTTCTTCCAGATTATGAATAATTGCGCTGTCAGGAACCGGTTCATTCAATTCGTTCATTAAGGTTCGGAATAGATCACGGTCCTCAGCCTGCTCAATTGCCGATAGCTTTGTTCCCAGAATTTCAACACTGCATTCCTCGAGCACTCCAGAATTGGACAGTTCTACAGCCAGATTTAGTCCAGTTTGGCCTCCAAGTGTGGGCAATAAAGCATCAGGGCGTTCTTTACGGATGATTTTACTGACAAACTCTAACGTTAATGGCTCAATATAAACCGCATCTGCAATTTCCGTGTCTGTCATAATTGTAGCCGGGTTGGAATTTACCAGGACTACACGATACCCTTCTTCTTTTAATGCCAGACAAGCTTGTGTACCCGCATAATCAAATTCTGCTGCCTGGCCGATTACAATCGGTCCGGATCCAATAACCAGGATGGATTTAATATCTGTACGTTTACTCATTTTACTGCCTCCTTCAGTTTGGATCTCTCAATCATGCTAATGAATTGATCAAATAAATAATTTGCGTCCTCCGGGCCAGGCGATGATTCTGGGTGATATTGGACGGTGAAAGCATCGTAGTATTTATGTCTTAATCCCTCAATCGTTCCATCATTTAATGCAATATGCGTAACTTCCAAGTCTGTTTGTTCAATAGAGTCATATTTTACTGTGTATCCATGGTTTTGCGAGGTCAGTGCAATTTTACCTGTTTTTAAATCTTTAACTGGGTGATTGGAACCGCGATGCCCAAATTTCATTTTTTCAGTTTCAGCATTACATGCTAAAGCGAACAACTGGTGACCGAGACAAATACCGAACATTGGCACTTTTCCGATAATTTTTCTTATCATTTCAATCGCTTCCGGAACATTTTCAGGGTCTCCCGGTCCATTTGTCAGCATGATACCATCCGGACGCAGCGTCATAATTTCTTCAAAGGTAGTATTATAAGGAACAACGATTACATCACAGCCTCGATTATTTAATTCTCTTAATATTCCATGCTTCATTCCGAAATCCACCACGACTACTCGATAACCGCGTCCTGGACTGGGAAACGCTTTTTTTGTAGATACCTTTTGAACCTGATTACGAGGCAGCACAGTTGCTTTCACTTGGTGGAGCATCGTTTCAGCATCTTTAGTTATTGAACAAATTACACCTTTTACTGTACCTCTTTCACGAATCATTCTTGTCAATTTCCGAGTATCAATCCCTGCAATGCCAGGAATATTCTTTATTTTCATGTATTCATCAAGAGAAAAATCACTTCTCCAATTCGAAGGAAAATCAGCCACTTCTTTTACAATTAGGCCACTGAGACTCGGAGCGATTGACTCAAAATCATCCCTATTGATTCCATAGTTGCCGATTAAAGGATAAGTCATCGTAATAATTTGACCGCAATAAGAAGGGTCAGATAAAATCTCCTGATAACCGGTCATCCCCGTATTAAATACAACCTCACCAATTTTATCGCTTTCTCCTCCAAATGCTTCGCCAATAAAAATTGTTCCATCTTCTAAAATCAATTGTCTCTTCATTCAGTTAGACTTCCTTTCTGCCAAACTACTTTTCCTTCCACAATCGTCATGACCGGCCATCCTTGACAGCTCAGGCCAGCAAATGGCGTGTTTTTTCCTTTGGAAAGGAAGGTATCAGGATTAATCACTTGTTCTTCTTCTAAATCAAGCAGGACGAGATCCGCAGGCATCCCTATTTCTATTTTTCCGTAGTTAAGTTCAAATGCTTGCGCTGGTTTAATCGTCAAGAAATCAATTAATTGTTTCAGGGTCATCGCTCCCTTTTTTACCAAATATGTATACAACAGCGGAAAGGCTGTTTCTAATCCAACTATGCCAAACGGCGCAAGTCTGATATTTTGTGATTTTTCCTCTACTGAATGGGGAGCATGATCCGTAGCGATAAAATCAATCGTCCCGTCTAACAGGCCTTCTAGCAATGCTTTTTTGTCATCCTCACCTCTTAAAGGCGGATTCATTTTAAAATTAGGATCCAGCTCCTTAATGTCCATTTCGGACAGTAACAAATGATGGGGGGTTACCTCTGCTGTTACATGAATGCCTGCTTTCTTGGCATCACGAACCGTTCTTACAGACTCCTTCGTGCTGATATGACAAACATGATAATGGCACCCTGCTGTCTCAGCCAGTAATACATCCCTAGCAATATGGACCGCTTCACATACTGAAGGGATACCGGGTAATTCATGTTTTCTCGAATAGATTCCTTCATGCACACATCCACTTTGAATTAATGTATTATCCTCACAGTGAGCGACAATGGCCATATTCAGTTTTGCAGCTTTTTTCATAGCTTCAAGCATCATACCAGCTGACTGGATGCCGACGCCGTCATCTGTAAAGGCAAATGCTCCGGATTTTTTCAGAGATTCAAAATCAGTTAATTCCTTTCCAAGCTCCCTGATAGTAATTGAGGCATAGGGCAATACCCTTGTGCTCGCCTTTTCTCTAATTCTATTATTTAACGAACGTAATTGTTCGGCAGTATCCGGAACAGGTCGTGTATTCGGCATAGCAGCTACAGTAGTAAATCCACCTTTTGCAGCAGCCTGTGTCCCTGTTTCAATCGTTTCTTTATGCTCGCCGCCAGGCTCTCTTAAGTGAACATGCAAATCTATAAAACCAGGCGCCAGCAAAAATCCTTTAGCATGAATGATGTTTGCCTGCTGATTGGGCAATTCATCTTGGATATCGGAGATTACTCCGCTCTGAATTAAGATATCTTTGGTGGCCAGTGTTCCATCATCAGTTAAAAATTGCGCACTTTTTATAATTGTATTCATGATTTGCCGCTCCTCCCCTTTGCTCGATACTATTTTTTAAAGCAGCCATTCTCACATATACTCCGTTGGCCATTTGTTTAAATATTCGCGAACGAGCGCATTCAACTAATGAATCATCAATTTCCACACCTCTATTTACTGGCGCAGGATGCATAATTATACAATTACTCCTAAGACGTCTCTCCCTTTCAATCGTCAATCCATAACTGTTCAAATATTCCATTTTTCTCATTGGCATTTCCACTGAATGACGTTCATGCTGGATTCGAAGCAACATAACTACATCTGCGTTTTCGATGGCGTCATCAATTGGTTCATAGGCCACATTGCTTCCTGAGAGATTCGCCCAAGCTTGTGGGCCAGAGAATACAACCTTTGCACCTAATCTGGTCAGTGTTTCCGCATTTGATCGCGCTACGCGGCTATGCCTGGTATCTCCTATGATTGCCACTTTTAAACCTCGAAACGTTTGAAATTCCTGTTTAATGGTCATCAAGTCCAATAAACATTGCGTAGGATGATGCCCGCATCCATCACCAGCATTCATTATGGATAAATATACACCACTTTGTATTAAATTTGCAAAATAATTATCTTCTGTATGACGAATTACTACGGTTTCCACTCCAATCGCTTCTAATGTCTTCACTGTATCGGATAGGGTTTCACCTTTTAATACACTTGATGCTTGCACTTCAAAAGGGATTACATCCAACCCAAGCTTTCGCTGTGCCATTTCAAAGCTGATTTTAGTTCGCGTGCTCGCTTCAAAAAATAAATTTGCTACAAAGTGTCTTTTTGCAGGCATCCAGGTTTCCCCATTGGCAAATGCCTCAGCATCTGATAGCAAGCCTGTAATTTCCTCAATCGATAAATCTGTCATCGTAAGCAAATGTTTCACGATCAATCAGCCTCCCATATTCTAAAAAAAACCCTAATTCGTTTTTTACGAATCAGGGTTTTAGTTTATTTAGTCGATTCATCCCAATATCGCATACTGGAATTATCGCACTTAATCTAACCCCTGTATTTTACTTGTTGGATCTACTTTCAACCCTGACTTTCGCTGGTTTCCTTACCGGGAAGTACAAGATTTAAGATGACACCTACAATGGCGGCCAATGCCATTCCAGAAATGGAGGCATGATCGGTAATTTTGAGCATTGCACCACCAACACCAATGATTAAAATAACAGAGGATATGACTAAGTTTCTATTTTTAGATAAATCGATTTTGCTGTCGATCAACATCCGTAAACCGCTTGAAGCTATGATGCCGAACAGAAGAATGGACACCCCACCCATCACAGCTGATGGAATGGATTGAATAAGGGCTGAAATTTTTCCAATAAATCCGAACAAGATTGCGAATACCGCTGCTCCGCCTATTACATAAACACTGAATACTCTTGTAAGACCCATAACACCAATATTTTCTCCATAGGTTGTATTCGGAGGACCACCCAGGCAAGATGCAATCATAATGGAAACTCCATCGCCAAATAACGAACGATGTAGACCCGGTTTCTCAACAAAATTGCGTCCAGCAAGTTTACCAAGAACTAATTGATCGCCAATATGTTCTGATATTGGAACGATGGCAATTGGAATCATGATCAGAATAATTTCCCATGTTAAAGCCGGTGTATAGTCTACGAATGGCACCGTGAAATTTGGAAGCTGGAACCAGGCTGCTTCTTTTACCGGAGTGAAATCTACAATTCCAAAGAAGCAGGCGGTAATATAACCACCAATAATACCGATTAATACTGGAATCAGTGAAAAAAAGTTTTTAAAGACAACACTGCATGTGATTGTGATGGCAAGTGTAATTAAGGCAACCGTAATATGTTTTGTGCTGTAAACAAGCACTTCTGCATTCGGATTTTCATACATGGCCATATTGACTGCTGTTGAGGCAAGACCAAGACCAATTACCATAATGATAGGACCTACGACTACAGGCGGTAAAAAGTTTAGGATGGTTTTAGTGCCTAGTTTTTTAACTAATAAAGCAACGAGTGCATAAACAAGTCCAATCAAAAAGCCGCCTACTAAAGCAGAACCAACACCGCTGCTTTCATTTAGTAAAGTAATCGGATAGATAAAGGCAAAGGATGAACCAAGATAAGCAGGTATTTGCCCTTTGGTGATCAGAATGTAAACCAGTGTACCTATACCGCTTGTCAATAGGGCAATTCCAGGATCCAGCCCTGTTAGAATCGGTACAAGAATGGTTGAACCAAACATCGCAAATAAATGCTGCAGGCTTAATATAAACCATTGCTTCGGAGTAGGTTTTTCATTGACATCGTACCTTATTTGAGGATTGTTTGCTATTTCTGTAGAAGTCATAATTATTGCCTCCCTGATGAAATTAATAGGTTTCGAAGGGAGATGATTATTTGCATAAGCAAATATCGCATGCTCCCCTTTTCAGCCTCACAGGACTGAATTAAAAAGGTTTTTTTATTCAAAAATGGAGACTTGTTCACCATCATCCATTTCTTTTAATTTGACGACAATCTTTTCATTTTTTGCAGTAGGTATATTCTTGCCTACATAATCAGCTCGGATTGGAAGCTCTCTGTGCCCTCTGTCGATCAGGACAGCTAATTGGATTTGAGCCGGTCTGCCAATATCTATAAGAGCATCAAGAGCTGCTCTCGCCGTTCTGCCAGTATATAAAACATCATCAACCAGAATGACTTTCTTATCTTTTAAGCTAAATGATACATCTGATCCATTTACCTGTGGATCCCCACTTTTTGTCTTTGTGCTTAAATCATCCCGGTACAAGGTAATATCCAGTTCACCAACAGGAATTTCCGCTCCTTCAATTTCGTGAATTCTTTCTCCCAGACGTTTAGCAAGAAAAATACCACGGGTACGAATACCGATCAACACACAATCACTCACACCCTTATTTTTCTCGATAATTTCATGAGAAATCCTTGTTAACGCTCTTGAGATTGCCTTTTCATCAAGCAAGATTGCTTTCTCTAACATATCATCGTCCCTTTCCTAAAAAACGTAAAAAATCCTTTTGCCGTGTAGGCAAAAGGATATAATAAACCATAGAAAAAGACATACATCTTCCATTAGTTTTCACGTACCTTTTCAGCCTCACGGGACTGTATTTAAAGGACCCTATTCAGTTGTATCTATATTACTTTAGGATTGTTATCCTTGTCAACAGTCAATTCTTAAAGTTTCCAAATAATCGACAAAATATGCTGGTAATGGAGCTTCAAATTCCAAATATTCCTCTGTTCTAGGATGGACAAATCCCAGAACTGCTGCATGTAAAGCCTGTCCATTTAAATCAGGAGTTTTTCTTGGTCCATACTTAGGGTCACCAGCAAGAGGATAACCAATATATTTCATATGGACACGAATTTGATGAGTGCGACCTGTTTCAAGCTGACATTCAATAAAAGTAAAGTCTTTAAATCTTTCCAGTACATGAAAATGTGTAACTGCATGCCTAGAATTATCGTCTGTTACTGTCATGCTTTGACGATCTCGTTTATCACGGCCTATCGGCGCATCTACCGTTCCTGCATCATGTGGAATGATACCGTGGACAAGTGCCTTATACTTCCGGGTAACTGTTTTTTCAGTTAATTGCTTTACAAGTCTCTCATGCGCATAATCATTTTTAGCGACCATGAGCAATCCTGAAGTATCCTTATCGATACGATGGACGATACCTGGACGCATCACACCATTGATCCCTGATAAATCCTTGCAATGGTACATTAAAGCATTTACAAGTGTACCTGATCCATGTCCTGCTGCCGGATGTACAACCATGCCTTTTGGTTTATTGACAACAATGACATCCGCATCCTCATAATAAATATCAAGAGGAATGTTCTCAGCTACAACATCAAGTTCCTCTGGCTCTGATGGTGTGATTTCAATAGAGTCACCAGGCTGACATTTATAATTTGCCTTTATCTGTTTGTCATTCACCAGAATATTCCCTTCTTTTATCCACTGCTGGACTTGAGAACGTGACCATTCTTCATTTAAAACGGAAAGGACTTTATCAAGCCTTTCACCTTTTTGTTCTTCTGTTACTATCAGTCTTTGACTATCCATTCTTTAGCTCCTTAGCTCTTTTTTCCTCCATAAACATAGCAATAACCAATAATCCAACTCCTATACAAAGAGCAGAATCTGCCACATTAAAGACAGGAAAACTGTATGAGAATATATACGTATGCACAAAATCAACCACTTCATTGCGGAAAATCCGATCAATAAAATTACCAATCGCTCCCCCAAGAATAAGTCCAAGGGATATCCCCGTCAACTTATCGGTACTGAATTTTCTTATGTAAAAGACAATTCCAATAATAACCACGGTTGTTACGATGTAAAAAAACCACATTTGTCCCTGAAGAATTCCCCATGCCGCCCCTCGGTTTCTGTGCGAGGTGATGTATAGAAAGTTTTCAATGATTGGTATACTCTCCCCTAAGGTCATATACTTAACGACCAACCATTTTGTAAATTGGTCAATCATGATAATGAGCAACGCAATCAAATAATACATATATAACATAAGCTTGCCCCCTGCCTGCTTAAAATGTACACACTGCTTAACAAATTGTAGCATATCTATCTAACAAATGTTTTAGAACTTTAACAAAAATACAGGCCCTTTCGAATAAATGAAAGGGCCTATAGAAGGAATAGCATCCCAGTATTTTGGACAGGTTGGTCTATCACCTCTACTGCCCACACATAAAACTTATCTAACACTTCAAATGAGAGTATGCCTCACTTTTCGCTGATTGCTTAAGCACTCAGGAAATCGGTTCTCTATCATTTTAAATAACCTTATCCGAGTTCTGGATATTCGTTAACTACCACTGTGGAGCAGCGTTCACATAAAGTTGGGTGTTTTTCAATTGTACCAACCTCTTCACTGATATTCCAGCAACGTTCACAAGTTTCTCCATCTGCTTTTGTGACTAAAATTGCCGCATGCTCTAACTTAATAGCTTCTTCCGGTGCATCGTAAATGTATCCGGCAACTTCCACTGAAGAAACGATAAATAATTGTTCAAGGCTTTCTTCAATGCTTTCAAGCAAATCTTTTGTTTCTTCACTTACATACAATGCTACTTTCGCATTTAATGATTTACCAATTACTTTTGAATTTCTTGCTTCTTCAAGCGCTTTAAGGACATCATCACGTAAATTCATGAACAAATCCCATTTCGCTTTAACAGCTGTACTATTTGGATAATTTTCAACCGACGGCATATCTGTTAATTGTACGCTCTCTGCATCAGCATCATCGATAAAAGTCCAAACTTCATCAGCTGTATGCGGCAGAATAGGAGCAATCAATTTAACTAGCTTCATAACGCATTCATGCAGTACAGTTTGAATTGCACGGCGGCCATCACTGTTTTCCGCATCGCAGTATAGAATATCCTTTGCATAATCCAGATAGAAGGAACTTAAATCCTGTGTACAGAAATTATTGATACCATTATAGATATCAGCAAATTCATAATTGTCATAGGATTGTTTTACCTGATCAACCAAATCATTTAACTTAATGAGCATATATTGGTCCACTTCACGAAGATTTTCGTAAGAAACCGCATCATGCTCTGCGTTAAATCCGCTCAGGTTTCCAAGCAGGAATCTGAATGTGTTACGAATTTTACGATATACTTCGGATACTTGTTTCAGAATATTATCAGAAACACGTACATCAGCCTGGTAATCGACACTCGCAACCCAAAGACGCAGAATATCTGCACCCATTTGATTAATAACTTTTAATGGGTCAATTGTGTTTCCTAGGGATTTACTCATTTTACGGCCTTCTCCATCAAGTGTAAATCCGTGGCTTAATACTTCCTTGTAAGGAGCTTTACCAGTAACAGCAACTGACGTGATCAAAGAGGAATTAAACCATCCACGATATTGGTCTGAACCCTCGAGGTAAAGGTCAGCTGGTCTTCTCAAATCTTCTCTTGCTTCAAGAACTGATTGATGGGAGGAGCCAGAGTCAAACCATACGTCCATAATATCTGTTTCTTTCGTAAATAAGCCATTAGGGCTGCCTTCATGTGTAAAGCCTTCTGGGAGAAGATCTTTTGCGTCTTTCTCAAACCAAACAGTGGAACCGTATTGTCGGAATAAATCGGATACATGCTTAATCGTTTCATCCGTAATGATTGCTTCACCATTTTCTGCATAAAACACCGGAATCGGTACGCCCCATGCACGCTGACGGGAAATACACCAGTCTCCACGATCACGAATCATGTTAAATAATCTCGTTTCACCCCATGCAGGTACCCATTTAGTTTCTTTGATCTGCTGCAATAGGTCTTCACGGATATCATCAACTGAAGCAAACCATTGGTCAGTTGCACGGAAAATTGTTGGCTTTTTCGTTCTCCAATCATGCGGATAAGAGTGTGTAATGAAATCAAGTTTTAACAGAGCACCGACTTCCTCGAGTTTATCCGTGATTTCTTTGTTTGCTTTATCATAGAATAATCCTTCAAATCCAGGAGCATCAGAAGTCATATGGCCTTTTCCATCCACTGGGCAGAGTACTCCAAGATTATATTTCTGACCTACGATAAAGTCATCTTCACCATGTCCTGGCGCAGTATGAACACAACCTGTACCTGCATCAGTGGTTACATGCTCTCCTAAAATAACAAGTGAGTCACGGTCATACAATGGATGTTTAGTGACTACATATTCCAGTTCAGCACCTTTAACAGTCTTCTCAACTTCAGCATTCTCCCATCCAAGTGTTTCTTTAACGGAAGGCAATAATGTTTCAGCCACAATATATTTTGTACCATCCACATTCACAAGTACATAATCAAGGCGTGGGTGAACAGCAATTCCAAGGTTAGCTGGAATGGTCCAAGGTGTCGTTGTCCAAATAATGAACTTCGCTCCCTCTTCCACTACTCCTTTGCCGTCCTTCACATCAAATGCAACAAAGATAGATGCTGATTTCTTGTCGTGGTATTCGATTTCCGCTTCAGCTAGTGCAGATTCACTGGAAGGAGACCAATAAACCGGTTTTAATCCTTTATAGATATAGCCTTTTTTCGCCATATCACCGAAAACTTTGATTTGCTCAGCTTCATATTCAGGTTTCAGTGTGATGTATGGATTTTCCCAGTCTCCTCTTACACCTAAACGTTTAAATTGAGTGCGCTGCTGATCAATTTGTGTATAAGCATATTCCTCACAAAGTTTACGGAATTCAGCGATTGTCATTTCCTTACGATTTACTTTTTTGTTTTTAGTTAGAGCTGTTTCAATTGGTAAACCATGAGTATCCCAACCTGGTACATATGGCGCATTATAACCATTCATTGATTTAAAGCGAACAATAAAATCCTTTAAGATTTTATTCATTGCATGCCCGATATGAATGTTTCCATTCGCATAAGGAGGTCCGTCATGCAGCACAAATTTAGGAAGGTCCTTCGTGCGCTCCTGTACTAATTTGTAAATATTTTTTTCTTCCCAACCTGCTTGAACTTCCGGTTCTCTTTTTGGCAAATTCCCACGCATTGGAAATTCTGTTTTAGGCATCAATAATGTGTCTTTAAATTCCATTCCATTCACTCCTTAAACTTCGGTTAAACTATTTTCATAAATAAATACAAAAAAGCCTTTTCATCCCGGTAAAGGGACGAAAAGGCTATATTTCCGCGGTACCACCCTTTTAGAATATTGCCTGACAATATTCCTCTTGGTATTCGTAACGTGAATGACTCGCCGCTATTTACTGCCAGCCAAGCTGGGTTCAAAAGCAGACTCAGGGATGATCTTCCATCCAGATTCTTTTACCGGACTCCCACCTTCCCCGGCTCGCTACAAAAAGTATAATCTGATGTACTGTTCCCGTCTTCGTTTTATCATTTTTTGAATAGATTTGTTAAAATATTATATTCAATAACTTACGATAAAGTCAAGACCTTACATTTCTTCTTCATTCAGGTCGATATCAAATTCAGTGGCATCCACGTCATATTTAAGAAGTTTATCCCAATCTTCACTGTTTAATAAATCAAGCTGGGCTTCAACAAGCATTTTAAAACGCATTCTGAATACTTTAGATTGCTTTTTAAGGTCTTCAATTTCAATAGCAATTTTTCTTGCTTTAGATAATGCCTCATTGACAATTCGGTCAGCATTTTTTTCTGCTTCCTTCATAATCAATTTAGCCTCTTTTTGAGAATTTCGTTTGACATCTTCTCCGGCTTCCTGAGCAATGACGATTGATTTATTCAACGTTTCCTCAATGTTGGAGAAATGCTCAAGGCGTTGTTCCAACTCTTCCACTTTAGCTTCAAGATCTTTCTTATCTCGAAGGACCAACTCGTAATCTTTAATTATTTGGTCAAGAAACTCATTTACTTCATCTTCATCGTAACCGCGGAATCCTCTGCCGAATTCCTTGTTATGTATGTCTAGCGGTGATAATGGCATAGACTGCACCTCCGAATACTGATTCTTCTCTTAATTATTATACTATGCTTTCGACAGTAATGGTGATATTCCTTCTAAATTCCTGATTATTTTTGTATACCACACTTTATTTTCCATTTATCTTTCTTTGTTTTTCCTTCAATGGAAAATATCTTCATTCTCCCTATCCCACGAGTGGATAACACATCACTTTCTCTGATTTCATATGATGGATTATCGACTTGTTTCCAGTTTACCTTAACACGCCCCTGGTGTACGAGTGTTTGGCTCTTTTGCCTCGAAATATTGGCGATAGCCGACAATATCGTATCAATTCTCATGGAGGAAACTGTCACTTGGCATTCCTTCCATTGTTCCGTAACAGTCATGGCCTGATCAGCAGGTATTTCCTGAAACTTTACACCCGCATTGCCCATTTTAGATATATTCATCTCCAGATAGGATGCTACATCTTTTGCAACAACGAATTGTACTCGCTCGCCTTCAATCCATATATCACCAAATTTTTCTCTCTTTAAGCCAACAGACATTAACGTGCCAAGAATCTGCCTGTGTTTCAGTGTCGTAAATTTTGCAGAATAAAACAATTCATAAATGGTCAGTTCGTAATCCTCGATTTGCGGTTCATAATAGTCCGGATAGAGGAGCGCTCTTTGCCGCTCGGCCGCTTCGCTTCCTCCAAAAAAGGAAACAAGTACATCTCCATTTGTACCAATTAGCATCCTTACAATCTCTGATTCTCTGGGGTCAAGAAAATCTGTCAGTTTAGGGGCATATTGCTCCTGCACTTGATCAATCCATCCAAGCACCTGATCGATAAATTCTCTTTCTTCCTGACGAAAATGCTGATAAATATCCATTTACATCCTCCAGCTAAAATATAAAAGCTCCCTGTTTTGAAAGGGAGCTAACATTCTTCTTAAAAAATGCCTGCCAACGCGGAGATTCCTACTCGTGCCATATTTAACACAAGAATCGCTATAATTGGAGAAATATCAATCATGCCGAGCGAAGGTACAATTCTCCTGAATGGTTCCAAAAACGGCTCACATATGCGTGCTAAAAACATTCCAATTCCTGTATCCCTTGCATTTGGAAACCACGACATTAATATGTAAATAATTAAGGCCCAGGAATATATATCTACTGCTTTATAAAGTATATAAAAAACTATATCCATTATTTACTTACCACCTTATATCCTCCAGTTCATCTTCTTGAGCATATCCAGAGATGGAACCTGAAACATCAACATTATCAGGGGTACATAAGAATATATTTGACCCGATACGCTGAATATCCCCACCGATTGCATAGACTGTCCCACTTAAAAAGTCAACAATTCTTCTAGCCTGGTCTGGTGAAATCCTTTGTAAATTCACAACAACCCCACGGCGATTTTTTAAATGGTCGGCAATCTCCTGAGCATCTGCATACGCTCTTGGCTCCAGCAATACTAACTTAGAAGATTTCTGTATGCTTTGAAGACTCACTATATTTTGTTGTTTTTGCTGCTGATCATGTTTATTCACTTTTGCCGGAACTTTTTCTTCTTCAACATATTGTTCCTCATACTCATATTCTTCATCCTCGAGTGCAAAGAACGTTTTCATTTTTGATACGATAGACATCATTTACACCTCTCTTTTATTCATTCCCTACCAAGGCAGTTCCGATTCTAACCATGGTTGCACCCTCTTCAATGGCGATTTCATAGTCATTAGACATACCCATTGAGAGTTCTGTGCATGGGGCATTGGGCAACTTCATATTTTGTATCACTACTTGCAATTCTTTGAGTTTACGGAAACAAGTACGTATTTCTTCTTCATCATCTGTGAAAGGAGCCATCGTCATAAGTCCCATTACCCTAATTTTTTCAAATTCAGCAAGCTGTTGTACAAACTCAATTGCAACCTGAGGCTGTATTCCATGTTTAGTATCTTCTCCGCTTACATTTATCTGAACAAAACAGTCAATCGGGCGAGTGGCTCTCTTTTCTATTTCTTCAGCCAATGATAAGCGATCAAGAGAATGTAGAACGTCCACACGGTTTATGATCGTTTTTACCTTTCTCGTTTGAAGCGAACCGATAAAATGCCAAACTGGTCGTTCTTTTATACCCTCTTGCTTGGCTATTAATCCTTCCGGGCGGTTTTCACCAAAGTTTTTAATTCCAGCTTTATAGGCTTCTAGAGCACGTTTTGTTGAAACATATTTTGTAACAGCAATTATTTGTATATCTTGTGGATTACGACCTGCACGTTTTGCAGCACTCTCAATTTTTTCATGAATGATCTGCAGGTTTTCCGTCACTTCCAATATCCTACTCCTCCTTCCAGCCGATTAACCCCAACATTCGACCAGTTTTCCCCTCATCACGTCGGTGAGAAAAAAAGTAAGAATCATCACAACTTGTACAAAAACCAGTTGTCATAATATTCTCTGGTAAAATACCGGCTTTCTGAAGAATTAAAGCATTCGCCAGCTTTAAATCAAGCTGATATTGATTCTCCGTAATTTGATTATAAGCGGTTTTTGTCTGTTCTTCTAGTATAACCTCTAAATAGTTAATTACTTTTTTGTCGACAGTATAACAGTTTTGGCAAATAGATGGCCCTATTGCAGCATATATCTCTTCAGGCTGTACGCCTTCAGCCTGTCTCCAGATATCAATCATAGATGAACCTATGCCGGCAACCGTCCCCTTCCAGCCCGCATGTACAATCCCAATCAAATGATGGTTTGGCGCCATAAAATATACGGGTACACAATCCGCAAAGCAAAGCGTCAGTAATATTCCGCTTTCTTTTGTATATAAACCATCCGTTGCTTTTAATGCTGTTTTATAATCTAAAGCTCCAAGCCCGGCATGACTTTTTTCAATTTTCATAATAGAAGCTTCATGCGTCTGCTCAGCTCCAACCCATCTTTCAACAGGAAAATGGAGCTGGTCAGCCAGAATACGCCTGTTTTCTATTACTTTTCCATCCAAATCAAAGACGTGAAAAGCTGTATTCATCGAATGAAACGGAAAATCGCTGATGCCTCCGTTCTTCGTAGTAAATCCCGCCAATAAATTTGGATGCCGATCCTTCCAATCTTTTATCGACAATAATGATTCGGAAAAACGAACAAATGGTTCCAAGCTAATACCCCTCGATTTTTCTTTCATTTTATCATAATCCCGCATAATTTTCTTCTTCTATTCATTAAAACTTCCGTATCCCTTGTATTCCACAAGAATCACATCTTCTCCAATCATTTTAATTTTATACCACGGAATGACAGTGTCTTCCTCTTTATTTAAAAACGAAAGCATTTTACTGTTTGCTACCGTTATACTTTCTATTTTCCCAGTACTTAGATTAATTTCAATATCTTCAACATTGCCCAATCGTTTTCCGTCGAATGTATTTACGATATCTTTGACTTGTAACTCAGAAATTTTAATCATACTCTATCTCCTCCACTCGGGATCTGTAGTTACAGGCATTATATGAATGGAAAGAACAATAAAGAACTTCTCTCTGGAACGCCCTCCTATCCATCAAATCTTGAACGTTATAAGAAAAGGATTTAGTTTCTTTCATATCTGGCTATCTACAAAACCATAAAAAACAGATGCTGGTGATGCAAGAATTTTGAGTTCCCCTCTTTTAAATAGGAATGAAGACTCTGCTATAATAAATTGGCCTAATATAAATAAAAACTATCCTGCAAATGAGGATAGCTTAAGGGCAATACATATTTAATTATAAGTTCATTAATCAGCAGCTAGATATTTTTATTCATTTGGCGAATAGCCGCTTTTTCCAAGCGGGATACCTGTGCCTGTGAAATTCCGATTTCCTCAGCAACTTCCATTTGCGTTTTCCCTTGGAAGAAACGTTTCTTAAGGATCATTTTCTCACGCTCATTTAACCTGCGCATGCCATCTTTTAATGCAATCTCATTAATCCATGTGCTATCTTTACTCTTCTCATCACTGAGCTGATCCATTACAAAAATTGGATCGCCTCCATCATTGTAGATAGGTTCAAATAATGACACTGGGTCCTGGATTGCATCTAGTGCGAATACTACCTCTTCATACGTAACATCAAGAGCTTTTGCAATTTCTTCAGATGTCGGTTCTCTCGATGTTTCACTCATCAGTCTCTCTCTGACCTGTAAAGCCTTGTATGCAATATCTCTCAACGATCTGGAAACCCTAATCGGGTTATTATCCCGTAAATAACGGCGAATTTCCCCAATAATCATTGGAACAGCATACGTAGAAAATTTTACATTCTGACTTAAGTCAAAGTTGTCAATCGATTTCATTAAACCAATGCATCCAACCTGGAAGAGGTCATCAACATACTCACCTCTGTTATTAAAGCGCTGAATGACACTTAGGACAAGTCTAAGATTACCGTTAACCAACTTCTCCCGTGCTGATGATGATTCTCCAGATTGCATCTGTTTAAACAACTCTCGCATTTCATCATTTTTTAAAACAGGTAATTTTGATGTATCCACACCACATATTTCTACTTTGTTTCGTGTCAATCCATTCCCTCCTAGCAGGAGCTGCTGTACAAAGTAAAGTATCTCCGCGGGAGGGAATTATATGCATATGAAAATTATTTCCGTATAGTGACTAAATGAAAAATCCCTGATTTCATAAAGCTTTTATACGACTAAATATTTTTTACACCTTCCTTAAACCATTTTATTAAATTCTTTTCTAAGCCTTTTTATAATTCGCTTCTCAAGACGGGAGATATAGGATTGCGATATCCCCAGTAAATCAGCAACATCCTTTTGTGTTTTTTCCTCCCCTCCAACCAAGCCAAATCTTAGTTCCATAATCTGCTTTTCCCGATCATTCAATTGTTCCAGTGCTTTAGCCAAAAGTTTTTTATCAATACTTGTCTCTAAGTTTTTTGTGATGATATCATCATCTGTGCCCAATACATCTGATAAAAGCAATTCATTCCCATCCCAATCAATATTCAGCGGTTCATCGAATGAGACTTCGGAACGTGTTTTACTATTCCGTCGTAAATACATTAAAATTTCGTTTTCTATACATCTTGATGCATATGTTGCCAGCTTTATTTTCTTTTCAGGATTAAAGGTATTTACTGCTTTAATAAGGCCGATTGTGCCAATACTGATTAAATCTTCAATGTTAATACCTGTATTCTCAAATTTACGTGCTATGTATACAACTAAACGAAGATTTCGTTCAATTAGCATAGATCTTGCTGTTTCATCTCCAGCAGGCAGTTTATGAATTAATATTTCTTCCTCTTCCTTACTGAGTGGCGGTGGAAGAGCCTCACTGCCGCCAATATAATACACTTCATCTGACTTAAGCTTTAATTTAACTAAAACTTTTGTCCAATAATAGGATAGTCTAAAGCGGAAATTTCTCAATTGTTTAACCCCTTTCCTAATCCTCAACGTCTATTTTCTTCCTGAAATGAGTATAGTGATTATTACATTAAGAGGCAGATGCTGAATCACCGGCCGGTACCATTTTTGGATGAACAATGGAATCGAAAAGCCCTTCTCCTGATAATTGCTGCATGGTAAAAGAAATTAAACATTTTTGAACCTCACGACATTCATTGGCTACTTTAATGGATAGGACATCTGGTTTAAATGCAATTAACAATTGACTGTCATTCCCAACAACCTTACACGGAATAATTCTCATTTTTTCTTGCCACTCATCAGGGAAATCAGCAAAATCGCCATGCAAATTCTGGATCCCTTTGTCAATTAACTTGGATACAGACGCAGGTATCATTGTTTCCCTTCCATAGAGTGAAATAATTGCTACAGGAGAACCGGATAATGGATCGAGTAATTGATTCCCTGTGTCAACAAGCCCTTCTGATTCAAATGAAACGCCATTAATTTCAACAATCATGGTAACCCTCTGCTCTTTATTCCACTTGGCTAGATCAAGGATGTTAATGTGTTTTTTTGAAAAATGCCATGCCAATGGAAATCCAATCATGACAAAAATCCAACTGACCGGGTCACCGAAGCTGCCTGCTCCACTTGTGAATCCGTTGAAATATTCAGTCACTTCAAAGCTAAAAAAATAGTGACTGCCTAAGAGGATTCCACCAATTGTAAAGGTTACAGCATATAAAGTTACAACTCTTTTAAAAAATGCTCGGATACTTCTAAAACCAAATGCGGTTAAAACCATCAAAATAGAAACCATGCTTTTCAGCCAAATTTGATCAGCTAAATAGGAATAGGGAGTGATATATAGCCAAACAACCATAGATCCCACTAAACCTCCAGCTAACATTCTAATCCATTTAATTTGGTTTTTTAGTAAAACCGCAGTCCACACTAATATACTTGTATCAAAGACCCAATTGAGAAACCAAATGGCATCAATATAAATAGTCATATTGTTTCCCCATACTTTTTTTAATAGAACATATGAGAAATTATAACCTGACATAATCCAAAAGGTTGTCACTTCATGTAAAGAGTGCAACCGTTTTTTATTTATATTTTCATCAGTATTTGTCGATGGTTTACTGCAAAAATTCCCCAGTCATATTTAATTTGAACTATTAGAACTATCGGGGTGGAAAAAGGAATTGAGATAATCAATCAGATTCTGAATTAAAATGTTTGAAATAGAAACTATCTGACTAAATCCATAGAACGAGCTATAAACCCTGCAGCGGGAATCTACAAATCAGCTCATTAAAAATATATACAAAAACAAAAAAAGATGATGAGTAATTTACTATTACATCATCATCTTCCTCTATGAAATATATTATCTACGACGATTACGATTTCTTAAGAATGTCGGAATATCAAGTGTATCATCAGTATTGCTGCTCACTTGATTATTTCTGCTAGGTTCTGAAGTATAAGATTCCTCACGCTTAGGTACTTCGCGCTTGATCGGATTCGTTTGAGGAGCAGGGCGTGATTGGCCAAAGTTCGGTCTTGCCGCCGGACGTTGTTGTTCAATTTCATTGAAGCCAGTCGCAATCACAGTTACTACAATTTCATCTTTCAGATTCTCATTAATTACAGAACCAAAAATCATATTTACTTCCTGATCGGAGGCTGATGCTACAATATCAGCGGCTTCCTGAACTTCGAATAAGCTTAAGTTCGTTCCTCCAGTGATGTTCATTAACACACCTTGAGCACCATCAATTGATGTTTCAAGCAATGGACTGGAGATAGCTTTTTTAGCCGCTTCAGCAGCACGGCTTTCACCTGATGCAACCCCGATTCCCATTAAAGCGGATCCTTTATTGGACATAATTGTTTTCACATCTGCAAAGTCAAGGTTAATTAATCCTGGTACTGCGATTAAATCAGAAATACCTTGTACACCTTGTCTTAAAACATTATCTGCTTCACGGAAAGCTTCAAGCATTGGTGTACTTTTATCAACGATTTCTAATAATCGATCATTTGGAATAACAATTAACGTATCAACAGATTCTTTCATAGCAGCAATTCCACCCTGAGCCTGCGTGGAACGCTTACGGCCTTCGAATGTAAATGGCCTTGTCACTACACCAACAGTCAGGGCACCCAACTCACGGGCAATCTGAGCTACAACTGGAGCAGCTCCTGTTCCGGTGCCACCGCCCATACCGGCCGTAACAAATACCATATCTGCTCCTTGAAGGGCTTGTTCAATTTGTTCTTTACTTTCTTCAGCAGCTTTTTTTCCAACATCCGGATTGGCGCCTGCACCAAGTCCACGTGTCAATTTACCGCCTATTTGCATTTTTATTTCAGCTTTTGATAGATTCAAAGCTTGGGCATCTGTGTTAACCGCAATAAATTCTACCCCTTGTAAGCCATGTTCAATCATTCGGTTAACGGCGTTATTTCCGCCGCCCCCTACTCCGATTACTTTTATCGTTGCTAACGAATCAATATTTGTATCAAATTCTAGCATGGAAAGTCCTCCTATTATTTTCGGTAAAGTGTTTCCCTTATTCGAAAAAAACTCCGAAGAATTTTTTCATTTTTGTACTCACTTTATCTTCCGGATTTTTTGGTGCTTTTTCTTTTGGAGCTGGTTTTTGAGCCGGACGCTTTTCTGTTGTTTCTCTGGTAGCAGCAACAGTATGCGCTCCTAACTTCAAGCCTTGCGATCTGGCTTTGTTACAAGCATATGTGATAAGACCAACAGAAGTTGTGTACTGAGGTTCTCTGACACCTATGTAATTTGGTTCCGCTCCACGAACGCGATTTTGCAGAATATTTTGTGCTAAATCCAGTATACCAGGGGTTTTTACTACTCCACCAGTGAGAACATATCCCCCAAGCAAATCAGTTACACCCATATTCACTATAGCATCTTCTACCATTTCAAAGATTTCTGTTAATCTATCTTCCATAATATCAGATACAATAAATTGATTGCAGGACTGTTGTTTTTCGCTGCCAATCACCGGTACTGTGAATGTTTCTTCTTCCGCATCATCATCAATAAATGCATGGCCATGTCTAACTTTAATTTGTTCGGAAACATCAGTTGGTGTTTTTAACACAATGCTGATATCTTTTGTAATAATATTTCCGCCAAGCGGGATAACTGTAGCTCCTTTTAACTCCCCATCTTCAAATACAGCGACTTGTGTAGAACCGCCGCCTATATCAACTAGGGCTATTCCAAGATTACGCTCATCCTTGGATAAAACAAGTGAGCCGGCCGCCATAGGCTGCAGTGCAATATCAGTTATTTCTAATCCTGCACGTTCTACAGCCCGAAGGGTATTATGTAAAATGGTTCTGAGTCCGGTAATTAATACGCCCCTCATTTCAAGGCGAACTCCAGTCATACCTTTTGGGTCGCTGATTTCATCTATTTCATCCACTTTGTAATGAACAGGAATAACATCAATAATTTCTCGATCAGAAGGAATTGTGACTAATTCCGCCTGTTCTCTAACACGAGTTTTATCCTCTTCTGTAATCTCTCGATTGTCATTGGATACAGCGACTACCCCATGGCATGGCTGAAGCATAATATGATTGGCGCTGATTCCGACAATCACTTTACGAATCTCCATACCTACCATTCTTTCAGCTTGTTCAACTGCTTTTCGAATGGATTTGACAGTTTCATCTATATCAACAATCTGACCTTTTTTCAAGCCTTCAGATGCTGCATTACCCACACCGATTATGTTCAAGGAGTCATTTTCCATTTCTCCTATTATCACTTTCACAGTGGATGTACCGATGTCAAGGCTAACATAAATTTCATTGTTGTGCACCCTTTGGCACCTCCTTTAATAGCTATCTATATTATGTTTGAGCTTTTTGAAACCCTACAAAACAACTATTCGCCAAAACCCTTTATTATCCTGTTATTTCCTGTAAAATATCAGAATGTATAAAGAATGTCTGTTTTTTAAAGATAAGAAATATTTCAGAAAAACAATTTGTTATTTCATATTACCTTATTAACTACAAGTCTACACCAATATGAACGCCTAGAAAAGTCAAATTTGTAGCATATATCATATAAAAAAAGAATTTTCTCACATCTGACCAATTCATTCTGTTTTATTTCAGAAAATTAAGCTACTAAAATAATACGGTATGTCCTAAAAATTCATTTTCTATATCAGTTGACTTAAAAATTACATTCAATGATTCTTTTAATGTTCCTAAATACAATTCTTGGAATTAGATTCATTTTTCACTCTTTGAATCTGACTAATAAGAATGAAAATATGAACCAACTTCGAGATCGATAACCCCTTTGCTGCCTTCCTCCAATTGACTCACAATTGCAGCATAATGCACCAGCTTCTCAGCAAGAGTTTCCCCACTCGCAGTTACTTCAAAACCGTCATTCATGTAAAGAGTTACTTTCGTTTTATCAGTCTTAGATGGATTATGGTGAATCTCAGATATTGAGTTCATCACATCCTCGGACATTTCTTCAAGCTGTCCAATAACGATTGACAATGGTTTCCCCTCTTTAAATGAAACAAGTAAAGGCCCTGAATCAGGAATATGGCTTAACTTCTTGTCCAATATCTTACCATTCGATAATATTGGATAATATTCCTTTCCCTTTTGTACATAGGCGGTGTATTTATATTCACTGACTTCTAATGTTATATGGTTCGGAAATCCTTTTTTTAATTTGACATCCTCAATCTCAGGATGTTTTTTGATCATTGTTTCAATTTTGTCACCTTTAATCTCCCAAATATTATCCTCTACTTCCAAACCGCTTTGCTCAATGATTTCTTTATCTGTCAAATACGCATTGCCTTCGACCTGTATAGATTGGATTCGACTTAATGGAGATTGCAAATAGATAATACTGAATATAAGTAAAAAGAAAATCGTCAACAGCCCGATTAGGCGCCTATTTGCTTTCTTTTTTCTCATCTGTTTCAATTTAGGAATTCGATCTTCAAGAGATACCAAATTCTTATCCAATACAAACACCTCATTTAACCAACAACTAAGAATCTGCATACCCTCGTCGTTTTACATATACATAATAAAATATTCTCACCATGATATATAGGTATTATTGCAAAATTATATCGATGGGTGAAGATTTTATTTTTAAATTTCAAAGAACTCATTTACCAAAAATTGATAGATAACGCATCAATTATGAGAAAATTATAACATATAATCTCTTATTTTTTTCTGCTTTTTTAAAGGAATGAATCAAGAAATCCACTTCCGATTCCAACGGTTAAAAAACAGGACGATTGGATTATCATGAATCGGAAGGGACGAGGTATTCATTTTTCATAGCAGGCCATCAGAAGGTAAAACCAACATATCTAATGAGTCCTTTAATCACAATAGAAAAGAACATAAGTATAAGTCATTAACCGTAAGTCCTGCTTGATATCTTTAGAATCAAGATTTTTATTCCTCTTTGATTTCATTTAGTCCTATTTATTTACTGCAGATCCTGCATCATTTTTAATAAACGCTCAGCCGAATCAGGTATACCCATTTGCTTCGCTGACTTCTTCATAGATTCAATCCTGTCTGTATCGAGCATTATTTCATCAATCGCTTTTATTAAGGTGCTACCATTCAATTCACTTTCTTTTATCATGGTTGCTGCCCCTTTTTGCACTAAAGCCTGTGCATTCTTTTCCTGATGATTATTCGTTACATAAGGACTTGGAATCAGGATACTGGCTATTCCCAATGCTGTTAATTCAGCCAAAGTGGTCGCTCCTGCTCGCGATACAACCAAATCAACTGAAGGCAGTATTTCCGGCATATTGTGTATAAATGGTTTTACAATTACATTATCTGGAGTTCCAACTAAATCAAGCTCTTCTTTTACAGATTGATAATGAACGTCACCAGTTATATATATTACTTGGTATGGTTTATCCTTTAATACTTCAATATTTTTTAAAACAGCTTCATTAATTGCTTTTGCTCCACGGCTTCCTCCAAATATGAGCACAGAAGGAATGCCTTTCTTAATGCCTAACTGCTGAATTGCATTTGAGCCAATATGTGAAACAACCTCTGAACCCCTCGGATTTCCAGTAAAGACCACTTTTTCCTTCGGGAAATATTGCCTAGCCTCTTCAAAGCTTATAGCCACTTTATTAACATATCGACTTAAAAATTTATTTGTTAAACCTGGCACGCTATTTTGTTCATGTATAATCGTTGGAATCTTCATTTTGGACGCTGCATAAACAACCGGTCCACATACATATCCACCGGTCCCAATGACGACATCCGGCTTAAACTCTTTTAATAGTTTTTTGCTGTTTGAAACACCTTTTAAGAAGCGCCATATTGTTTTAACATTTTCCAAGCTTAAAGATCGTTTAAATCCTGTAATCTCAATAGCTTTAAAATCAAGACCTTCTCGACTAACGAGGTCTTTTTCTAATCCTTTTTCGGTACCTATATATAAAAAAGATGCCTCCGGATTTAACTTCTTAATTTCTCTTGCCATGGCCAGTGCAGGATATATATGTCCTCCCGTACCTCCACCACTTAATACTATTTTCATGATTGATTCACCTTTCACTTAACATACATTGTTTCTAACTATATGATTTACCCATATTCTACTACACTCTAAACCAGGTTTACATAGGTTCTTCATTATATATATTACTTAAAAATACCATTATACTTAAATAATGATAATCTGTAAAAAAAAAGAAGCCAAATGGATCAGCTTCATTTCACTCTAATAATTAGAATACCTACTTATATTGAGCAATACACCAACCGCCATTAACATCAAGGTCAACGAAGAACCTCCATAGCTTAAAAACGGCAATGTAATCCCAGTAACTGGCATAAGTCCTGTCACAACACCAATATTGATCATCACCTGTATGGCAATCATAATGATGATTCCAACTGCTAAAAAGGCTCCAAATAAATCAGGTGCTCCAAGCGCGATTCTGATACCTCTCCATAACAGGAGAGAGAATAAGAGTATTACTAGTGAACCACCTATAAAACCCAGTTCTTCGGAGAGAATCGCAAAGATGAAATCTGTTTGCGGTTCAGGCAAATAAAAGAACTTTTGTCTGCTTTGGCCCAGTCCCAGCCCAAACAAACCGCCAGGTCCAATAGCATAGAGTGACTGAATGATTTGAAATCCGCTCCCGAGAGGGTCCTGCCAAGGGTCAAGAAATGATGTGATTCTCTTCATCCGGTAAGGTGCAGATATAACAAGTACAACAAAGCCTGCCACCCCAAGCATTCCAAGACCGACGAAGTGACTTATCCTGGCACCTGCAATAAAAATCATCGCTATACATGTTCCTACCATTACAGTTCCTGTTCCAAGATCAGGCTGCATCATAATTAACCCAAATGCTAAAAAGACAAGACCTAACGAGGGTGCTAAACCTTTCTTAAAAGAAGTTATGTACTTTTGTCTTTCAGATAAGAATTTAGCGAGGAAGACGATCATTGCCAGCTTCATAAATTCAGAAGGCTGAATGGAAAAAGCTCCTACTCCAATCCAACTCCTCGAACCATTTCTTAATGTTCCTATTCCCGGGATGAGCACCACCAACAATAAAATAAAACAAATGATGATTAAAGGTTTTGCCCATCTTCTCCAATTCCAATAATCAATATTCATAATAACCAGCATAGCTACAATTCCTACACCTGCAAATAATAATTGTCTCTTTGCAAAGAAAAAGGTGTCATCAAATTTATAGGTAGCCCATATTGCACTGGCGCTGTAGACCATGATTAGCCCTATTGAAAGCAAGGAAAACATTGCGATGATTAAAATAAAGTCAGGAGTGGTTTTTTTTGCAGGCACTTCCATGCACCTCTTTGTTTTAAATTAGGGAAGTATTTCTGGGCCTGATAAATGCTAACAAAAAGAGACGACTTCAAAATCGTCTCTATTGCATTTGGGCAGCGCCTTTCATGAGAAATACTGACTCTTGAACAAGCTCCCTATTTTAACTTATGCACGGCATCCATAAACATGTCTCCCCGGGCTTCAAAAGTTTTATATTGATCCCAACTCGCACATGCCGGTGAAAGTAAAATAGTATCGCCACTTTCTGAAAGTTTATATGCTTCATCGGCAGCTATAGCTACATTATCGACATGTTTGATTATAGATATCCCTGCTTTCTGTGCAGTTTTCGTTAATTTTTCAGCTGTTTCTCCAAAAACAATCATTGCCTTAACATGAGTGAGAAGCGGAATTAATTCATCAAATTCATTTCCTCGATCCAAGCCTCCAGCTAACAGGATTAATGGACTTTTAAACGAGGATATAGCGGCTGACGCAGCCAAAATATTTGTTGCTTTGGAATCGTTATAAAATTTTCGTCCATTTATTTCTGCAACAAATTGAGTACGATGCTTAACACCGCTGAATGTTTTTAGTACATCTTGAATCGCTTCATTAGCTACACCATATAATTTAACGGCAGCTACAGCGGATAAAATATTTTCCAGATTATGCTTACCAGGCAATACTACCTCATCTATAGCGATAATCTTTTCATTCTTGAACCAAATAAATCCGTCTTTCGTGTAAGCACCCGTTTCATCCACTGCTTCAGTACTAAATGGAACTGAAATAGCGCCTGAGCCCTCTGCAGCCTTTTTAGTAGGCTCCTGGTTGACATTATACACGATGAAGTCAGTTTCTTTTTGGTTTTTGGTTATTTGCGCTTTAGCGAATGCATATTCTTCTTTCGTCCCATGATAATCCAAATGGGCATCAAATAGATTTAAATAGACTGAAATATAAGGTCTGAACGTTTGAATTCCCATCAACTGAAACGAGGACAATTCAATTACTATAACATTCTCCGCCGTTGCTTCCTGAGCCACGCCGCTTGCTACCGTTCCTATATTCCCAGCAATAAGCGGCTTTTTCCCTCCGCGTTCAAGCATCTCATAGATCAATGTAGTCGTAGTTGTTTTTCCATTCGTACCTGTTATTCCAATAAAAGGAGCCTCAGATATTCGATAAGCAAGCTCTACTTCAGTAATAATTTCTATATTCTTTTTCAGTGCTTCCTGTATCATCGGATTCGTATACGGGATTCCAGGGTTCTTTACGATTAATTCAAATCCTTCATCCAATAATTCAATCGGGTGGCTTCCGCAAACGACCTTAATACCTTCTTCCAGTAAACCTTGAGCTTCTGGGTTTTCATTCAAAGGCTTAAAATCATTTACAGTTACAAAAGCACCAAGTTTATGCAAAAGTGAAGCCGCACTTACCCCGCTCTTTGCCAGCCCGAGGACAAGCACTTTTTTTCTTAAATAATCATTTATTTGCTTCATATTATAACCACACCTCTAAGTAGATTCCTAAAATAGCGAAAAGTAAGCCAACCGTCCAAAACGTTACAACTACACGCCACTCTGACCATCCGCTTAATTCATAATGATGGTGTAATGGACTCATTTTAAATACACGCTTACCTGTCGTTTTAAAAGAAGCTACCTGAATAATAACGGATAAAGTCTCAATAACAAAAACACCGCCAATAATAACAAGAAGTAATTCTAATTTTAGCAATATCGCCACTGTCGCAATAGCTCCACCTAAGGCAAGTGATCCCGTATCACCCATAAACACCTTCGCAGGATGAGCGTTAAAAACTAGGAATCCCAACACAGCCCCGACAACAGCTACACAGAATAAAGCAATATCATATTCTTTTAAATTCCAGGCTAATACAGCAAATGCTCCAAACGCGATAGCAGAAGCCCCAGATACCAACCCATCAAGACCATCAGTTAAATTGACAGCATTCGAAAACCCGACTAACCAGAAAATAATAATAAAGATGTAAAACCATCCAAAATCAATGCTGTAATCAGTCAATGGAATACTAATTTCAGTAGACATATTGCTCTGTCTCATAATGAAATAAAAGATACAAGATATAACTATTTGCCCAAGCAATTTTTGTCTAGATGTTAATCCAAGATTTCTCTTCATGACGATTTTAATAAAATCATCCAGGAAACCAAGTAAACCAAAACCGATGGTTACAAATAGCAGTAAATAGGTTTCAGTACCCGGATCTCTAAATTTACCAGTCATTACAAGGGTTGTAACAAGGATTGACAGTAAGAATACAACCCCTCCCATCGTAGGTGTACCTGTTTTTTTCTGATGGGATTTCGGTCCTTCTTCTCTAATACTCTGACCAAATTTCAAACGTCTTAGGAACGGTATAAAAATAGGGGAGAGAAGAACCGTAATTAAGAATGATACGAGTATAGTAAAAAATAAAACTTGCTCCAGCATGGTTCTACTCCCTTTCGTCTCTTCGGTTCAAATTTAATTTCTGTTCAATTGCTTCTAATGCGACTTCTTTATCGTCAAAATGAAGAACTTCCTTACCAATGATTTGATAATTTTCATGACCTTTTCCTGCAATCAGGACTACATCACCAGGTTCAGCACTAAACACGGCATCATAAATTGCTTCCTTACGATCAGCAATAACTTTGTAATCATAGCCGGCGACACCATTTTCCATATCAGAAAGAATGGATAAAGCATCTTCACTCCTCGGATTATCAGAGGTGAATATGGCATTTGAACTATATTCACATGCTACCCGAGCCATAATTGGACGTTTTGTACGATCACGATCACCACCGCAGCCAACGATCGTATATACTTTTTTAGAAGCAAACTCATTGATTGTCTTCAGAACATTTTCCAAGCTATCAGGTGTATGTGCATAATCTACTATAACTGTAAATTCCTGTCCTCCGAAGACCGGCTCAAAACGCCCCGTCACTCCTTTAATATTCTGTAAAGACGATAAGATCTGTTTGATATGAAGACCTGAAACAAGTCCAACAGCAATGGCAGCAAGACAATTGTATACGTTGAATTTTCCAATCATCGGGATTGTTATTGGACAGCTATGGTCTGGCGTTGTCAAAGTAAATTTTGTTCCTTCTGAAGTAATAATAATATCAGTTGCCCTAACATCTGCTTTTTGAATAATTCCATATGTTACCACACTAGCAGAAGTTGATTTTTCAAACATGATGGATGCTGAATCATCAGCGTTTAAAATGGCATACTTCGGCTTATTATCCTGATAAGTATTTCCTAAACGTGAGAATAATAAGCTTTTTGCATAACGGTAATTATCCATTGTTCCATGATAATCAAGATGGTCCTGTGTTAAGTTTGAAAAAACAGCAATATCGTAATCACAGCCAAATACACGCCCCATATCGAGTGCATGCGAAGATACTTCCATAACTGCAGTATGTACACGATTGTTCACCATATCTGCAAATGTTTTTTGTAAGGTTAGGCTATCAGGTGTTGTATTTTTTGTTTCGAACTTTTCAGATCCAATCTTCGTATACATGGTTCCGATTAAACCTGTTGTATAGTTTGCATCCTGAAATATTCTTTCTACCAGATGACTAATTGTTGTTTTTCCATTTGTTCCGGTAATTCCGATTAGATTAAGCTTTTGTGTAGGGTGGCCATAAAAGAAATCAGCCAGTAAAGCCATTAACTTTTGTGTGCTTTTAACAATTACGACAGGTACAGAGAGTGATAGAGGCTTCTCTGCAACAATAGCGACTGCTCCATTTCTAACCGCCTCTTCTGCAAGATCATGGCCGTCGACAGTATATCCCTTAATACAGATAAACAAGCTGCCTTCCTTTACCTTGCGGTGGTCATTCTCAATGGATGAAATAAGAGGGTTGCCATCTCCCTGTTTCTGTTTAAACGGTATTCTAGAGATTAATTCATCGAGTTTCATAAAACTGTTCCTTTCTTTTTAAAGCAATCTTCACTATTGTATCGTAATTTAAGCCGTTTAGAAATAATAAAGTATATAATCTTCTAGTCAGGTAAAAGAATAACCGCTTACACTTTTTTCAGATTACGAAGAGGCAGCTGAAAAGAACTTTTATCAGCTGCCAATTTGTTATTCTATGCAGAAATATCCTGAAAGCAGCACCACTTTTATAACCTATTATTCCTCTGTATCATCCTCTTCCAGATATATTCGGATGGAAGAACCCTCTTTCAATTTGACACCTGCTTGCGGTGATTGCTGCACAATCCGATTTCCGCTCCCAGACTTTTCTACTTTGAAGGTAGAATATTGCTCACCCAAATCCTTTAGTGTCATTCCAATCAAATCAGGAACTTCTTCCATTCTCGGATCTAAATAGTTTTTTTCTTTCTCTACTTGATTTTTACGCTGCTCAATACCAAGTGCCGGCAAACTATCCTTCATGATCCTTCCAACAATAGGAGCTGCTACGACCCCTCCAAATTGAACCGTTCCTTTTGGATTATCAATCGCTAAATAGACAACCAATTGCGGATCATCAGCTGGTGCAAACCCGATAAATGAGACAATGAAATTATTTTCTAGGTATCTGCCGTTTTGAGCCTTCTGAGCTGTACCGGTTTTCCCGCCAACTCGATAACCATCAACAAATGCACCTTTCCCTGAACCTTGTGCCACTACTGTTTCAAGAGCTTCACGAATTTCCTTTGAAGTTTCCTTTGAGATAACATTCCTTTTCGCCTTTGGAGTTTTCTTAATGATGGTATCACCTGTGACAGGATTTACAATTTCTTTTGCGATATAGGGGGTATAAAGTGTTCCGCCGTTAATCGCCGCCGACACAGCCATCACCTGTTGGATTGGTGTAACTGAGACTCCTTGGCCAAAAGCAGTTGTTGCCTGTTCAACCGGGCCAACTCGATTTATATTAAATAAAATCCCTTTCCCCTCTCCCTGTAAATCAATACCCGTTTTTTCTCCAAATCCAAAGTCATGAATATAATTAAATAATTTTTCTTTTCCGAGTCTTTGACCAAGCTCAACGAACCCAGGGTTACAGGAGTTCTGTACTACCTCAAGGAATGTTTCAGATCCATGTCCCCCCCGTTTCCAGCATCTTAAACTAGCTCCGCCTACCTTTGTATAGCCTGGATCATAAAAATGATCATTTTTCAAATCCACTTTTCCTTCTTCAAGCGCTGCGGCCAACGTAATAATCTTAAATGTAGAACCTGGCTCATAGGTACTCCATACAGGTAAGTTCCGATTATAAACCTCAGGTGCCACATTTCTAAAATTCGACGGATCAAATGTAGGCCTGCTCGACATTGCTAGTATTTCTCCTGTATTAGGATTAACGGCAATAGCAACAATACCATCGGGGTTATATGTTTCTTCGGCAATTTCCAGTTCTCTATCAATAATCGTTTGAATTCTGCTGTCAACTGTTAGCTTTAAATCATACCCATTTGCTGGAGCTTTATAGTCATCAGCCATATTCTCCATCCGTTTTCCTTTTGCATCAGCATAAAACTTAACATACCCTTTTTGTCCCTTCAGCTCATCATCATAGGCCAATTCAAGGCCCATCAATCCTTGATTATCGATACCCGCAAATCCAAGAACATGTGCCAGTGTAGATCCTTTAGGATAATAACGAATTGAGTCCTCAGCAATATAGACTCCTTTTAAATCTAAGTTTCTAATTTCTTTTGCTTTATTGTGGCTGATTTTTCGGCCTTCAGGTATCTTTACGATAGACGTATTTGAGGTTATGAGTTTAAAAGCTTTATCCGTCCTCATATTCAGTACTGAGGCTATTTGTTTAGCTGTATCCGCTGGATTCACCACCTGGCGAGGGACAATATAAACAGTAGGGGCGGATTTATTAGTAGCATAAACCACTCCATTACGGTCCTTGATCTCTCCCCGTTTTGGCTCAAATGGAACATTTCTGCTCCACGAATCTTTAGCTAAGCCCGTCAAAAAATCTCCTAAATAAAACTGAACATATCCTAGTCTGATGATGATTACCAGAAATACGAACAATCCGATCAACAATGCTGCGATTAATCGTTTTCTGACAGTAATATTTGATGCTCTCATGCCCATCCCTCCAATGCACGACTCTTTTTCACTGTATGCTTGTACCCTTTGGTTTATGTATGCACATTATGAAAAGAAAAAAAGAGCCTGATAGCTTTAAAAGCTATCAGGCTCTGAAATAAATCTAATCGGATTCTACATCCTCTTCCTTGGTTTTTGAACTATTCTCTTTTGATTTTTCATATATGGTTTTAGGATTCTCAAATTGAACAACTAGGAAAGTATCATCCTTCAATTTTGTTCCTGCTTTTGGTTTTTGAGTAACAGCATACCCGGAGCCTGAAGTATTTAACTCCACCTCCATTAAGGAAGCCGCCTTCATAACATCCCTAATTGACCATCCTGAAAAATTAGGTACTGTTAAGTCGCCATCGGTCAGAAGAAGAACCTTCTCTCCTTGAATAATCTGAGATCCTGCACTCGGCGATTGTTTAGAAACACTCATCCCTTTCCCTATAACAATAGGTGTCAGGCCAAGCTCTTCAACCTTCGCCTTAGCAGTCTCAACATTCGTTTCTTTTAATTCAGGAACTTCACTAGTGGATTTTTTCTTTGTATTATCTGATTTAATATTTAGGTACTTTAATGTATTTTCCATTACTGAGTTAAATACTTGGGAAACTGGGGCTGAACCAGACTCACTAGCGCTGATTTTCGGCTGTTGAATGGCCACATATACTACAACCTCAGGATTATCCTTCGGTGCCATTCCTAAGAAAGAAAATAAATAATTTTCATGACCAGTAGCGTAACCCGCGCCAGTTTGACTGCGAATCTGAGCCGTTCCCGTTTTACCTATAACATCATAGCCATCCAATTTATATGGCTTACCGGTTCCATGTTTAGAGGTTACGACCGTTTCCAATATATCACGCACCTCAGCTGCCGTTTCCTTGGAAATCGGTTTGCCTGCTACAGTAGGTTTCGTTTCCTTCAATACTTTTTTCGTGTTGGAGTCCACAATTTTTTCAACTACATAGGGCTTCATCATTTTTCCGTCATTTGCGACGGCAGTTGCTGCCTGAATCATTTGGATCGGTGTAACAGTTGAACCCTGCCCAAAGGCAGTCGTGATTTGTTCAGATTTATATTTATAAACAAATTTACCGGTCGTTTCACTCGGGAGATCAATACCTGTTTTTTTACCAAAACCAAAGCTTTCAAAGTATGTTAAAAGTTTTTCAGTTCCGATTTTTTCATCAGCCAATTTAGCAAAAGCAACATTTGAAGAACGTTGAACCCCTTCTAGATAGCTAATCGTCCCCCACCCTGCTCCACCATTATGGTCTCTTATCGGTCTAGAACCTTTAATCTTAAACATGCCTGATTTATATTTTTCATTAGGATTAAATACTCCTTCTTCAACAGCAGCAGCCAACGTAAAAATCTTCATGGTAGAACCTGGCTCAAAAGATTCTTCAACCGCTAGATTCTGCCAGGTATCTGCAAGTCCATCCCTTGTGTTTAAATCAAAAGTAGGGCGCTGTGACATAGCCAATATTTTCCCTGTCTTTGGATCTGCTACGACACCAATCATTTTAGTTGGGTTGTATTTCTTATTGACTTCCGACATTGCGTCTTCTAAAAAGATTTGAATTTTTTTATCGAGCGTCAGCTGAACAGAAGCTCCATTCGAAGGTTCGTTCACTACCGTCTCTTTATTAGGAAGAATATTTCGCCATAGGTCACCCTCAAACTTGATAGATCCATCCTCTTCCTGTAAATACTTATCCAATTCTTTTTCTAGCCCTAACGCTCCAGTTGTTTTCCCTGTTTCTTCATTATTCTCAACAAACCCTATTACATGTGAGGAGAAGATTCCATTCGGATAAAATCTCTTCGTATCCTTTACAAACGTAATACCTGGTAAATTTAATCCTTCGATATCATTTTTTTGTTGATGGGTTAAATCACGTCCAGCAGCACCAAATTCAGTTTGATAAAGTCCCTTTTTGTTCAAACGACTTAATATTTCGCTTTCATCCATATCAATGTGCTCAGCCAATACTCTTGCTGTTTCTTCCTTATCTACAACATGTTTTGGCTTTTTCGGATTTTCAGTTACAGATGAATTAAGGAGGGCAATTAGCTTATAGGTTGACGTATCCCTTGCCAGCACCTCACCATTTTTGTCAACAATCGTTCCTCTTTGTGCCGACAAGGTACGGGTGACTTCATACTTATCCTGCGCTTTAGCAGCAAGCTCCTGTCCACCGGCAACACCAGTATACTGAATATACAAAAAGCGAAAAAATACTACACAAAAAAGCAGCCCAAATATTACAAATAAGAGTGCTGCTCCCCTATTGCGGCTTTTTCGATTACTCATTAATCTTGCACTACCTTAACATTTTTATCTTTTAGTGTTAATCCCAATTCTTTTGCTTTTTGCCAGATTCGGTCATATGTACTTAACTCCGCCACTTGATCTGCATAATCTTTATTAAGCTTTTCCTGATTCTCTATCTTGCTTTCAAGAGCAATAATTTCATTATTCGTTGAGTATATATTTGCTTGTGCGGAAATGATTTTTACAGCAAAGAAAGCGATAAACAATGAGAACGTTAAATATAGAATCTTCTCACCAATCGTAATGCCGCCTTTTACTTTAACTTTCTTTGTTGTTGTTCCTACATGACGTTGCTGTTCTTGCTGAAGTTTTCTTGCTAAACTACTCAAGTTTATCCCCTCCCATTAAATAATTTTTCATAATCTATTCATTTCTTTTCTGCTATTCTTAATTTAGCTGAACGCGCTCTTTTATTCGCTTCCACTTCTTCTTCACTCGGTAAAATCGGTTTTCTGGTTATCAACTTTAAATCCGGCTCGAATTCTTTTGGAATAATCGGCAATCCATGTGGCATTGGCGGTAATTCCGAATGTTCTTTAAAGAAGCTTTTGCAAATCCGATCTTCCAACGAATGGAACGTAATCACTGAAATTCTGCCGCCTTTATTGAGCATAGGAAGCACTTTTTCTAAAGATACTTCAAAAACTCTCAGTTCATCATTCACGGCTATTCGTATGGCTTGAAAGATTCGCTTAGCGGGATGTCCGCCTTTTCGCCTTGCTGGAGCAGGGATAGCTTCCTTAATAATATCTACCAAATCAAAGGTTGTACGAATTGGCCCAATCTCTCTGGCTTGTTCGATTTTGCGGGCAATTTGTTTCGAAAACTTTTCCTCACCGTACCTAAAGAAAATCCGGACCAACTCTTCGTATGTCCAGCTATTCACTACATCATAAGCTGTTAAAGGAGATGATAGATCCATTCGCATATCAAGTAATGCGTCATGGTTATAGCTGAATCCTCTTTCCGGGGTATCAAATTGAGGAGATGAAACACCCAGATCGTATAGAATACCGTCTATCTTTGTAATACCTAATTCAGTGAGTTTTTCATCAAAATAAACAAAATTACTATTAATTAATGTTACCTTGTCCATATAAGGCTCTAGCTTCTTCTCTGCATGCTTTAATGCAGTCTCATCCTGGTCAAACGATATTAATCTTCCTTGTCCGGATAAAGACTTCGCAATTAATTCACTGTGTCCTGCGCCCCCAAGGGTACAATCAACATAGATACCGTCAGGTTTTATATTCAGTCCATCCACAGCTTCTTTTAATAGTACAGTCGTATGATTAAACATTTCTTCACCTTCCTGAAAGGAAGTATGCGCATTAAATATCAAAACCAATCATATTTTCAGCAATCTCTGAGAAAGATTCTTCTGATTCCGAGAAATATTCTTCCCATATTGATTTACTCCATATTTCTATCCGGTTAGATACTCCTAAAACTACGCATTCTTTTTCCAATTTTCCATAGTTTAAAAGTGGTCCCGGGATGTTCACACGTCCCTGTTTATCCAGTTCACATTCAGTCGCACCTGAAAAAAAGAAACGGGTAAATGCTCTTGCATCCTTCTTCGTAAGTGGAAGGCCTTTTAGTTTTTCTTCAAGTTGAGACCATTCATCCAGTGGATATCCAAACAGGCATTGATCAAGGCCGCGTGTAATTACAAACATATCGCCTAAACTTTCCCGAAATTTAGAAGGTATGATTATGCGTCCTTTTGAATCAATTGAATGATGGTATTCACCCATGAACATGTCCTTCACCCCACTTCTCCACCTTAGAGTACCACATCGCCCCACTTTTCTCCACAATTTATATAAAAAAACTTTAATATTTGAATAAAATTTCAGACTATGATTCATTGATTTCAGCCAAGCCTAGAAAAACAAAAAAAACTGCCTTTCTAAGACAGTTTTTTCTAGATATTATTATCTGTTTTTTTATGTTCTATTTGGACAAAAGCTTCCATAATTCACTCTTTATTTATTGTCAAACGAAGCAAATCTCCACTTAAGTTCTTACAGCATCTTTATATGGTTACGACATAATGCGACCCATCAAATTCGAGCGGTTCCGCCAAGAGGCAATCGACCCATAATGTCCCATATTGATTGAAAAAGTAAAACGGATTGAGAATTCTTTCCTGCAGGCCGCTTGCCGGATGGAGACTATTTTCGACACGATTGTATTTTGCAATCGTTTCTTCATTTTTTCTCTCTAAATGGCTCTCCACCTTTTTCTGCATAAAAAGGAGCTGTTCTTTAATCAAGTGGCGATTTTTTTCGAAAAGAGGTTCCAATCCTTTATCGAATTCAACCGCTTTTTGTTGCCACGTAAGATGAGCAGATTCCAGATTTTTAATTATACTGCTATATGTATCCGGAGCCTGTTTACGCAATTCTTCCAGATAGAACTCCCTATCCTCTGAACAACCTTTTCTCAAAACTTTTTCCAAGGGAAGATTAAGTTCCTCTAATAATCTTTCAATATTTCCTTCCAATAACGTAAAGGAAAGTCGAGGCCATATCGGTGGCATCTTTTCTCCAGTCATGGCAAACGCAGGTTTAATTTCACTCCAATAGGCAATCTCGCCGGGTCCAGCTATAAATCCTAAGACAGGAAACAGTTTTTCCTGTAAAAGTGGACGAGATACAACATTTGTACTGAAATACTCTGGATGTTTAGATAGTAAACGATCCAGCTCTATTTGGGATAATTTAATTCCGCTTCCCTTCCCAATTAAGTCACTTGAACCTTCTTCACGTTCCAACAGCAGCCGGTTAAGAGTTGAAGGCTCGTAGTAAAATAAGTTCGTACATTGTTCATCAAGATCAATAATCGGATTATATCCGTTTTTTTTCAAAAGATTTTGCTGTTCAATTACGGCTTTGCTAATTCCTGCTTCATAAGCAATTTGCTGATAGACAGGCCCAGCCAGCTTCCTAAAGCCTGGGTCGCCTGAATCCACCATTAAGAGACCATGCATTTTAAAGAGATCATTTATAAGAATAGCGAAAAAATCGGTGATGGTTTCGGATTGATCAATTGCTTTTTCCGCCCAATCCAGCAATTCGTTCGTACGCTCTGTCTCTCCCCATAAGGAAAATACATCCTGCAGCCAATCTTTCGCTATATCCGGATTCATATTAATATCAGATATCATTTTTTTCGATAAAGGTTTTTCCGGGTACACGATTTTTTTAGTTTCATGCCCCTCTTCAGCGTAAACATGATTAATCTCTTGGTAATCATGATCCTCACCAGCAATCCAGAAGATTGGGACTACCCTTTTATTTAATCTTTCACTTTGTTCCTTTGCCAATTTTATAATCGAGATAACTTTATGAATAGAATACAGCGGTCCAGTCAATAACCCTGCTTGCTGGCCTCCAACGATTACTAAAGCATCCTCACGCAAGGCATCGATATTTTCCTTTACTTGCTCTGATATTCCATATTTACTCATGAAGGATTCAATATAGGTTGCCATTTCATCTCGTGGATAAGTTCGACCATCAAGCCAATCCGCCCGATCTTGAATATGCTTCTCATTCTTCCAATCATACTCTGCAAAAGATTTATTTATACTTCCCTTGATATAGTCAGATGCAAAACTATTCATAGCTGGAAGATTCATTTTTATGTATTCCATCATCAATGGTTGTCTCCTTTTGAACAAATTCATATAACAGTATATCATTCCCTTTGAAAGCTTTAAAAGGTATTGCTACTCGCCTATGTAAATACTTTTACTATTCTCTCAAGAATCCCAATTGCGGCCAATAAAAAATAGGCGGCAGAGAATAACAGGAATGAAGCTCTCCAAAAACCAGTGAAAACTCTTTTCAAGTCAACCTCTTCCCTTACTTTGTAATGCATAAACAACACAGCGGAAGCGATTATAATCAAGACAATTAAAATAATCCATAAGTATGAATGTTCAAAAAGAGCGATGATTGCATAATGAACTGCCATAATCAAAAAAACCGTCGTAGCGTCGGCAGAAAGCCTGACTGCCTTTTTGTTATTTTTAAGCATCTGTCGGGAAATTGTATATACGGTCAAATAAACAATAATTGGCATGATTACGCAAATAGCGATAAGGCCTGCTAATAAGCTGTCCACTCACATCTCCTCACTTTCTTCCATACCACGCACCATATTAAACAGCATTTTACATTGAGGTGCTGGGATATCATTCTTATCTGCTTCGCGAATACAATATCCAAGGATTGCCTCTATTTCAGTCTTTTTATCCAACTGAAGATCCCTTAACATAGAAGAGGTATTCTTGGCTGTTCGACCACATATTGTAATAATTCTCTCCAAATAAATCTGATGCTCAGCCTCCGGAATTAATAACGAATGACAAACCTCCTGACAGATGGATTCCACCAGCTTAATGTAATATGTATTTTTTATTAATTCTCCGTTGCGAACCCCTAGTATACTGGTCAACGGGTTTATAACAGAATTAATAATCAATTTTTCAGTATGAATTAATTTGATATCAGGGAGCAATTGCACCGGAAAACCATCCGTATCCAAATATTCCATACCCGGCAGCTTCCTTCCTCTATATAAGCCCATTTTTATCATTCCAATTCCTGTATGGTGAACCGTATGATTATTTTCCCGAATGGCACCATGCTCAACAATCCCAGTATAGATTGTGGAAACCAGCAATGCAGGTAAATGAGCGAAATGACTCATACCATTTTGCAAAAAGACAACTGCAGATGCATTCTCTTCTAGTAGAGACCATAGATTTATGAGAGCGGTCTGCTTTACGGTTAGAATGATGATTTCTTGTCTTTGAATTAATTCTTCCGAATCATTAATACATACCGCATTAATATTTTTATAATTATGCTCACCCTGCATGTCAATCAGGGTGATTCCTTTTTTATTGATTTCGTCCGCTTGTAATGATGTGTGCGTGAATAGCGTAATTTGATGGTTATCACTCAGCTTGGAAGCTGCCAATAATCCAATTGCCCCTCCTCCTATTATCCCAATCCTCATGTTCTCCTCCAAGTGATCTTTTGCAATAATTGTAACATTTGCTATGTATGATGAAAAGATAACTCATCCTGTTTTGAGTCAATCGTCATTTAGCTGAATTATCGATGGCTTCCGCTCTATTTCCTTGTAGTTTGGAGGAATAGCATAACTTATACGGCTGGATTACCCATCGCTTATCAACCACTTCATTCTTGTGGCTGGATTAATCATGAACTCCGCTCTATTTCTTTGTCGATTGGCCAGATAACCTACTTATTCGGCTGAATTTCACACTTATTCACACTTATTCGGCCGATCCTCATTCAACAAGTGTTTCAGTAGCCGTCCTGACGACTAAAAATTATGATTTTTCTATATATTTAGCTATAATGGAAATATAAGTATAAACTTTTCACATACATTTAAGGGGGCTATGAAGTGAGTGTAAAGGTTGAAAAATTACGCGTTAACTACCGCACGCTTGAAGAATTCAAGAAATTTAAGGAATATGGTTTGCAAGAATTATCCATGCTTGAAGATCTGCAGGCAAATCTTATTGAAGATAATAGCGAATCACCTTTTTACGGCATCTATTTTGGGGATAAATTAGTTGCCAGGATGAGTCTTTATAAAATCGATGCCAGGTTTGATAAATATTTTGACCCTCCACAGGATTACTACGAAATATGGAAGCTTGAAGTTTTACCGGATTATCAAAAAAAGGGATACGGCTCCATGCTCGTCCAATTCTCCAAAGATCTTGGCCTACCAATCAAAACAAACCCAAGAGTCCATTCACGTAATTTTTGGGAAAAACAAGGCTTCGAACCTGTAGAGTATGATATGGAAAGAGATTTAGGAGAGAACCCACTGATTTGGCAGCCTAATAATGATAAATAGATTGACTTTAAGCTTTCCAGCGAGAAAGCTTTTTCTTTTCATCAAACATTAATAGAAGCACACCTTTTAAAAAGGCATGCTCCTGTAGCAATCATCATTTTTCCTCCGATAATTGACGTGCCCGATTCAGTAAATCAAGCAATCCACGGTAATCCTTCTCCATCTGCTTAAATCGTATTTCTACTGTATCTCTCTCTTGAACTAAATAATCTGCGTGCTTTTTTAACTCTGAGTATTCCAGCAGTAATTCTTCAGGCGAGCGGAATGATCGTTCTTCCAACCTACTCTTTAAGTTGGTTAAATAGGCAATAACCGTATCTAGAGAAAGATTGAGCTCAGCATCCCCAACTATTCCGACCGAGATTTTTTGTTCCTCACACTGCGGCTGCTCCACCTCCAATTCCGCAGTCCCTAGCGATTTTTTAAGATCTTTACGTACTTTTTTAGCCAGCTCTATCCCTTCCGAATATTGCTTACGGACATAAGAATTCCATCTAAAGCCACATGCAGCCGGAGTTCTCGACAACCCTTTACCAACCTCTTCAAATGCTTTTAATTGTGTGCTTCCCTCACGGATATGGCGTAATACCACCTCCGCCAAATATACATCCTCGTCCTGCGACCATCCATCCTGCCTTGAACCTGTCATCCACTCTTCCCCCCAATAAGCATTCATAATATTCAATCATATGCGTCTAGTAGGAAAGATAGAATAAACAAGATTCTATTAACATGATAATCGCTTCTTATTGAGACTTTTTCTGAAATCGTTCCACAGTCTCCATATGGAATGGTAATACCCATAACTCTGAACATCGTTTAATCTCTTCTTGCATCCGTTTATACAAATCAGATGCTTTCTTTTTGCGGATAGTCATACTTTTATACGCCATCAACGCATTAATATCATTTTTAATAATAGGCTCAATAATCCCTACTATGGTTTTCTCATCTATATTTGACACAACGCCATTTGCAAATCCATACAAGCTTGCCTCTTCTTCAGTAAATTTTCTCCCCGACATCAGCCATTCCAGTCCCTTGGATTCTGCCACCCTCTCAAGTAAAAGAGCTCCACCGCCCCAACCGGTGGTAATTCCCTGCTGAATTTGAATAAAGCCCATAAAAGATCCTTTTTTTACATATCGAAAATCACATGCTGTAGCCAGTTCCAATCCACCGCCGACAGCCGGTCCATTTAAAAAAGCAAAAACAGGCTTCGGCAAAGTAGCTATTTTATATAAAATTTCTCCCATACGCGATAACATTTGGTAAGCATCTTTTTGATTATCAAGAAGATGAAAGACTTTTAAATCACCACCCGAACAAAAAACATTACCAGTTCCTGTGATCACCATGGCCTTACAATTTCCATCCGTTTTCACTTGTTCGATGGACTCTTCCAATAAATCCATAACCTCAAAATTTATGGCGTTCCTAACATGCGGCCGGTTTAGCGTAACAAGCAAATATCCTTCTTTTTTCTCCACAATCACTTCTTTCACCGTGAATCCCCCTTAAAAACAAAAAAGAACACAGGTTTCCCTGTGTTCTCTCGAGTTGATTATTTATTTACAACTTCTTTTCCTTTGTATGTTCCACATGCTTTACAGATACGGTGAGATAATTTCATTTCACCGCAGTTTGGGCATTCAACCATACCAGGGACTTGAAGTTTGAAATGCGTACGACGCAATCTCTTTCTAGTTTTCGAAGTTCTTCTGAAAGGTACAGCCATGTTTTACACCTCCTTAAAAAACGATGGTTCTATGGAAGACTTATGTAGTCTTTCATTTTTCACTGTTATCATCATTGTTGTCAAAAAAATGGGCCAACTTTGCCAGTCTTGGGTCAACTTTTTTAACTTGTTGGTCCTCTAAGATTAATTCCCAGTCATCTCCAGCTAGCGGAGCAGCACCTACAGGATGATCCGTATCACAGAATACCTGCAATGGAATCTCCGTGAGAATTATTTCTTTGATTACCGGCGTAAGATCCACTACATCACCCTCAGCCACATGATATTCTCCATCCTCAGTCTCCATACCTTCATATTGATTAAAAAGGTATGTCTCTGTTGTTTGAACATCGATTGGGAATGGGACATCAACTAAGGTTCTTGAACATGGTAATGTCAATGTACCAGATATTTTCAAATGAAAAGTAACTCGATTGGAACTCAAGTCAGCTTTCCCAAATACACGAATTGGTGAAATATCACGAATTTGCGGATCTGCCTTTTTCAGTTCAGAAAGATCTGCTGTCTCATCTACATTAAAACCATTGTCGCGAAATTTTTGCAGTTGTGGAATTGTCCATTTCATATTATATCACCTCAAGGCAACAAAGGTAATTATAGCTTTGGTAAATTCATTTGTCAATGTTTTTTCTTTACAGCCATATGTGATACCCTTATGCAAATTTTAAGCGCTTATCTATTTATTTTACCCGAAATGTTTCATTTTGAAAACAGAATTAATCAAGTGCAAGTTTAGGGAATGCTTGCTTCCTGATTCCTCCATCATATACTATAAAAAAAACAACCATTTATCAGGAGGTGTACAATATGAATGCCCTGGGACTTGTAGTAGAATATAATCCTTTTCATAATGGACATTTATATCATTTACAACAAGCCAAAGCTATTACAAATGCTGATGTGACCATAGGCGTGATGAGCGGAAATTTCCTTCAGCGGGGGGAACCAGCCCTGGTGGATAAATGGACAAGGACTTCCATGGCCTTAAAGGCTGGTATTGATCTAATCATCGAACTTCCATTTGTTCATGCTGTTCAAAAGGCTGAATATTTCTCCGAAGCATCTATCCTATTATTAGAGGAAGTTGGCTGTCAGTCTGTTTGTTTTGGCAGCGAGCAAGGAGAAATAGAACCTTTTATACATACATACTCAATTATTCAGGAAAATTCTAAGGAAATCGATCAATGGATACAGCACTATAGCAAGGAGGGATACAGCTACCCCAAGGCTGCCTCTCTGGCCTTTTCGGAACTACAAGCGCGTCATCCTTCTATGCTTTCTTTAGACCAGCCTAATAATATCCTTGGATATCACTATGTATCCGCGATTTTAAAACATAAATTATCCATCGAGCCAGTAACCATTAAACGAACAGGTTCCGGATATCACGATCCAACTCTCATGCCAGGTACAATAGCAAGTGCAACTGGTATACGGAAAGAATTAATGGAAAGCGGTAAACTGGATGCTATCTCTTCCTTTGTTCCGGATACAACATTTGCCCATCTAAAAGCATATCTAACAGAGCAGCGCACTTTGCATAATTGGGAGTTGTATTGGCCATTTTTAAAAGTTAAATTAATCACGACGCCCGCAGAATCTCTTGCCCAAATTTACGAAATGAAAGAGGGCTTAGAGAATCGATTAATTGAAGCCGCTGAACGCGCCAGTAATTTCATGGATTTTATGTCATTAATTAAAACGAAGCGTTATACCTGGACTCGGCTACAAAGAATACTAACCTATACGCTGTTAAATTTCACAAGAGATGAAATGCCAAAAGACCTGACTCCGCCATATATTCGCGTATTGGGATTTACAGCTGCCGGGCAGCAATATTTAAAAAGCATAAAAAAAGAAAAGGGAAATCAGATCGTATCACGCCTAGCAGCCTGTAAAAATCCTTTAATAAATATTGATAAGAGGGCTGCCATTGTTCATGCTGCCGCTCTTCCCTCAGCTATTTCTATGAAAGCTCAAAAACGTGAATATATGTCACCCATTGTATTAACTGATTAAAAAACGAAGCCATTGATTCACCGTACGAATCAATGGCTTCTGCTTTAAATCAAGCAGCTCTTATTTCATGCTTTTTAAATAATCCAGTGCATCATCAACTGTGTCCACAGGAACAATAATCATATCTGTTCCAATCTCTTCTGCTGTTTTTACAGCAATTTTATAATCCGATTCCTCAGCACCTTGTTGATTGGGTGCAAAAAACACTTCCGCATCTGCACGATCAGCTGTTACAATTTTCTGATCAACACCACCGATAGGACCGACTGTTCCATCATCAGAAATGGTACCTGTTCCTGCTATTTTCTTCCCTTTCGTGTAATCCTCTTCCGTTAATTGATTAAAGATCTCCAATGTAAACATTAACCCAGCAGAAGGCCCCCCAATGCTATCTGCGTTTATCTCGATATCTCGGTCTGTTTCAACACTTCGATCCTCAACCAAGGTAATGCCGACGCCAACTCGTCCAGTTTCCTCTAGCATCTCCAATTGAAGTGTCTTAACAATATTTTTATTATCACGCTTTATTTCTAATTTCACTTGGGCCCCAGCTTTTTTCGAGGAGATATAGTCTATGAAAAATTCACTTGACTCAATTTCACTTCCATCGACTTTAATAATTCGATCTCCAGGTTTCAATACTCCGTCTGCAGGTTTACCCTTGGCAATCTGCAGCACATATATGCCTTCTACTTTTACTTTGGCTTCATAGCCTGCTTTTTTATACCCGTTCAGGATAGCGGATGTTTGGGAATCATCCATCAATTTCAATTGTCTAACCGTATATTCTTCATCGGTTTCATCCTGACTTCTAATTTGTTCCAGTTCATAAATCCTATGATAATCTGCTATTTTAGCCCATGCATATGTATAAATATTCGCTCTGCCCATTCGGATCGTTGTCAGCATAAAAGAGCCATCTGCTTCACTTCCATTTTCAACCTCTACAAATTGCTCCAATGTCTCCGCCGACCCAGGGGTGGAAACATAATAAGGCAATTTATAAAATGCAGCCAGAAATGCCAGCAATAGAACTGCAACCCCAATTTTGCCTATATTAAGTTTACGCTTATGCTTCATCTTTTTTCTCCTTCCAATGCTGTATGGCCTCTTTAATCTCCGGCAGTTTTTTTCTTGCTTCTTGCTCCCCAATCATAATAATTTCAAGAATGTTTGTAAATGCCAATGAACTAAATGATTCTACAGCAGGCTGAATCATTACGTCAGCGTTAATCCCTTTCATTTTGACAATTTCCATTTGCAGTATATCTAAACTTTTAAAAATAACATCGTATATAGATTCAATATCCGTATCTCCTCTTGTTGCAGAGACATCGCTTGCAATCACAATATCCGCTCCCATTTCTTTCACAACCGAGACAGGGACCCGATCCATTAATCCTCCATCTACAAGTAATTTCCCATTGATCCGTTTAGGCACAAAAATGCCAGGTATCGATATACTAGCTCTTACCGCTTCATAAACCGGACCTTCCGTAAAAATAACTCTCTCTCCTTTTTCTATATCCGTTGCCACTATAGCCAATGGAATTGAAAGATCCTCTATATTTTGATTTTTTGTAAATAATCGAATGTATTCCTCAATCTTTTTCCCGGCTACAAAACCTAATCTCGGTACAGTCAGATCCATAAAGTATTTTCTTTTAAATTGCAACGAAACTTTTTGCAGCAGTTCTAAATCTGATCCACTTGCATAAAAACTGCCTATTAAAGCTCCCATACTGCTCCCGGCTATGCAGTCGATATTTATACCTTCACTATTTAGCACTTTTAATAAACCAATATGTGCAAATCCCCTTGCACCACCAGAGCCAAGCGCTAATCCAATTTTAGGTTCCATTTCTTTTGACTCTCCTTTATCCGTACTGATTTAAGGCATGTTCCCTTAATAGGAGTCTTAGTTCTAAATTATTTTACTTTGAGTATATTTTGTTATTGGGGACAACCCAGCTATATACAAAACTTCTTTTGATTTTACTAAATATATTTTAGCACCAGATTATTTACCACGCTTAAATTTAATAAGGGAAGGGATATAAATTGGATAAATCAATCTTAAAATCAATGCTTTTTGCGTTAATTGCAGTTATTATGGCAGCTGCATTGATCTTGATGCCACAGGAAGCCTTCGAAGCCTCTGTTCGAGGGTTGAATATATGGCTTGAAATTGTCTTTCCTTCCTTATTGCCTTTTTTAATTATTGCAGAAATGTTGATTGCATTTGGTGTCGTAAAACTACTGGGTGTCTTTTTAGAGCCACTAATGCGTCCATTGTTTAAGGTACCAGGAGTAGGAGGATTTGTATGGGCAATGGGACTTGCATCCGGTAATCCTTCTGGAGCAAAACTAACAGCTAGGCTGAGAGATGAAGGTCAGCTATCCAGAATAGAAGCTGAACGGTTAGTGTCGTTTACCAGCTCATCGAATCCATTATTTATTTTCGGTGCTGTATCTATCGGTTTTTTTAATAATGCTAAACTTGGAATACTTTTAGGATTAACTCATTATGCAGCGAATATTTTCGTCGGTTTAGTAATGAGGTTTTACGGGAGAAATGAAGAGAAAAAAAATCTTAACCGCAGTAAAAAAGATACAAGTATTTTCCCAATCATGACAGCTTTAAAAAGTATGCACCGTACCCGTCTAAATGACCAGCGGCCATTTGGAAAAATATTAGGAGACGCAGTTAATTCCTCCATACAAACCCTTTTGATGATTGGAGGATTTATCATTATTTTTTCCGTGATCAACAAGCTATTGTTTCACTTACATATTACCAGCTTCTTTGCATCCATTTTCAGCAGCCTGTTCCACACGCTTCATCTGCCATCTACTTTAAGCATCCCTTTTATTTCGGGGTTATTTGAAATCACGTTGGGATCGCAATTAACAAGCCAAGCTGGCGGTGCAACACTATTGACACAAGCAATCATAGTCAGTGCTTTACTCGCATTTGGAGGATTCAGTATACAAGCTCAAGTTGCCAGCATCTTAGCCGAAACAGATATACGCTTTAAACCATTCTTTCTTGCACGCCTCATCCATACATTTTTTGCTGCGATACTTACATTGATTTTGTGGAAACCTGTATATCTGCGATTATCTACTTCTGAAAATACATCAATCACCGAATTTGTTTTTTCAATGGAAACGCAGGGATTATCCAGCACTATCTTCAGTTTCTTCCTTAATTACGGTGCATTGATTACTATTCTTTCTTTGGCTGGCTACACCCTTTTATTATACATACAGTATAGGAAATCCATATAAAAAGCCAATCCCTAATTTAAGTAGGATTGGCTTCTTTTTAACAGCAATATAAATGAGTACATTTTATTCAGACATCTTTATTCTCAGCCGTTTTTGTACACATTCAGGAACAAGCTCTGAAACATCTCCACCGTACTTCGCTACTTCTTTTACGATCGATGAGCTCAAAAAAGAATATTGATTATTTGTCATGATAAAGAATGTTTCAATTTGATCGTTTAATAAGCGATTCATAGAGGTGATTTGCATCTCATACTCGAAGTCAGAAACGGCTCTCAACCCTCGGATGACTGCATTTGCATTTCTTGCCTTAGCATAATCCACGAGCAACCCCTGAAAGCTATCCACTTTCACATTTGGTATATGGGCAGTTGCTTCTTCAATGATTTGCACTCTCTCCTCCACAGTAAATAGAGATTTTTTAGCAGAATTATGAAGGACACCGACATATATTTCGTCAAATATGTTTGCTCCTCTTTGAATAATATCAAGATGTCCATATGTTATAGGATCAAAACTTCCAGGACATACAGCTATTTTCTTCACTATTCTCCCCCCATTTCTATAAATATTTAACGCTCAAAAAAGGACACAGCCGTAATGCCATACTTTTCAACACGGAACTTAGTAAAATTACCAATCTTTTCAGGCAACGTTAATTCTTCTCCATGTTCGCATATTATCATACCGTCTTCTGCCAATAATTCAGCACTTTCGATTTCTTCAATAAGAACAGGTATCATATTAGCTATTTTATAGGGAGGATCCATAAAAATGAGGTCAAATTGAGCTTTTCTCTTTCCAAGAGCTTTTAATGATCTTAAAGCATCACTCCTATGTACCTCGGATTGACTTTCGAATTTACATGAACTGATATTCGTTTTAATAATTTGAATAGCTTTTGAGTCCTTATCAACAAAAACTCCTTTTTCCATTCCTCTGCTCAAGGCTTCAAGCCCAAGGGATCCGCTTCCTGAAAATAAATCCAGAACCGCTCCACCTTCAAAATATGGTCCTACAATATTAAATAAAGATTCTTTTACTTTGTCCGTTGTTGGCCGGGTTGTCATGCCTGGAACAGCCTTTAATGGCCTTCCTTTACAAGTACCTGAAATGACTCGCATAATCTGTCACCAAATTTCATATGTATTCAACTTTCTAAAATATCCTACCACAAAATCTTGATTTCACAAATAGAAATCAAATTTCTGCGATCAGTGAATAGTTCAGGTTGATTTGGTCATACTACTAACAACAACATCTTCAGAGGTGTTGTTGCCAACCGCGGAGAAGACTTACGTTTCCCCATAAGTTCTTCCTCCGGTTTCTCCTCTCCCTTTGCCTTCTGCGTTTGTAAAAGCGCGTAGAAGGAAGCCCTGGCGCCTATGTGTGCCAGGGCTTTTCTTTTAGGTGATTTAACTACAGATCAACCGACACCCATTTTTTCCACAGTGAACAAGGTGGACAGTTTCAAAAATAACTAATTTGATTAATAGAACAGTTGATTCGAACACTTTATTGGGATACATTTATATTCCTGATGAACTAGACCGGATTATGATACACTTATCAATATCCGATTTACAGGAGGAAAAACAAGAATGAATCAACGTTTTATAGAACTAGGCCCCGGATATTCTGACCTTTATGAGCTATTGGAATTAGCAAAGGCTAATCAATATCGAATCAATTATTTTTTATGCTTACAGTCAGAGGGACCTAGCGGCAAAGTCATGTCGTTTGTATTGGTTATGAAAAAATCAAGCTATGGCGACTTCATCCCACTTTATATTTGCAGAGAAGGAATACCTGTTTTAGTTAATAAGCCAAGCAAGCGTTATGAACTTTTTGACCAAGCAGCCAAGGAGCAAGGTAAAGAAATTATATCGTTGGAAGTTAGGCATTCATCTACTTTTGCTGACCCTGACCTTTATTATCAGTATTTAATAGGTATCCTGCGCATGAACCGTTTTTTACCCCCATGGCAATAAAGAAAAACCGGACCCATTAGGATCCGGTTTTCTTTAAATGCCTATTCTATATTCTTCCTTTTCTTTTTCATGCTTTTTACTCTCAAATTCAGTTTTAATAAAAGGTTTTTGAGAAAATTCAACTTTTTTGACAAAAGCATAGGAAGATAATTTTTCTGAAACTGCTTCTATTTCGTCCATATTTACATATAATACGGCATATTTTAATTTGCGGGAAACATAATGCAGATTGCCTGTTTTACGCAGAGTTTTCACTTGTTTTAGACTATGCAGCCAAACAATCAGGCTTTGCCTTTCTACAAACATATACATACCCCTTTAGGATGCAATTTATATTTAGTGTACCATATTACTAAAAGATGTATCAATATTTAGAAATGCTATGCAGAATTAGTGAATAAATCTAGAGATTGCAACTAACTCGATTATCTCCTTGGATAGGTCTGCACAATCAGAGTTTATATCAAAAATGATAGGAGTACTTTAAATGAAACTGCATAATAGAAAAGATATCGATCCCACTTTCCTATGGAGAATCGGATAGGTTTATCATACAACCTCAACGTTTGTATTAGTTGCTACAAAATCTAATTTCGGCCATATACCAAAAGGCAACCCCATTTGTTCTGGGATTGCCTTTTTTCTCGTTCCTATCAGGAACATCCACAGCTTCCTCCGCTGCCACAGCCTCCGCTACAGGATGATTCAAAAAACGGATTTCCTGTCGGGACTTTTATATGAGGGGATACTGAATGACCAATCAGCATACTAATTTCATCAAGTAATTGCTGTAAGTTTGTTTCAGCCTGTTTATATTCAATAACAGATGGATGAAGGTCCATTTCTCTTTTAGCCTCACGAATTGCTTTAGAGACAGTACGATAATCCGGATGGTATCTTCCGAAACGCTGTACTTCTTCGTAAGCGTCCTTTAAAGAATTAAACGCTTGAATTTTTTTCTGGGCCGTTTTATCCTTATACATCTGAGTTAAACTTAAAAAGTATTGCTTAGCTATATCTGAGTTCATTATATCTTTAGCCAATTGTTCAGCATGGTCAATGATTTCAACCGTTTCAATAGTAGCAAGCATGAAAATACTCACCTCCAACTTTATCATACCATGTAATATCCAAGGATGCTATAACTTAGAAATATTATCCACCTATAAAAGATATATGGCTTGTCCCCTATTACTTTGGTAAGTAGAAGAAGTAATTCGCTGCCAAACACCCCTTACTTCATCTACTCTTACAGAACGTCCTCATTTTTTTTAGGAACCGTTATTCACCAGTATTCATTGACTGAAACATCGAAACCATCATAGAAGCCATTTGAACGCTGTTTGAAAGCTGATGAACACGATCCGGAATCGTTTTTTTAAAAAAGTACTTAGATTCAGTATCAAATTTCGAAAAATCCTGTGGATTTCTGCTCAAACGTCTGTACCAGATTGGTTGTTGCCTCAAAAAACTCAGTAAATCTTCATCTGCCTCAATTAATTCATAGATATCTTGTCTCAAGCTCTCACTCCTACCTAGCTAATCTTGCCGAAATTTGAAAGGATGATTATTCTGGACGGGAGGTGGTGCACTTTCTGATTGTCCGGAAGATTGAAATTGAGAGATGACTCCCTGAACCACTCCTAAAACCTGACTAAAATTCCCAATTTGTTTTTGAATTTGATCAGGGTCCATTTTTTTAAGTTGATTTAAAAGCTGCGAAATAAACTCGCCCTTATCTGTTTTTTCAGTCTCATCCTTTTCCTTTTTTTCCTCTTTATATTCATTCCACACTTCATCCTGATCACCCAGCAAAGACCAATCTTCATAAATTTCCTGCCATGTTTTCTTACCCATTCTTACATCTTTTACGATTTTCGGATTACTCTTAAGAAAAAGCTTAAAATCCTGGACAGAAGGATGCAATTTGGAATCATCCATTTAATTTCACCTCACCACATGACATACGCCTAGGGTAGTATATGTTTCGATATATAGAAAAGTGATGCATATTTCCAAAGAATTCCGCACATAGACTTCCTTTATACAAATAATATTTACACACAAAAAAGAGCACTGAGGAGAAATACTTTCCTTCAGTGCTCTTTTTTGTATCATTTAATCAGATAACGCAACAAAGTTTTGAGTATAGTATCTTTTATATACTCCCACACCAAGGCGCGTAAAATCTTCATTTAACATTATATCTCTGTGCCCTTTACTATTTAACCATCCTTCAACAGCCGCAATTGCATCTGTATACTGAGCAGCTATGTTTTCGCCAGCTGAGTAGTAAGAAACACCGCCTTCCTTCAAACGATCACCAACATCTTTATCATCGGGTGATACATGATCGAAATACTCATTCACCATCATGTCTTCGCTATGTTTAAATGCCACAGCTGAAATTTTTTCATCAAATTCAAGGGTACCTAAGTCAAAACGTGTTCGTATGATATTTGTCAAATCAAGAATTTGCTGCTGACTTCCTTCTTCAACCAGCTTCCATTCTTCATCCGTTAACTCTTCAGGTTCATCCAATTCTCCACGGTATGTCAGCTCATATGGCTTATGCATAATCAATGTCTTTGCATCCATAAACCTCACACCTGATACCTGACCGAGAATTTTATCCAAATAAACCTGAGCATACATATCGCCAAACTTTATTAGAGGGCGATAATGAAGATCTTCTTCCGACAACTCGAAACGATATTCAGTGCCTTTCCAATTCAGTTCTATATAACTATTCATATTCAATTCCTTATACAAGGACTCCACTGTTTGATCAATAAAGAATGGATATAAATTAATATCTTCTGCTGAACTGTATAGGGTTACAATTTTTTTATCTTTTTCGTTTACGCCAAATTGTATATACTTACTTAATGTATCATTATAGATCCACCAGTTATATCCATAAGCTGAAGGATCAATACGGTCTGGCTCCCCATATTCATCCAGTAACTGATTACTGGTTTTACCAATCCATTTAGATACACCCTGTTCAGGTCTGGATTCGTTATCTGTTAATTCTTTAATCTTATCCGAAGTTTCCATTGTATTTTCATTAACGGAATTTTGATCAATGATAGCTGTATTTTCTTTGACATCATCTTTAACCGTTACATAGATGCCGAAGATGGTGATTAAAATTAAACTAAAGAAAACCCTAAAGACCAATTTCAGAGGTGGTCCCTCCTGTCATTCTTACTTTATATTTTTTTATTATACCATTAGAATTCAAACAAACCTATCACTTAAATGTAAACAATGAAAAATAAGTATAATATAAACATATTGGATAGCAAAATGAACGAATTTACCTTTCTGCCTCTATAAAAGAACAATTTATTGCAGATAAGGTAAAATAATACTAAAATTAAAATTGAGAATTTCCAAAACTTGTTTCATACCGAACAAAGCATTTTCTAAAAGGGGATAGGAGGAAATAAGATGAGATTTGAAAATACAGGACTTGAAAAATACCAAGTTAACCTTAACAGGCTAGATGAGGTTATGAGTGAAAACGGTTTAGTCAGAGCCGAACAATGGGATTACGAACGCGTATCCTACGATAAGAAATATGAATTAAGGGATGGCACTTTTTATTTACGTGTCTTTGGCTATGCGGTTGAAGGTGACGTAGGTGCACATCGGGCAACTATCCAACTCATGACACCAGTCCTAGGTAAACACTATTATCCACATGGTGTTGAATATGGTGAAACAGAGCATTTTCCTACATCTCTTCAAAAACAATGCGAGACAGTTCTTGCGGCAGTTAAAGCTGAACTGGATATATTTGTAGAAGTGGAATAAAGGATTATTAAATAAGCCTGCAGATTGTATGATCTCCGCAGGCTTATTTTATTTTTTTTCTCATTAAACAATAATCCCCCTCCACTCCCACTGCTTTAAATCCATACTTTTTTAAGGTTTCCTTATAATAAAAACGTTTATCTGCTATTTCTGTTTGGATCATTTTGGCAATCCCTATTTTATGAATATAATAGAAAAAACCCTCCATAACTTCAGATACAAATTCTTTTTCTGTCTGAGCATTTGTAAAGGTTAAGGAAAAGGTTAATTCTTCACCTTCTCCCTCCAACTCCAACTCTCCGATGAATTTTTGGCTTTGCAAATCAATAATAAAACAGATCCACCAACCTACATCCCCACCCTCCAATTCATATAATTCTATTAAAAGAGGGAGTATACATTTTACGCGATCAGATGGGAAAGATTCAGGAACAATTACCGGCGATACCATTTTGAAATCATACGGGTACAAAATAAGAGACTTAGCCAATGAGATGGAACAAGGGAAGATAAGAATGCGATTAGTCCTAATTTGTTTCATTACCGCACCTCCGATTAATTGCCTCTAAATAAAGCCTATGATAAACATCAGCCAGTCCTGACAGAATCCATTCCTAAGCCGTCATGTAAAAGTAAGAAACGAAAAAAGGTCATCTCTAATTCTATGAGACGACCCGTTTTCCCTATGCAACTTTTATTTTTTATGAACCAATAATCGCTTTAAATACACTTGTTGTTTTACCACCTTCGTATATTACATAAAGCAATAAATATACCGTGACACCAGCAACCGCGTTCACCATCCAAATGATGCTAGTAGGCGGAGCGATTTTTCGATGTTTCTCAATCTTCCCTTTAAAACCATAATACAGACTGATAATCCCCATTATGGCTCCAATTGTAGCCAATGTAATATGTGAGATTAAAAAGATTGTATAGTAAATTTTAATTGATTCAGGTCCTCCAAATGCCGTGTTCCCTATAAATAACGTTCTACTTGCATAAATAATGAAGAACACAACTGCAAAAACAGCTGCCCAAAACATTAATTTTTCGTGGACCTTTATATTCCCCTTTTTTACTTGCCATACTCCAAAGCCTACAAGGATTGCGCTGATTACGATACAAGCCGTGCTGATCGTAGGCAGGACTGGTAATGAACTGCTCATAATGGTGGAACCTCACTTTACTTATTCTGTTAACTCTATAATTGTAAAATACTAAATTTGAAAACTCAAATTATTATACAGTATTCACTAAAGTTTCACTATTATTAATTAGTTCCCTAAATGCGGATTTGCCTCCATAAAACGTTTTGTTTCTGCATCCGCATGTTTGGTATCTTCTTTAAACCAAGTGAAGAAAGTTGTAGCCAGGATAATTCCATATACTATTTCTTGAATTATTTTCATAATTACACCGCCTGTTTGCTGATCTTCAACAGCCGGCATATTTATAAACATTTGAGGACTGCTTAAGTCCAAAGTGGATAAGGTACCGGCAGGAACACACAATTTCATCGCCTCCATCCATACAGCTGGATCTGCATAGGTTGCATACATGGGATCTTTAGAAAAGATGATAAGCGCACAGGCCGGTGTAATTAATATACCATTGGCAAAGATATAGCCAATTTTCTTTAATCCTGATAATCGCTGGCTTTCTTCGATTTTATTAACTAGATGCCACCACATGAACAGCGAGGAAATAAACAATACCACTGTGAAAAGCCCATGAAGCAACATATTGACTTTGACGATATCAAAAATTGACGGAACATGGTAAAAAGAAAACAGTCCATTAAAGAAAATCAATGTTATTAATGGTTGTGTAATCATTAAAAACCATTTTTTAAATACGAACTTTTTTAGTAACCAATCCGGCAATCCCAATAGAAAAAATGGTGGAATAACTAAAAATAAAAAAGCCATTTGAACCATATGAACCGTAAAAGAAAGATGTCCCAATAAATCTATTGGCGACCCCTTTATCATGTATAAAAGAATCATAGCTATCGAGAAGTATACAGCTTCTTTCTTTTTAAATTGGTCACCTGCTTTAAAATAGGTGATATAAAAATAGAAGGCTATGATCAATAGTGTCACGAGGAACAGGTAAGGACTCCATAGGGCCCTAAATCCAAATATATCTAATTCCATTTATCTCACCTCATAATTAGTTTTCCTGCCCAGAAATTCACAAGAAAATATCAAATAACCCAGAAATCATATAGTTTTAGTTTCTAAAAAAAATCGGCTTAACAAGTTAAGCCGATTCCATCTTAAATCCACACAATTAATACAAATGCAAGGATAGTAGTCACACCGATCAGTAACCCGGTATACATAAATCCTGCCATCGTTCCATGACCTTCTTTATTCATATGCATGAAATAATAGAGCTGAAAAATGACTTGGATTACCGCAAGCAACAAGATGAATGGTAAAACGAACCACTTGGAAAATCCATCATAACCTACTGCAAAGAACGCAATTAAGGTTAGAAAGATCATCATAATAAATGTAATAACCTGCATCTTCATATCTTCCGCATTTTTCTTACGTCTATATTTAAGAGCTTCTTTACTAAGATGTGTTTTAGGTTGATTTTCCATTTATCATCACCCCACCATTCCCATTAAGTAAACGACTGTAAAAATGAATACCCATACAACGTCGATAAAATGCCAGTATAGGCTCGCAACATAAAATTTCGGAGCATTATACAGATTTAAGCCACGTTTCGAATTACGGAGCATTAACGTAATAATCCACAATAGTCCAAAGGTTACATGGGCACCATGGAAGCCGACTAATGTGTAGAAGGCGGATCCAAATGCAGAACCTGTAAATGTGTGATGATATTCATGCACATAATGATTAAATTCATAGATTTCTAAGCCCAGGAAAGCAGCCCCTAATAAAACAGTGATTAACAGCCAAAACTGCATTTGTTTAAAATCGTAGTTTCTCATATGATACATCGCATAAACACTTGTTAATGAGCTGGTTAACAGCAGCATAGTAGCAATAAACGCCAGCGGCATATCAAATAAATCTTTGGCTAGAGTCATTTCCTTATTAGGCGGTACACTATCTTTCAGAGCTAAGTATGTTGCAAATAATGAAGCAAAAAGCACTGTCTCTGCAGCGAGGAAAAGCCAAAAACCTAAAAATTTATGCTTTCCGTCATCTGTATGTTTCTCAGGGTGAGATGGCCATGTTTCTGGTGTGAATTTTTGCCCTGCATTCATTACACCTCAACCCCCTTATCACTTTTAGCATTAGAAGATACCAAATCTTCTTTATGGATATGATACCCATGATCATCTTTAACGGAACGGATGAGCATAGCTATAAAGGTAATCAACAAACCAATCACCATTACCGGGACTGTCCATTCTTTATCCGTTGCATTATAAAGTGCTCCAAATGCAGCAACAAACAATCCAAAAGAAATAATAACAGGAAGAATTGAATTGTTAGGCATATGGATATCACCAAGAGGTTCAGCCGGTGTCATCGCATTTCTACCTTCCATTTTTTCAAGCCACCATGCATCATATCCTCTTACTAATGGTAATCTTTCAAAGTTGTATTCAGGAGCCGGGGAAGAAATTGCCCACTCAAGTGTACGTCCATCTTGCCATGGGTCATTACCGACTTTAACATTTTTAACTGAAGTAACTACGATATTAACCAATAATATAATGACTGCTACAGCCATCATGAATGCACCGACAGTAGATATTAAGTTGCCATTATCCCATCCCTGTCCGTCCAAATAAGTGAAAACACGTCTAGGCATTCCCATTAATCCAAGGAAATGTTGAACAAAGAATGTTAAATGGAATCCGATTAGGAATAACCAGAATGTGATTTTACCCATGAATTCATTCAATACTGTACCGAATATTTTTGGCCAGTAAAAATGTGTACCTGCCAACAAGGCCAGAACTACTCCACCGACGATAACATAGTGGAAATGGGCAACAACGAAATAGCTATCATGATACTGATAGTCAGCCGGAGCTGCAGCATTCATAATTCCCGTTACTCCACCCATTACAAAAGATGGAATAAATGCAACGGCGTATAACATAGGGGTCGTAAACGTAATCTGACCACCCCACATCGTGAAAATCCAGTTGAAGATCTTTATACCAGTCGGAACAGCTATCGCCATTGTTGCTACTGCGAATATCGCATTTGCGACTGGCCCAAGACCAACCGTAAACATATGGTGAGCCCATACCATGAATCCTAGGAAACCGATTAAAATGGTTGCAAAGACCATAGATGAGTATCCAAATAATCTCTTTCTCGAGAATGTTGGAATAATTTCAGAGAATATTCCGAATGCCGGAAGAACCAAAATATATACTTCCGGATGTCCAAAGATCCAGAATAAATGTTCCCAAATAATTGTATTTCCACCCAAAGCCGTTACAAAGAAACTGGAACCAAACATACGGTCAAACATCATTAGTGTCAAACCAACTGTAAGCGGCGGGAAAGCAAATAGAATTAAGGCAGATGCCACAAATGTTGTCCACGTGAAAAGCGGCATACGCATAAACGTCATTCCAGGTGCTCTCATATTAATAATTGTGGCCAGGAAGTTAATTCCCCCTATTAACGAGCCCATACCTGATATCTGAAGTCCAAGTATGTAAAAATCTATACCGTGACCTTCAGAAGCCAATGATAGAGTTGCATAAGATGTCCATCCGGCATCAGGCGCTCCGCCCATAAACCAGGATAAGTTTAAAAAGACTCCTCCAAAGAAAAACAACCAAAAACCTAATGAATTTAAAAATGGAAATGCTACGTCTCTAGCCCCGATTTGCAGCGGCATAATCGCATTCATAAATCCAAGCAATAAAGGCATGGCGGCAAGGAAAATCATGGTTGTTCCATGCATGGTAATAATTTGGTTAAACATTCCACCACTGATAAAATCATTTTCTGGCTTTACAAGCTGAATTCTTATAAACATTGCCTCAAGCCCACCTAGCAAGAAGAAAAATCCACCTGCAAAGATATAGAGCTTGGCAATTTTCTTATGGTCAACAGTCGTTAAATAATCCCAAATGACACTAAGAAACCCCTTTTTTTGAGCAATAGTACTCACGTTTTAACCTCCCCTTTGAAAACTAGCAAACTCTTATTTTTGCGATAAGGTTTCCAGGTACTTAGTAAGCGCATCGATTTGTGAATCAGAAAGCTCTCCGTAAGTGTCAGTCATTTTGTTTCCTTCTTTAACTGACTCCGGATCCTTAAGCCACTTCTTCACATTTTCTTCATTATTTTCCAAATAACCCGCTACTACTTCACGATCAGCAAAATTTGATAGATTAGGTGCTAATCGAGCCTGCTCCGGTCGCTGATCATTGGAATCGATCGCATGACATCCGATACAGCTTTTATTGAAAATTTCCTGGCCTTCACTTGCTGTTGCATCAGTAAGTTTTACTTCCGTGTGCTTTGTTTCTTTCATGCTGGCTACCCATTGGTCAAATTCATCCCTTGGCAAAGCTTTCACTTTGAAATCCATTAATGCATGGGAAGCCCCACATAATTCAGCACATTTTCCATAAAAAATCCTGCCGGCTTCTTCACTTTTTCCATCATCAAACTCAAGCCAGAAGCTATTTTCTCCCTCTGTGTTCGTATCAAGCTTACCCCCAGCTGAAGGAATCCAGAAGGAATGCTTTACATCTGACGCTGTTAAATTAAAGTAAACCTTTTCATCAGTTGGAACAACAAGTTCTTGCCCTGTCATGATACCTTCGCCAGGATATTCAAACTCCCACCAGTAATAATTAGCCCTTACATTTACAGTTAAGGCTGTAGGATTCCCATCCTTATCCTTTTCATCCTTGGCAGATACATCTGCAAAATCAAATGTATAATAAATCGTTGGAACTGCAAGGATGATTAATAAAACAATCGGGATAACCGTCCAAAGTATTTCTAATTTGTGGTTACCCTCAATTTGCTTAGGGATTGTATTATCTCCCTTTTTACGACGAAATTTTAAAATTGCAAGTACAAAAAGAATAACAACAACAATGATTACCAATACCATAATGGCAGTACTGAGTATCATTAAATCATACTGTTTCTTCGCTACCTCACCTGCTGGATCCAATGCTGATAGATACGGCTTTCCACAACCCGAAAGTATTAGCATCAAAACAGCAATTAAGGATGCAATGCGCCATTTTTTCATAGCAAATAATTACCCCTCTTTCGTAAAAAATTTCTTCTTTCCAAAGGAACATCTTATATATTGAATTTCTTTAAGAAAGAACCCCCAATGTTAAAAACGATTAATTAAAGAAACAATGACCATTGCCACAAAAGAAATAGTCATATAGTTTAATGAATAAATGAACATCTTATTGGCCCACTTTAAATCTTCTTCTTTGGAAAACTCCTTTTTTAATGAGAATCCCTTTAAAGTTAATATAAGCCAACCTATATTTAAAATTGTTGCCAAAACTACAAAAGAAACCCCGATTGGTTTCAGTATAAATGGAATTGGAAACAATAAAGCTACCCATATAAGCATATGAATCTTAGTTTCTTTAAATCCTTTTACTACAGGCAGCATAGGAATTCCAGCCGCTCTGTATTCCTCCGTCCGCTTCATAGCCAATGCGTAGAAATGTGGAGGCTGCCACACAAACATTAATAGAAATAATCCCCAGGCAATCGGATGTAATCCTGGGTCAACGGCGGCCCACCCAATTAGTGGCGGTATAGCACCAGAAAAACTGCCGATAACAGTATTTGAGACAAACCGTCTTTTTGACCACATTGTATACAGCAATACATAGGCCAATACCCCAAGTAACCCCATAAAAGCTGCCATTGGAGTAGCCATTAATAGAATCAATAATCCAGTTACCACCAGTGCCAGGCCCATATACAACACTTTTATAGGGTTCACCTTCCCAGTAACTGTCGGACGCTTCTTTGTACGAGACATAAACACGTCGATATCCCGGTCTATGTAATTGTTTAAGCTGCCAGCGCCAGCTATGATCAGTGCTGACCCTATAACACCATATAGAACGAGATCAAGATTCCCTAGGAAACTCTGGTCAGTAAAATAAAGACCGAGCCAAATACCTGCAAAAACAGTGATTAAATTTGAATTGACGATGCCTACCTTTACTAATACCAAAAAGTCCTTAAATGCTGTACTGTTCATATCCTTCTCCACGTCTAGTCCCTTCTGGTTTTCATACGAGGTCTGCGATGCCGGTTTAGGTTTCATGCTGTTACCTCCTATCTGAATAGTAGATTTCCAAACTTTTAGTTTCAAGCGATATATTCACAAATTATAACAGTGATATTTATATAGAAAAATTTGCCTAATATATATTTAAACACAGATTACACTTCTATTGTGAAAATAATTTGTCCATTTTTTGTCATAAGTGTGACCTAATCATTATATAGTGGTAATTTTATCCTGTAAATATATTTTTGTAACATTGAAAGTATGAAAACCTTATTTAACCAATTAAATCCCCTCTCTATTTCTAACAAACTCTTCTTTAAGTTTCAACTATAAACAATTACATGAATTTTCAATTATCACTAAATAAATAATTTCTTTGACTATTTAGAAACTTTTCTTTGTAATTATTGTAAAAATTATTTATGATATGTTAGTAATGATTATCAAACTTTGTAATATTTACCTCATTATACGGTTCCAGTTATTAGGAAACAAATGTTTAAGCTTACTATTTTATAAAAACAAAGCAGGTGTTAGATTTACATGCAAAAATCTTTGAAATGGTTTGCCGTTATGACATCCTTTGTCATGCTTGTAATCTTAATCGGCGGTGCGCTCGTCACAAAAACAGATTCTGGTTTAGGATGTGGACGCTCCTGGCCGCTTTGCAACGGAGAATTGATTCCCACGGATATCACGCCCGCACTACTAATTGAATTCGCACACCGTCTTTTTACCGGCCTTGGATCCTTCATGGTAGTTGGATTAGCGATCTGGTCATGGAAAGCCATTGGACATATTAGAGAAACCAAATTTCTTGCTCTCCTATCTATTGCATTTCTAATCATTCAAGCATTGCTGGGAGCTGCCGCCGTCGTTTGGAGTCATTCTGATTTCGTGCTGGCTTTGCATTTTGGGATATCACTCATCTCTTTTGCCGCCGTTCTACTTTTAACTCTACTGATTTTTGAAGTTGATAAAAAGTTCGATGCGGAAAAGCTGATAATCCCGAGGAAAATGTCCATTCACATTATCGCTCTATTTATTTATTCCTATATTGTTATCTATACCGGTGCGCTGGTACGTCACGCAGAAGCAAGTCTCGTCTGTCCTGAGTGGCCCCTTTGTTTTAATGATGGTACTATAGTCCCTCATAATATGTATCAGTTTATTCAAATGGGGCATCGCGCTGCTGCAGGCCTCATCTTTATCTGGATTTTATATATTTTCGTCTATACTTGGCGCAATTATCGCCATATAAAAGTTTTATACTGGGGATGGACGCTCTCCCTTATTCTTGTCAGTTTACAGGTTATAGCAGGTGCTTTTATCATTTATACCCGTTTAAACTTGTATGTAGCCCTCTTACACGCCATATTGATTTCTTGTTTATTTGGAGTTTTTTCCTATTTTATCCTTCTTGTAACGAGATCACGGAAAAGCAAAGCTGCAGAAGCCTCGAATCCGTCTGTTAGGAAAACAAGCTGATTAGAATGTATAAAATCATCCTTTTGCATCACATAATACAAACCAGGGAAATAATCCAATACATAAAAAGGAACGTGAGTTAAAAACCCACGCTCCTTTTTATTGTGTTTTAGTTTTATTTATCAAGCACAATCAACAAATCGCCCGTCTGTATGGCTTCTCCATCATTAACATAAATCTCTTTGATGACTCCGTCAAATGGTGCCTGAACTGTTGTTTCCATTTTCATTGCCTCCGTTATGATTAAATGGTCTCCTTTTTTGACTTTTTGTCCATGAGACACTAATACCTTCATCACGGTTCCAGGCATTGTTGCACCAATATGGTTTGGATTGGAAACGTCCTGCTTTGGTTTCGACTGAATAAGAGTTTTAACACTTTCGTCCTTAACTACCACTTCTCGAGCCTGTCCATTGAGTTCAAAATAAACCATTCTTGTGCCATCTATACGTGGCTCACTAATTGAAATTAGTTTAATAATTAAGGTTTTTCCCTTTTCGATTTCCACTTCTATTTCCTCTCCAATGGAAAGTCCATAGTGGAACGTTGGTGTATCTAACTCTGTTATATTGCCATACTCACTATTCGAGTTCACATAATCAAGGAAGACTTTTGGATATAGTGCATAAGCGAGTGCATCAAACATCGTAACTGGACGTTTGATTTTCTCAAACAACTCTTCCTTTATCTTCACAAAATCCACGTCCTCAAGCAACTCACCTGGGCGAACTGTAATAGGAGATCTATTTTTTAGAATTACCTTTTGAAGTTCTTCAGGGAAACCGCCATATGGCTGTCCTAAATATCCGCTGAACAATTCAATAACTGAATCAGGGAAATCGATCAAATGGCCTTTCTCCAACACACTACTTTCTGTCAAATCATTTTGTACCATAAACAAAGCCATATCGCCTACTACCTTGGACGATGGTGTTACTTTGATAATATCACCAAACATCATACTTACTCGATGATACATTTCTTTTACTTCATCCCAGCGTTCACCTAAACCAACTGCTTTCGCTTGCTGCTGAAGGTTGGAGTATTGACCGCCTGGCATTTCATGTACATAGATTTCTGTATGGGGGGACTTCATTCCACTTTCAAAATCAGCATAGTAACTTCTGACCCCTTCCCAATACTCTGATAACTTTTCGACTGGCTTAATATCGAATTGCGGCTGCCTCTCATGACCCTCCAATGCATAATAAAGAGAATTTAAGCTTGGCTGTGAGGTAAGTCCAGCCATTGATCCAAGTGCCGTATCAACGATATCCACACCGGCATCAATCGCTCGTGCGTACTGATAGATACCATTCCCGCTCGTATCATGTGTATGAAGGTGGATCGGTATGTCAACTGCATCTTTTAACTCTGAAATCAGGCGGTAGGCTGCTTCCGGCTTCAATAAGCCTGCCATATCTTTAATAGCTAATAGATGTGCTCCCTGTGCCTCTAGCTCTTTAGCAAGATTTCTATAGTATTGCACATCATATTTTTGCCTGCTTAGGTCGAGTATATCACCTGTATAGCAAATCGCTGCCTCGGCAATTTTTCCTGATTGGCGAACATAGTCAATTGTCTTCTCCATTCCCTTAACCCAGTTAAGGCTATCAAAAATTCGGAATACGTCTATTCCCGCATAGGCAGATTTTTCAACAAATTCCCGGATAACATTATCAGGATAATTCTTATAGCCAACTGCATTAGATGAGCGCAGGAGCATCTGGAATAATACATTAGGGATTTCCTGTCTAAGTAATAATAATCTTTCCCATGGATCTTCCTTTAAGAACCGGTAGGCTACATCAAATGTTGCCCCGCCCCACATTTCAAGTGAAAACAGATTCGGCATAAGCTTTGAGGTTGGTGCAGCAATCTCTTGTAAATCCTTCGTTCTCACTCTGGTAGCTAAAAGTGATTGGTGTGCATCCCTGAATGTAGTATCTGTGATTAACACATTTTTTTGTTCTTTAACCCATTGAGCCAGCCCCTCTGGTCCCAGTTTATCTAATAATTGCTTGGTACCTGTCTGAGATGCTAAGTAATCGTGAGTTTGGGGAACTTTTGGTTTTTCGAAAACCGGTTTCTCCTTAACACCTATGCCCGGAAAACCATTGACAGTCACATTAGCGATATAATTCAGCATTTTGGTTCCACGATCTTGTCGGTTAGAGAAAACAAAAAGCTCAGGTGTTGTATCGATGAATGATGTATCGTATTCTCCTGCAATAAATTTTTTATGCTTTACCACATTTTCAAGGAAAGGAATATTTGTTTTAATTCCTCTGACACGGAATTCTCTTAAATTACGCAGCATTTTTATAGCTGCCTGATCGAATCTGGTAGCATGAGTGGATACTTTAACAAGCAAGGAATCATAATATGGTGTAATAACCGATCCATGAAAAGCATTTCCAGCATCCAGACGAACACCAAAACCGCCGCTAGAACGATAAGCTGCAATTCGGCCTGTATCCGGCATAAAATTATTTAAGGGATCTTCCGTCGTCACCCTTGCCTGAATGGCATACCCATTGATATGTATATTGTCTTGTTTAGGTATGTTTAATGAAGTACCGTGTAAACTGTGTCCCTCAGCAATCTTGATTTGAGATTGAACAATATCAATGCCCGTAATCATCTCAGTGATTGTATGCTCAACCTGGACACGAGGGTTTACCTCGATAAAGAAAAATTCATCTCCAGAAACAAGGAATTCTACCGTACCCGCATTTACATATTCTACATTCTTCATTAATTGAACTGCAGCGTCACATATCCTTTCTCGTAAGGAATCGGTAAGTGACACACATGGAGCTACCTCGACTACTTTTTGGTGACGGCGTTGCACAGAGCAGTCCCTTTCATACAAATGGACAATATTTCCGCTTTGATCACCCAGTATTTGAACTTCAATATGCTTGGGATTCTCAATAAATTTTTCTACGTAAACTTCATCATTGCCAAAAGCAGCTTTTGCCTCTGATTTTGCCCGGTTATAGGCTTCTTCTACTTCCTCTGGGTTACGAACAATGCGCATACCCCTTCCGCCGCCGCCGAGAGAAGCTTTTATAATAATCGGGTAACCATTGATTTCTCCAAACTTCGTAACTTCTTCCAAACCAGAAACTGGTCCTTCACTTCCTGGAATAATAGGAATACCTGCCATTTTCGCTTGCTCTTTTGCCTTTACTTTATCTCCAAACATATCGAGATGATTTGTTTTAGGACCAATAAAAATAAGTCCCTCTTCTTCACATCGTTTTGCAAATTCGATATTTTCAGAGAGGAAACCATATCCAGGATGTATAGCATCTACATCACTCATCTTAGCAATCTCAATAATTCCTTCAATATCAAGATAGGCATCAATTGGCTTTTTACCGGCACCAACTAAATAGGCTTCGTCTGCTTTATATCGATGATAGGATTTGTAATCCTCTTTTGAATAAATAGCAACAGTTTTAATATCCAATTCATTGCAAGCTCGAAAAATACGGATAGCAATTTCTCCACGGTTGGCAGCCAATACTTTTTTAATTTTTCTCATCCTGAGCACCTCACAACTTCCCAAAAATTATGACAATATAGTAATTTTTTAGTAAAAATAATGAGTAAGAAGATTATTCTTACTCATTATTTTAAGCCAGCTTATCCCTGGAGTGTCTCCCCTTTTTCAACTGGTTCTTTTTTGTAGGCTGCATCATATCTCGTCATCATAGAGACATTGACCAGTAATCCGACAGATATCAAAAGAATAATTAAGGAAGAACCACCATAGCTGATAAATGGTAAAGTAACCCCAGTAATCGGTATTAGCCCAGCTACTCCACCTAAGTTAACCATAGCTTGAATTCCAATCATACTGGAAATACCTACTGCTAGCATACTCCCAAATGGATCATTCGATTTTATCGCGGTATGAATCCCTTTTAATACAATCGTAGCCAAGCATATAATAACAAATCCTACCCCAATAAGTCCTAACTCTTCAGAAATCACAGACATTATAAAGTCAGTGTGCGGTTCAGGCAGATAACCATATTTCTGCGTGCTTTGTCCAAATCCCACTCCGGTAATGCCGCCATTGCCAATTGCCACATAAGAATTGACCAACTGATATCCTTCATACTTCTCACTGGAAAACGGGTCTAAAAATCCAACGAAACGTTCAAGCCTTTTTGGAGTAAAGATCTTGTCTTTAAAAAGAAAAATGATTGGTGTCGCAACAAGGATAGCTCCGAACAAAATCGATAGCAGCTTACCTAAACTCTTAAAATTCATACCAGAGCATAAGATAATAGTACAAGAACTCATAAAAAGAATGAATGCCGTCCCGATATCCGGCTGCAAAACGATCAATAAACAGATAACTAACAAGAATAATAGTGGTGGTACTACACCCTTATTAAAGACATTGATATATTTTTGTTTATTCGAATAGACTGCGGATAAGTATATAATCATACCTAACTTAATAAACTCTGATGGCTGCAAACTCCCTAGCGCTCCAAGCTTAAACCAGCTCTCCGCATTTCCGGCGGTGTGGCCAATAAAATTTAAAGCAACGAGAGAGATAATCGAGCCTAGTACGATGATCACCAAAAACTTTTTATTTTTAAAAACCGGATAAGGTATAGCAGCTACAATGAAAAACAGGATAAACCCGATGATTAAATGCCTAAATTGTTTTATGTAGAAAAAATCGCTCGGAAGTCCAAATCTTGACACAGCCGTTACCATACTGGCGCTATAGACCATTACAAGACCAAAAATACTTATAGCGATAATGACAGCGATGAGGGTAAAATCATACGATTTTAAAATACGTTTTATCATATAGGTCTCCTTGAATAAATTTCATTTTAAAAAATATGCTTGTTTAAAAATTATATAAAGAAAAACAAAAAAACTCAAACAACATCGGCATCGTTTGAGTTTCGACTGCTACTTATTTTCTTAAGGAAGCATCATGAAGAGCAGAAAGTTCTTGTTCAAGGAATCCCAATAGCTCTTTACCGTCTTTCTCTTCTATTAATCCTAATCGAACGGCAAAGTCAATTTCTCTGGAGAGACCAAACATTTGGGTATCTAAAACTTCTTCATATAACGGACACTGAGGCATAGTCAAATTGTCCATTTGCACCTTTATTAGTTTAAATATTTTATCAGCGTCAGCCTTTAACAATGCGTAGGCCTTTTCTTGATGATTGACAAGGATATCAGATGTCAATGTGCAACCCCCCATTATGGCCCAATGAACCAATCTATTATAAAATTCTACCCTTAAAATCGTAAAATTGCAAGAAAAGGTAATGTCAAGGAGTTTAGTTTTTTCTAAAAAAAGATAACCTTCGTGCAGCGAATTACTGTACATACTCATTCAGCAGCTATAAGATTAAAATTGGAAAGGAGAGTCAATTATGAAAGATATTCTACAAATAAAAGGGAATGTAAAATTCCCGATATATCTCGACCCTGGCACTTGGATATTTGATGACAGGAAATTCGATCTTGATGCTTGGCATCCAGAAAACAATCAGAAAGAAAATCCTGAACAGGAGACCTATTTAAAACAGATATCATCACAATGGGATAAAGAGATCATTGAAGGGGCATCCCCACCGCCAAGTAAACCTGTAATAAAAACAAAGAAACAGCAGCTTACTGAAAACAGTTTCGGGATTGTATTAAAGCCTTTTTTCTTGAACACTGAACCTGGAAGTACTTCTGCAGCTGTTATTGTACATACAGAAAATGCTAATTTCACATTCTCTTTTGAGGAAGCGCTTCAACTGGTTGCTGGCTTTTCTATTAAAGGGCGACCAATCAAAGCGGATGAGGGTGGACCCATTCATATTTACCACGGCGATGGCTCCAACAGGCAAGCACCCATTAAAAACGTAACAGGTTTTACAATTCAATAAAGAGTTCAGGAGCCGTATAGACGCTATATGGCCCCTGATAACTACAAGCTACTAATACACAAACACTCTAAATGATTTGGAGCAGGAAGTACACTGACCCATTCCTGTTAGGATAATTAGATAGAAGATTCACTCATAATAAATCTGCCGCTAATTGAGCTAATCCGGAACGTTCCCCCTTCACTAAATTCACATGGCCTGCAATGGCTTCATTCTTAAACTTTTCCAAAACATATGTCAGCCCATTGTTCCATTCATCCAAATAAGGATGATCAATTTGAGCAGGATCCCCCAGTAAAATAATCTTACTGCGCTCACCTACACGTGTCAGTATGGTTTTCACTTCATGTTTGGTAAGGTTCTGAGCTTCATCCATGATAATAAAGCTATCCGGTAAGCTGCGTCCTCTTATATATGTTAAGGCCTCCACCTCAATAGAATTTATACCAGCTAAAATAGAGTCCAATTCACCTGGCTTTTTTGTGTTAAATAAAAATTCAAGATTATCATAGATTGGCTGCATCCATGGACGCAGTTTTTCTTCTTTTTCACCAGGCAGGAAACCCAAATCTTTCCCCATTGGTACAATTGGCCTTGCTACAAGTAATTTATTATACTCCCCCAAATCCTCTGTTTGAAGCAAACCTGATGCGAGTGCTAAAAGTGTTTTCCCTGTACCTGCTTTTCCAGTTAATGTGACTAACTGGATATCACTTCTTAATAATAATTCGATTGCCATATGCTGCTGCACATTTCGCGGCTTTATACCCCAAACATGCTCCTGATTATATCGAAGCTTTTTTATTCTTTTTTCATGTCCGCTAATAATTCCTAAAGCAGAAAGCGAAGTTATTTCTGTGCATTTCATAATGACAAATTGATTTAAATGAATCCCCTCTGCTACATCAGCAGGAGCTGCTATCTCTCCCTTGGAATAGAATTCATTTATATCAGCTCGCGAAACAAATATCTCGATAAAGCCGGCGTACATCTGATCCTCATGGATAACTCGATCACTCAAAAAATCCTCTGCTAAAAGTCCCAGTACATCCGCTTTTACCCGCATTAGAATATCTTTACTTACTAATATTACGCTCCGCCCATTTTCTTTTGCCTGTTCTTCCAGCGATAAATTTTTGGCAATTGCCAATATACGATTATCATTTGTTTTTTCTGCAAAGTATTCTGCGACATTGTGGGGTGAGCGATGATTCATCTCTATTTTTAACACCCCACCATTCGACAATGGGATTTTATGATGAAGCTTACCTTTTGTACGCAGCTGATCAATAAGTCTTGAAACATAGCGGGCGTTTTTCCCTACTTCGTCCAAGTTTCGTTTTTTTGAATCCAGTTCCTCCAATACTACTGCCGGGATGATGACCTCGTTATCCTGGAATGAAAAAATAGACATTGGATCCTGCAATAATACATTCGTATCTAGAACATAAATTTTGCTCAAAATATATCCTCCTGTGTCATAATTTCATTACCTATCCAGAGCTTTACAACACGCTGATGACTTATTGAAATACAACATTTAATAAGCAAGAGTTGCATTTTTCACGTTTAATCAAAATAAGCCGGATGGAATTTTGTTTTTAATAGCTGGACAAATCTGATGCTCAAATATATGTATTTACATACAAAAATAGAAGAAAATAACCCATTTCCTTTAAATTGTTTTATTCTTAAAGTTTGATAAAAATTTTAATCATTCATCTTATCCGTTTCAAATAACCAGACCATTCCATAACCATGTATGGAAAATCCTTATATGGTATAATGACTTTACATGCAATAGATTGGGGTGTCCTGTAATGCGAGTTAAATGTGTAATCTGTGATAAAATCGAATCAATTGATGATGAAACGTTAATGGCTAAACGACTTAGAAATCGTCCAATTCATACATATATGTGTCAGGAATGCAATAAACGTATCGAAGAACGAACAATTGCACGAAAAAGCACTGGAAATTTCAGATTATATCGGGCGGCTAAAGAAGAGGACACGTGGTAAACTACATATACCTGAAAGAAATCGGGCTGTTTTACCTGTAATCTTCAAATAAAAACAAAAAAACAGAGAAGAATGAGATACTCATCTTCTCTGTTTTTTTATGATGGATAATTACGGTAATGATCCGGATTCTGGAGTATTTGATTGAGCATAACCTCAATCATATCCTCCGGAAACCTGAATTCATTTACAGACTCTTCATTTTTATAGGTGACGATATACCAACCGCCACTTTTTTTATAGTGATAGTCTGATATACCAAACTTCTCCTGCAAGGTATTTTCGAACCAGAGGACTGTTTCATTTGCTGCGGTATCTTCAGGTCGATAATCAATGACAACTTTTATCGTTAACCAATTATAGATCGCATCCTGAACAGAGTTCATTCGCTCACTCCTTATTCCGCATTTACCTCATTTTTCATTTCCTTACGGAGTCTATATTTATAAATTCCCAGAAAAGCAGCAGCCACTACCAGTACTTCTGCTACAGGCAAGAATAGTGCCAAAAAGGTCAAAAAGCTGCATCCAAAGGCCATAATGGCATAGACTACTATGCTTTTTCCAAGACTTAATTTTCTAGCAAACCCCAGTTTATACACTATTCCGCAAAGTACTATAATCGTCAAATATAGAGCCCACACCCCTATTTGTGAATATTGTGGGTCTCCTATTCGATACAAGTCTGCAAAGAACGGCAGGTTATTTGTAATATCCACTTTAAAACGCTCCCTCTCCCCAAAGGTAAAAGTTATTCAGCGAATTTCTTTTTCTTAGCTGCTTTTTCACGTTCGTTTTTATCCAAAATCTTCTTACGTAAACGAATTGATTCTGGTGTTACTTCGCAGTATTCATCATCATTTAAATATTCCAATGCTTCTTCAAGTGACATGATTCTAGGTTTTTTCATAGTAACTGTATTATCTTTTGTAGCGGAACGAACGTTTGTTTGTTGTTTAGCACGAACAATATTGACAGTTAAGTCATTTTCACGATTATGTTCCCCAACAATCATACCTTCATAAATTTCAGTACCTGGCTCTACAAAAATAACGCCGCGGTCTTCAATTTGAATGATACCGTATTGAGTAGCTTTACCTGTCTCAATGGATACAAGAACACCTTGTCTTCTTCCTCCAACCTGACCTGCCTGCATAGGTTGATAAGAATCGAATGTATGGTTCAAAATACCATAACCACGAGTTAATGTTAAGAATTCAGTTGTATACCCGATCAATCCACGGGAAGGAACGTTAAACACTAAACGTACTTGTCCGCTTCCGTTATTGACCATATCCAGCATTTCGCCTTTTCTTTCCCCTAATGATTCCATGATTGCACCTGTGTATTCCTCAGGAATATCAACTTGTACGCGTTCCACAGGTTCACATTTAACACCATCAATAACACGGATGATTACTTCAGGCTTAGACACTTGAAGTTCATATCCTTCACGGCGCATATTTTCGATAAGAATGGATAAGTGTAACTCTCCGCGTCCGGAAACAATCCAGGCATCCGGAGAATCAGTAGGATCCACACGTAAACTTACATCTGTTTGGAGCTGGCTCATTAAACGCTCCTCGATTTTACGTGATGTTACCCATTTACCTTCTCTGCCGGCGAATGGACTGTTGTTTACTACAAATGTCATTTGTAATGTAGGCTCGTCTATACGCAGAACTGGAAGCGGCTCCTGAACATCTACTGGGCAAACTGTTTCCCCAACGTTAATGTCTTCCATACCGCTAACAGCAATCAAATCACCCGGTAAGGCTTCTTCTACTTCCACACGTTTCAATCCTTGGAAGCCGAATATTTTAGTTACACGGAAATTTTTCGCAGTTCCATCAAGTTTCATTAAGGATACTTGTTGTCCAACTTTCATTGTGCCACGGAAAACACGGCCAATTCCTATTCTTCCTAAATAATCACTATAATCCAGCAAAGCAACCTGGAATTGCAGCGGTTCTTCACGATTGTCAACAGGTGATGGAATATTTTCTACGATTGATTCAAATAAACACTCCATATTTTCTTCTTGATCAGCCACATCAGGGCTTAAAGAAGCGGTACCGTTAATTGCTGATGCATAAACAACTGGGAATTCCAATTGTTCTTCAGTAGCACCCAATTCAATAAACAAATCAATAACTTCATCAATTACTTCCTCAGGGCGAGCAAAGTCACGGTCAATTTTGTTAACAACAACGATTGGCGTAAGTTTTTGTTCTAATGCTTTTTTTAGTACAAAACGGGTTTGCGGCATACAACCCTCATACGCATCAACGATTAAGAGAACACCGTCTACCATTTTCATGATACGTTCTACTTCTCCGCCGAAGTCTGCGTGTCCCGGTGTATCCAATATGTTAATACGTGTATCTTTATAGTTAACGGCAGTATTTTTCGCTAAAATTGTAATACCGCGCTCTCTTTCAAGATCATTGGAATCCATTGCTCTTTCAGCAACTTGTTCATTAGAACGGAATGTACCTGCTTGTTTTAACAATTGGTCGACCAAAGTTGTTTTACCATGGTCAACGTGAGCGATAATCGCTATATTTTTGACGTCATTTCTGTATTGCAAACTATTTCAACTCCCAGATTTTATGCTTATCGAAACCAACCTTGTCATTATAACATACTGAAACTAGAAAGCTGCTATCGTATTGTGTACAATGAATATGAAGATTGGGGTGATTACATATGAATATTAACTTTATATTTATGCTGCTAGCAGTTCTCGCTGTGACAAGCTTATGCGGAATTGCTATATCCATCGCTGAAGGAAGTGTAGTGGCCATTGTCCTATGCTTGTTAGCTTTTATCGGCATTATGGGAAGCGGCTTTACACTAAAAAAGCGTTGGAGAGAAAAACTTTAGACTATTCTTTTAACTAAATAATTTTACCGCAATATCATATTTTAAGCAATAAAAAAGCATCAGTACTGATGCTTTTTCTCTTTTATAGCCATCAGGATGATAAATACTGCTCAAGAATCACTCCATGTAAAGCTGGCGATGACACTAGGAATGAGCTCTTCTTTAGATAATGAATCGGGTTACCTTGCAGATCAGTCACTTTTCCACCCAATTCTTCAATAATCACGGCTCCCCCCGCAAAATCCCATGGCGCCAATCTCATCGATATATAAGCGTTCATTCTCCCAGTAGCAACATAGGCAATTTCAAGGGCAGCAGATCCATAGGACCTGGTCCCTCTTATATCTTTGACAAGTCTGCCCGTCAGATTCTTATCAATTTTTTTATTGTCCGTCAGCCAAATTGGATTTAAACCTATAATAGATTCGGGAAGTGGAACTTCCTTTATCTTAGGAATCTCGCTATCATTGAGAAAAGCTCCTTTTCCCTTTATACAGTGATACAGTTCATCATGGACAACATCATATATTAGCCCAATCTTTCCAATACCATTTTCTATTATACCTATTGATATCGCAAAATTTCTTTGCTGGTGCACAAAATTCATTGTTCCGTCTATAGGATCGATAATCCAAACTACTCCATCCAGTGACTGCAAATCATGGCCAGAACCTTCTTCACCGAGAATATGATGAGTAGGAAATTGTTCAGATATTTTTTCTTTAAAGAATTGCTCTATTTCCATATCCATATTAGTGACTAAATCATTTACATTTGATTTTGTGTTAATATCTAAAATTGATTCAAATGAGTTAATAATCTTTACCCCTGCTTCTTTAATCCATTGAACCGCCATCTCGTGAATGTTGGACCATTCCGCCATTTTTCCCACCTCAATTAAAATCTTTTCTATAGTATGTATATTAATTCCAGTTTAATTCGAATGACATTAAATAACAAGAAAAGACGAACATCATGAACGAGAACATGCAGTTCGTCTTAATCAATCAAAAAATCATATAATAATATCCACTATTAAAGTGCTTTTAAGCGCAGAAGTTCTTTTCTTATTCTTTCAAGTTTTTGTTTTGAAGAATTTTTTTGTTTTTCATCATCCTGCTGAATAGCTTCATATAAGGTAGCCAATTCATAATCCAGTTCCATCCGGAGAACTACTTTTCTATGTTTCTCGACTTCTTGAGCTTTCAGTTTGTGATTAACTACCTGTTTCATAAAAATCCTCTCCTTGCATTTATTTTAAGAAAATTCAGAAATTTAATTGTACTTTGTACTATAGTATGTTCTTTCTGGATTATTGCAACCAAAATAGACAAGCGCCTAGTTACATATGCATAATATTATTTGGCCTCTCTATTCTTATGCTAAAATAAGAGAGAATAGGAGGTAATATATATGGTTATAAAAGGTTTCACAAATGAAGACTTTAATGTATTTACAATAGATGGTCTCGACCAACGAATGGATGCAATCAAAACCTTAATACGTCCCAAATTTGAAACATTAAGTCAGATTTTCACAGAGGAATTATCTGTTTTAACACAAGATCCAATGTATCCCCATATTGCAAAGCATGCTCGTCGTACGATTAACCCGCCGAATGATACATGGGTATCTTTTTCATCCAATCCACGCGGTTACAAAATGCAGCCACATTTTCAAATCGGTCTGTGGGAAACCCATTTATTTATTTGGTATGCAATTATTTATGAAGCCAAAGACAAAGCGCAAAAGGGACAACGTTTGGCTAGCCAAACTGAATCGATAAAAAATCTTATCCCATCTGATTACGTGTGGTCTATTGATCACATGAAGCCGGAAGTTATTCCTCACAGTACATTATCAACCGATGGCTTAAACGATATGTTTAATCGTTTACAAACAGTCAAAAAAGCTGAATTATTATGCGGCTATCAAATTCCACGCGAGGAAGCTGTTCAGCTTTCCGGTGATCAATTAGTTGAAATTATTCATGATGTATTTGTACATTTAATACCCCTGTACAATGTCTAATAAACTCGAAAAAGACATTAACCCCCATTAGCACTATGCCAAGGGGGTTAATGTCTTTTATCGGCTTAATTTTATAAATCCTTCATTAGCACTGTTTTTTGCTCGCTTAATTGCTTGATAGGCAGAGTAGCCACTCACTTCTTCAAACTCATTGCACAATTTCTTTTCCTCAGATTTAGAAGGAACAATTCGCTTAAACTCATTGTAAAGGTTCATTAACTGTTCCCTTTCTATCCCGTTCTCATAAGCTTTCTCGATTCCTTGAAAAAAAGATATAACCTTTACGATCTCATCAGTAGACCATTCATAATCAATCGGATATTGATAATCCATATGTACCACCTCTTATGTTGTAATTGCTTTCCAGCGTTCTCTTATAGCTGCTGCTTCCGCTAGCATTCTACTGAACAATTGCTCTACTGTTGGCTCATCCTTAATTATACCAACAACTTGACCAGCCCAACCAAAACCAGCTTCTGAATCTCCATTATATATAAATGCTTTGTTTCTTACACCACTAATATAATCTTTTAAATCCTCATATGTACAATTATTATCCTCCATTCCAAGGATAATATCCGTAAGCGGATTATGAATGGCACGTCCTGGAGCACCTAAGCTCTTTTTAATCACTACCGTATCCTTTTCAGAGCTATCTATGATTGCTTGCTTATAAGCGGCATGAGCATGTATACATTCTTTCGTAGTAATGAATCGTGTACCCATTTCTATACCTTCAGCACCCAGGGCCAGCGCTGCCATTAAACCTCTTCCATCTCCAATACCTCCAGCAGCAATAACAGGAATGGAGACATGATCAACTGTCTGAGGCACCAGGACCATTGTACTCAACTCATCTCTTCCTATATGGCCTCCACCTTCATAGCCAACCACCATAACTGCGTCTGCTCCAAGTTCTTCAGCTTTCATAGCATGCCTTACCCCTGCAGTCAATACGAGTGTTTTTACTCCAGTACCCTTAAACATCTCTAAAAATTCTTTCGGGTTTCCCCCTGTAACAGAAACAACTTCTACTCCTTTGGAGAGTACCACTTGTACAAATTCTTCATAAGGTTTACCGTGGTTACCAATAGCAAAATTAACTCCGAATGGGGAAGAAGTCATAGAACGTACCTTATCAATTTCACTAGCTAAATCCTCAGGACTGCTCAATGACATAGCTGTAATTTGACCAAGTCCACCAGCGTTTGAAACGGCGGCAGCCAATTCAGCATAGGCTAGATAAGCCAGCCCCCCTTGAATTATTGGCAGCTCTATGCCAAGCAACTCTGTTACACGCGTTTTCCACATAAAACACCCTCCTTTGTCGTTAGGATTGCTTTTACACAATGGCAATATATGATTCGCTTCTTAATTGAAAAGTGAAACCAATCATTTGTGTATCATTAATTTATCATATAAAGAATAAGTAAAGAATACACCGTGTTCTTGCGAGTAAATAAAAAAGACAACCCCTGGAAAATTGAAGGTTGTCATCGCTAATGTTAACTTTTTATAGTTTTCAAGATTAAATGATTATAGTTTTTGAAATGAACCGGTTTTGGTCTAGTGACTATTCTTGTTCACAACTGTGGCAATCAGTGCATGTTGCATACAATACTGTTACTTTTTCGTCTTCAAAATGATCGATTGTATTGTTGCATCCTGTACATACGATTGTACCCATTCATTTCATCTCCTTTTCTAAATGTAAACGCCTTCCAAGAAAGCGTTTTAATTCCATAAATCAATAATAGTATAACTCATTGAATATTTCAAGCCCAAATTGTATAACACATTAAAATATTTTTCGTTAAATTGTGTATAATATATTATTAATATGACAATCAGACACTCTTATCCTGCAAATGTATCAGTAAGTGTAATATCAATATTTAAAAAGTTAAATTGGCTATTATTCTAATGATTTTATCCATGAATTCCTTCATTAATGAAATTAAATACACTTAACCAAGAAAAGCGTTTTCATTATCACCCTTGTTATCCATTTTCAGGTAATGATAAACTAATTAAAATAAATTAATTCAGGGAGGTTCCTATGACTTTATCAACGTTTATAAAAATGAAGGGATCCATAAAAGATGACATAACTATTGAGGACATTAAACAATTGATCAATCAGTATAGACAATCAATCTCGCATACTTCCGAACAATTAGCATGGGATTATAGTAAAACTGCATTTCCTTATGTTTTGAAAGTAACAGACGAAGGGAAACATAATTGGTTTTATTTATACTCAGAGGAAAAGGACTATCACATGATAGCCATTGGAGTGGATTATGAATATATACAAACCCCTGATGAAAATAAACAAAGAGTCCCTTATATCCAAATCAGTCTATCTCAACACTCTACAATTGGTGATAAATCGAAGGCTAATGAGTTTGCTAAATTTTTATCAAAGAAATTAAAAGGGGAACTTCATTTATTTAACGGGAGAATCATCCATTTTAATCTAAAAAAGTAGAGCCATACTTTATACTTTAAATTGGTTTATTTAGAGGGCTTATAACCTATATGTACCTAATAGTGATGATCAAGCTACTGGTTGAATAGCTATCTAGAAAGTCGTCAAATCATGAATCATCTACCGAGCAAGGACAGATCTAGTTTTGCCAACACATATTAACTCAATCCGGAGGTTTCCCCTTAAGCAGGCGCTAACCATACCAAAGGATTTCTGTACAAACATATTACCCACCCATCCACTCTTCAACTAGTTACTTAAAAATAGTATTGAAAAAGGCAGCCTAATTACTGAGGCTGCCAGAACTCTTCCATTAAAAAGATTTTATTTCACGAGGATTTATCACCCTATAACCCTTTGCACGTAATCCTTCAACTAATTCTGGCATTGCATCATTAGTCCATTTACGGTCATGCATAAGCAGGTTTGCTCCCGGATACAATTCTTTGCTAGTAAGCATAACTTTCACTAAAGCGTCCTTATCTTGGTACTGTTTTTCCCAATCGTATCCTATTGTCCAATTCATTAACTGCATTTTTTCTTCTTTGGCTATTTGTTTTGAGAACTCTGTGTTTTGCCCATATGGAGCTCTAAAAAATCTGGGCCTTTCACCGGTTATAGTTTCCACCATATCATTCACTTTAATAATTTCTTCTTTTTGCGCCTCTTCATCCAATTCTGGCAGGACGGCATGGCTATATGTATGGTTACCGATTTCAAATCCCATATCATAGATTTGTTTCAATATCTTTTTTTGCGCATCCGATTCCAAAAAATGTCCGTTAACGAAAAATATAGCAGAGGCATTCATTTCTTTTAATTTTTTTGCCATTGCTAAACTATATCGATCCGGTGCATCATCGATGGTTAATAGAGCTACTTTCTTTTCACCATCTTCTATAGGCTCAATTTTCCAATTTGTTAGATTGACCTGATAGTTTTGTGAAATCTCCTCTATCGGCTTCGCTGCTGTTTCTTTAGGTACCTCTTTGTTAATTTCAGCTTTATTAGGCTTTGTTCCCTGATTTGATTGTGTCTGTTCTACACTTTTATTAGGTGTATCTTCTTTCGCCTTCTCTTCTTCTCCGCAACCAGATAGCAACAGAACCATAGATGTAAGCAAAGCTATAGCATATCTCATGAAATTCCACCTTTCGACAACCTTATCCTATATTTTACCACTTTACCGACAAAATAAAACACCCCTGTCCAAAAAGGATAGGGGTGTAAAAAATAATTAATTATTTAATAATGTGGATTGGGCTTCCCATCGCAACTTCTGCTGCTTCCATTGTGATTTCTCCCAATGTAGGGTGAGCATGAATAGTCATAGCGATGTCTTCAGCAGTCATTCCTGCTTCAATTGCAAGGCCTAGCTCTGCAATCATATCAGAAGCACCAGGTCCAGCAATTTGAGAACCGATTACTAATCCGTCTTCTTTACGTGTAATTAACTTCATAAATCCTTCTGCAGAATTTAATGCTAAAGCACGTCCGTTTGCTGCAAATGGGAATTTAGCAGCAACGATATCTAAACCTTCTTCTTTTGCTTGTTGTTCAGTATAACCAACTGTTGCAAGTTCCGGTTCGGAGAATACAACTGCAGGAATACCTAGATAATCAATCTCAGCTGCATGTCCTGAAATAACTTCAGCAGCGATTTTACCTTCATAAGAAGCCTTATGAGCTAATTGAGGGCCAGAGATGATATCACCAATCGCAAAAATATTACTTACAGATGTACGGCATTGCTTATCTGTTTTAATGAAGCCTCTTTCATCTAGTTCAATACCGACTTGTTCTAAACCAATTTCATCAGTATTAGGTTTTCTTCCAACTGTTACCAATAGATATTCAGCTTCAACTTTTTTCTCTTCGCCTTTTTCTTCGTAAGTAACAATTACACCATTTTCAGTTTCTTCCACGCCTTTAGCTTTAACTTTAGTGAAGATATCTACATCTTTCTTCTTCAAGTTACGTTTAACGATAGAAGACATTGGTTTTTCGAAAGCAGCCAAGATTTCGTCCATACCTTCTAGAATGGTTACTTTAGTACCAAAGTTAGCATATACAGAACCAAGCTCAACTCCAATTACTCCACCGCCGATAATAGCCATGCTTGCAGGGATATTATCAAGGTTTAAAGCACCAGTGGAATGAATGACACGATCAGAATATTTAAATGTCGGTAATTCAATCGGTCTAGAACCTGTTGCGATAATAGCGTTTTTAAATGTATATGTTTGAGCGCTATTTTCAGTCATAACACGGATGTTATTAGCGTCTACAAAGTAAGCTTCACCTTTAACGATGTCTACTTTGTTACCTTTAAGTAATCCGCCAACACCACTTGTTAATTTTTCTACTACAGTACCTTTCCAGGCTTGAACTTTAGAGAAGTCCACTTTTACGTTTTCAGCAGTGATACCAAGATCTTCAGAATGTTTGGCATCATGATAACGGTGACCTGCAGTAATTAAGGCTTTGGATGGAATACATCCAACGTTCAAACATACGCCACCAAGGTCTCCTTTTTCAACGATTGTTACTTTTTGTCCAAGTTGCGCAGCACGGATTGCAGCCACGTAACCTCCTGGACCAGAACCGATTACTATAGTATCTGTTTCAATTGGAAAATCTCCAACTACCATGTCTTATCCCTCCATCAATAATAATTCTGGGTCATTTAATAAACGTTTAATGTGATTTAATGCATTTTGACCAGTAGCTCCATCAATCATACGGTGGTCAAAGCTTAAAGATAATGATAATACAGGAGCAGCTACAATTTCACCATCACGAACGATTGGTTTTTCTGCAATACGTCCGATTCCAAGAATCGCAACTTCTGGGTGGTTAATAACTGGTGTGAACCATTGTCCACCGGCAGAACCGATATTTGAAATTGTGCAAGAAGCACCCTTCATTTCATTAGGAGCTAATTTACCATCACGAGCTTTTCCGGCAAGTGTGTTGATTTCATTAGAGATAGCAAACATAGATTTACGATCTGCATCTTTAACTACAGGTACAAGAAGTCCTTTTTCAGTATCAGCTGCAATACCGATATTGTAATAGTGTTTATGGATAATTTCTTGTGTAGCATCATCAAGAGATGTATTTAATGCTGGGTACTCTCTTAATGCACTTGTTAAAGCTTTAACAACGTAAGGAAGGAATGTTAGCTTAATTCCTTTTTCAGCTGCAACTTCTTTGAATTTCTTTCTGTGAGCAACCAATTTAGTCACATCTACTTCGTCCATCAATGTAACGTGTGGAGCTGTATGTTTAGAGTTAACCATCGCTTTAGAAATAGCTTTACGAATTCCACTCATTTTTTCACGAGTTTCAGGATATTCTCCTGCAGGAATAGCCGCTGCAGCTGGTTTAGAATCTTCTTTGGCAGCAGGAGCTTCTTGTACAGGCGCACTTTCTTGTCCACCATTCATAAATGCTTGGATATCTTCTTTTAATACACGGCCATTTTTGCCTGTGCCTTTAACCTTGTGAATATCCACACCGTTTTCTCTAGCAAATTTTCTAACAGATGGCATTGCGATTACACGGTCACTTGCAGTTTCTTCTGCTTGTGGCTGTGAACCTGCACCAGTTGGAGTATCAGAGTTTGCTGGAGCTGCTGCTTCTTTCTTAAGGTCTTGTCCGCTTTCTAAAGTAGATTGAACTTGAGCTTCAGTTTTTTCTTCACCGTGCTCATCACCTTTAAATTGTACATCTTCATAACCTGGTGCATCAAAAGTTACAAGTACATCACCAACTACTGCTACAGTACCTTCTTCAACTAATACTTCTTGAACAGTACCTTCTACTGGAGATGGAATTTCAACAACAGATTTGTCATTTTGCACTTCACACAGTACGTCATCTTCCTGTACTTTATCACCTGGTTTAATAAACCATTTTACTATTTCACCTTCATGTATACCTTCGCCGATATCCGGGAGTTTAAATTTAAAAGCCATGGCTTTTCTTCCTCCTCTTTCTTTTCAGTTTTTAAAGTTATGGTTGTGTTAGTCAGGAAATGCCACGAAAGCATCTCCTGTTATGTTAAAATTCTAAAACTTTTTTTGCAGTTTCAAGTACATCTTTATGATTTGGCAACCATATAGGCTCAGCTTGAGAGAATGCAAATACTGTATCAGGAGCAGTTACACGCAATACTGGTGCTTCCAGGCTTAGAATGGCACGGTCGTTGATTTCAGCAACAACTTGAGCAGCAATACCTGCTTGTTTTTGTGCTTCTTGTACAACAATTGCGCGTCCAGTTTTCTCAACAGATGCAATAATTGTATCAATATCAAGCGGGCTAATTGTTCTTAAATCGATTACTTCTGCAGATACACCTTCTTTTTCAAGTTGCTCTGCAGCTTTAAGTGATTCCTGAACCATTGCGCCATAAGTAATAATAGAAAGATCAGTACCTTCACGTTTCACATCAGCTTTACCTAATGGAATTGTATATTCCCCTTCAGGTACTTCTTGACGGAAAGAACGGTATAATTTCATGTGTTCTAAGAAGATTACCGGATCGTTATCACGGATAGCAGAGATTAACAAACCTTTTGCATCATAAGGTGTAGATGGAATAACCACTTTTACACCTGGTGTTTGAGCCATTAAACCTTCAAGGCTATCTGCATGCATCTCAGGTGTATGTACACCACCACCAAATGGTGAACGGATTGTAATTGGTGAAGTATAAGTACCACCGGAGCGATATCTCATACGAGCCATTTGACCAGCAATAGAGTCCATAACTTCGAATACGAAGCCGAAGAATTGGATTTCAGGAACAGGACGGAATCCTTGCAATCCAAGTCCAATTGCCAATCCACCAATACCAGATTCAGCTAAAGGGGTATCAAAGATGCGGTCTTCTCCAAACTCCTTTTGTAATCCTTCAGTAGCACGGAAGACACCACCGTTTACTCCTACGTCCTCACCAAAAACGAGAACTTTAGGATCATTACGCATTTCAGTACGTAATGCATCAGTGATGGCTTGAATCATCGTCATTTGGGCCATGGCTTATTTCGACTCCTTTTCTTTGTAAATTTCATATTGTTCTTCTAGGTTGTATGGAAGCTCTTCATACATATTCATAATTAAATCAGTTACTTTTTGTTTTGGAGTATTATCCGCTTCTTTAATAGCAACTTTGATATCTTCTTTTGCTTGTTCAATTACTTCATTTTCTTTCTCTTCGCTCCATAGTCCTTTTCCTTCTAGGAATTTACGGAAACGAACAAGTGGATCTTTTTTCTCCCACTCGTTATCAAGGTCAGCTGTACGGTAACGTGTTGGATCATCACCAGCCATTGTATGTGGACCATAACGATAAGTTAAAGTTTCAATTAAAGTAGGACCTTCTCCATTAATTGCTCTTTCGCGTGCCTCTTTAACTGCAGTGTAAACAGCTAATGGATCCATACCGTCTACCTGAATACCTGGGATACCGGCAGCCATTGCTTTTTGAGCGATTGTTTTAGCAGCTGATTGTTTTTCAACCGGTGTAGAAATCGCAAAACGGTTATTTTGAACGATAAAGATTGCAGGAGCTTTAAATGCACCAGCAAAGTTGATTCCCTCGTAGAAATCACCTTGGGAAGCACCGCCGTCACCTGTATATGTGATTGCAACAGATTTCGCTCCATTTTTCTTCATACCAAGAGCTACACCTGCACATTGGATATATTGTGCACCAATGATGATTTGCGGAGAAATCACATTAACGTCTGCAGGAATTTGATTTCCAGCAAAATGGCCACGAGAGAACAAGAAGGCTTGAGTCAATGGAAGACCATGCCAAATCATTTGTGGTACATCTCGGTAACCAGGTAAAATGAAATCTTCTTTTTCCAAAGCAAATTGAGATGCCAATTGTGAAGCTTCTTGTCCAGCTGTTGGAGCATAAAAACCAAGACGACCTTGTCTATTCAAAGAGATAGAGCGTTGATCAAGAATACGAGTGTAAACCATTCTTCTCATTAATTCTTGAAGCTGTCCATCGCTTAAATCAGGCATAGCTGATTTATTTACGACTTCTCCCTCTTCATTTAAAATTTGCAACGTCTTGAACTGGTCGCTAACGCTTTCCAACTGCTTCTCTGCCTCAATAAGGACTTTCTGTTGTTTAGAAGCCATAGGATTCACATCTTCCTTTCTATAAATGGTTAAATATCCATCTTTAAATTATCATAATGCCAGTTTTCCACACCTAAACCATTAGATAACTGTATTAGTTTCCTCTTGATAAAAAGTAGTACAACTGTATCAATGGTTAAAGTTTACACGATTTAAATAATTGCCGTCAACTTATATGATTCGAGTATGTAAACATTTTCACAAACTTTCTTTAACGACAAACTGTTATACATTAATATTTTTTTATACTAATACAGAATGTGGAAAAAGCGCTTACAAAGATGAACTTTCTGTATTTATAATCCCCTAAACTAAAGTAATATGGGCAAAATAACTAACCTTATTAAACATGCAATACTAAATGTATAAAACCTAATAACCATTTTTAAATTATAATAAAAATAATCATACTCGATACTGGTCAAAAATCAATTAGGTTTTACTACTTAACAAAACATACCAAAACTTATCGAATTGATTATCGACAACCTGGAATTTCTATAAAAAAAAGCCATCACTCCTGATGGCTTTTTCTTATTCTGTATCAACATCTAGTTTTGCCCTTTTATAGAAAGCAATCTTTTGTTCATTATATTCATTCGTTAAGTCATTAAATTTTTTGTTTGAGTTCATCAGTGAATTATACGTTTCATTGATTTTCTCAATTTGTTCTTGTAAATCTTCTTTGGTCACATCCTCTTTTTTAAAGAGTGTGTATAACTCATTCTCCTGTGTAAGACTCTTTGTATAATGTTTATACAGTTCATCATACTCATCATATCTTTTCGTCATTGTATCCTTTAATTCATTCGCTTCTGCTTTTAAGGATGAGTCTTCAAGATCGTTTATATGACCATTTAAATCCTTAAATTGTTCCTTAGCTTTATCGATAGCTTCTTTTTCCTTCTTCATTAACGCTTGTCTTTCTTCTATTCCTTTAATAGCATCATTTGATAATGATTGTATTTCTTCTATTTCCTTCATACCCAATTGTATAATCTTTCCATACAGTTCATTATCTTCTTCCTCCAGCTTTTGAAGCGGCTCTTGTTGTTTTTGGAAGTCTTCCTCCAATGCAGCCACTTCCTCCAGAGTATCATAAATTTTCTCTTCTGGACTGCTATTGTTTAGACATCCTGTTAATGCAAGGATTACTACTAACATACCTGTAAGTGTAATAATTTTTTTGTATTTTTCCATGATTAGCACTCCTATCTATCCCTACTTTACTATAACGAAATGGAAATATTTTGACAACAAATAACATATATAATAGGAGTAATACCCCCGAAATTACTTAGTAATCTAAATATAAGGTAATATATTGTAGTATGATTGCTATTGATTAATTCCTAAACTTAAAATACGCTACTACGTAAAGATAAGTAAGGCGTACAGACCCCTTATATGTTTGTTAAGATTACAGAAGTCATAATTAACTTTTTATGCAAGGTTTGATAGACTATAGAGTATAAATGGACAGTTTTATGAGGTGAAATAATGATTACAATGCAAGATATTATCAGAGAAGGGCATCCCACTCTACGAAAAAGAGCGGGGGAAGTACAAATTCCGCCTTCCAAAGAAGACCAAGAAATTCTCAAAAGCTTAATGGAATATGTACAAAACAGCCAGGATCCAGTAAAAGCAGAAAAATACGGTCTACGTCCTGGGGTTGGGCTGGCAGCTCCTCAAATTAATATTTCAAAACGAATGATTGCCATTCACGCTACAGACGATAAAAATAAGCTCCATAGCTATTCTCTCTTTAATCCAAAAATTATTAGCCATTCTGTTCAGAAGGCTTATTTAAGTACCGGAGAAGGCTGTTTATCAGTAGATCGTGCCATACCAGGCTATGTTCCCCGTTACAATAAAGTAAAAGTACAAGCTTATACGCTTGAGGGGGAAGAGATTACTTTAAGATTAAGCGGCATGATGGCCATTATTATTCAGCATGAAATTGATCATTTAAATGGAGTCATGTTCTATGATCATATAAATCCTAAAGATCCATTTGCCCATTTAGACAATGCGGTAGCCATTGAAAAATAAAAACCGGTGATTAATCACCGGCTGTGACTGTAGACATTTTCCCTATTTAGGTTGGTCTACAGTCTTTTTTTGTTCACTTATTTATAGAAACTATGTGGCTAAACCGCTCTGCCCTATTTTATGACTAGTCAGTTGCTGATTACTAACAAATTTATATAAGCTTTAATTCCTTTAATCCGTAATAAATCCCATCTGAATCTACGCTTTTTGTAATAAAGTCCGCTTCTTTCTTTAACAGCGGTACACCATTTCCCATGACCACACCCGTACCTGCTGCCTTAATCATTTCAAGATCATTTAATCCATCACCAAATGCATAAATTTCATCCATAGAGAATCCCTTGCGCTCAATCACATACTCAATTCCTTTAGCTTTTGACCCTCCATTTGGTACTACATCCATTGCATATGGATGCCAGCGTATGAATTGCAGATCCGAATAGTTTCCTTCATAAAGAGACGTATGATGTTCCTCACAAAATAAAAGAGCTTGGTAAATTTCATGATTTTTATAAAAGTCTCCCTTTTCCTCGGGATGTGGAAAATGAAGAGATCCCATACTCTCTTCTATAAAGGGATCATGTGTAACGTTGGCTTTCATTGTTTTCTCATTCATATAGATCATGGAGTGACCATTCGCCTTTGCTTCTCTCGTTAATTTTTCTAATTGTGATTGAGATAGAGGGTTTTTATAAATCATCTCATGCTCAAAAACAACATATTGACCATTAAAGCTGACAAAAGAGTCGATTTCCAGCTCATGAATAAGATGGCTGAACATAAAAGGTGCCCTACCTGTCGCTATTGCAACGTATGTCCCATTTTTTCTAAGTAAATGGATTGCTTCCTTAGTGGATTCCGGTAATTTCTTTTCAGAATTTAGAAGTGTCCCATCAATGTCAAAAAATACAATTTTACCCATAAACATTTCCTCCCAGATGCGCAATACTATATATAACGTATTATTGTCTACAATCATACTATCATAATAAATAGTAAACCTCTGCATGAGGAATCTCATACAACAGGAAAACAGCTATGATTAGTTATCTTGACTCTTCAGGAAAAATAGTAACGGTTAAAGATATTAGTTATACTTAGATTATGAATCAGACGCGATTGTAAATAAATTACAATATAAGCTTTTGAATCCAAGCATATACTATTTATGAGTGGGACGATAAATTTATTTTTACGTTTAGGTACTTATATCCCTCAAGCATATTTACCAAATGCTTAATTACCATTAAAATAATAGATAAAGGAGATGGTCAGCCATGTTAAAAAAGCTCAGAAAAAAGCTTCTCAAACAATGGAAAGACCTGATGGGCAGGAAATCAATTGCATAATTTTTTGAAAAGCCCTTCAAATATCCTTGCGGAGGGCTTATTCTATACGGTAAAGTAGATAACAGTCCTTAAAGAAAATTGTTTAAACATGCAAATGTTAGGAAATTTTCTTATAATAGAGATGATGAACTGTTTAGACCGACAGTCTAAGATGAATATCAATAGATAAGGTGGCCTGGTTGTTGCTCCTTGCCACCTCTTTATTTATAAATTTTACAAGAGTAAGTTAGGAGAGATTTACATGATTTTTAAAGTTTTTTTTCAGGAGAACGCAGCTGAGACACCCGTTCGCGAAAATACTAAATCTATTTACGTTGAAGGGGAATCGGAAAGAGATGTCCGCCAAAAGTTAAAAAGCCTTCCATACAATATTGAATTTGTTCAAGTTCTTAAAGATGAATATTTGGAATTTGAAAAACAGAATCCAGATTTCCATATTACGGAGACCAAATAATATATGAAATTTGTCAAGAACGACCAAACAGCTGTTTTCGCCCTCGGAGGGCTAGGCGAAATCGGCAAAAACACATATGGCGTTCAATTCCAGGATGAAATTATTCTAATTGACGCCGGAATAAAGTTTCCGGAAGATGAATTACTTGGCATTGATTATGTCATACCGGATTATTCCTATATCGTAAAAAACGCGGACAAGATTAAAGGTTTGTTTATTACTCATGGTCATGAGGATCATATTGGCGGGATACCTTATTTACTAAAGCAAGTGAATATTCCACTTTATGGAGGCAAATTGGCACTTGGATTAGTAAAGAAGAAATTAGAAGAACACGGTTTACTAAGACAAGCCATTATCCATGAAATTAAAGAGGACGATGTGATCAAGTTCCGGAAAACCTCTGTTACTTTCTATCGTACCACTCACAGTATCCCGGATGCATACGGCATTGTGGTTAAAACACCACAGGGCAATATTGTACATACCGGTGATTTCAAGTTCGATTTTACTCCGGTTGGAGAACCTGCCAATTTAACTAAAATGGCTGAAATTGGTAAAGAAGGTGTTCTATGCCTTCTCTCAGACAGTACAAATAGTGAAATCCCTAATTTCACTATGTCTGAGCGTAAAGTTGGCGAAAGTATACATGATATATTCCGAAAAGTAGAAGGACGCATTATTTTCGCAACCTTTGCTTCGAATATTCATCGCCTGCAGCAAGTTACAGAAGCAGCTGTACAAAACAACAGGAAAGTAGCCGTTTTTGGTCGCAGTATGGAAAATGCCATCGAAATTGGACTTCAACTTGGTTATATTACCGCACCAAAAGAAACATTTATTGATACTCAGCAATTAAATAGATTACCGGCAAACGAAGTAACGATTCTTTGTACTGGTTCACAGGGTGAACCGATGGCTGCCTTATCTAGAATTGCAAACGGTACTCACAGACAAATCCAGATTAATCCTGGTGATACAGTTGTATTCTCATCATCACCAATACCAGGTAATACGGTTAGTGTATCACGCACCATTAATATGTTATTCCGTGCTGGAGCCGATGTCATTCATGGTCCTTTAAGTAATATTCATACATCTGGCCATGGTGGACAGGAAGAACAAAAATTAATGCTCAGATTGATGAAGCCTAAGTTCTTTATGCCAATCCATGGAGAATACCGCATGCAGCGAACACATGTACAAACAGCTGTGGATTGCGGTGTCTTGGAGGAAAATTGCTTTATCATGGACAACGGTGAAGTGCTGGCACTTACTCAGGATAGTGCTACCGTTGCTGGCAAGGTACCTTCCGGCAATGTCTATATTGATGGAAGCGGAATCGGGGACATTGGAAATATCGTCCTTCGCGACCGTCGTATTCTTTCAGAAGAAGGTCTTGTGATAGTTGTTGTCAGCATCAATATGAAAGAGTTCAAAATTGCTGCTGGGCCGGATATCATTTCTCGCGGGTTCGTCTATATGCGTGAATCAGGAGATCTGATTAACGATGCTCAAAACCTAATCACTCAGCATTTAAATAAAATCATGGCACGTAAGACTACACAATGGTCTGAAATTAAAAATCAAGTTACAGACACACTCGGACCTTTCTTATACGAAAGAACCAAAAGACGTCCGATGATTCTGCCTATTATCATGGAAGTATAAAAAGCACAAACGCGAGTACCTTAACAGGTACTCGCGTTTTTCATTTTGTTCGGAATAACATTTTATTGATCAATAGAGTAAATGGAGTCAGAAGCAATAATCCGATTACCAATAAGCATCCTAATGTTAACCATAAGTGGCTCCCATTAAACGAGTCCAATGTAATGAACGGATCAAGTATAAAAGGCAAATGTGAAATACCATATCCGTAGAAAGCAAACAAAAACTGAAGTAATACAAATATAAATGCTAAACCATGTCTTTTATTTCGAATGATTAAGTATAGGGCAGCCATAAAGCTAATTAAAGAAAGCGCAAATAACCACCAAATCTCCAGAGCATTTTGAAAATGACGCAAATTATGTCCCCTTAATGAAATAGTCGCTAAAGCAACTGCAATGATCGTAGGAACACTCCAAAAAAGAGCATAGCCTCGCACAGTCATACTTGCCTCCTTATCATTAGACTTTTCCTTATAATAGAGCAAGAATACGGCGCTTATAAACAATACACTTACAATTGTCAGAAACACGACACTCCAGGAATAAGGACTGAGGAACAATTTTTTTACCAGGAGAAACACTCGTTCTCCTTCTTTTTTTATAAAACCTCCCTCAGATATCGTAAGCCCAATGGATAAAGAGGCAGGAATAAGGATCCCAGTCGAAACATAAACGAACAAAAATGACCAGCTTGTTTTGTTCCCTTTTTTATACAAAAAATGTGCCATAAATCTGATGACTACCAGTAATAAAACGACCAGCCCTGGTAGAACCAATGCTCTGCCAAAATAATTAAATGTATCCGGAAAAAATCCAATTAATCCTGCCACAAAAAATATAAAGAAAATAATCGTAATATGCCAGAGTCGTGGATCATAATGACCTGTCGATTTAGGAATTCCCACCTGCTTACCTTTAAAACGACCATAATATGTAAAAAAACCAACCCCAAACTCAATGGAAGCAATTATGACATATACATAAAGGAAGGACCATAATACCGTTATTGTCAGCAGTTCAAAATTCAAGGTTACGACGCCTCCTTTTTAGTTTTATAAAGTGATTATTACCTATCCATACTATTTACCGGAAAGAGAGAACCGCTCTTCATTCTTCACATGTTTCTTGAATGTCCCACGGAACTATTAATCACCGATTGATTTCCAATCAACGAACCCTCTTTTCGCCTAAAATTCCAATATATATCCAAAATAAATATCACATATGCAAATAATACATAATCCGGTTAAATGTTTACAGTATTTTCAACCAAACTTTTTGGGAAAATAGTAAAAGTGGCTATGAACACACCAGTAACATAACTCAAGGGTCAATATTTAAAATGTGTAGAAATTGATAAAAGCAAGCTTTATTATCTATAACTTTATCATTGTATCAGTTTATGTTGAATAATGATTATGTCTTTTCAAACATTTTACCTTTCACTTGGCAAATCATTCAACTTCCTTTATGGTATATCTATATTATTCTATTATGATAGTAAAAGGCTGCATACATTTTCCTTCAAGATGAAGGTTATAGTATACCAAAAAAATTGTATCTATCATAATTGAATACTTCCGTTTATATCAATAAAGAAGTTGTTAGGAAAGGATTGGTTTAATGGAGAATTCGTTCATAATGGGTTTTAAATTTTCAGATCTCAAGTGGGAAACCTGGCTTTTCGATATTGGAATTTGGGTTCTAAAAATCTTTTTATTTTATTTAATCTATAAAGTAATACGCACGTTTACTTTTAAAATCATTGAAAAGATTTTCTCGCGCATGCAGGCCAAAGAGAATCTTTCTGAGAACCGTACGAAAACATTGGAATCCTTAACGAAAAACGCTTTTGGGTACGTCTTTATATTTATCTTAATAGTCACCATCCTGGAAATGTTAGGAATCAACGTTAGTGCGATTCTAGCCGGTGCCGGAATCGTTGGTTTAGCGGTCGGCTTTGGGGCCCAGGGATTAGTGAGTGATGTAGTAACCGGCTTCTTTATCCTGCTCGAAAAACAGATTGATGTTGGGGATGAAGTGACAATAGGAGTTATTAAAGGCGTTGTAGAAGTAGTCGGACTTAAAACAATCCAAATAAGAGGTTATGACGGAAGCCTCCACTATATTCCCAATCGACAAATTGCCATACTAAGCAATCATTCACGTGGAGCTATGAGAGCTATGGTGGAAATTAAACTTAAAGCAGAAGATAATTTGGAGGAAATCACAAAATCAATTAAAGAAATATGCCATACAATGGCCGAAAAAGATGAAGATATCCTAATGGGACCCGAGATTCTTGGCATCCAGGATATGGGTACAGCTGATTATACAATTCAAATTGTAGCCCGAACAACAAATGGACAGCAATACCATGTTGAACGTCAGCTGCGCTCTAGGATTAAAATAGCCATCGATCAAATAAGGCTTCAATACGCTGCTGAAGGAACAGAATAATATAGAGAACCCGGCTGCTATCTCTTTAGCCGGGTTCTCTTTTTATATTGATTTCATTCGAATATAATCTGTTATAACCGATACAGCAAAGGGTAGTGCCTTTTCATCAGGATTTAATTTAGCATGGTGCAATCCATACGATGACTGAACACCAAGCCAGAACATAAAGCCTGGAATCTCCTTAATCATGTATCCAAAGTCCTCACCCGTCATTGCTTCCTTGCAATTGACGAATGTCGTATCCTGCCGCTGATACAGAAATTTCATAAACTCTTCTGTTAGATTAGATTCGTTATATACTTGATAGTAGGAAGAACCAAAATCAACATTAATCTTACAATCAAGAGCCACTTCCATTCCTTTTGCCATTTCCAGTATTCGATTCCGGATCAATAGCATAGAATCCTCAGATAGCGTCCGAATCGTCCCTTCTATCCGCGCATTTTCAGCAATACTATTTTGGACAGTCCCTCCTGTTATTTTCCCAATTGTAACAACAGCCGAATCAAGTGGATTAATATTTCTTGCTACAATAGTCTGAAGCTGAGTAACAAATTGACAGGATGCAATCACCATATCATTCGTCAGATGCGGATAAGCAGCATGTCCACCAACCCCTTTAAAATCTATAAAGATCTCCGAGGTATTAGCAAAGAGTAAACCTGTTTTGGTAGCGATTGTTCCTACCGGATATTCCGGAGCTATATGCAATCCAAAAATCAAATCAGGTCTCCACTTAGAAAACTGCTCAGCAGCAATCATCTCCTCTGCTCCTCCAGGGCCCTCTTCTGCGGGCTGGAACATAAATAATACATGGTCATTGATTGGATTTTCCACTAAATCTGTTAATACACCAAGGGCGATGGTCATATGAAAATCATGGCCGCATGCATGCATATAATCTGCATGCTCGGATTTAAAGGGAAGCTCCGTTTCTTCTCGAATCGGCAAACCATCAATGTCAGCACGGTAGCCTATGGTTTTCTCAGGAGATAGCCCTTTTACTCGAACAAAAATTCCTGTTCTCCATTTTTCCCATTCTATACGATCCTGAGGAAGATTTCTTATGTAATCTATCAAATATTGTTGCGTCTTAAATTCCTTATAACCAGGTTCAGGGATCCTATGCAAATCTCTTCTTATAGAAATTAACTTTTCCAAATTGCAGCTCACCTCATCTCCAATTTAAAAACAGGCGCGGAAATCATCATCTCTACGCCCCTTCCATTTTTATTATAGCTGACGAAGCTCATCCTTAATTTCAATTTTGGATTTAGTCTTTTCATCAATTGTTTTAATTACTTTAGCCGGAACTCCAGCAACTACTGTATGAGCAGGAACATCTTCTACTACAATTGCTCCAGCCGCTACTACAGCTCCCTCTCCTACTCTGACACCTTCTAAAATAACCGCATTAGCACCAACAAGTACATTATCTTCGATTACAACAGGATTGGCAGATGGAGGCTCTATTACGCCAGCCAACACTGCTCCTGCTCCAATATGGCAATTTTCACCGACAGTTGCACGTCCGCCAAGCACGGCATTCATATCAATCATAGTCTTATCTCCGATGCTTGCACCAATATTAATGGACGCTCCCATCATAATCACCGCATTATTTCCAATATGAACCTGATCACGGATAATCGCCCCCGGCTCAATACGTGCATTAATCCCTTTTAAATCCAGCATTGGAATTGCGGAATTTCGACAATCATTTTCAATAACATAATCTTCTATTTTCGCCTTGTTTTCCTCTAATGTTGGTTGAATATCAGACCATTCTCCAAAAATCACCCCTGTGTTACCGGTAATAAATGTTTTAACCTCAGGATTAAATACCAGCTCACTGATTTCTCCCTTTATGTATACTTTAACCGGCGTTTTTTTCACACTGTTTCCGATAAAGGATATAATTTCATTTGCATCCATCATTTTCATAGTATATTTCTCTCCCCTAAATAATTTTCTATTACTTTATCAAACAAGAGTAGGAAAAACAAGAATAGAGATTTCATTTCTATTCAATTAACATTTCCTCAATCAAACTTACAAAAGCCTTAACCTGTCTTAATTCTAAGGAAGCATCGTAGCTTACAAGCCATGTCTTTCTTTCAACAGACTGCCCCTCCAAATCATACAAGGGATGTTTAAAATACGAGGCTTCACCTTCTCTTAAAGAAATACCGGGCAATATGGCATACCCAATTCCATTCATCACCATTTGTTTACAGGTTTCAATTTGATCCACAAGAATGGTACGTGTCGGTGGAATTCCATAATGGCGGATCCACCAATTTTGAATCTCTCGATAATAGTTCGAATCACTTTTAAACAAGATAAATGGGCGTTCTGTAGTTAACGCATCTGATAATTGGTTAAGCTCGGTATCCACAAGGTATAAGTGATCACTGAACAATAGCTTTTTATAACCATGCCAGTCAGGAACCCCTCTCAATATACCAATATGAGACTCTCCATTATAGATATTTTCGATCATTTCACTGCTCCAGCCTGTCACAAGTGAGATCTTAACATTGGGATATTTGTTAACATATTTCTTTAAAATCATCGGGAGCCAATATTGGCCGACTATAGAAGCACTCGCAATTTTTAATGTACCTTGTACATTATGATTGAGAGCATCTACTTTTTCTCGTGTTTTTTCTTTTAATTTCAGGGATTCCCTGGCATATTGAACGACAATTTCTCCCGCCTCCGTCAACGTCATTCCTTTTGCTGATCTAATAAAAAGCGGTGTTCCCCATTCTCTTTCTATTGATTGAAGACGTTGTGAAAGTGCCGGCTGAGAGACAAACATTCTTTCGGCAGTCTTACGTAAATTCAGTTCAACAGCAAGAGTATCCAATAATTCAAAATCAGTTATAACCATTAGTTCTCCTCACAAACCAATCTCTTCTTAATCAGACATTCATTTTATTTTACCTTTATATTCTGCTGAACTGCAAATATTACAATATAGCAGATTTAATGAGGCTGTTACGATTTCTCTTTTGGCATTTTCAATATCAAGAACAAGCTCAGTATAGCCAGTAGTAAGACAATGAAATACACAATACCCAATGAATGTGTTAATCCACTTTGGATCTGTTCCAATCTTTCCGGCTCTAAAGAAGATCGAATCTCAGTGTTAAGCAATTCGTTTACCGAATTTAAATCTATATTTTCATTTTGTGAATAATAAGCGTTTAAACGATTATTCAATATACCTCCCAATAATGCGGCACCGATTGTGTTTCCCAGATTTCTCATGAACATGTTTGCAGCTGTTGCAGCACCTCTTTGTTCCCAATCCACAGTAGATTGGATGGACACGATAAAAGCAGTGCTTGTAAGCCCCATTCCCACACCAAGCAAGAAGGATCCAGAAGCGGCCAAAAACACATATCCATGGGAGGGCAAAAATGTAAAAGCCAGTGCACCCAGTATGATAAAGATTCCACCTGTTATACAAGTAGTACGATACCCTATCTTCAAGATCATATTGCCTGATATAAAGGATGCTATCGGCCACCCTATAGACATGGCAGTAAGAGTAAATCCTGCTATCATTGGGGATTCCTCCATTACTCCCTGTACAAATGTTGGTAAATAGCTTGATACTCCAATTAAAACAATACCGGTTGTAAGAGAGGTTAAATTAGCAAACAATATTGATTGATTCTTCCAGATAGAAAAAGGCATAACGGGCTCTACAGTTCTGTTTTCATGCTTCACAAAGCAAAACACCAAAATTAGCAGGAGTATAATTAACAACGAACTTTTTAAAGAAAGCCAGGAAAATGAAATCCCTCCTTGCACAAATAAAAACATTAAAAGCGACAAAGAAACAGCAAGCATTGCTGAACCCATATAATCTACCTTTTGTTTTTTAACCGTCTTTTGCTCATGGAAGAAAAATAGCAAACCTCCTAAAGAGAGAAATCCTAACGGAATATTAATCCAAAAGATCCAGCTCCATGATATGTACTCGATTAATAATCCGCCAATAGCAGGTCCCAAAATAGCCGATATTCCCCAAACACTTGATAAATACCCCTGAACTTTTGCTCGTTCTTCTTTCGTATATATATCCCCCACAATTGTCATTGCAACGGGCGTAATGGCTCCAGCTCCAAAACCCTGTATTAAACGAAAAAAAATTAAGCTTTGCATGGACCATGCATATCCAGAGCCGAGGGAACCAAGCAGAAACACTGTAATCCCAAATAACAATACTGGTTTTCTGCCAAATAAATCAGATAGCTTCCCATAGATCAATACCGTTACCGTATTCATTAGCAAATAGGCTGAGAAGACCCAACTATACAGGGAGAAGCCTCCCAGATCACCAACGATCTCAGGCATTGCAGTTGAAACGATAGTACCCTCGATGGCACCCATGAATAAAGCCAATAGGATTGAAATTAATACTAAAGGGCGTTTTGTCTTCTTCTTTGCCCTTTTGAAAGACTTTTTTTCTATGCTTGAATCGATTGAATTCATTTTTCCACGCCCCTCCCTATCATTTTAACGAAGTTCCTATCCTGGATAAAGTTAATTTGGAATATTATATCTATTAAAAGTTTTGTTGAGTTATTAGCATGTCTTAGAGTGTTTTATTGATAACATTGTTTAAAGTCACTTTTAAATTTAAGTTATACAACTTTATAAACCATGTAAAAAACGCCTGGATCTTTATCCAGGCGTTTTAAAAAATGTTTATTTTTTAATCCACTCATCATTATCGATTGAGATACTGATATTAATTATATTTAATGATTTTTATTAAACGATTTGTATGCTTCATAACCTGCCTTCTGGTCAATATACCTTCGAAAGCTCCCTCAGTACCTACCACACATACAAATGGATGATCAATGAGAAGTTCCATTGCTTTTTCAATTGAATCACTTTCTTTAAGACATGGAAGATTGGGATCCATCACTTCTGCAACCTTCATCTCTTCCAGTTTTTCAAATTCAATTCGCTCCAAGCCCAATATTGCATCCATTATCTTTGGTGTACTAATTAATCCATGCAGCTTATAATCATGTCCCAGAACTGGTATAGCAGTATATCCGCTTCTAGTAAGAACCAATAATGCATGTTCGAGATTATTTTCCTGCTGTACATGAGCAACACGTTCAGACGAAATCATTAAATCCTTTACAGTCAGTTCGAATCCATCTAATTTTTGCATATCTAACATGGTTAAGAACCCCTTATATAGTTAGTTCCTGGTTATCCACTTTTGGTTTTATTCGGAAGACTTAACTGTTCGATTTGTCAGTAATTATCTTCCCTTCCCCACTTTAAAAATTTAAGTTAGAGATTTTCAGAAGCATAACCTACATGATTAGGAACAAATACCTTCATCATGATAATGGAACATAACCAAATCATCTCAAATTTCCAAATTAGCTATAAATTAACTCAAAAATTTCAATGGCAATCATATCAATATTATCAAATTGATACTTCATAGTTTTTCCTTTATCCTGAAAAATCTCTAATTCGAATGTTTCAGTTTTATCGAAATAAGATACTTGACATTTAACTTGACCTTCAACTTCAAACACACGTTGTGCTGTATCTGATACTTTCCCTTGCTCCTGTAAGTTTTTCAAACGTGATAAAATTCCTTGTAATCGTGACATATCTAATATATGCTCCTTTCATGACTTACCAACAAATAAAATATATTGTCGCTTATGGACTGGCCATTAGTAACAGAATAGAGGAATAGGCATCATTTGTATACCCAAATTCATTATAACGTATTTGATGGTTACACCTTTTATTTCATCTCTTTTTTTAGAGACTTCATCATTTTATCATAAAAACGTTCCAAGAAAAATTCCAGCGCCATATTTTTCACTTTAAAGCAGACTCAATCAAAATAAATTGACAAGATCTCTCTGGTGTTGGCAATTCTTTTTCTCTTTCTAGTTCTTTAATTTGATAAAAGATAGCCCTGCCTGATATCCTACTTAAAATTTGTACTATAGTAAACAAAAAAGTTTCATGTATACTGGTAGATACAAATTAAACAAAAGAAAGGATAGAAAAAAGTGGAACCAGTTCTTTTTTTTACGCAACCAGGCTGTCCGCCATGTGCTTACGCCAAAAATTATTTTGATGAGCACAATATTCCCTATACCTTAAAAGATATTCAGAAGGATGCAAAAGCAAAAAAAATACTTATGACCAAATATGATTCATATTCTACCCCAACGTTTGTCATTGGTGATCAAGTAATCATTGGATTTAACCAGGAACGAATTATGGAATTGTTAAATATTAGAGATTAATACAAAAAAGCTAATCCTCATTCAAGCAGGATTAGCTTTTCCATTCATGCCATCAGTATCTAGAAAGCAATCATCCCAAACCAATGAGACATATGATTAATGAACCCGTAGCTAATATAATCTGTCAATCTGTTTATGAAAGTCGGATTGGATGGCTCCTTATCCACACTCGAATTTTGGGCTATTTCTTGACTGTCATCAAGTGTTTTCGGATCGAAAGCAATTTGGTAATCATTAATTACCCATTTATTATGGTCATACATCAGCCCGATTGCCTCGTAATGCCCTTCATAGCTGACTGGTCCATCTGTATTGCCTGGAAACCATTCATACACATACCATTGATCATTAGCAGAACTATATCCTAGTTTAGTATGTTCACTATATGTAAAAAAAGGAATATAATAAAGGGCTATATCCGTACCATAGGTTTGATAGCCACTACCATCCACACTTTTTTGTACATTCATGTTTATAAAATCCTCAGTGTATTCCTCTGAGAAGGAATTTTTTAATAAATCTCGAATATTGTCCATTGATCTTGGTTTTTCTGAAAGAGATACCTGCAATTGAAATGCGCTATCTAAAAGATTAAATGCATCTTGTTTATCCAGTGTACTTTTAGCATCTACTTTGACAAGAGGAGAAACCGCTAATACAAGCATGGTAATAAACAACGAAGTTAAAACCTTTTTCATTATGATCCTCCTTTTTAAGTACATATCTCAAGGCCTTTATTAGCTTATTCCCCTTTTTACCAGAATAAACACTTTTTACTGAAAAATAATACAAGGATAGTGAAAACTAAAATATCATCTTAAACAGCTAGTCAAATGAACGCACAAAAAACAGTTCAATTAAATCAGCATATTGAACTGCTCTTTAAAGATTTCAATTCTTATTAAAACCATTCATCCATCCTATGCCTAAAACGGAAATTGATTGAGATGAGCACCGCCATCCATTGTAATACAATCACCATTAATATAGTATGCCCGATCAGACAGTAAATACAGGGCTAAATCTGCAATTTCCTCTGGTGTTCCTAATCTTCCAAGCGGAACACTTTCAAGCGTTCTTTGAGCTGCTTCTTCCGATTGAAATAACTTATCTGCTCCCCCAGTTCTTTCAATCGGCCCGGGAGCTATCGCATTTACGCGGATTCCATATTTTTTACCCCATTCCACAGCCAAAGTTCTAGTCATTGTCAGCACACCAGCCTTTGCTGAGGCAGAGTGAATGACATATGGACCTGCATCCCACGCATAGGTAGCGACCATATTGATGATTGATCCTTTAATGCCATTTTCTATCCAATACTTGCCGATGAGGCTGCTGCAGTAAAAAGTACCATTCAAAACAATATCAATGACAGATTTCCAGCCATTCGGTGATAGATCCTCTGCCGGACAAATAAAATTACCTGCTGCGTTATTAATCAAATAATCGATTGTACCAAATCTGTTAACCGTCTCTTCAATGGTTCTTTTAACATCCTCCACATTTCGAACATCCATCTGAACAGCCAGTATATTCTCCTGATTTTCTGCAAATTCTTTAATGGTGTTATCCAGTTTTTCTTTATTCCTTCCGGTAATGACTACTTTAGCCCCCTCATTTGCAAAACGTTGAGCCATAGCCTTTCCCATTCCACTAGAACCACCAGTTACAATCACTACTTTTCCCTTCATATGAGCCCTCCAAATAAAATGAATGATTATTCACTTTTATTATATCACAAAATTCTGTCAATAATATCCAGAAATGCTGAATTAGCAAAATAGATGAAAAATATAGATATAACGGGATTTTTAAATTTTAGCCAATCAAATTAAATGATAAAAGGGCCGCCTAATGGCCGCCCTTAAAAATTTTATATGTTTTACTTATGATTGATTGATTAGTTCATTAAGTTTAGAAAGAGTACTAATCAATGTTTCCTTTTTATTCGTACCTTTGCCATTTACTTTTAAATCATTAAGCATAACAAATACTCTGCCGGGATCTCCTTTTTTATGGAATCCATACATATATACTTTTATCATTCCTATTTTTGCAGGAAGATAGATCATTTCATATGATTTGGCTTTATTCATCTGTAACACCCTCGTCCTCAGAATGAAACATCCCATTCAGTTAACTAAATATATAAATCATTATTTCTATAAATCTAAATACCTATTGTATTTTAATTTTACCTTATTTTAGGTAGTTAATCTATAGACCAAATAGCACATAAATTTTGTAATCAAAAAGTAATACTCATACATCTTAACAATTTTCTTAATGAATGATAGGATTAGACTGACTATTATGAGATAGGAACTTTATAATGAAGAAAATAACCAGAAGATTCTTTTTAAAAAAATCATTTGCCTATATAGCTACTATTCTTTGCTCTCTTATAGGAGGGCGATTTTATATGAAAGATATTGAACCCTCCTGGGTTGATATAACACGTTTTTCCTATTCCCACCCACTTATTCCAGACTCCTTTCAAAATATTAGAATTGTCCAATTCAGTGATACTCATTTGGGTTTCCAATATAATTTGTCAGATTTAGAAAAAACGGTTGAAACCATTCATTCACTTAATCCCGATATTATTTGTTTTACAGGTGACCTGATGGATAATCCGAATGAATATAGAATAACTCCTAAGCTCAATCAATTATTAAGTCGGCTGGAGGCACCTCTTGGTAAATATTGCGTTTTTGGCAATCATGACCATGGCGGTTATGGTACGGAAATTTACAAAGAGACTATGGTTAGTAATGGATTTACCCTGTTAGTAAATGAATCAAACTTTATAACCCTGCAGAATGGCCGTCAAATCGTAATAAGCGGGGTAGATGATGCAATGCTCGGCAAGCCCAACCTGGATGTAAGTATACCGGTACAATCCAGTGATTTATTTACCATTCTTCTATCTCACGCTCCTGATTATGCTGATTATGCCGCCAGTTACCCAGTTCATTTACAATTAAGCGGACATAGTCATGGAGGACAAATTCAGTTTCCTCTTTTGGGTGCGATTGTGACTCCTCCTTTTGCAGAAAAATACAGGGAAGGATCCTATAAAGTTGGCCCTTTATCCTTGTATGTAAATCGTGGTTTAGGTACAACCCGAATTCCATACCGGTTATTTTCACGTCCTGAAATCACGGTCATTGATTTGCAGAAAGGCCAAGAAGGCTTAAAAAAACGATAAAGGCAAACGAGCAGACCCTACATTCTGCCCGTTTGCCTATTTTCTGGCTGTTTTATGCCATGTGTTATTTCTTCTTTTTCAGATACTTCTCTTCAGCTTCAATAGCAGGAATTGGTCTTGAAAAATAAAAACCCTGTGCTTTTTCACATTGTATATCTAACAGAAAATCTACCTGTTTATTACCTGTATAGCTTTTAATGTTACTCTTTAAAGTTGTCATAGTCAGGGCACCTAATAGTTCATTTTTTGAAATAAATTACATTCCTTTCGATTATTTTATAATACATTGTCGAATTTTCATAGAGACGAGCGGTTAATGTCCTATATTTTTCATAAGATGATAGCACAACATACAACAAACTGACGTTCCTGCCAAAGAAAAACTTACATAAAGCAATAACTTGCGGTGTTCCCGGCTCAGCATTAAATCCAAGGCTTCAATTGCAAAAGTTGAGAATGTAGTAAAAGCCCCCAAGCTTCCTATCACAGTAAACATATGCATACCGCTTCCCCGCTCTATTCCTATCCCGGCCGATATACCAATTAAACACGAACCAATTAAATTAATAACAAGAGTAGCTAGAGGAAATGAATGATTATATTTTTTTAACCAGCCAGTCATTACATATCTTAAACATGCTCCGAGAAAACCACCTAATACAATTAATATAATCAACGCGCTTCCCTCTTTATCCAACTAGACATAATAAACCCTAACCATGCCATTAAGAGACCTGCAATCATACTCAGAAAAAAATAAATAAGACTATATAGGGGATAAGTTGCTGCGAGATTGGTTATTTCCAATGCAAAGCTACTCATCGTTGTAAATCCTCCACATAAACCAGTTCCAAAAAATAATTTTAATCTTTCATTTCCCTCATTTTTAAATAGCGAATAGGTGAGATAGGCTAAAACAAAGCTTCCAAAACCATTTATGAATAAGGTGTTAAACGGAATAGGACTGCCAGATGACGGGATCAATAAACTTATCCCGTATCGAGCTAACGCACCCATTGCCCCTCCGCAACCAGTAAGTAGCAGCTTTTGCAAGGTATCACACTCACTTTCATAATTCTTTTACCTTCAATTTCTCAATAGTCTGTTTTGAAAATTAATTCGTTCAAATAAGATATGAAACGTTTTTCCTTTTATCCCATAGCAGAACACGTTATAATCAGTTATATGCTTTTACTTATTATCATGAAATATTCTTAGAAGAAAGGAACATTTATGAATCAAAATAATGGGAATCTTCCTAATCCCGCCTGTTTTACTGCCGATGACCTGGGAGAAGCGATTTATTCTGTGAATAGACATGCAAAAACTGCATCAGACCCTAAATTTCTATACAATCTAAAGAAAAAAACGATTATTAAAATGCTTGAAGAAGGAAAGGCAAAGAAAATAGGCCTTCAATATTCAGACCATCCTCATTTAAGCTTCCAACAATCAGATGTACTGATACAATGCGGAAAGTATACATTCCATATTCCGCCCTCAAAGGACGACTTTCAAACATTAACACATCTTGGTCATTTATCAAAAGAGGTAAGAAACCCCTCTTCACGTCTTTCTTTATCTAAAGCAAAAAAACTATTGATGTCTTATACAGGATGCAAGGAAAATTCAGATAATGATCGCGCTAAAGACTATAAAAAGAAATACCAAAAACCGACTTTTACGCGTCTTGGTGAATCCTATCCATATCAAAATTGGAAAAAGTAAAGCTGCTGAACAAAGGGTTCAGCAGCTTTACTTTTGTAAAAGTTTGTCTAACTGTTTGACCAGTTCAACTATTTCAGGTTTACTAATTTGTGCATCTGCTCCTACCAACTCTCCCTTATGCCTTAAATCGTCCGTAATTAATGATGAAAAAATGATAACAGGCAAATCCGACAAGGTAGGATTTTCTTTAATTCGTTTGGTTAGATGGTGACCATCCATTTGTGGCATTTCTATATCTGTAATTACCAAATGTACATCATTCAGTAAGGTTCCTGCTAGTGCCTTTCCCTCTATAAAGGTTAGCGCTTCCTTGCCATTTTCAAAGAAATCGAGTTGTTCATAACCGGCTTCTTTTAATGTCTGCATCAACAGCTTCCGCAACAGCGGTGAATCCTCAGCAATTAATAAATGCTTATTAGATCGTTCTCTAACTCCTAATTTTTGAATCTGATTAATGGTTATTCCTGATTCCGGATTGATTTCCAAAATAATTTTTTCATAATCAAGCAGTAAAAGCATTTCATTATTCATTTTAATGACACCAGTAATCTGACTATCCAATCCCTGGTACATATCAGATGGTTTTTCTATTTGGTTCCATGAAATCCTATGGATTTGGGTAACGGTATGTACATGAAAAATGACCTTCATTTTATTAAACTCAGTCACTATATATTTATCTTTTTCAGGAGCTTGGGATGCTGGGAGATTCAGTGCACTGGCAATATCTACTACAGGGAGTATCTCTCCACGAAGTTCAATGATTCCTTCAACATGATGATGTGTTTGTGGAACACCGGTAATCCGTACTGGGTTAATAATTTCTTTAACTTTGATAACATTAATTCCAAATTTATGCTCGCCAATACCAAATTCCACGATTTCCAACTCATTTGTTCCGCTCTCTAGCAGGATTCCTTTTTGTTCATCCATTTTTAACAGCGCCTTTCCATATCTCTTACGATTAATTGCAGTAAGATAAAGCCTTCTTTCTAGTATCGGCTTAAATTAATGTTTTTTTATAAATATTTAAATTCTAATCGATAATCGTGTTTATTTTGTGAAACTTTGCTCAATGATATAGACGCTTTAACAAATGAGGACTATTATACAGATAAAAGCATAACTTAAATCAATATGCTGGAAAGAAGGGGTCCGACTTATGAAAGGTACTGCCATTTTATATGAAGATAACCATGTTATTACTTGTTTAGAGAATATTCAATTTAGCGAAGTTGAAAAATACACACATAACCAAACTGATGAATCTTACGCAACTCCTCAGCTTACTATGTGGCATCCAGAAGAAATCGATTGGGATTACGGATATTAATATAAATAAAGGACCCAGTCCTGTAAACATGACCTAAGCGGCTTTAGTTCTAAATACAATAGAGCTAAGCCGCTATTTATTTTTCATTTCTGTACAGCCTTCGGAATAACCAACCTTTCAGCATAAAGAGAATCATCATTATAACTGTGATGATGATCATAAAAAGAAGAACATACCAAAAACCATTGCGAAAACTTAAACCAGGCATTTCAGAAAAATTCATACCATATAAACCTGCAATAAATGTTAATGGCATGAAAATAGTCGTAATAATCGTCAAGGTCATCATTGTTTCATTCATTTTATTTGAACTGACCGCCATATAACTATCTCTCAGATCTGTCGAGAACTCTTTGTAGCCATCAACCAATTCTTTTAATTTCAATAAATGATCATACACATCATTAAGGTAATGATGATGTTCAGAAAGAGCACTGATTCTCTCAGAATGAATAATCCTGTACATCAAATCATTCATGGGCAAGATAATTCTTCTTAGTCGCGAAATCATCGTTCGAATTTCGTATAACTGACTCATTGGATCATTATTAAGAGAATGCTGCAGGTGATCTTCCAAGACATTTAATTGCTCCTCTATTTGATAGGCCTTTGGAAGATAAGCATCTACTACTGCATCAATAATTTTATGCAGGACATGGATAGAAGTATCCAATTGATCTGTTACTCCCCATACTTTATCTATTTCCTCTATATGATCTTCATGAACGGTTACGATTGCTTTTTCATTTACGTAAATATCAATCTCATTTCTTTCGAAGTTTTCATTTAAGGAATGAATGATAAAAAACATATAGGATTGATAAAAATCCACTTTAGGTCTCTGGTTGATTCGATCAAGACAGTCCTCTATAGTGAGAGGGTGAAAATTAAAATACGTACGGAGTATATTAGCCTCATATTCTTGCGGTGCGAGGATATCAACCCATACCAGGCTATAATCACGCTTCTGTAAGTCCTCCAAAGTCATTTCCTTTATACCATCAGTTTGATCCTTAACAAGTATTCGGTACACTATCTTCCCCCACCTAAGCAAAACGAATTACCCATAGTATTCCAAACCAAGTATGCATCATTCACCCAATCTTGCATACAACCATTTAGAGTAGGATAGTGTACACTTTCCTAAAGCAACCTTATAATAATAAAGATAAGAACTGTAATTAGGAGGTATGACCTGGAATGGAACACTTAATTAATCCTCATGTAAAAGAGATAGAAATATCCGGTATTCGGCAGTTTTATAATATGGTATCTGATATTGATGATGTCCTGTCCTTTACAATAGGATTACCTGACTTCCCAACACCCTTACATATAAAAGATAAAGCAATAAACGCCATTCAAAAAGATTGTACCACCTACACCCACAATGCCGGTTTACTCGATCTCCGGCAAGAAGTATCAAAATTTATGTATAGCCATTATTCACTTAAATATAATCCGGATGATGAAATTTTGATTACTGTAGGAGCAAGTCAGGCGATTGATATTGCCTTCAGGACTATTTTAACACCTGGAGATGAAGTCATTCTGCCTGGCCCTGTTTATCCCGGTTATGAACCATTAATTCACTTAGCAGGGGGAAAAGCAGTCCATGTTGATACAAGAAGCACCTCCTTTAAATTGACTCCACAATTAATCACAGAAAGTCTAACCGAAAAAACAAAATGTATTGTTCTTCCCTATCCGTCCAACCCAACAGGGGTATCATTAACGAGAGAGGAACTGGAGGAAATTGCTGACCTTGTTAGAGGAAAAAATATTTTTATCCTGGCTGATGAAATCTATAGTGAATTAACTTTGGACAGAACTCATACATCGATTGGTTCCATTATAAGAGAGCAAACCATTACTATAAATGGTCTATCAAAGTCACATTCCATGACCGGTTGGAGAATCGGCTTTCTGATGGCACCAAAAGCAATCATTAAACATATGATAAAGGTTCATCAATATAACGTATCCTGTGCCTCCTCTGTCTCACAGATGGCTGCACTCGAGGCTATGAGGAACGGTGAACATGATCCAGCTGCTATGAGAGAGGAATATAAAAACCGTCGTGATTATGTTTTTAATAGACTTGCGGCGATGAATCTCCAGACTGTATTACCGGATGGCGCATTTTACTTTTTCATTAAAATACCAGATGCCTTTAAAAATTCACTCGATTTTGCCCTCAAGCTGGTTCAATTTGAAAAAGTAGCTGTTATACCTGGATCTGCTTTTTCAAAATATGGAGAAGGATATTTCCGATTATCATATGCTGTTTCCATGGAGCAGCTTAAAGAAGGATTAAACAGACTTGAACATTTCCTAATTCAGCAGATAAAATAACAAGAGGCATTTCGTTAAAGGCATGATACCTTTTCGAAATGCTTCTTTTTTTAATGAGACTAAGTTACTGATTGGATGCCTCAGTATAATATTTATACAAGGCTTGTGTTCCACGGTTCTCTTCTCCCATATCCGCCAATTTTTCATACATAGCTTTGGCTAAAGTTAGCCCTGGAAAGTCAAGACCTAACCGTTCGGATTCTTCTAATGCAATTTTTAGGTCTTTTAAGAAATGTTTGATATAAAATCCCGGTTCAAAATCACCTTTTAATATCCTAGGCGCTAAATTGGTTAAGGAAAAACTTCCAGCAGCACCAGTTGAAATGCTTTTCAAAACTGTTTCAGGATCCAGGCCAGATTTTTCGGCATAAACAATCGCTTCACATACACCAATCATATTCGTAGCAATGGCTATCTGATTGCATAGTTTAGTATGTTGGCCCGAGCCAGCATCGCCCTGATGGATAATATTTGTCCCCATTGCTTTAAATACAGGCATCATGCTCTCAAAATCAGATTGATCACCGCCAACCATAATGGCAAGATTAGCATTTTGTGCACCAATATCTCCTCCGGAGACAGGTGCATCAAGGACATGCAATCCTAATTCCTTACCAGCAGCATATAACTTTTGTGCTAAAGACGGAGCTGAAGTGGTCATATCAATTAAATAAGTACCCGGCTTGGCATATTTTAATAAGCCTTCCGCCCCTAGATATATCTCTTCAACGTCAGAAGGATAGCCAACCATCGTAATAATAACATCGGCTTCCTCAGCGATTGCACGAGGGGACTCCTTCCAATCTGCACCTTCCGAAAGCAAAGGCTCACATTTGGACTTTGTTCTGGAATAAACACTGACAGGGTATCCCGCCTTCATTATATTCAATGCCATACTTTTACCCATTACACCAATACCGATAAAACCAATATGTAAATTCATCATAACGCTCCCTCCTATACCTCTATAATAGCAAAAAAAATCAACTGGAAAACCAGTTGATTAAGAAAGGGGGGTCACTAAAAGCATGTTGCTGTTTTGTGTCCACCTTTAATGTACCCCTCCGTTCAAATAAATAAACCTGTATATCTATTTTTATTGAAACTATTTTTGAGCTGTAGCTTTTTTAACCATTTCAACAATCTCTGCTGATGTTTGCATTTGTATAGCTTTTTCAGCCAAGTCTTGCATTTCGGTTCTAGTAAGTGTTTTAATTTGGGAACGTGCACGCAGAACAGATGTTGCGCTCATTGAAAACTCATCCAACCCTAATCCAACAAGCAACGGAATCGCCAGTTCATCCCCAGCCATTTCTCCACACATTCCAGCCCATTTGCCTTCTTTATGTGCAGCTTCAATCACCATTTTTACTAAACGTAAAATAGCTGGATTATATGGTTGGTACAAGTAAGATACACGTTCGTTCATTCTATCTGCAGCCATTGTATATTGAATCAAGTCATTCGTACCAATGCTGAAGAAATCTACTTCCTTAGCAAATTGATCTGCGATTACCGCAGTTGAAGGGATTTCCACCATGATTCCCAATTGAATAGAATCTGATACTTCAATACCTTCTTCAATTAATTTCGCCTTTTCTTCTTCAAGAACCTTTTTGGCGGATCTGAATTCATCTAAAGTGGCAATCATCGGGAACATAATTCTTAAATTCCCATACACACTTGCCCGTAAAAGTGCTCTAAGCTGCGTTCTGAAAATCGGTAGTTCCTCAAGGCATAATCGAATAGCACGGAATCCAAGGAATGGATTCATTTCTTTCGGTAGATCTAGATAAGGAAGCTCCTTATCTCCACCAATATCCAATGTGCGTACCACAACCGGCTTACCTTCCATACCTTCAAGTACAGCTTTATAGGATTCAAACTGTTCTTCTTCTCCAGGAAGATTATCTCTTCCCATATACAAGAACTCTGTTCTATATAAGCCTACAGCCTCAGCACCATTTGCTTTAACACCTTCAAGATCTTTAGGAGTGCCGATGTTCGCTGCTAATTCTATGTGATGGCCATCTGCTGTTACCGTTTTTTCGTTAACAAGCTTAGCCCATTCAAGTTTCTGCTGTGCATAAGCATCAGCAGCTTTTTTGTATTCTTCAATCAATTCAGGTGTCGGATTAATATGTACTTCACCTTTAAGCCCATCAAGTATAATCATATCGCCGTTTTGAATAGTTTCAGTTGCCTGTTTAGTCCCAACAACTGCTGGAATTTCAAGCGAGCGTGCCATAATTGCGGAGTGAGAAGTACGCCCTCCAATATCAGTTGTAAAGCCTTTAACAAATTCTCTGTTTAATTGAGCTGTATCTGAAGGAGTTAAATCCTCGGACACAACAATCACTTCTTCAGCAATCATACTTGGATTTGGTATTTGTACCCCAAGAAGATGACTGATAACCCGTTTTGTTACATCACGAATATCAGCTGCTCTTTCTTTCATATATTCATTATCCATTTGTTCAAACATAGTGATGAACATATCAGCAATTTCGCGCATAGCAAATTCAGAGTTGATTTTTTCAGACTTAACTTTCTCCTGTACAGCACCAAGCAATTCAGGGTCATTCAAAACAAGTATGTGAGCATCAAAAATGGCTGCTTTATCTTCACCTTGTTCTGTTTTGACTTTTTCACGAATTGTTTCCAATTCGGTCTGAGCCTTATTAACCGCCTCTTGAAGACGAGTTAATTCGGTATCCACTTCATTAATCGTGCTTTTTGTTACAGTTAAGTCAGGCTCCATTAAACGATAAGCTTTTGCTATGACAATTCCATTAGATGCCGCTATCCCGTTTAACATCGTTGTCATTACTTAGCCAATCCTTCTTTTGTTAATGTTTCCTCAATGGCATTTAATGCATCTTGTTCGTCATTTCCTTCAGCGATAATTGTAATATCTGAACCACTGCCGATTCCTAAAGACATAACGCCCATAATTGATTTAAGATTAACTTTCTTTTCTTTATATTCGAGGTTGATATCAGAGTTGAATTTACCTGCTGCTTGTACAAGCAATGTTGCTGGACGAGCATGAATTCCTGTTTCTGCAGTTACATGAAAAGTTTTTTGTACCATAAGTAATCGAGCTCCTTTATTAATAATTATTTTGTTTTAGCTATACGAATTCTAGCTGCTTACATCTTATGATTTTACCCAGTTTCAACCGGTCCTATGTATAAAAGGATGAACAGTCGAAATTATGTAGCTTTTCTCACAATATAGAGTAAAACCCTATAAGAGAAATGTACCTGAAAAATTAAAATTGTTCAACTGCTTTTATAAATTAAGAACCATAAATATATCTCACCTGTAAGATTGATTGAAACATAGTCTTTCAATAAATATAAGATTCATTTCTAATATATACCAGAATCCTATATACAATGAATTTATTCAGTAAAGTGTTTGCACACAGATAAGCAATTCTACAACTAAATTTCACATAGCTTGGAGAAATATCTATATATTGTATTTCCTATCGATTTTACAACAAAGGTATTTCTAATGACAAATTTGAAGAACCTTTCTATTCTGTTTTTTATTCATATTTTCAATCTTCATAAATCATTTTCCTTGTCATTCCACCATCAATAACCAGATTCTCTCCATTAATAAAATCGTTCTCTGGATCACTTAGGAATAAACATGCTTTTGCTATATCTATTGGCTTACCTACCCTACCCGAAAAATGCTGGGCGTGATCTATCTCACGTAAACCAGTGTAATCAGTCGTTTGAATCCAGCCAGGGCTAATACTGTTAACTCGAATACCTTTTTTGGCTAATGATGCGCCAAGAGCGTGCGTTAGAGCTAGGATTCCACCTTTGGATGCAGCATAAGCTTCAGAATTCGGTTCAGATTGTATGGCTCGGGTTGATGCTATATTAATGATAGAACCACCCGTTCCAGTCATCAGCTTAGCTCCTTCTCTTGCCAAAATAAATACACTTCGTAAATTGGTATTGATAATGCGATTCCAATTCTCTGTTGTCATTTCAAATAATGGAGTAAATTCACTTATGCCTGCATTATTTACTATAATATTTAACCTACCCCATTCACCTCTAATTATTTCCATTATATGAAGGCAATCATCCTCTTTGCTGAGATCGGCCTCAGCAAATAAAGCAACTTTTCCCATTGCCAATAGTTCAGCTTCAATTTTCTTTCCAGCTTCCACATCTATATCGGTTAAAACAACTTTCGCGCCTTTATTTGCATATTGTATTGCGATTTCTTTACCAATCCCATTTGCAGCACCTGTTACTAACACAACTTGATCCTGAAAATTCATTGTATCCAATCCTCTCTTTTAAATTAAATGGTTAGATTTTGTTATAGGAATCCATATTTTTTAAAATAATGATTATTTTAATAGAATTTATCCTCATTTTTCGCTAAAAACTCAACAAATTTTCAAATTTGCTTTTTTTACAGAAAGAATCTTTAAGCGTACTTTAAAGGTACCCGGGAATATAGAGGTCGCTCCTCATAGGGCAGGATTACGAGTATGGAAGACTTCGAATCATTAGTTAACCAATATAATCCATTAATACATCATATTATGAGAAAGCTTAATATTATTTGTGAAAAGGATGAATTTTACCAAATAGGATTAATTGCACTTTGGGAGGCCAGCCAAAATTTCAACCCTGAAAAAGGACAGTTCCTTTCCTATGCCTATAAGTCCATACAAGGTAAAATGCTTATACAGCTTTGCAAGTCCACTAAAATAAATGGGAGAGAATTAAAAAAATCACCTGAGTATTGGGATTTATTAAAGGTTGAAGAAGATGTTTCCTTCCTTGAATGGTACTTCCCTAAACCTTTTCTAACTTCCTTAACAAACAACCAATATATTTGGTTGGCTGAATACATTCAATTTGGTAAAACCATCACAGATATCGCATACGAATACCATACAACGTATGCAACGGTGAAATCTTGGAAACGGATGGCGCTAAAAAAACTAAAGCATTACCTTGAAATACATCCAGATGTGTTTATCAAATAAGGACAATACTGATTAAAATGTTAACAAACCCAATTACTTTATAATTGGGTTTGTTGATTTCTATTCAGCTTCTAGGCTCCTCTAAATAATGATAGGTCACACCCCCGCCTATATGAGCAGTTCCCCGAAAATGTTTAAAATCTTCCCTTTCTACAAGCACAGATCGAAACGCCATGAAATCCTGCTTTGCAACTTCAAGTTTATCTATTTCTCCATTTTTTAATTGATCAAATATGGATTGGATCTCTTCTTTATTCATTCGTAAAACCTCCTATATATACAAAACATGATACTCTCAAACCCCTACATTAAACAAGTATTCCATAGGAGCGAAAATATAAAGACTATTTATTCTTTTAACATTCCAATTAATCACAATTTATACTATAATTACAATATTATTCTGCATAAGCTAAATAGTAGGGATAATTTCTTTATAAGCGGACTTACGAATCCCGAAATTGCAAGGATATTAGTTTACTAATCAAGATCTGTTGATAACTTTAATAAACTGAAAAGGTGTGAACATGATGAAAAAGGCTGATGTAGGCAATATAATTGAATTCCGCGATGGATTGCGTGGGATTGTAGAAAAAGTAAATGAAAACTCAGTGATTGTTGATTTAACTTTAATGGAGAACTTTCATGATCTTGAATTAGAAGAAAAGACAGTCGTTAACCATAAAAATTATAAAATCATATATGAATAATTCGAGAACGGGGCTACTTGCCTCGTTCTCTTCTTGTCCCATTAATTTCCCTTACTTTAAATTTGTAAAAAACTTAGATATAATAGTGAGAATCGATTCCATCTGGAACCTTTCCACTAAACTTTTTATACTAATGAAGAGCATTACAGAAAGCAGGTTTAGTATCATGATTGTAAAAAACGAAAAAGATTTAGAAGGATTAAAAGCAGTAGGTGCAGTTGTTTCACGTGTCAGGGAAGCAATGAAATTAGCTACCGTTCCCGGTATTACAACACTGGAGCTTGATTTAATCGCAAAGAAAATATTTGAGGAAACCGGAGCTGTTTCTGCACCTAAAAATGAGTATGATTTTCCCGGGTTTACATGTATCAGTGTAAACGAAGAAGTTGCTCATGGAATACCAGGAAAACGTATAATTAACGAAGGCGATATGGTAAATATCGACGTCTCTGCAGTATTAAATGGATATTATGGGGATACAGGAATTTCGTTCCCGGTTGGCACTACAACTAGTGAAAAAGAAAAATTATGCCAATGCGCAGTTGATGCTTTTTATCAGGGAATCAGCAAAGCTAAAGCAGGCTCCAAGAAAAACCAAATTGGTAAAGCTGTCTTCAATACAGCAAAACAAAATGGATTCACTGTCATCAAAAATTTAACCGGCCATGGAATAGGTAGAAGTCTGCATGAAAAACCAGATCATATTTTAAACTATTTTGACCCATGGGATTCAGAGCTTCTTCATGAAGGTACAGTATTGGCCGTTGAACCGTTTATTTCTACAAAAGCAACCATGGTTACAGAAGCCGGTGATGGATGGACATTTATCACGAGTGACAAAAGCTTGGTTGCACAATGTGAACATACTATCATAGTGACAAAGAATGAGCCGATTATATTAACATTATAATGTGCCTACGGCATTGACCTTATAAAGAGAGGGGACTATCCCTTCTCTTTCTTTTTGTCATTTTTATAAATCTTTCTAGAAACAGCATAAATCGTAGCTGACACTTACTTTTTGACAGTTATTAACAGCAAAAAGATTAAACTAATATATCCAAAAATCGGATACAATATAGAGATCAAAGGACCATATTCAATTTGGCCAATTATTAAACTTATGGCAAAAATCCCAACATATAGCGACCAGGAAGGCAGTTCCGTTGCTTTTTTTAGTTGCCTTTCGAGTCCAAAGGCATTTCCAATTAAGGTTGAAAAAATTTCTCCAAAAATAATGAATAAATAGAGCCCATATAAAAAAGGTGCTATTTGTTTCATTACATAGGCAGTAGGAATGTTAATCTGTTCAATTCCTGGTATGGAGGATAAGGAAATATGGCAGCTTACCAAAACAACGGATAAAATAAATCCTCCTAAATTTGCACCTTTTCGAATAATATCTTCATCCTTTATTTCGGCAGCCAATGGAACCAAAACAGCCTGTGTCAAAGCAAGGTTAAATGCCGTATAGGAGAAGGGCGATAAGACCATCTTCCAGCTTACTTCATCAGGAATGGTTAGCAGATTTTGAACAGGATTCATATGGAATAATGAAGCAAACATCAGGATTAAATTAAACATAATCATTGCAGGTACCACAAAGGTGTTAATAGATAATAAACCTTTAGTCCCCCAGCTCATGACAACAATTGATAGAAATGTAGTAAAAAGCATGCCCCCTATTTTAGAAAATCCCAATTGCTCTTCAAATAGACCGCCAACTCCTGACATCATAACACCTGTAACCCCAAACAACATGCCCATAGAGATGATATTAACAAAAAAGGATATACGTTTACCAAATAACCAATCATTAAATTCCATATAATTTTTAATATTTCTATGTAATGCTACAATCATTATTTTTCTGCCAATCCGAATAAAAATAAATCCCGAAAGAAGAATCCCTAATAGGCCATAAAGTCCATATTGGGTAAAAAATTCATATATTTCCTTTCCAGTTGCAAAACCCGCTCCAATAACCGTTCCAACATAAACAGCTGCAACTTGAAAAATATTTACATATTGACGATTCACCCTTGTCCCTCCCCGCTTACTACTCACTGTATGCGGGCTGATTGTCTTTATGACAAATTATTATTCTGGTGAATACCGGTTGCTTCTTACCACCTTGTTTCATTAATGAACGAGTGACATCTTATTTCCTCCTCAGCTTTTAGACAAAAAAAATAACTGCCGGTTAACGACAGCCAGTCCATCTTATTCTTCTATTTCATTTTATTCATTAATATATAGGTATTAATGGATTATTTAGTTAACGGTACGGATTTACCAATTCTTTTCAGAAGCTCAATCACCGTTTCCTTCTCTTCGACTGTTAACCCATCCATTAAATGCTCAATTCGTTCCTGATGCTCCGGGAATATCCCTTCCAGGAACTTCTTTCCCTTTTCCGTAATTTGCGCATATGTTACTCTTCGATCATTGGGACATGCAATCCTTTTTAATAATTGCTTTTTTTCCAGCTTATCTACTACATACGTGATACTTCCACTGGCAAGCAGGATTTTATCCCCTATATGCTGCAATGGTTGATCACCTTTATGGTAGAGTAGCTCAAGGACAGCAAATTCGGTTGGATTTACACCTGAGGCTTGGATATATTTGTTGGTATAGTCACTGATAGCTCGAAAAGCCCTCGACAGAACTATAAATACTTTTAAAGATTGATTTTGTTCTTCCATATTTAATCACCCACAATTAACGGATAAAATTCACTATTATCATCCGCGTAATTATACTTCTTTCCTATTAAAAAGTAAAACTTTATAATCATCCTGATAGTAGTAATAACCTAGTATTTAACCTTTATTTATTTTTCACTTTACAATTCTTTTGCAGAACATCCTAATATTTTGAGCACTAATCCTTTATTGATGATGTATAACCTTATGCAAACGAGGAGATTATTTTTCCTAAGGTACAAAATGAATCTTCTAATGTCTTCTAATAGGTATTGCTCTATATAAATAGACATCATATAAGGAATATCCTCTGGATGCAAACAATCATTTCATCTATTCGTAGGATGAGATTCAGTCATCCAAATCGTGCTGTATTGATGGATTTTTTAAGTATGAGCTTTTCAATTCCCAGAAAAAGTACTGCGCACTTAACCTAAAAAAATAGGATTTATAACGAATATGGAGAAGGTCTCGCCTGAGGATAGGTGACGGAAGTGTATGGTATACCTATTCCTTCCACTGTGATCATTTAGAAAAGGGGTTATTCATGCATTCATAAATATGGCCTAAAATCGCGTATACTAAAGGAGTATATAAATCGACCTGGGCTAAAATGTACTTGCCGACCAGGTAGAGATATCTTTTTCAGAACTGATTATACCTATCCTAGTATTAAATTGTTACTTTGCTTTTATCCACAAACCATATGTAAATAGTAAATGGTAAATACGTTTTATGTCATAAAATCCTAGTTTTCACCTTTACGCATTCCTTGTTTATTTAATAATTAGTTATTGAGTATTTCATCCTAATATGTTCAAGAATTAACTGGTCAAGCTGCCGACTCAGATTTAATGTACCTTCATCCAGAAGGCCATTGTTCTTGGCATGGCTAATCATTTGTTCTCTTTTATTTCTTATGGCAGTTTCCAGCCAATCTTTTTGATTCTGCAAGAAAAGCTCCTCCTTCTTATTCACTAAAAAAATAACATTAAGTGGTATTATGTCAGAATTTTAAAATAATGTAAATACAATCGCAAAAAAAGACAAAAAATAATAATTATTTCATCTTCTTATTAAAGAATCTGTCTAACACTTCCAGCAAACAAAAATAAGAAACCCTTATAAATCAGAAGAGTTTCCATTTTACCATCCTATTCTAATTTTTTCTCTCAAGTGAACTCATGATTAATAGGCAGATAGATTTGAAACAGGGTTCCTTTCTCTTCTTCACTGGCAACTTCAATCCAACCGGCGTGCTCTTCAATGATTTTGTAGGTAACCATCAAACCTAGACCCGTCCCCTTTTCTTTTGTTGTATAGAATGGTTCTCCCAATTTATCAAGAACAGTCTCAGGGATTCCGGTTCCATAATCCTGTATCGATATTAATACATGGCTATCAAAAAATAATTCTGTTGTGATATCAATAAACCCTCCTGTAGGCATAGCCTCTATAGCGTTTTTGATTAAATTTATAAAAACTTGTTTAAGTTGGTTACTCTCACAATGGATGGGTGGTATTTTAGAAAAATGTGTGTGGAATTGAATATTATGCATAGATGCCTGCGCACTTAGCAGATCCAACGTATTTTCGATTGTGTTATTTACCTGTTTAATTTGATAGGAAACTGCCTGTGGTTTTGCAAGAATTAAAAAATCTGTAATGATTGTCTCGATTCTTTGTAATTCTGAAGAAATAACCTGGAAATAGGTTGAAAATTCGCCATTCAAGCTGCCTTCCAGTAATTGAATAAAACCTTTCAAAGCTGTCATAGGATTCCTGATTTCATGAGCAATACCAGCTGCCAGCTCACCCACAACATTCAACGTATCTGATTTTTTTAATTGTTCCTCCATTCGAATCTTATCTGTTACATCTCTAAAAATGGTTAGATTCTTACCCGGTATAACATCCAGTCTGGAGGAAAAATCCAGCTGTTTATTTTGCCCATCCCTGCAAGTAAGCTCACACACAAAATGATGATGCTTATTTTTATTGATCAAGGAAATATGCCTTTGTAAATGTTTCATCTGATGTTCAGTCAGTTCGAATATTTCATGGAAGTTTTTGTTTTGGATATGATCAATAGAAGCCCCTATAATTGCAGCACCAGGTTCATTAATATCATATATTTCCCCGTCTGCTCCCCAAATCATAATTCCATCAAAGGTACCGTCAAAAATTTTCTTGAATTTATTTTCCGAGATAAGAAGTTCCTGCTCCATCACCCACTTTTCACTAATATCTTTACAAATTAAAAGAGTATAAGGACTACTGCTAATCTGACTTTTTGTTAATTCTATAATCTTCTTTTTCCCACTCGATGAACTGAAAATAAGCTCATAACTCTCTTGTTCTTCCAAGATAAAAAGCGTATTTATCTTTTCGCCCGTAATTTTCTCTATATTCGTATTAATTAATTCCACCTGCGTTTTCTCAAACAATATGCAGGCTTGCTCATTAGCCTGTACGATGATTCCTTTAGAGTCCAGCATGATTATTCCATCCACGGATTGACAAAAGACATTTTGAATTCCTTCTATTAAATAGTGATTTTGCTCTGATTCTTCAAAACAATCGTAAATAATTGTATAGTACAAACCACTGTAAAAATTAAATTGTGTAGTATATTGATATGTAATCTCTTTTGAATCAAGACAAAGCTGAAATAAATTAAAACGGGAATTTCCGGATGATAGATGCTTGATAACAGTATCAAATTTATCTTTATCGGCGGCAGTAATAAATTGATAAATACTTTTGCCTAGAATTTTCGATCTCTCAATTTTGACCAACCCACAAAAGGCTTTATTACCATCCACGATGATTCCTTCTTTAGTATGGATAACAATATAGCACTTTAAATCATTAATAATATCTACATATAAATTATCCTTTTTTACATGATCCCTTGTACTCTCTGTTTTTAATGGGATTAACACATAGATAATTTTTTTTGAATATGAATCCAAAAGTCCATTAAGTTCAAGCTCAACTGAGCAGGTGTAATCAGAATTCCTTACTGAATATATATAATTTGAAAAACCATGCTGTTTCACGTTTCTGAGTTGATCATCAACCACCTCTTTTGAAACAGAGATATAAAAGTCCCGAAGATTTCCTGGTTTACCCTCTCGCCCTAACTGATGGTATAACTTGATTGCCTGTTCATTCTGAGATATGATTTCCATTTCCAAATCAGTAACAATAATTGCTTTTGTAAATGAGTTTAAAAAATGCTCCCATGTCTCGTAATCAGTTTTCAAGGCCGTATTTTTTTCTATAATCTTTACTTCCTTATCATTCAAATCCATATCAGCCAAGGGGATCCTCCTAATACCTGTGACATAATAAGATACTTATTCTACAAAATTATGGAAAAACCTTTTTAAACAATCAGAATCAGACTAAATACCTCCTTATGGTATAGATTAAAATATAAAAAAACCTGAAGAGATATCTTATAGAATCTCTTCAGGCTTTTAAAATACTATTAAAGGGATGGATTTTCATGCTTAGCCAGCAATCGGTTCCATCTTCTATCCACTTCTTGTTCAAATTCCTCAAGCATACCTGCATTTTCTTCCTGCAGCAGATGCTTTGTTTTCCCCATATATGTTAACCATTCAGATAGTTGAATACGTTTTTTCCTCGTTTCCGGATTATAAGTAATGGTAGTTTCACCATTCTCAACTTCGTATAGAGGGAAGAAACATGAGTTTACTGCCGCTTCCATAATCTTAGTACCATAACGTTCCTCTGCCTTCCAATTCAAAGGACAGGTGATTAATATTTTGCCATAAACGGTACCTACATTCTGCGCATACCATTGTGCCTTCACCGCTTTCTTAATTAAATCCTGCGGGAAAGCTTCCGATCCTGTAAATACATATGGTATTCCAGTGGCAGCCATGATTTGAGCTGTATCCTTATGATGAAAAGCTTTTCCTTTTTGTGCTCTTCCTACACCTGTTGTACTTGTCATATGACCAAGCGGAGTAGAGTAGGACATTTGCGAGCCTGTATTCATATATCCCTCATTATCATACTCAAGCATAATGAGTTTGTGATTGCGCAGTGCAGTTCCAATAGCTGAACCCATCCCTATATCCATGCCACCATCACCGGTGATCATAACGAAGGTCGCATCATCACTGATAGAGATTTCACCACGGCGTTTTTTCTCCAAAAATGCTTCAAGTGTACCTGATAAAGTTGCCGGCCCGTTTTGGAATAAGTTGTGAATCATCGTTTGTTTGTGAGAGCTATATGGATATGCCGTTGTTACCACATAGGCACAGCCTGTTTGGAACAGAACAACAACATCCCCCTCGATTCCTTTAAAGAACAGCTCCAATGCTGGAAAAATTCCGCATCCTGGACATGCTCCATGACCGGAAGCCAAACGTTTTGGTTTGCTCATTAATGAGCGTAAAGGAGGTATACGTACCTTTAATTTTCCACTCTCCTCATCAGGAGTTACCTGAATAAGCCCTGTCTTATATAAATCTTCGTTATTCGGCTTTAAAAGTGGCTGTGGTTGGGCTTCAGGCAATCCCGGATTGACACCGTAATAATCAAATACTTTTTCAATTTGGCCATTATTTAATGTTTGCAATGCCATATCAAAAAATGCCCTTGCATCCTCCGGATAAAAATCCTTTCCTCCTAAACCAAACACACGGCTTAACACAGCAGTATGATTATCCTGATCTTCCTGTAAGGCAGATTTCACTTCATGTGTAAGGTTGGGACCATTGGCACCATAGGAATCTGCTCTCTCGCCAACCAACAGTACTTTAACATTCTTCAGAGCCTTTCTGATTTCTTCTGCCGGGAACGGACGAATTATGTTAGGACTGATCACGCCAGCTTTAATTCCTTGTTTTCTTAAATCATCGACCGTATCTTTAGCTGTCTCGGCAGCTGAATTTAACAGGAATAAGGCAACTTCCGCGTCCTCCATCTTATATAGATCCAATACTCCATATTGGCGACCTGACAGTTCAGCATATTCACAAGCTACCTGAGTAAAAACCTCTCCGGCTTTATACATCGCTTCAGACTGCTGATAGTGATTATTGATCAAATCATCCCCATTCATATGTGCACCAATCGTTACCGGGTTGTGAATATCTACGTGCGGAAAATGAGTTGGCATTTCACCAATAAATTTTTGCACAATCTCTCTATCTTTAAAGTAGTTTACTTTTCTCTTTTGATGGGATGTAAAGAATCCATCATAAGCGACTATAACAGGTAAACGTACATCGGAATGCTCCGAGATTTTCAACGCCATTATATTCATATCGTAAACAGCTTGAGGTGTTCTGGCTGTCAAAATGATCCAACCTGTATTTAAGGCAAAATATAAATCAGAATGGTCGCCCCGAATGTCGAGCGGACCACTGATTGATCTAGTAACAAGATTCATAACCATTGGAAATCTTGTACCTGATTGAACAGGTAGCTGCTCTAGCATATACATAAGTCCATTTGCGCTTGTGGCATTAAAAACCCTGGCTCCTGTCACGGCAGCACCATAACAAATACCTGCCGAACCATGTTCTCCATCAGCCGCAATTAATTGAATATCATGTTCTCCTCTGGATTTCATAATATCTAAATACTGAGCTATTTCAGTTGATGGGGTAATTGGAAAATACCCCATTAAGTGATAATTGATTTGTGCTGCAGCCATTGCGGCCATTTCATTACCTGATTCAAAGGTAGTCACTTGTTCAGCCATTGTATCCTTTACCAATTCAGTTAGTTCTACTTCTGATATCGCCATTATTTCATCCCTCCTGCTACATAAGGATTACGTTGTTTCACTGTATTTTCCTCAGCAAAACCTAAGATTTCCCGCATTTCCCGAAGGGCGCTAGTCGGACACGCTTCAATACATTTCAAGCAGCCTTTACAGTATTGATAATCAATCCCTGTTAAAAACATTTGCTTGCGTCCACGCTTATCTTCTCCCTCTTCCCAGACAAAACAAAAATCCGGACAAGCTGTATCACAGGCAGCACAATGTATACATTTTTCAGCATCCCATTCAGGTAAAAAACCCTGTCTGGAACCGGACAAGTCTTTAAGTATACTGTTACCCTGAGCAATGATCGTGCCGCCAATAACTTGGGTTTCGTATCCCAATAAAGGTAATGCTCTTTTAAAACTTTTGCCCTCTGCATCTTGAGGTACCTCAAAATGTTTAAACGTCACTTCATGATAGCCACGTTCAAACGTACGGATATTTGGCTCAACTAAATGTGGATATTTCTTTTCGAATGTTTTTCTAATTACGTCTTTCATGGACTCGGGATTGAGGAAATCACATATACGGAACAAAGCTCCAAGCATAGCTGTGTTCACTTTTGTTTTTTCTTCTACTGCAATACCAAGTGCATCGACGATTGCAAGCGTTCCATACTGAAGATTTAAGTCATTTTTTATTTCATCGAACTGACGAGTTGAATTAACAAGAACGATACCATCCGGACGTAAACCACTCACCACATCAACCATTTTATAAAGTGCTTCATGAAAAACACCAATAACATGAGGCTCTTCAATTGGACTATGATCACGTATTTCAGTTTCGGCATCGCAGAAACGAACAAAGCTCTTTACAGGAGATCCCTTTTTTTCCGAACCATAGGAGGAAAAATTGGATCCATTTAAACCATGCCCCAGAACACCTGATTCAGCCAGCATTTTTCCGGCTAGATTTGCCCCTAGTCCTCCGATTGACTCTAGGCGAATTTCATAAAAACCTTGCTCATTCTTTTTCGGAAGAATTGTCATTATTTTCCCTCCCTATTTCATAACGAAAAAGTTTGTTTAGTTTATCTTTAAATATTATTTAAATACTGATGAATACAGTTTTTTAATTGGAATTATTTATATATTGAAACCAATAGCTATTCTGCATTTAAACTATATATAACAGATATCTATATTCTTATAGTACAGATACATAGATTATAGTACGGAAATACACGATTATCACATTGTTAATAATGGTTAAAATGGATGGTTTTACCAATTCATCTCTCAATTGTTTGATTACCATTATAAAGGGGAATAATAGAAAGAATTTTTCCGGAAATAATAGGAGGCAGCTATGAGACAGAGGGAAAGTTATTTTGACAACGCAAAAGTCATATTAATGTTTTTTGTTGTCTTTGGTCATATTTTACGAACATATATTGATCAAAATGAAACGATTTATGCTTTATACACTACAATCTATACCTTCCATATGCCTGCTTTTATACTGTTATCAGGCTTTTTTGCAAAAGGCTTTAACAAAAAAGGCTATATAAAAAAGCTAAGTACTAAACTGATTCTTCCCTATTTACTTTTTCAGGTTATCTATACGATTTATTATTATTACCTATTTGATAAATCAACACTTAAGTTCGAAGCATTGGAACCCAATTGGTCCTTATGGTTTCTGTTAAGTCTATTCTTTTGGAATTTAATGCTTTTCGTCTTTACAAAATTCAAACCTTTAGTAGGGATTGGATTAGCAATAGCGCTTGCTTTACTTGTGGGATATATTGATACAATCTCTACTTATCTGAGTTTATCCCGAACATTTGTCTTCTTTCCATTTTTCCTGATTGGTTATCACAGTCAGAAGGAACATTTTCAAAAAATAACAACAGTGAAAAGTAAATTTTACGCTTTGGCATCCTTTGGTGTAATTTTTATATGGTTTTCATTTTTCCCGGAAATAGACTCCCAGTGGCTGCTCGGTTCAAAGCCTTATTCGGAAATTGAGACAGTATCGTTCCTTTCTATGTTTAAGCGCCTTGGATTTTTCATCGTTAATTCTCTTATGATCGTCAGCTTTATGGCCCTTGTACCTAGGGGTAGCTATTTCTTTACTAGATGGGGCACTCAAACCCTTTATGTATATTTATTGCATGGCTTTTTTGTCCGGACCTTTAGATTTACAAGTTTAAATGAATATTTCACTACTGCAGAACACTATATACTATTAGCAGCAATTTCATTGATTATTACAATCATCCTGTCGAGTACATTAGTCAAGTCAATTACACAGCCAATGATTGAGTTTAACACCCGTCATACTAAAATGATGTTCTATAAATTAAAAGGCTTATTACATTTTTATAAACAAAAATATGATTTATCTAAATCCATGAATCGCAGTCCTTCGGAATAATGAATATTCCGAAGGACTTTTTTGTACCGCTATATTTCCCAAAACCTTTTACCCATACACTCCATTATTCCCTTGGTCATCTCTCATTTTTAACTACTGAAAATTAAACCGTACCATCTTAGAACCCATGTAAAATATCGCCAATACTGTAAACCCATACTCAAATATGATAATATGAATTGTTAGCAAACGGTGAAAGGAAGTATGACAAATACATGAGAATTATTGGAACTACTTTAAATGCCAAATATATTCATACCAATTTAGCCCTTCGTTATTTAAAAGCGTATGCAGCACCCGAGTACAATGTAGAAATTATTGAATACACCATTAAAGATCCGGTTATGAACATCGTTACAGATTTGTATAACCAAAAGCCAGATGTAATCGGCTTTAGCTGTTATATATGGAATATGGAAGAAATTAAAAAAGTCATTACCATACTCAAAAAAATCAATCCGGACATCTATATTGTTCTTGGAGGTCCAGAGGTAACATACGATCCATTTTTCTGGCTCAAAGATATCCCAGGCGCTGATTTCATCGTAATAGGTGAAGGAGAAGCCACATTTAAAAATCTTATAGCTGAAATAGATGGCAATAAAGACTTTCACACTGTTCAGGGAATTGCGTATCTTGAAGGTGAAAAACCTATCCTGACACCTGCCGCTCCAAAGGTAGATTTAAAGTCTATTCCATCACCATTTAGATTTGAAGAAGATATCCCTAACTTGTCGAAGAGAATCACGTATATTGAAACAAGCCGCGGTTGTCCTTTTAACTGTCAATTCTGTCTCTCATCCATCGAAACCGGCGTACGTTTCTTTAATAGAGAAGATATTAAAGAAGATATCCGTTTCTTGATGAAAAATGGAGCAAAAACAATTAAATTTATGGACCGTACTTTTAATATCAGTCGTAGCTATGCTCTCGACATATTTGAATTTTTAATTAAAGAGCATGAACCAGGTTGCGTTTTTCAATTTGAGATTACAGCAGATATTATGAAGCCTGAAGTAATTGAATACTTAAACAAAGAAGCTCCTCCCGGCCTATTTCGCTTCGAGATAGGAGTCCAATCAACCAATGATTATACTAATGAACTAGTCAAAAGAAAACAGAACTTCGATAAATTAAAGCGTACAGTCACCATGATTAAGGATGGCGGGAAAGTGGATCAGCATCTTGATCTTATTGCAGGACTTCCCGAAGAAAATTATAGCTCCTTCCGAAAAACATTTGATGATGTGTTTGAAATGCGGCCAGAGGAACTTCAATTGGGCTTCTTAAAAATGCTTCGCGGCACAGGCTTGAGAACTCAGGCTAAACAATGGGATTATCAATATATGGATCAAGCCCCATACGAAATTGTCAGCAATAATGTAATGCCGTTTTCCGATATTATTAAAATTAAGCAGGTTGAGGATGTACTGGAAAAGTATTGGAATGATCACCGAATGGATCTTGGAATGGAGTATATAGTAGGCACTGTTTATAGCTCCCCTTTTGATTTCTTCCAAGAATTCGGAAGTTATTGGGAAGAAAAAAAATGGTCACGCATTGGACATCAGCCTGAGGATCTATTTAAGCGCCTCGTCGAATTTATCGGTGTAACGAATCCCGATAGCCTTAAAACACTGATTGCCTTACTAAAAGTGGATTATTTATCACAACTTACCTTTAAACCACGTAAACCATGGTGGGAATATTCCATGACAAAAAATGAGAAATCTCCAATCTATCAGGCCGTTTTGGCTAATCCTCATCTGGTTGGTGAGAAATTTAAGGCACTGAATTTAAACGAAAAAGAACTGTACAAGCATGTTCTGATTGATGAACTATCTATTGATATGAATCATTATTTAGAAACTGGCGAAATAATAACGGCTCCGACCTTGTTGATTGCATACTTCCACCCAAAGCATGGTGGGTCCAAGCTGTTTTATGTACCTTCAGCAGTATTTTCATAAGAAATAGAGCTCGACTAACGTCGAGTCTCTATTTTTTTATTCTCCCTGTTTACCACGCTTAGAATTACGGTTAGCGCCCTTCATTGGGTTCTCACCATGTGTAAATTCCGCAGAAAACTCAGTTTCCTGTAGATTTTTTTTAGGGGTTTTACTCAGTTTATTAACCGCATTCATTTCTGCCTTACGTTTCATTTTACACACTCCTTTATGCGGTTAGTATTTGTTCAGGAATCTATTTCATGCAATATTTCATACTTTATCAAAAGGGAAACCATGCCTATTCCTCCATACTTTAAACTGCATTAGATCATGTTTTTCATCCATATTAATGGTGTGGAGGAATCAAAAATCCACAGTATATGTAGTGAGGTGAATGAAATGTCCAGCAGTAATAAATTATTGGTACCAGGTGTACAGCAAATGCTTGATCAATATAAATATGAAATAGCCGCTGAATTCGGCGTTACGTTAGGGTCAGATACGGTCTCACGAGCGAACGGATCAGTAGGAGGAGAAATAACCAAACAGCTCGTTAAACATGCACAAGCGCAAATGAGTGGAAAAACTAAATAACCTTATATGGCAAAGAAAATGTCCGGTATTTTACCGGACATTTTCTGATTAGTTATGTAAATGATTGAATTTATTGATACATTCCTTTTCTTTTCTGATTCTGATTACGTTCATCTTGCTTCCCTCTTTGATGCTGCGGTTTCCGGACATCACGCTTGTCCACCTGATCTTGTTTCCGGACATCTCGCTTGTCCACCTGATCTTGTTTCCGACTTTTATAAGGTTGCTTATTTGGTTTATTTCGCTTATCTACTTGTTGTTTGTTTCGGTCAGTATCTCTTTTATTTTGATTGGTTTTCCTTTCTTTCTGGATGGTATCCTTTCTTACCTCTTTGTTTATAGGCTGGTCTTTAGAGGGTGGCCTCTGCTTTGAATTGTTATCCTTATGTTGTTGTTTTACAGCCTTCTCTTCTGTAGTATGTATAGCTTTAGCATCTTTTGTAACGGTGCCCGCCTTTTTAGGCACTTCAACAGATCCTTGCTTATTTTCCTGAATGACTGCAGACTTATTCGGAATTTGGGTTCGGTCACTACTGTTACTGGTTTGCTGTTTTATTTCAACTTTTTCCACACTTGAGCTTTTATGATTGCTTTTTTCTTCTGTTACTTTAATTTTATCATTTTTCTTTACTCCAGTTGAAGGCTGATTCTTGGTTTTCTTATTGGTTTGCTCTAGGTATGTACCCGTAGAAATCCCTTTATCTGTTGCTTCCTGTCTATCTTTAACAGAGGCCTTTTTCATTTCAATGTTCACGGAATTATCAATTTGCGGGATATCCTGAGTATCAGTTAATTTTTTCTGTAAGGAATATTCAAAATTTCGATTATCCTTTTCAATCATTACGGTGGAGAACAAGATATTGGAATTGGTTTTAAGATGCCCGGCACTGCGATTTAAAGTAACCATTTCACTGATAACATCGTCCATATCTCTGCCCTTCCATTCCTTAAGTCTTGCTATAATTTCTTTCCCTTCTTCGTTAATTCCCTTTACTTCAACCACTTTTAGTTCGTCTGTTATACCAAGTTCGATACTTGATTTAACATCCATACTGACATAAGCTGATACCTTTGAATTAGTTAAAAACGCAGGAAAGAAACAAACTATTAAAAAAACAGCTGCTGCTAATGCTGGAACCAGTATTTTTAATTTCCATCCATTCTTCTTGCTGAATATTGGTTTTGAGTTTGTAACATCAATCCTGACTTCTTCACCGATTTGATAGTCTTTGCGTTCTTTATTCAATTTAATGAAATCGCCTTCAGGGGTCAATACAGTAATTTCCGTTGATGATATTTGCATAATGATTCCACACTTCAATTTGAAAGAACCCCCTTCAAGTAATCCTTTAAGAACAAATAATCTCCCGTTAAAATCAAAACCATAGCTATTATATAAATGCGGTTGCGTTCAATTGTCTTTCTTGAAACCTCAACTTTTTCTTCCATCATTTTGATAGGCAGTTTTTTCTTGTCTATGACATATTGAAGCATCAAAGGCTCATCTGCTATTGTTTTAGCGATTTTTATGGCATTATTCCTTGCATCCACATGCTTTGGTGTATGTTTGACTAATTGGTCAAAGGTTATATGAAAGATTTTTAATAATTCAGTATATCGAATAATCTCATCCTTTAAATTTTCGGAGTTTAATTGTCTCTGATGGTTTTCAATTGATTTTTCTATATCTAATGGACTTTGTATGTATTCATCTTCTGAAACATGTTGGATTTCAAAAGACAGTTCATTCATTTTTTTTGATTGTGACCTTATATAATCTATAACTCTTCTTCGGATTACCGTATCTGCAAATGGCAATAAGCCATTTCCTTTATCAGGTGAAAACTTATCTATTGCATCGTTAAAAGCAATTAGACCAATACTAAATTCATCATCTGTTTCTCGGATATAACGCCGGCATACAGATGAAACAGATTTTTTAATAAAGGGTTTGTATTTTTTAAGCAAATTATTTCTTAATTCCAGATCCCCTTCTTGTATTAAGAGTACGGTTTCTGTTAAATCCTGCTTTTTTCTCAGAATCGGAAAAAGCATACCAAGCATTATGTTCACCTCATCCCTGCACAAATTATACCATATGTTGCAATGTATGGTCTTTGTGGGATGTTTTCACTCTTCATTTGTTATAAATAATGCTTGGTCGGTTTATTTATTATGCTATATCATACGTACACAAATTTCCGTATATAGGGGTTATAACCAAATTTTATCCAAGTGGTTGCAAAAATAAAAAAACCGGAACGCACATAATCATGCATCCCGGGTCTTCACTTAATCTATTAATTTATATCTTTGTAATTTTACATTTCCTGGTCAATTTGATTTTTAGCTTTCAAATCTTTACCTGATACGAGGTATCCAATAACCACAATCGATACTAAGACACCCCAGAATATGATTTTCCAAGTTGTAGACTCTGGGAAATGATGGTCAAGAATTCCAACACCTGGATGTGCTAATGTCATGACAGCCAGCTTAACCCCCACCCAGCCGACAATTAGAAAAGCAGCTGTTTCCAGAGATGGTCGCTTGTTCAATAGTACAACAAATTGTGTTGCAGCAAACCTCATAATAACTAATCCAATAAATCCTCCAAGGAACATAACAATAAATTGCCCACCATTGATACCGCCGATATTAAACGACCCTACCGCCGGTAGAGTTACAGCTAAAGCAACAGCTGCAAGCATGGAATCTACTGCAAATGCCAAGTCTGCTACCTCGACCTTTAGAACAGTCATCCAGAAACCGGATTTCTTTTTTTCCTTGACCGCTTCATCTTCAGATTTCAAGAAATAGTGTTTCACTAAATAATTAATCATAATGTAGAGCAAATATACAGCTCCAATTGCTTGTATTTGCCATAAATCTACAAGTAATGAAATCAGGAACAGGGAACCGATCCTAAAGACGAACGCACCAATTAGTCCATAAAACAAAGCTTTTTTCTGTTGTTCCTTCGGAAGATGTTTAACCATTACAGCCATTACGACTGCGTTATCGGCTGCAAGAATTCCTTCAAGTCCAATTAACACCAATAATACCCAGGCGTACTCTAAAATTATTGCCCAATCCATAAGTAAACCTCCTTTTATTTTCCAAACCAACAAAAAAGACCCATGCCAAAAAAGTAATTCTTTTTTGACAAAGGTCTTGCTAGACATTGTAAAAATGCCAACAAAGCCGATGGTAAAAACCACGTACTGACGACTTTGTTTTAGGTTTCCCTAACGCTACTCCCCTTTGAAAGGTTTGTATGAAGTTTGTATACCTATTATATTGGCTTCTGGATACAAGCGCAAGTATTAACTCATAGATAGTATTTATTTTGATAGTTTTATTAATTTCAGATATTCCTTGATTACCTTCATCATCGATTTCCTTTTGCCAAAGTAGGCTGTTAACAGTGCATGGAAATGTTCATATTTCCCTTCATAAGGATACCACTGAATCTCCGATTTTTTGAGGCCCATATCTTCCATTACTGCTTTTTCATGACAAAATATACGAAGACCCTGATCCCCATGATACCTGCCTATTCCGCTTTCTTTAACTCCGCCAAATGGAAGATTATTATTGGCAACTGTTATTAAAACATCATTAATTAACACAGCACCTGACAAAAGCTTCTTAGCTGTCAGCCGTCCTTTTTCCTTATTTGTTGTCCAAACACTTGCATTTAATCCGTATTTGGAATGATTAGCGGCTCGTATAGCTTCATCTTCTGTTTCAACAGTCAGTATAGGCAGAACCGGACCAAATGTTTCCTCCTGCATCACAAGCATATCCTCTGAAACATTTGTTAAAACAATCGGCTTAATAAACATGGAATTTTCATTCCATTCAGAAGGCGGATCACCAGTCAGGAGAGTGGCGCCTTTTAATAGGGCATCTTCAATATGCTCTCTTACAATAGATATTTGCTGTATTGAGGTCATAGAACCGATATCTGATTCTTTTCCATTTCCTTGCTTTAATTGATTAACAATTGGAAGTAACTCCTGTAAGAATGGCTCAAGCGCCTCTCTTTGGATAATCAATCTCTCTACACTCATACAAACTTGACCGCTATTTGTAAATGCTCCCCAAACAGCCCCCTTTGCTGCACGCTTATAATCAGCATCACTAAACACAATCATTGGATCCTTTCCACCGAGCTCAAGAGTGGTTGGGATAAGATCTCGTGCTGCTATTTCCTGAATAATACGTCCCGTACCTACAGACCCTGTAAAAAAGATATAATCAGGCTTTTGCTTCGTAAGACTGGCACCAAGTTCCTTACCGCCATGGGCTACTTGAAAAACATGATCAGGAAATCCAGCTTCTTTAAACAATGTTTCAATTAACTTACCCACTGCCGGAGTAACTTCTGATGGTTTCAAAATAACCGTATTACCGCCTGCAAGCGCGGATACAACAGGAACCATAGCCAAAAGGAATGGATAATTCCATGGTGAGATAACAAGCACAGAGCCTCTTGGCATATAATGAATACTCGATTTATGACCCATTAACAAAAAAGGTGTACGAACCTTTTGTGCCTTAAATGTTTTTTTCGCATGTTTTTCAATATGACTAATAGCATCGAGGGCAGGCATGATATCAGCCACTAATGCATCTGTTTTGACTTTCCCTGTATCCTTTGAAATGAGCTCAGCAATTTCATCAAGTCTATTCACAATCGTATGCCGCAACTGCTTTAGATAGCGTAAACGTTCGTCTATATCTAATTGTGACCACGAAAGAAAAGCCCCTTTGGATTTATTCATTATTTCACCAGCTTGACTAGCCGGCATCTCCTCATACTGCATAATCAGTTCTCCCGTTGCAGGAGCATATACATTTACCATTTCTTTCAAGGCTTCCAACTTTGTTCCTCCTCTAATTATGTAATCTCTATATGAAACGCCCGATTGTTCTTATTGGCTCTATAATATTCAACCATTGGCACTACACCTTCCTTAAAATCAGGACATACAATGCCTCCTTCAGCTAAATCAGCCTGTGCCTGTACACAATCAAATTCTCCTTTCCAGGTGAAATAATCAAGTGATTCAACTTCCACACCCAGAAACTTTCTTATTGGCTTGATTGATAAAGCCATTTTCGTCAGCCCGAACGGCAAATACCCAATTGGTCGTTTTCCATTATACCCTTTCAAAAACAACTTATAAATATCTGTAACCGTATATGGATTAGGATCCGTTAAATGATATGTTTTTCCAGCACCTTTAGGGCTTAAAGTTAAATAAGCTGTTGCTTTTATTATATAGTCAACAGGAACCAAATTGATCACACAGGTTGACTTAGTTATATTAGGGATAATTGGAAGGTATCTGATTCTGTCGAGGAAATTTAATATAAAATATGGGCCGTCAAATTTAATGGTTTCTCCAGTTAGGGTATTTCCTTTTACGATACCCGGCCGAATGACTGTAACAGGAACATGATCCATAATCTTTCGAACAAGGACTTCTGCTTCATATTTGGTTTCTTCATAATAATTTTTAAATTTATCTGGTTTAATTAATTCATGCTCATACAGCTTTCCTTCACGTCTTCCAGCTACATAAGCTGTACTAAAATAGGTATACCTCAATAGGTTAGGAAGGGTCAATACATAATCATTTACATTGTGTGTTCCATCGACATTCACCAAATAGGCTATATTTTTTGGAACAGCTAAATCATAAATCGCAGCTAAGTGAAAAAAATGGGTAATTTCTCCCTTTTTGAAACCGCTTTCTTTTTTACTGATGTTTAAACCGGGTTTGGTGATGTCTCCTTCAATAAGGATAAACTGATTTTCATCTAAATTGAACTCGTTTATAATTTTTAATCTTTCACTGACAGCCTTATGCCACACAGACGGCAGTACAATAGCAATCACTTTATTAAATAACTGATCCTGTTTTTTTAGCTCTCTTATTAGTTGATTTGAAATAAAACCTGGAAACCCGGTAAAAAAATAGACATGTTTCATTGTTTCACTCTCCTAATCTTCTTTCCACTATTGTAAGAATATTTAGAAAAATATGTCAACGGTTAATTGTTATATAACAGAAAAAAGCAGGATTTAACCCTATATAGGCTAAATCCTGCTTAAATTTAGTTAACGTTCGTGCTGATCCATTGGATTATATAGTTCTATAGAAGGATTTTTTTCCTGGAACCAACGCAGTGCAAAGTCATTTTCGAATAAGAAAGCATATTGATCATAGCGATCGCGTACCAAAAGACTTCTTGAACTTGAAAGCTTTTCATCGATTTTTTCATTCGTTGTCCAACGGGCAATCTTGTCACCCATTCTTTCCATGATAACTTCTGTATTATACTCATTTTTCATACGGTGCTCAAATACCTCAAACTGTAACTGTCCGACTGCTCCAAGAATATAGGATTCAATCCCAACTGTTTTAAATAATTGAATGGCACCTTCCTGTACAAGCTGATTAATTCCCTTGTGAAAATGCTTTTGTTTTAATACATTTTTAGCGCTGACACGTACAAACATTTCAGGTGTAAATTGTGGCAGACGTTCGAAAGAAAATGCTTCTTTTCCTGAAGTTAGCGTATCACCAATCTGATAGGTTCCTGTATCATATAATCCGATAATATCTCCTGCTACTGCTTCAGCAATATTGTTTCTTTCCTCTGCAAGAAATTGTGTTGAATTATTAAGTTTCATAGGCTTGCCTGTTCGGCTTAATTGAACAGTCATCCCACGTTCAAACTTACCTGAGCAAATGCGCAAAAAGGCAATTCGGTCACGGTGCATCGGATTCATATTTGCTTGGATTTTAAATATAAATCCTGAAAAAGTATCCTGAACGGGTTCAACCGGCCCCACGGATGATGGTCTTGGCTGAGGCTTTGGCGCAAACTCTAAATACGTATCCAAAAATGTCTGAACGCCAAAATTAGTAAGGGCACTTCCAAAGAATACAGGAATTAATTCACCATTTCTGACTTTTTCACGCGAAAATTCATTTCCTGCTTCATTTAACAATAACACTTCTTCCAATGTTTGCTCATATAAAGGAGACTCAACAATAGAGTGATTTTCATCTTCTACTTCGCCTTCTTCATTCAATTTTAAGTATCTCTCTTCATCTTCAGCCTTAAACATTTCAATTCGGTTATAATAACGGTCATAAATACCGAAGAAGTCTTTACCCATCCCGATTGGCCAGTTCATTGGATAGGATTCTATTCCAAGCACTTCCTCCAACTCAGCCAATAGCTCAAGCGGCAATTTACCTTGGCGATCCATTTTATTAATAAATGTGAAAATAGGAATTCCTCTCATGCGACAAACCTTAAATAATTTCAATGTTTGTGCTTCAATCCCTTTGGCAGCATCAATAATCATAACTGCGCTATCAACAGCCATTAATGTACGGTACGTATCTTCACTGAAATCTTGGTGTCCAGGTGTGTCGAGGATATTAACACGGGTCCCATTATAGTCAAACTGCATAACACTAGAGGTTACGGAAATTCCACGCTGCTTCTCAATTTCCATCCAGTCGCTTGTCGCATATTTACCGGTTTTACGTCCTTTTACAGTTCCAGCGTCACGGATTGCGCCACCAAATAAGAGCAACTTTTCTGTTAACGTCGTTTTACCTGCGTCAGGGTGAGAAATAATTGCAAAGGTTCTTCTTGATTCTATCTGTTCTTTTAAATTTGTCATGTAAGCCATCCTTTTATATATAGTAAAACTTCATAAATCTATTCATCTTGGATCTACATCTCCAATGATACTTTGATGTTGTAAAAAGAAAATAACCACTTTAACAATTCTTATTAAAATCAAAATCCATCTTATCAAATATACCATGTAAAAAAATAATATGTGAATAGGCGAATCATAAGTTTTAATCAAACAGTCATATTTTCTCATATGTAGTGAATTACAGTCAATTAGTGTCCGTTTAAGTATTTCGCAATTCTTTGGGGCAAGGTAAGATAACATAAAAAAAACGAGCATTATTGCCCGTCCTTTAAGCTACTTTTTTCTTATTGGTTAATTTTTTTGTAATATAGCTGATCACGAAAGGTGCAGCTGCTGCAATAACTCTTTTTAAGATTTTACTTTTCAAGATAATCACCATCCTTATACTTACCTTACCCGTATTCGGTGGAAGATAATCACAAGATTTACGCAAGTTTACCTTATTTGAATAAAAGAGGCTATCAGAAAAGTGAATAATTTCACAAGCTTATTGATTAATTATAGAAGTCATAGTAGTTTATTTAGTAGACGTTTTTTCAGCATAGGAGGAATTTAACATCATGGAAGAACAAGGATTACAGTATTTAGTTGCCCTTGCAAAGAAAAAGAAAAGGCTGTTAGACCATTTTCCTCTTCATTATTTCTTAAGAGCGATGATGGCAGGAATATTTGTAGGGTTTGTAATCATTACCTGCTTTAGAACAGGAGAATATTTCAGGGTAGCCGACTCACCTTTTGCATACCTATTCCCGGCACTTTTCTTTGGTATCGCATTAATACTCATTATTTACGGTGGGGCAGAGCTATTTACCGGTAATACCGCTTATTTCACTGTCGCTTATATGCGTAATGAGGTAACTCTCAGAGATTTAGGCCGAAACTGGGGCGCTTGTTATCTTGGCAATGCTGTTGGGGCAATCTTCTTTGCCATTTTATTTTACCTTACAGGCATATTCAGCCACATTCCAAACGAGCATTTAATGCACGAAATTGTTTCTTATAAAATGCATGGATCTGTTTCAGCTTTATTCTTTAAAGGAATCCTTTGTAACTGGCTTGTTTGTTTAGCTTGTTACTTGCCTAGCCAAGTAAAAGGTGACGGAGCTAAAATGGCAATGATGATTGCAGTTGTATTTTTATTCTTCTCATCAGGCTTTGAACATAGCATTGCAAACTTATCATTATTCTCAATTGCATTAGTATCACCACATCCTGATACCATTACAATCGGAAATGCCATCTACAATTTGATTCCTGTTACTTTGGGTAATATTGTCGGTGGAGCAATATTTGTAGGAATGTTATATCAGTTCTTAAGTAAATCAAGCACAAAGCTTCAATTACAGGACAACATGAATAAAATCTCTGAAATCACTGAGAAAGAAAATACAAAATAATAAAGTGAACCAAGAAAAAGAAGACCAATTCATAAAGTTTGAATTGGTCTTCTTTTAATTTCAGCTCATGACGGCCTCTTTATGAATGTGAATCAATTGATACTCCTCATGCGACAATGTTTCCTCCAACAAATCCAATAAATGATAATGATGAGTGAAAAAGATAACTTGAGTTTTTTTCGATAATTCTTTTAAGATAGATAACGTAATTTTTGAACGTTCATTATCAAAGTGAACAAGAATATCATCGACAATAAATGGAATAGGTTCATTTTCCTCACAATATTTTTCTATGCTTGCAACTCTTAAGGATAAATACAATTGATCTTTTGTTCCATCACTCATCGCGTCTATTCCAATTTTCTCGTTATTTCTTAAACCCAGTAGTACTTCTTCATCCTTTTCATTATAATCAACAGTCAATCCTTCAAAGGAGTTCAGTGTTAATTTTGCAAACAGTTTTGATGCTTTTGTTAAAATCGGATTTTGATTTTCGGAACGGAAATATTCTATTCCCTTCTGTAATACAAATGTAGCTAATTTTTTTTGGACATATTGATCGGTCAATTCTGCGAGCTCAGCCAGGATACTTTCTCTTTCTTCTGCGGCCTGAACAGCTGCATATGAATTTCCCTTAATCTTTTCTTCATATTCTTTTCTGCATACACCAAAGATTTGGTTCTGTTCCGTTCTTTTCTCTTCCAAATCTGCAAGCTCTGCCTTTAATTCTGCCATTTCACTTTCCATAAAATCTAAATCAAGCTTGTCTATTTCATCCTTCATTTCTTGAATCGATAAGCCATTGCCAATCTCAAGTAACACCTTCTCCAGATTGATCAGTTCTGCAGACAGCTTTTGCTTTTGTCGATATTTATCTTCAATAATTTGCATTTCCTCGATGGTCTTTACACTTGCTGTCTGTAACAATTCATCAAGACGATTAAGCGCCATCTCTTTCTTATCCTTCGCTAACCGATATTCTTTTTTCCGTTTATCCAATTGTCCTTGCCATTCGAGTTGATTTTGCTTACACTTTTTCTGCTCCTGCAACTGATTCGTTAAATCATAGATAAAGGATTGGATATTTATTGGTTCAGGTAACTGTAACGTGTTAGCTACAATTCTGATATGATCTACATAATCCTGTACAAATAACATGCCAGCTTTTGCTTTGCTATTGATATCTGCCCATTCATCATACGTAGTAGTCAATTCATTGTACTTATCAAGCCTTTCCATTGTGTAATCAATCGGAGCCTGACTTTCAACTTGCAAGGGTTTAGTAGCATCCTCCCATGCTTCTCTCCAATTGACTAATTCACTTTGCTTGCTCGCCAGCTCCTGCTCGATTTGTTTAAGATCAGCAGCCTTGCTCTTCCACTCTTTTTCCAATGAATTCTTCTCATTGAAACGCTCTGTTGCTAAATGGACTACTCTATTTGCTTCTCTTATTAAGTCTGTGAGTGTCCATTCTGACACTTGAGTATCTAGATCATCGATTACTTCTGACAGGGCAAGGTATAAACGGCTTTTGATAGCCAATCGTTTTTCTGTCAGCTCATCCCAAAGTTTCTGTTTCTTTTTATATTCGCCTTGATTCTGCTTAATAACCGTGTATTTTCTTACCCATTCTTTCATTTCAGTTGGCGATAATGGCTCAATACCGAACGGCTGCCATAGCTCATTCCACTGTTGAAAAAACAGATTCATCTCATCTTTAAGGAACTGCAGCTGTGTCTCTGCAGCTGCAATTTTGGTTTCAGATCTCTTTATATCCTGCAACGACTTATTCTTCATGCCCACCTTTGCAGATTCTTTCCACATAGTATCTGAAAGTTCATCCGTTGTTTTTAAATCATGCTCAAATTTTTCTTCTACCTCTTGCTGACTGCAGTATTCCTTAATTGCTTCACGATCAATGTCTTCACCTTTAAGTTTATTCTTAATTAAGCTCCAACCATGGTCGCGAATCTGACGGGTTCTCTCTAAATCATCTTCTGTAGGAATAACAGACAAGGCTTCTAATTCAGCAATCGATTTCTCCGCTTCCAAAATAATCGTTTTTTCAACCTTAATACTGCGCTCTAAATTTGTTTTATCTTCATTAAATCTTTCAAGTTGCCCGATGTACTGATTAATAGTTTCTTCTAAAATGGAAATGTAAAAGGAATCAAACTCCTCTACCGAACCATCCCATAGTGGTAAATAGTTTAGCTCTTCCATTGATTTGTCTTTAAGATCCTTCATTTCCTCTGATAAAACATCTATGGTTTTTTCAATATTTCCTTCTATCTGGGCATGGTCAAGCACAAGTTTAAGCTTGGCAATATTCTTTACTTCTCCAAAACCTTCCAATTCCGCACGCTTTAAAGCAACAGTTTCCTTTAGACTTTCATGTCGTTTATTTATTTCTTTTATCGTTTCATGTAAAATCCCATATTGCTTATAAAGCATACGGATTTTTTCTTTGCGAGAAATGGCAATTCTAAAATCCTCAATATTGACACTATCTACCCTACTATAGCCCAGCTTAAGGAGAATATCGTTCATCCGATTGAGTGCCTGCTCAGCCTTTGCCTCATTTACATGTAAGTCTTTATTCTCTTTCTCGTATGCACCAACTTGGCTGAAAAGAGATTGAATCCTAGACTCACATGTTAAAAGTTTTTCATCGATATCCAGTTTGGCTAACTTCTCTTCAAGCGCCATTATTTCTGTATTGGATATTTTGGCATTTTCATCAGCATGTTTTAATTCATTTAATACATTTTCTCTTTGTAAATTAAAATCGTTGGGTAAATCCGGAACTTCAGTGAAGCTCTTTTGTTGCTCTATTAATCTGTCTCTTTCAATAAGAATAGGAGCAGCTTGGTTTAACTTCGATAATTTTTTTAGAGTTGCGTCTACCTGGAGGTAATGCTCTCTTAATTCATCCAGCTGTTTCTTACCATGAAGATAATCATCCTCCAGCTGCATCCATTGTCTGGCGAGCATTTGCGAATCATTAAGTCGGCGAGTTAACTCTTTTTCTTTCTTTAATAATTCGTTTATTTTTGGTTTTGAACCACCTGATTTATATAATTCTTTACTTGCCGAATCAAATTCCTGCATAATTTTCTTTACTGTATTTATCCCTGAAGCTGCAGCAAATAAGCTCTCTCCGACGCTTCCATTTGACTCAAGCAAAGCTTCTCCGCCTTCTCGCAAAGTTTCATGATTGAGTGCAAACATATTTCGGAATGTTTCCTCTGACAGCACATTTATATACGGTAATAAAACATTATCTGGTAATGCTTCTCCCGCCTCATTAAGAATGGTCTTTGACTTTCCTTTCCTTCGTATGAAGGACAGAGTATTACCCGATGAATTGGATAGGCGGGCCTTTATACGTAAATTGGAATTGGGATGTAAAAATGAATCCTTAGAATTATGCGGAATGCCATACAAGAGTTGAGTAATAGAACGCAGCATAGTACTCTTTCCAGCTTCATTATTTCCATACACTACGTGTAAAGATTGATTTGGCTGAAAGTTAACCGGGTAATCAGTAAAATGACCAAACGCAGTCAGATTTAACTCTTCAAAACGCATGCCTTATTTACCTCCTTCCATTTGTAACTCAAGGCTCACCAGTTGTTTAACTTCCTCCAGTTTTTCTTCCAGCATGGCAACTGAATCAGGAATAACCATATTCTCTCCTCTTTTTAAATCGGTCGGTAATACGTTAGTAATCGCAGAAAACTCTTTTCTTACATCTTCGAGCAATTCATCCATATCACTTTTCTCAAGCCAGTTAAAAATGGAGGTCACTGGGTTATTTTCATCAGAGAAATGATTGGACTCTAACGGTGGAGCCGTTTTATTCTTTATTTTCTCTATCCATATTTGCCCATGTCCAACGGCAAAAGCTGCAGATCTAATGTCATTTAATACTTTTTCTTTATTTTTCATAAGCTCCTGATATAAAGAAGTATTGCCACTGACGACTACTCTGGCTGCGAGCATTCTACCATCTGCAGTATCTAGGTAATTTTCCAGCTGCTCTTCGATTTTCTGGAGAAATTGATCGTAATCACCAAGGGGGGTCGCATCTATCTCAATGATCTCCCAGCGTAATACATCCAGTGATATATGATTTAATTCCTGTATCTGACCATCGCTAACTTTAATCAAGGAACATCCTTTTGGACCTGTCTCTTTGCTGTGCCGGCTTTGAATATTGCCTGGAAAGAGAATGACTGGGTTTTTCTCACATAAAAACTCCCGTTTATGAATATGCCCAAGAGCCCAATAGTCATATTCTTTCCCCTTCATGTCCTCTATGGAACAGGGGGCATAATTCTCATGTCCTTCCCGGCCTACTGCCGATGTATGCAAAATCCCAATATTGAAATATCCATCTTCCTTTTGCGGATAGCTTTTAGCAAGATTATCTGTTACAGCACGTGTTGAAAATCCTTGACCATGTAGGGCCACTCCAAGTTCATCTATAAACATACTTTTGCATTTTTTATCATCAAAAATATAAACATTATCAGGAAGTTTTATTTCTTTAGTAATGATACTTGCTGCATCATGATTCCCTTTAATCATATAAACAGGGATTTGATGCATTTTTAGCCTTGCCATTTCGTTTGCAAAAAAGAGACCTGTATTGTAATCCTTCCAATCCCCATCATATAAATCACCTGCAATAATGATGAAATGCACTTTTTCTTTAATAGCAAAATCAATCATATTTTTAAATGCATCTCTGGTAGCACTGCGCAACTTTTCGACTGGTGCTCCTTCATATCTTGATAAACCTTTTAATGGACTATCTAAATGGATATCAGCAGCATGGATAAATGTAAAGTTCACAAAGTCTCCCCCTTTCCTCATCCTCATAATCATAGAATAGCATAAAATGGTATACACTAGAGCCCTGAACCTAACACTCCCAAATATTCACAGCTATATACAACACCTACCAAAAAGAACAAATGTTCTTATTTTTATTATATAAAATCCATTTGTATTTGTCTCTACTATTTCTATGTAAAAATCAGGATATTCCTTGAAACCTTTGATATAGTTAATCGTAGATACATATATGATAAATAAAAGGAGAGGTAAATAAATGAATTCATATACGGAAACCAATAAATATCACATTCCAGCCGTTATCAGAACTTTCGCTTTATCATTAGCTATTTCTTTAATTGGCTTTATTGTAGGTAATTTTGTTCCTCCATCCTTGTTCTTGCCACTGATGATTATAGAATTCGGTATGCTTATTGCGGCGTTTTTTGTGAGAAGAAGGAAAATTCTCTCATATAGTTTCTTATATGCGTTTACTTTTATATCAGGCATCACCTTATATCCTGTAATCGCAAACTATTTAGTAACAATAGGACCGCAGCCCATTATCATGAGCTTGGCTGCTACAGTAGTTGTATTTGGCGGACTCTCTCTCTACGCCGCGACAACAAAGCGGGATTTAACATTTTTAAGCGGATTTCTGTTAGCCGCATTGCTCGCAATCCTGGTTATTGGGATTTTCAATATTTTTTCACCTTTATCTTCTACTGCCATGCTTGTCTATTCATTTATAGGTATACTCGTATTCAGCGGATACGTATTATATGATGTGAACCGTATGAAACAGTACGGAGTACCTGAAGATGAAATCCCATTGGCTGCACTCAATTTATATCTTGATTTTGTTAACCTGTTCCTTTTTATCCTTAGATTTATTGGTATTTTATCTTCGGATGATTAGGCAAAAAAGAACTGTGAATAACCTTCACAGTTCTTTTGTATATATATTCCAATCCATTTATGATAAGCATTTAAAAACACTTAATGTACATAATTTCTCATCCTGTGTGGCAAAGTAATTGCATAGAACTGCTTAGAGAGATGAGGGAATTAAATGAGTTCACAAACGGATACCGATAAAATTAGTTTTTGGTGTTTGGCCAGTATAGCAGCAGTGCCACTAATAATGACATTAGGTAATTCAATGCTTATCCCTGTTCTACCTATTTTAGAAAAGAGAGTTGGAATCTCCTCTTTCCAATCCAGTTTGATTATTACAAGCTATTCAATCGCCTCCATCCTTTTAATACCGATTGCAGGATATTTATCCGACCGTTTTGGGAGGAAAATGATCTTACTGCCTAGTTTAGTTTTAGCTTTTATCGGCGGGCTAGTATCAGGCTTTGCCTCTTGGAAAATGGAAAATCCATTTATGGTCATTATAATAGGACGGATCATTCAAGGAATAGGATCATCTGGTGCTTTTCCAATCATATTACCCTTAGTTGGCGATCTTTTTAAAGACGATGATAAAGCAAGCTCTGTTCTGGGAATTGTGGAAACATCCAATACCTTTGGAAAAGTTTTAAGTCCCGTACTTGGAGCTGCATTAGCCATTTCTCTATGGTTTCTTCCTTTCTTTGCTATCTCTTTTTTAAGTTTAGTCACATTTTTTATGATTCTTTTTTGTATAAAGTTGCCAAAGAAAACAGAAGAACCTCCTACACTAAAAGAATTTTTAAAGGATACCAAAAAAATATTTAAGAAGGATGGGTCATGGTTATACAGTGTATTCCTGACAGGGGCATTCGTCATGTTAATATTGTTTGCCATCCAGTTTTATTTATCTTCCATACTTGAATCCAAGTATGATATTCATCAAATTAAAAAGGGACTTGTGCTTGCTGTTCCCCTATTTTTCTTGTGTGTTGCTTCATTTATCACCGGAAAAAAAATAAAAGATAATATTAAATTAATGAAAATCCTAATTCTGGCTTCTATCATTGTTAGCGCGATTGCCATCACCTTTACAACTTATTTCGATAATATCTATATATTAATCGGAGTATTATCGATTTTTGGTGCCGGCCTTGGGACGATTTTACCGTCACTGGATGCAATTATTACTGAAAACATCGATAAAAAACAAAGAGGAACAATCACATCTTTTTACAGCTCGGCACGATTTTTTGGTGTAGCAGCAGGTCCTCCACTCATGTCTTATTTTATGAAGCATAATCAATCTTATCTTTTTTATAGCTTTGGTGCTATTTCATTGATTTTATTCTTTATTGTTCTCAAATTTATAAAGAGTGATGAAAAAGCAGCTACCTAAAAAACATGTCCCACGCCTATATAGGCAACTGGGACATGTTTTTTAATGTTAAAATTATATCGGAAATTATCTTCATAAAAGGAGTGATTTGCTTTGTCACAATCAGGATGTTTAAATGTGGAAGCCTTGATGCCAGCCAAAAAGAAGTTTCTATGACAGGAACCGGTCTGTCAAAAATGTTTGATATTCAAAATAATCAATTTCTCGTAGTTTAATGCAATCATTGTGGCTATTCGGAGTTTTATAATAAAAAGTCCTCTGCTAGCAGCAATGTTTTAGACATTTTCTTTAGAGGATGATCATCCCTCCCTTCTCCTCCGTCTTACTTATGGCAGTAATCCATACCTTCCTCAAAATTAGATAACTCAATCCTCCATTTATAAGATAAAAACTCAATTAATCCTCTTAGGATAAATTTCCTGTTTTTTATTCATTACACGTTAAAAACGGTTACCTTCTTTTGTACAGGGAATGAACATAATAAGGATTTCCAAAGCCTTAATTACCAGTCAAGGAGGAATTATATGCAAAATACCAAGATGAAAGCAATAGTAATAGAAGAGTATGGCGGACAGAATGCTTTAAAAGAAAAAGTAGTTGAAAAGCCGCCTCTATTAGATAATCAGGTCTTAATCGAAGTAAAAGCTGCATCCGTCAATCCAATTGATTGGAAATTAAGAGAAGGCCATCTTGCTGATCAATATGCATTCGAATTCCCTATTATATTAGGCTTGGACGTTGCAGGAATTGTTAAAGAGGTTGGTAAACACGTCGTTGATTTTACAAATGGAGACAGGGTTTTTGCACGTCTCGATACAACTCGTTATGGAGCCTATGCTGAATACACAGCTGTTGATGAATTACTAATTGCGAAAATCCCTGATAATTTATCTTTTAAGGAGGCTGCATCCGTCCCATTGGCTGGAATGACGGCATATCAGTGTTTATTTGATGCATTGGAAATTATGGAAGGACAGAAAATTCTTATTCATGGTGGTGCAGGAGGTGTTGGTTCGTACGCAATCCAATTAGCTAAACTTAAAGGAGCCTATGTAGCCACCACAGCCAGCAAAAAAAACCATGGATTTCTAAAGGAATTAGGAGCCGATCTATGCATTGACTACCATACCGAAAATATAGAAGATAAATTGACAAAATACGATGCTGTTTTAGATACAATTGGGACATCCGTTCAAACTGCCAGCATGAAAATCCTACGTCGAGGCGGCAGATTGGTATCCATTGTAGACCCGCCAAACGAACAATTAGCCAATCGTTATGGCATTACGGAAGAATTTGTATGGTTAAACCCAAATGGTAACCAGCTAAAAGAATTGGCTAAGCTTCTTAGCGAGGGAAGATTGAAACCAGTAGTTGGTGAAACCTTCCCTTTAAATGAAAAAGGTGTTAAAAATGCACACGAATTAAGTGAATCCTCTCATGCGAGAGGAAAAATAATCTTAGTAGTTGATTAATATTTAGTTATTTCTTGGGAAATGATAAATAAAGCAGGCAGAGGAGTCACGTGTACGTACCTTTGCCTGTCTTTTTCATTGGCTCAATTGCATGTAAAAAGAGGCCGCTGTAAGTCATTAAATAACCTACGAACAGCCCCTTCCCTAATTTATGCTTGACCTAAAAGAGGTCATACCACTATTTTATAGTATCTAAACCCGTATTAGATTTAACCAAAATTTCATCGAACTTCGCTTCATCTTCCTTCTTACGAGATAATAATGTCCCTACAAATCCAGCCAGAAACCCTAGCGGAATGGATACCAGACCAGGTGTTGACAAAGGAAATAAAGGGTCACCAACCAGTATCGCCGCTCCAGCTTCCGGATTAAACACGTTAGGGCTGACTAAAACAAGTCCAACTGAAGTGATTAAACCTACTACCATTGCACTGATAGCACCAGTAGTGTTAAATTTCTTCCAGTAGATTGTATAAATAATTACAGGTAAATTTGCACTGGCAGCCACGGCAAAGGCTAATGATACAAGAAAGGCGACATTTAAATTTTGTGCTACTAAAGCCAAAAGAATCGATAAGACGGAAACACCAACAGATGCATATCTTGCCATCTTAACCTGCTCTTTTTCAGTTGCCTTTCCTTTTCTCAATATTTCATTATAAAAATCATGGGCAAACGCAGATGCCCCAGTTAATACAAGACCAGCAACAACGGCCAATATTGTCGCAAATGCAACTGCCGAGATAAAAGCAAACAATATATCCCCACCAATAGCCTTGGCTAGTAATGGTGCTGCCATATTCCCTGCTGCATTCGCGTTTACTATATCAGCATTACCCACAAAAGCTGCTGCTCCAAATCCAAGGAAAATGGTCATGACATAAAAAATCCCAATGATCCAGGTAGCATATACAACTGAGCTTCGCGCTGTTTTAGCATCCTTTACCGTAAAGAATCGTACAAGGATATGTGGCAAACCAGCGGTTCCAAGAACAAGTCCCATTGTTAGCGATAATGTATCTAGGCCATCAGTGTATTTTACCCCCGGATTCAGGAACGCCTCCTTTAATGGAGTAGCTGTACTCATCTGTTCAAACATACTTGCAATATTAAAATTAAATTTGGCAAAAACGATGAATGAAATGATAAAGGTCCCTGCCATCAGTAATACAGCTTTGACAATTTGAACCCAGCTAGTAGCATGCATGCCACCAAAAATAACGTATATGGTCATGAGAGCTCCAACAATTAAAACGGAGGTGGCATATTCTAAGCCCAGCAATAATTTAATCAGTGCTCCTGCCCCTACCAACTGAGCAATCATATAAAATATAGAAATAGACATCGTATTAAAAGCAGCTACACCACGTATTTTTTTTGCATCAAACCTTGCTGCCAGCATGTCTGCCAATGTATATTTGCCCAGATTTCTAAGTGGCTCAGCCACCAAATAAAGTACAACCAAGTAAGCGACCAAAAAACCTATACTATAAAAGAAGCCATCAAAACCTGTTAAAGCGACTGCACCGGCTATTCCCAAAAACGAAGCTGCAGACATATAATCACCCGCTATTGCTAAGCCATTTTGCCAACCGGTCAGACCACCTCCTGCTGTGTAAAACTCACTCGCATTGTTTGTTCTTTTAGAAGCCCAATAAGTAATGAGCAAAGTAACAAATACAATAGCGAGAAACATAAAAAAAGCCGTATAATTCATCTACTGTTTACCCCCTATTTTCAACACCTTATCACTTAAGCGGTCAAATCTGGTTGCTCTTTTAGAATAGATCATACATAACGTCCACGTCATAATAAACTGTGCAAATGCAAATACCCACGCCCAAGTGATATGTCCATAGAAAGAATTATTCAGCACCGATGAATAGGATGTCATTATGGGAAGTGCAAAATAAAAGATTAGGAAAAACAAGGTTAAGGGTATTATAAATTTTTTCTTTTCATTTAAAAGTTGTTGAAACTCTGGACTTTTTACAATAGCCGAATAATCCCTTTTCCCCTTTTGTTCCTCCTTGGATAACATTTTTTCTTCCATCTTAATCCCCTTTCTAATATTTAATTGAAACGCTTACAAAATATTCTAAATATTATAAACACTATTAGTATACTTCATTCAGAGCCTTTGGTAAATCAATATTTAGGCTTATTTTTATACAAGTTAAAATGAGGTTTGAATATGGGAGACCGTTTATTGAAAAAGGATTTACATACAGCAATTCCAGTCAACTAAACACTACAAAAAAGAGTTATTTAAGTAAGGATGTTGCTAATAGCATATAAAAAAGAGATAGCTTTTTGCTATCTCAGTGGTTGAAAGAAGTATTTACCTTTTATCCAGATGATTCTTTAGAATTTTATAAATGAGAATACCAGCTAAAATCCCCACCAATGAAAAAATAATCCCTTTAAGGATGTCTTGTGGTTCATTTAAGTCTTGTTTAAATTCATATTCTTCTCTTCTATCTGCTTTCACATATTGACCATCGGATTCTTGTACGACTAACGCTTCCTCTGTACTAACCTCTTTAATAGTAAAGTATTTAGTACCTTTCGGATAAGCATTAGAAAAATTACCCGATTGCGGTTCCATATCCGAATACTTTGTTACTTGTCCAATTTCATCCCCAATTTCGGTCACAGATTCTTCACTTACCTCATAGACATACCCGCCCCAAACCACAAACGGATATAACCATTTAGTTGCCATTGCTTTTGCTGGTAAAAATGAAGTAAGTAAAACAAATAAGACTGTAATCAAAAGCAGATATTGTTTTTTCAACTACATTCCCCCTTTTTCGGGATTATCACTCATTATTCAAGTTTCATTGGTAGTATTGTCGAACTAGCCTACCACAATCTTTAGTTAATTATCATCATTTTTATAATACTACAAAATGGAAATTCTTTTTTTCAAGAGCAACAAAAAAAGAGGCCATTGGCCTCCTTTAAAATCAATTTATATAATTCGTAGGATTTATAGCATTGGCTTTACTTTGTGTCCAAGGTCCTTTATGAAGCTCAAAGTGTAAATGCTGGCCTGTTGAACGTCCAGTATTCCCCATCAAACCGATCTGTTGACCCTTGCTGACAGTTTGTCCAGTACTTACTCTCATACTATTGTCTCTCATATGCGCATACACAGTTGTGTATTGTTGTCCATTAATATAGTGAGTGATAAATACTACATTACCATAACTGGAAGATTTGTAAGCTCTAGATACAACACCGCTTGCAGCTGCCACGATTGGAACAGTACCAGATGTTGCAATATCAACTCCGCCATGTGATTTTCCCCATCTTGGACCATATCCAGAAGTATAATACCCTGCAGATGGTTTCATGAACATGCCAGATGAGCTGCTTGAAGCTGGTGCACTGTATGTTGGTTCACTGACTTTTGGTGCACTAGATTTTTTAACAGATGAACTTCCTGTAGATGCACTAGAAGAGGATTCACTCTTTTTAGCTTCCTCTGCTCTTTGTGCTGCAAGTTCAGCCTGACGTTTTTTTTCTGCAGCCGCCTCAGCCGCTTTTTGTCTGGCAACTATAGCCTGACGTTCTTTTTCCTGCGCAATCGCTTTGCTTAAAGCTGTTTCTTGGCCAGCTAAGATAGAAGATTCTTCTTCCATACTTAATTTATGCTCTTCCAAGTGTTTCTCTTCAAGTTTAAGCTTTTTCATTAGTTTATTTTTTTCTTGCTTCTGATTTTCTTGTTTTGCCTTCAAATCTGTTAATTCTTTTTTCATAGATTCTAAACTTTGAAGCTTAGTTTCTACTTCTTGCTTTTTCTTCTCTAAATCCTTTTTATCTTTTTCTTGTTCAGCGATTAGATCATTATCAGCTTCCATTATTGTAGATACGGCATTCACCCGTTCAACAAAGTCGCCAAAGCTGCTCGCTCCCACTACAACTTCCAGATAATTCATCTTACCGCCTGTAACCTGATAGGATCTAGCACGTTCTTTTAATAATTCTGTTCTTGCTTCAATCTTCTCTTCAAGTACTACGATATCTTTTCTTAATTGTTCAATATCCTTTTTTGTGTTATCAATTTTTGTATTTATCTTGTCAATTTTTGAATTCGTTTCAGTAATCTCTGATTCCAGCTTTTTAAGTTGTGCTGTTAAATCAGTTTGCTGATCTACTACATGACCGATAGATTCGTTTGTTTGATTAATATCTTGATTTACTTTCTCTTTTTCGCCTCTAATTTGATTCTCTTTTTTCTCTAATTCTGATAAGGATGCAGCCGTAGCATATCCTCCTGATAATAATGACCCTGCACCAACTGCTAAAGCAATGTTAAACGCAATAAATGACTTCTTCAAGCAATGATCCCCTTTCAATGTCTCACATGTTAGTTTGTATCTTGCTTCTCTCTATATAAGTGACTATTAAAATAAGCGACTATTAAAAATTCATATATATAATTGCCAATCAAACCAATGATTGGTACTGCCTTATTATATCAATCTGACAATTTTTTTCTACCATTCAAACATTACATTTATATTTCGCGGAATTTCGATCTTGTAATATATTTAATAAAGTCCATTTTTCTAGTAATTTCGACATACTTTTTGCTAATAAAACTACAATTCGCTATTAAAAATGAATCTTTTCACCCATAGAAATAAACCTGGTCTTTCAAAAGGAAAACAAAAGTTTATATTTTCTGAATTATTGGATAATAATAAAAAGCCTGTTTCTTTACAGAAACGGCTTCTAAAACAAGCTTATCTATTCAAAATAAATCAGGAAGTCTCTTTTTTCCTGCGTGGGGCTCTTTTTCTGGCTGGCTTTGTTGCTGGTTTTGTTTGGTCAATAGATGCCTGGAGTGCTGCCATAAGATCAACAACATTTGATGCTGTTTTCTTTCCAGCTGTAGGTGTGACCGTATCGGATTGTTTTTTCTGCTCAATCAATTCAAGTAAAGCTGTCCGGTATTCATCATGATATTTAGATGGATCAAATGTGGTAGTCAACTGATCGATTAATAAAATAGCTGTATCCAATTCCTTCTGTACAATTTCTTCAACAGCGGGGATATTGGGTACATCTGCAGCTTTTCTTACCTCATCAGGAAAATGAATGGTCTCCATTAGTAAAGTATTTTCTAAGATTCTGACCACAGCGAGCGACTCCTTTGCACGGATCGTAATTTTCGCCAGCCCAACTTTTCCTGATTCCTCCAACGCCTTCCTCAACAGGGAATAAGCTTTTGTACCGCCCTCATTTGGTGACATATAATAACTCTTATCAAAATAAATAGGATCGATTTCATCTATTTTGATAAAATCGATAATTTCAACTGCCTTGTCCTCTTGCTCTTTCTTCAATTTTTCCAGTTCTTCATCATCGAGCACAACATATTTTCCTTTCACGTACTCATAGGCTTTAACAATATCCTCTTGGCTCACCTCTTCTCCGCAAACTGAACATACTTTCGAATATTTGATAGGCGCATGGCATTTATTATGTAAGGTGCGCAGGGATATATCTTTATTCTCCGTTGCCGCATGAAGCTTTATTGGTATACTGACAAGACCAAAACTAATGGTTCCCTTCCAAATTGTATGCATAAATACACCTTCCTTTTTTTGTATATTATATCCAAACTAATTAATTTTAAAATGATTATTCAAGGTGATGTTATGGTTTATGTTCTTTTTTAATGAAGTCTATGATTTTTTTCATTTGGTTCGATTGATCAACTGTAAAGTAATTTTCAAACGGATTCATTCCCTTTACTAATCTATCCTTAACAGTTTTCATTGAGTAATGCTCTGTCTGCAACCCGCTCTTTACTTCATCCCAAAACAATGGCGCTGCAACAGAGGGGAAGGCTGTTTCCCTCGGTGAATACGGACAGATAATCGTCTTGTCTTTGTCATGTTGAATATAGTCTATATAGAGACGATTTGCTCTATTTTTTTTCATCCGTTCTATTGTAAAATTGTCCGGAAAACGATTAATTAGATAGAGAGCAATGAATTCGGTAAATATACGTGTTTCCGCATAACTGATTGTAGCTCCCTTCAATGGAAGATGAATTTGAATCCCCTTTCTGCCTGATAACTTCACGAAAGCCGTTAACTGAAATTGATCGAGTATTTGTTTCATTTCCAGTGCAGCTTTTACAGCCAAGCGTAAATCGCCTAGTTCAGGTGGATCAAGATCAAACACGATTTCTGCCGGATTTTGTTTTTTAATATCATTAAAGGGAATATGAAATTCAATGGCTGCCTGATTCCCGAGCCATAAAAGAGTTTCGATATTATTACATACGGTATAGTTAATATCATGGTTCATATCCGTTTTTACAAAATCAGGTGCATAGTCAGGTGTTGCTTTTTGATAGAATCCCTGAGAATCGACACCTTCTGGATATCTTTTAACTGTTAAGTGCCTGTCCTTTAAAAAGGGCAGCATAAAGTCTGCGACAGTAAGAAGGTATTCCAAATACATTTCTTTGGTCACTGATTGCTCTGTCCAGATGATTTTCCATGGATTCGTAATGGCTACCTGTTCATATTGGGACAGTACTAATTTCGTCCATGTACAGGCTGTCCAATTCTCAGTCACCGCCAGGCTTATATAGACCGGAGAATTTAATTTATAATTTGTTACTGCCTTGTATGCCACTTGAATGCAAATACCAGGAGGGACCTTATAAATTTGGTTTTGCTGTGCTTTCCCAGTTTGATGTAAAATACCTAAAATTGCCTCGCGCTCTTCATCAGTAAATGCTTCTTTTACTTCAGCAACCTCAATGATTTTTTCTTCATGAAGAACTGCCACTGTACAGACTTTATTTTCACTATCATATTTAGTTAAAAAACATAGACCTGTATATCTCATATCTCAAGCTCCAATAAACATTCCTTTGGATTACGGTCGACAAATGATTCTAATAAAGGCTGCCTTAATGTCATAGATTCTGTCCATTCCAGATAAGAGACCTTCACTGTATAAATGGGTTGTATCCAGTGATACTGCTTTGTATTTCCCACTTTTGAGGTGAAAGGATTTTCAGTTTGTAAGGCTTTTTCCATAAATTCTTTAATCACCTTCCACTCATCCAGCTTATAGCGTCCTTTTCCTGCACGACCAATATACTTGAGTCCTCCCGAGGAGTCATACAATCCCAGTACTAAGGATTGCAGTTCACTCCCCTTTGTCACATATCCCCCAACTATAGCAATGAGGTCTTTATAAAATTTCACCTTCTGCCACCGACCGTCTTTCCCATTCAAGCTATAGGGTTTACGCAAATCCTTTGCAACGATACCCTCTAATCCCTGCTCCTTGATGGCCTCGTATAATGCCTCTCCATTCGAAAAGCTTTCTACAACCTGTACATTCTCTGTTGGCGTAATTATAGATGACAATAATCTTTGACGTTCTGCAAGTTCGTCATCAATAACCCATTTTCCATCCAGGTAAAGAATATCAAAAATCATATAGATGACAGGTCGTTCCTTTATGGAAAGATGAATCAATTCTGATCGGTTCATCCGGTCCCGCTTCATTACCTCATGAAAAGATGGCTTTCCATCTTGCATAGCGATAATTTCGCCATCCAAAATTACAGAGGATGCAGAACAATAGCTGCCTAAATCCGTAAACTCCGGATATTGCTTTGTTCTATTATTTAAATTACGATTAACCAGCTCTACTTCATCATCTATTTTGTAAACTAACATCCGCACACCATCCCATTTAACCTGGAAGATCCATTCCTCCCCTATTGGTATAACTTCAGCGGAAATCGGCTCAAAGGGTTTTATAGGGTCCATATTTTCACCTTCCATCTAATAGTGCAACAGCATTCGACATTTCATATTTATAGTATGGGAATAAAAACAAAGAATATGTCAGAGAGTGAATGAATTCCGCCGGAATCGTTGTCATTATTTTATGAGGCAGTAGTATCATTAGAGGATTATAAAACCTCCAACGAACTAAGTAACTTGGCTTCAAAAATTTTGGAGGCATCTGAAGAGACAAAACATATGATCCATTACGGTGTTTAAAAGAAATCCTTGCTAAAGATACAAAAAAGATAGCCATTGCCTTGGCTACCTTTTGAGTGCTATCTATTAAATGATGATTACTATAATTACAGAATCTTTTATCAAATAACCGTATCTTATTTACTGGATGTAAATTAATCTACAATAAACTCACTTACAGTAATGATTCAGTTCCATCGACATATATTTCGGTACCGGAAACATGACTTGATTCGTCAGATGCAAGGAAGTATACCAAATTCGCTACCTGTTCAGCTGACCCCGGACCATCTGCCAATGGCTGCATTCCCTCAGGATATTCGATTGGTATTTCGATTTCCTTTAAACTTTCAGACTTAGTTGTGCTGCTATCTATATTTGTTTCAATTGCACCAGGACAAATAGCATTAACCCGAATTTTATATCTGGCCAACTCTAAGGCTGCCATCTTCATAAATCCAATTTGTCCGGCTTTTGAAGTACTATAGGCTGCCATACCAAAACCAGCGAACCGTCTATTTCCATTGATTGAGCTTGTGATTATCATGCTGCCACCTTGCTCTTTCATATAAGGAATGCAGTATTTAACAAACAAGAATGTGCTTCTAAGGTTCGTTTCAATTACTTCATTCCAATCCGAAATTTCAAATTCTTCAATAGAAGATAAGGTCCCGTTTATACCAGCGTTACTGAAAAGAATATCAAGCCTTTCCCACTTATTCATGACCTGTGAAATTCCTTCACGAATTTGGGCTTCATCACGGATATCAACCTGATAAACACAGGCTTCTCCTCCTGCATTTGTGATTTCTTCCTTTACTTTCTCTGCATTATCAAGATCTATGTCCATAATACAGACACGAATGCCATTGTCCGCAAACTTCTTAGCTGTGGCTGCGCCAATCCCAGAACCTCCACCAGTAACGATTGCAACTTTACCCTTTGATTTTTCAGATAACGCCATACGTTTCATCTCCCATGCACATTTCTATTTATCTACTTATTTATCCATTAAGCACAATATTGAAACGTATGCCCGAACAGTTTATACATATATTCATAGAACATTCCCTATATTCCACCAATTTTTTAAAAATTATTTTCAAACCCTCTTATAAACCGTACTACTAACAGATATAATTAACATATCAAGCATACGGTGCTGCCGAAAGGAGAAACAACAGGTTTATGTTTTCACTCAACCAATTTATAAAAAGCAGAGGGTTCGTCCGTTTTCTCACCATCTTATTTTTGATAGGGATTTTCTATGCCCTTAGAGGTATGATGAATTTAGTTCTATTCACTTTTATTTTTATTTTCTTAATGGGCGGTTTGGAGAGAATCATTTCATCGTCCCTATCAAAATTCAGCCCAATACGAGTTAAACCACAAATAATAATTTTCCTGCTCTACACAGTCATAATTTCCTCTTTGGTTATGATCGTATATAAATACATACCTATCATTACAATGCAAATAACCGACCTTGTAAAAGTAATTATTGATTTTTATAAACACCCGCCTGATAACACAGCAATCGATGTTGTGATCAGTGCAATGCAGAAATTTGTATCACCTTCTGAAATTGAGGAAAATGCAGTGGCACTGTACAGTTATGCTGCGAATATCGGTAAATTAAGCCTGCAGTTATTTTTAGCTCTGCTGCTAAGTTTATTCTTTCTTTTGGAAAAGGAAAAAATCAAACGATTTACCGGTTCATTCAAGAAAAGCAAACTGGGCGTTTTATTCACTGAATTAGAGTATTTAGGTAATATCTTTGTAAATTCATTTGGTAAAGTTATTGAAGTTCAATTTTTAATTGCATTTGTTAATGCTATATTATCGACTATTATTCTATATTTCTTAGGATTTCCACAGCTATTAGGGCTCGCATTTATGATTTTCCTATTGGGACTTATTCCTGTTGCGGGTGTTATTATTTCCTTAATTCCTCTTTGTACAATTGCCTATAATATTGGCGGAGGAGTGCATGTTTTATATATAGTTATCCTAATAGCAGCCATACATGCTTTGGAAAGTTATGTACTAAATCCTAAATTCATGTCGGCCAAAACTCATTTACCTACGTTTTTCACATTCCTGGTATTGGTGTTCGGTGAACATTTCCTTGGAATATGGGGCTTGATTTTAGGTATTCCTATTTTTATCTTCTTATTAAATATGCTTGATGTTCCAGATGCTGAAGTGACTGAACCTAAGAATATATAATGGATCGTAAAATAGGCATGAGTTTCGGAATCTTTCGAACTCATGCCTATTGTTATTCTTAAATATAATTCAACCGTACGTCTTACAGAGCACGGCTGCAGTCCACCCTTTTATATTCGTTGTCTGTACAAGGTTGATAGCTCTTTCGTAAAACCATCAATATCAGAAAAATCATTTTCAAGTGATTGAGCCAGCTGCCCCTTTTCAATGAATAACACCCGGTCGGCAAGTTCTGCGGCAACATCCATCATATGAGTAGAGAAAATCGTAATCGTGCCTGCTTCTTTAAGCTTTTTAATCATTTCTATAAATTCATTAATCCAGTAAGGATCGAGCCCATTGGTCGGCTCGTCCATAATTAAAAGTCTTGGTTCAGCTAAAATCGATTGGCCGAATAACAACCTTTGTCTCATTCCTTTAGAAAGATTTTTTACGAGCTCTTTCCGCTTGTCGGTTAATCCCAAACGATTAATCACCTCTCTCACTCGTTCATTGGAAATCTCTCGGATAGCTGCATAAAAAGACATAAACTCTCCCACATTCATGTCGCCCTGAGCATAAAATTCATCAGGCATATAACCGATCAATGATACATATTCTTTATTTTGTGCAGTCATATTGACCCCATCCAACAGAACGGTTCCGGCTGAGGGGGAAGAGATACTGGCCAAAATATTCAGGATAGTACTTTTTCCAGCACCATTCCCTCCGCATAAAGAAACACATTGCCCTTCCTTCACTGCCAACGAAAATGGCTGCAACGCTGTATTGGTTTTATAGTGTTTTGAGATATCAGTCACTTCTAACCCTGTCATTGTGCTCTTCTCCTTTTTAAATACCAAATTGCAATAAAGCCTAACGCAGCAATAAATACAAACGCATATAAGAATAGTACACCCCATACAATTCCTTCATTAAATAGCGGAACCAATCCATCATAGGCTTGGCCGAAGATAGAACCGCCGTCCAATCTAATCACCAAGAAAAAGCGTAAGAATTCTGCTGGATTTATGATCATCGCAATTTTCATAAGCACTCCTATCATTGAATAAGGTAAAGCACCTAAAATAGCAATTAACGCAGTCGGCCATATCATAATAAGAAGAAACCAGACTGCAACAGATAGAGTAAGTGCCTGCCATTTCGTGCTTACAAATGATCCTATAAAAAGGCCAAGTGTCAGGAAAAACAAGATTAACAGCATACTAAATAGAAAAAGCACAAGCATCCAAGTTAACGAAATATCAATCCCAGTCAGCAACCCAATTACCATACTCAACCAATACGCCAGTGAAAAACACACTGCCTGGGCAGTAAACTGGCCTCCAAGTTTACCAAAGAAGTAGGAGACGATATCTAATGGATACGTACATAATAATCTCCATTGGCCATTTTCCATTTCATTAGCTATTGAAAAAGAGCCAAAAATCAACATAAATAATGGCAATATATATAACATAATATTAACGACTGTTCCCGTAATATTTGTATATCCTGAGATTGCTCCATTTGTCCGCTCCAATGCCAATAAAAGAGAAATGACAACAATCCATAGAATGGCGATTGAATAATACGAACGGCCCCGTGATGTCATTCTCCATTCAGAGCTCCATATGTTCCACATTCTTCTTACCTCCCGTGACGACATCTAAATAAAAGGCAACCATGCCGGCTGCCTTGTTTTTTTCACCTGTTAACTATGGCTATGACTGTCCGTTTCCTTATGATTCATCTCTTTATGCTGTTTCCAATCATGTTTTTGTAAATCTTCATAGGATAATAAACTTCCCCCTGATTCTTCAGCAAATTCTTCAGCACTTGATTGGTCTTCAAAAGAAATTACATTGTATGACATTGGCGTCTTGATTTCTTCTCCATATACGAAATAGGATTTTTCAAATTCTATCCATTCTTTAGAATGATAATCACGTACAAAGGTCTTCTCAATTTCCTTATTCTCGTTTTCATCTGTCCAATTAAACATGCAACCGATATCATCAAAAACAAATGTTTTACCATCAGTTAAGATAATTTCTGTTGCATGCTGATTATCCGCAACCGACATATTACAGTTTGCGCATGTGTCAGTCTTCGAATCAATTTCCACTGGCTCAGTCGATTCATTACCGCAAGCAGACATAAGCATAACTGCAATTCCGATTAACGCAATTTTCCATAATGATTGTTTCATCGTTGTTTCCTCCCTTTTATGAATAGAAATAAACTGCCTATATACAATAATCCGCTGACTATCCATACTGGCAGATCAGCTTGATTGTTTTGATTGTTTGATTGGATAGGGTCCATTAAGGGACCTGAGTCCGTTAATAGCTCTTCATCGGTACTTTTCAGCATTTTTTGCAGAATTGTCATGCCCGGTGCCTGAAAAAAGAGTTGATACTCAGGAACTTCCTCTGTCAAAGCCAGAAAATAAGGATCGGCTCGGTAGATTAAATTACTTATACCATCTCCGTCTGAATCTATTTTCGCTGATGCGTCCCAGTAGTTCCCATCCAATTGATTCCCTTCACTTTCAATAGCCTGAGCGTCATTTACATTACCCAGAAAATCATTTTGATAGATTCGATTATTCTCTGATTCTTTAAACTGAATACCTACAAAATTTGATTGCAGCCTGTTATCCTTAACGGTATTCACATTGGCCTTTTCAATAAATATGCCAATCCGGTTATTGTGAATCTCATTTGTTTCAACAGTAACATTCCTAGAGTCATATAGTAACAAACCCTGAGAATTTACATTTTCATTATTTTCGGTGAATGTATTCTTACGTACCATTGCATCTTCAGCCCCCATAATCATGGCGCCGGTAAAGTTATTGAATGATTCATTTTCTTCAATCAAACAGGAATTGGAATACATTAAATGCACCCCATAATGGGCATCCCAAATTTTATTATTTTTAAATGTATTATGGTGGCTGTATTCTACATAAAATCCATCCTGAACATTCCGTATTGAATTTTTACCGAACGTGTTGTAATTTGACTCCCACAGATTAATAGCATGGCCTTCAGATGTCCCTGTAAATGAACTTTCTAGCACACTTACATGATTCGCCTTATCCAGTTTAATACCAGTCCCAGCTGACTTGATTGTGAGATTGTTAAGTTTATGATAATTTCCAGCCAGCACAATTGCAGATTCCTCAATTGGTAGGCGTGTTGCCTCTATTTCAATATTTGATATTTGTACACCCTCACCAGAAATGTTTATAAAGGATCCCTCTCCTGTATAACTCAGCACTGTATTTTCTGTTCCTTTAATGGTCATTGGCTTATTAATGGAAACCGGATCTTCATAGGTACCGCTTTTAACAATCAATGTTCCTCCAATGGGCGTTTGGTCAATTTGCTGCTGCAGAGTTGATTCTGCGAAACTACTCGGTTCATATATAATCAATAACGCTACAAACACTAAAAAGATGCGTAACCTTTTCATCATTAACCCACCTTTTTCTATCAATCGTTTGCTCCACTTTAAGCAGTTGATGGTATGATCATATTCATTATAATTTATATAATTATTTTACTTGAAAAATAATTATATTTTCCAGCATAAAGGTATCAAGCCCATCATCATATTGTATTAGGAGCTATTTTATGGAGAATTTTATATGTTTCAGCATAGAAGTTTAATAGGTTAAATTTACAGGCAACTATTATTGCAGAAGATTATTCTTGTGCAGGGGAAGTAACCAGGGAGATATTAGAGGGATAGGAAGAGTTCTTGCGAAGCAATGACCGAATAGGGTAAGTAAACTAACCGAAAATCTTAATAGACATTTGAATGCCAGATATGAATGGATTGGAACATAAAATAAAAGCCCACTACCATCTGTCAACATTATTATCACCACTGTGTCCTAACGACATTGTATATTTAGGTGAAGCGTTTACAAACGTTAACCTAAATCTTTGAAACAAATGGAAAAAGGAACTGAATGAACAGCCACACATAATTTCAATGTACAGTTCCATTATCATTTAGCAATGTTTCTTTAACCTCAACAGCCCTTTTATAATAAATAGATTTCGGCATATTCTTTATTAAATCACATGTTTTGTTAATTTGCTCCAGGGCTTCATCCTTGTGGCCCTGTTGATTTAAACAAAGAGCAATATAGATTCCTGCAGACTGTACCATTCCTACATCGATTGGATGCACCAACGCACCGGATAGATGACATTTAAGCAGATTTTCCAAAGCTCGATCAATTTCTCCCAGACCATATAGTGCTTTCCCATATTCCAGATAATAAAGTTCGTCTATCTTTTCCGGATTTATCGCAAATTCTTCTAGGTAGTGAATAGCTTTTTTGTAGTCTTTTGTTATTTCATTATGATAAACCGCATATAAAAGTGGAAACATCATCAATGCAATCTTATTTTCCGAAAAAATCGCATATTGACGAGATTTACTGATTAATCTAAGAAACTCCTTATCATCCTTCATCACAAGCGGATAATTGGAAGCAATCCTGTATATATCATCCATACGATAATAGACATTCGTCTCTTTGGACAATGCGATGGCTTCCTGCATTCTTGTATGGGATTCTTTATATTCTTCCAACGCTAATAAGACGATTCCTTCATCCAATAAAAGCTTTAATTGAAATACCGTATTTTCTTCAAGTCCATTACCAGAGTAGAATTTTCTAATTTCATTCAAAATGGATAAAGATTCATCCCAATTTCCATGAGACAAACGATACTGATGATAAATCCATAATGTTTCAGCACTGTCTAAGAATAAAGAATTCATCTTAAAATAGGAGGCTGCCAATTCGATATATTTCTTCATGTTTGGTTTATCTAAATAAAGGCCTGCTTCCGCATAAAGGCTGTATAACTTCGCCTCCATTACTCCCTGAGGCATATTTTCAGAAACCACATGGGATAATTTATCGTAAATAGCTGAATAATTCTCTTGTTTTTTATCATTCTTTATCTCATTTAATAAAGGTAGATAATCCTCTTTCTCATTCAGAAGATCACTAGGTTCACAACCAAGCTGTTGAGCAAGATATTCAAGTGTGCTCATCGATGGGGTTGCTTTACTGTTTTCAATTTGGCTCAGCATTCCTTTTGTCAATCGATTTCCAGCCAACTCGGATTGGGTCATCCCTAAAGCTTTCCGTAACGTTTTAATTTTATTGCCCAGCATGGTTATCCCCTCCTTATGGAAAGTATACGGTAAATAATTCTGATCCACAAATTAAAGTTTAATTATTTTAAACTTTTTGTTGACTTCCAAAAATTAGTATTTATATAATAAGTTTAATGACATTAAACTTTTAAACTAAAGGAGAAAAGCCCATGAGTGTACGTTATACCGAAGCAGAACAAGAGAGATTAAGCGCAAGGAATATTTTATTGTTTTTTATTGGAAAATTTATTTCATTATTTGGTGCAAGCATCTATTCATTTGCCATCGGATTATACATTTTAAAAATTACCGGTTCGGGTACAAGTTTTGCACTTGCTCTTGTGTTTGCCTCTGTTCCCCGAATTATTTTTGGACCAATTGCCGGAACCCTTGCAGATCGCTTTAACCGCAAAACAATCATTATATTGACGGAAATTCTTAGCGGAATACTCATGTTTTTTATGATTGTCTATTCTCACTTTTCGGGGCTCTCACTTGCATTGTTATATACATCAGAAGTACTGCTAGGGATTTTTTCTACTTTCTTTTCTGTGACTGCATCTTCAACCATTCCCTCAATGGCTGGGGATAAATCTATACAAAAGGCTGGCTCTTTAAATCAATCCGCATCATCGCTTGCCGGTATACTCGGTCCAATCATAGCTGGTATTTTATACGGGTTCTTAGCAATTGAGGAAATCATTCTGCTAACTGGAATCACCTTTATACTTGCCGGTATAATTGAATTATTTATTATTTTCAACCTGTACACTGAGAAAGCGGCACAACAGGAAAAGACGCAATTCATGAAGAGTTTGGCTGAAGGCTTCTCCTATTTAAAAGAAAACGATTTTTTATTCTCCCTGCTCAAAGTATCACTTTGGATTAACTTCTTCTTTGCGGGTATAAATGTTGCAATCCCCTACATCCTGAACACATCACTGAATTTTTCTTCTCAATCATACGGAATTGCTGCTTCGATGGTATCTGTTGGAGCACTTATCACATCATTGATCATTTCACAACGTCTTGAAATGAAAGATAAATTAAAGAAAATTAGATTGGGCTTAATTGGTTTAGCAATACTTGTCATTATGATTGGCTTGCCTCCTATGCTCCAAATGACTTCTGTGATTGCCAATGTCAGTTACTACATCATCGTCCTTGGAATGATAGGTTCCATCGTCATGGTTGTAAATATTCCTATTCATGTATTAATACAGCGTACAACCCCGAGCCACTATCTTGGTCGTATTTTCGGATTAGTTGAAACGATTGCATCTGCAATCTCACCGCTTGGGATGATTCTTTTCGGTGTCTTGCTTGACTACATACCAGCTTTTTATATACCTCTCATCACTGGATTTTCACTGCTCTTAATTAGCTTTCTTGCCATGTCAAAAGTAAAAGAACCAAAGGAATCTGAATTGGCAAGTTAATGATAAAGAAGTATCGCCCGGCTTGGGTTATATCCAGCCGGGCATTTTTATACTCCCCTAATTGTTTTTACTCGATTATAGGCGTATCTTGCAGATTCCTCTATAATGAATTGATTCTGATTGAATTTCTAGCTGGTTACTGTCTGTATCGACTTCGATTCGAGCCGAATCGGGCTAGATTCCGGCTGATTCACTGCTTTAATACAGCCGATTCCTCTTCGAATCCAGCCAATCTGAGCTTGAATCCGGCCGATCGCCCCTTGAATCCAGCCAAGCTCTAAATCAAGCATGACACAAACCGTCTCAGCAATTCAAAAAAGCCCCTTTATGCGATAATCTAAACTATCGCATAAAGGGAGCTCCAACTCTCATTTACTATTATTTTTCTTTAGGAAATGCCTTAGAATACAAATTATATCCGCCATCAAGGTTCTTAACTTTAATGCCGTTTCCTTCAAGTATTCTGGTAGCTAAGTAACCCCTCATACCTACCTGGCATGTAAGATATAAATCTTTATCAGTCGGTATCTCTGATAATCGCTCTCTCAGTTCATCAACAGGAATATTGACCGAGCCGGCAATTGCTCCTTTAGCAACCTCAGCAGGTGAGCGGACATCAATTAAATAACCTCCGTTTTCCACAATCTCATCAATTTCATGCCATTGCACTGTGCTGACCATTCCCTCAATAATATTGGTTGCTGCGTAACCAGCCATATTTACAGGATCTTTAGCTGAGGAATATGGAGGAGCATAGGCAATCTCGATATCCGGAAGATCCAATACAGTTAAGCCACCTTTGATAGCTGTCGCGATAACATCAATACGTTTATCTACCCCATCCTTTCCAACTGCCTGCGCTCCGTATATTTTCCCCGTTTCCTTATCGAAGATCAGTTTCAAATGCAATTGGGAAGCACCTGGATAATAGCCAGCATGGCTGCTTGGTGCAACATGAACAACCTCATATGGTATACCTAAACGCTTCAGCATCTTTTCATTGCTTCCTGTTGAAGCAACGGTCAATTCAAACACCTTGGCTATGGAAGTGCCCAATGTACCGTTATAAACACTTTCTTTCCCGTGAATATGATCCGCTACTAAACGCCCTTGACGATTGGCAGGCCAAGCGAGCGGCACATAAGTATCCGTTCCGTTAATATAATCCTTTACTTCAATGACATCACCGACCGCATAAATAGATGGGTCTGATGTTTGCAGATGCTCATTGACTTTTATCGCATTCCGAACCCCAAGCTCGAGGCCGGCATCTTTCGCAATGGTACTTTCAGGTTGAACACCAATCGCTAAAAGTATCATATCCGTTTCTACTTCTTTGCCGCTTTTCAAGCGAATGATACGACCATTCTTTTCAAAAGATGATACACCATCCTCAAGTATTAAATGAACTCCATTGTCCCGCAAATGTGTGTGGACCATTTGAGCCATCTCCAAATCAATTGGCGCCATCACCTGATTTCCCATCTCAATAACTGTTACATCTATGCCGCGCTCCCGTAAATTTTCAGCCATTTCAATCCCAATAAACCCGCCGCCAATGATAACAGCCTTCTCAGGTTTATCCTGATCTACCTTTTCTTTGATACGGTCCGTATCAGGAACATTCCGAAGCGTATAAACAGATTTAGCCTCATCGATTCCCGGAATGGCTGGCCTAACCGGTTTTGAACCCGGAGATAGGATTAGCACATCGTAGGATTCCTCATATTCCTCGCCTGTCATTGCTTTTCTGGCTATGACAGTCTTCTGCTCCCGATTGATTTTGATAATTTCTGTCCAATTACGTATATCTAAATTATAGCGTTGCCCCATTCCTTCAACTGTTTGAACAAGCAGTTTATTACGGTTTTGGATAACTTCTCCTATATAATATGGAAGACCACAATTCGCAAATGAAATATATTCACCTTTTTCAAACATGATGATTTCATCTTTTTCGCTTAGACGGCGCAGTCTTGCCGCAGCAGATGCTCCGCCTGCCACACCGCCAACAATTAAAATCTTCATTTTAATAGACCTCCATTAGTTCATCGATTAGTCTAATCGTAATATACCCTATTGGGTATGTCAATTTATCAAACTCACATGATTACACTCTATCATTGCTCCCGATAACAGTTTTCATAACACCGTTTTACTTTTAAATAATACCCAAAAAAAGCAAACCCACTTTTAACAATGGGTTTGCTTCTTATTACAGTTAAAAAGATTTTTTCAAATAATAGTTCTCGTGTTGTTTAACTTCCTCCATATTTTTAGGCAGTAAACGATAGAATAGGATTCCGCTTGCCAGAAGGATAACACCGAAAATAAATGTTTTTAAATCAGCCGTTCCTTTGATGATCACCCAAATGGAATATGCCGTCGCCAATATGGCTATGGTACCATCAATAATTCGTGAACGCATTTCATCAGATTTATATGTCTCGCCAGTCCAAACTAATTTCAGTTGGAATGAGGAGGAAATTAAATATGGCACTAAATAAGAAAGTGTCGCGATATAAATAATAAAGTCAAATGCATGAGCAATTGAATTTGAAATAGTTGAGAAAATAAATAATTGACCTAAACCATTTGAAACAATCATAGAGAAATTAGGAATCCCACGCTTATTGACCTGTAAAAACTTAGGGATAAATAAACCTTGTTTTGCTGCCTGATACGGGATTTCAGCGCTTAACAAGATCCAGCCAATTGTTGAACCAAATAAACTGATCAATCCAATGACCGCCAATGCTTTCCCACCAACAGGTCCCAGCACCGTTTCAATTGCATCGATTAATGGTTTTTCTGAATGGATAAGTGCATCCTGTGTTAATAATCCCATAACAAGTGTACTGATTCCCATATAGATAGCCAGGGCAATCAATAGCCCTAAAATGGTCGCTCTCTTTACATCTGCCTTTCTCTTCGCCCTTGATGCGAATACAACAGCAGATTCAACCCCTACAAAAGCCCATAAGGTTGAGACGGCAGCAAAATTTACCTGGCTGAGTAATCCCCGACTCTCACCATCAATTATACGAGTTTCCGCAAACGGTACAATATTAGATTGTTCAAAGGCAAATAGCCCAATTACAATGAATAATCCAAATCCAAGTACTTTTGCCGCAGTCGCCACAAAGTTTAATTTACCAGCATTCTCTATGCCTCGCATAATAAAGAAATGAACGCCCCAGAGCATGATTGTGCAGACAAGGAATGTTAAAGCATTGCCAACTTTTAGACTAAAATTCCCTATACTGAACAATTCAGCCGTACTAGTCAAACTTGGGAAGAAGGTAGATAAATACCCTGCAAACGTAGTGATGATGGCAATATTACCTGCAAAATTACCAATCCAGTATCCCCATGTAGACATAAACCCGGATAATCTTGAGGCTAAAGAATTTTCCTTGAACAATTCCTTAGCATAAATCTGAGGGCCACCTGTTAAATGTGGCTTACGAACAGCCAGATTCCCAAAAACCAGCGCAATAGTTAGTACACCCAATCCTGTTAATCCCCATGCCATAATTACTCCGGCAGGACTAGCTACTTCTGCCAGCGTACGCGGCAACATAAAAATACCAGACCCAACCATATTGCCGACTACAAATGCCGTTAAAATCCAAAAACCCAGTTGCTTCTTATTGTGCACGATAATTCCCCTTCCAAAGCTGTCATGTTACTCTCTATTTTTGAATTATCCATTTCTGTGTAAATAAACTAAATAAAAAACACACCTTATTGTTAAGGTGTGCAACATTTTATGATTAGCCACACCAGACAATAAATGGATAGTTCTCCATGGTCTATATACATATCGCGATGTATATAGACCATGACAGTCCTGCACCTATTCGGATACAGTCCCAGCTGCTCTCTTCGGAAAAAAAGAGCGCTTCGGCAGATTTTCCTTTCAACTAAAGTCAGCAAGCTTTCCGGCTCTCTTTTTAGTTTACTAATAAAATCTGCGACCTCTACCTCATCTTTTAGTCCGATGAGGATTTGTATTAAATTAAATTATTCCTGTATAAAGGATACAGTGAAAACGCGAATGCTGTCAATATTATTCGACAATGTTATTTTCAAATCAACTTATTTATGATTAATCCATTTGTTTTGGAAAGCTGCTATACTGCTATATTCAGTCTCCAATTTTCTGTATATATTGATGTAAATTGGCAGTAATTCCTCGTATCTTTCTACATTTGCTTTAACCGGCGTATGGACATGTGTAGTTCCCACATAATTTGATACAACGGATAGGTCTTCAATTTCACCGAGTGCATATCTGCCGAGTACAACTGCTCCTAAACAAGAGCTTTCAAAGCTTTCTGGCACATCTACTTCCTGATTAAAAATATCCGCAAGCATTTGCCTCCATAACTCTGAGCGCGCAAATCCCCCCGTTGCCCTGATTTTACTTGGCACACCTATCAATTCCTGCAAAGCTAATAAGACTGTATAGAGATTAAAAATGACTCCTTCAAGCACCGCTCTGACCATATGTTCCTTTTTATGATGAAGTCCCAAGCCAAAGAACGATCCTCTGGCATCAGGGTTCCAAATGGGCGCTCTCTCTCCAGCTAAATATGGGTGGAATAGTAGTCCATCTGCCCCCGGCGCTACTTTTGATGCTATCTTGGTGAGTACTTCATATGAGTCAATTCCGAGGCGTTTAGCTGTTTCTACTTCCGCTGAAGCCAGCTCATCTCTTAGCCATCTAAAAGTCATACCTCCATTATTAACTGGTCCGCCAATCACCCAATGCTTATCCGTCAATGCATAACAAAAAATTCGGCCCTTTTCATCCGTAATCGGCCTATCTGTTACCGTACGAATGGCTCCGCTCGTTCCAATCGTGACTGCTACAATCCCTGGATCAATCGCATTGACACCCAGATTGGAGAGAACGCCATCACTGGCTCCTATTACAAATGGAGTATCCGGCAACAGCCCCATATCCGCAGCATAGGCGGAGTCCATGCCAGATAAATAATATGTAGTTGGTACTGGTTTAGACAAATGGGTCTCTGTAATACCCGCGATTGCCAATGCCTCAGAATCCCATTCTAAATTTTTAAGATGAAACATTCCTGTTGCTGAAGCAACCGAATAATCAATCACATATTGCCCAAATAATTTATAAAAAACATATTCTTTAATGGAAATGAATTTATATGTCCTACCCGCTAATTCGGGATAATCATTCATCAACCAGGTGATTTTTGTAAGAGGAGACATTGGATGGATTGGCGTTCCAGTTCTCCGATAAATTTCTTGTCCATTCCTCTCATTTTTAATATAGTCGGACCACTTCTTTGAACGGCTGTCAGCCCATGTAATGCATTGAGTTAATGGATTTCCATTTTCCTCAACCGCAATTACGCTGTGCATAGCCGAGCTAAAGGATACTAACGACAGTTCATCAGGATTTATTTGGCTTTGGACCATTACTCCTCTTATTGCATTAAGTACAGCATGAAAGATCTCATCAGGATTCTGCTCTGCTGTAAGTGGAGTCGGGCTATATAATGGGTACTCTACATGATAGGTGCTGAGCACAGATGCGTCTCCCGAAAATAATACAGCCTTTGTACTCGTGGTTCCTATATCAACTCCTATATAAAACATCTATCTTCCCTCACTTCCCTAAAAGCTCAATACTAGATTCTTACCTTTATTCATATTTTTATAAACAACTTAACACAATTTGATGCCCATTGATTAATTTTTTCACGACTGGCAAATACTTTCTACTAAATAAAAACGACATCAGGAGGCCTCATCCAAATTGAAGAATAAAACAATTGCCATTCTTGCTCCATTCTTTTTATTCATATTTCTATTTATTTACACGCAGACACAAAAAGAGTCTATTACAGAGGAAACTAGACCTGTTTTGACTCAAACAGGAATTAAAGAAGGTCAATCTGCACCTGATTTCGAATTAAAAACTCAGGACGGAAAAAGCATAAAATTATCTGATTATCGCGGTCAAAAAGTTTTATTAAACTTTTGGGCAAGCTGGTGCCCTCCCTGCAAAAAAGAGATACCAGACCTCAATGAATTTTATAGTGAACATAGTATGGAGAAGATTACTGTATTAAGCGTGAATATGACCTATTCAGAAAAAAACAAGCAAACCATACAAGCATTTCAAGATATGTATAAGATCGGGTATCCTGTATTACTGGACCAAACAGGAACTATTGCAGGATTATATAAAATTATAACAATCCCAACCAGTTATTTCATTGACTCCAACGGTATCATACAAAAGCGAATAATCGGACCCTTGCAAAAAGAAACGATAAAAAATCTGATGGACTCAATAGATTAGCGTCCAAAACATCTACGGAAAAATATAACAAAAAAGACAAAATTATACTTAATTTTATACCTAAACCATAGTAAAATAAAATATATGAAAAAGATCAATTACGAATCAAGGGGTGTTGTTTCACGAATGAAAGCATACAATATTTTAATTACATTGATGCTTATGTTGATCAGCGTGTTGTCTATTAAAAATTTATATACTGGCCATTGGGACTTGCAATACTCCCTATTAAACGGTGGAATGGCTATTATTGTTTTAGGTATCTTTACGGCTTATACACAATCTTTAAAAGAACAATCTAATTAAATAACAGCTGGTTTGGAAAAATCCAAACCAGCTTTTTTGTATCATTCTTGATTTCTTACTATCGCTTGAACACAAACGGGTTTCGAAAGAGAAATCGTATTCCCTGTATAGGTTGGAATACCCTCTTTATTAATTTCAAATAAAACTAATGAATCACTTTGCTCATTTGCTGCAATAAGTACTTTTTCTTCGTCTATTAACTCGAAATTTCTCGGTCCCTTTCCTTCCGTATGTGTAAATGCGATAATTTCCGGTATACCTGATTCTGCCACTTTGTACGTTGCAATACTGTCATGCCCTCTATTTGAGGCATATAAGAATTGGCCATCCTCTGAAATATGCAAATCGGCTGCTGTATTTTCCTCTTTGTAATCATCCGGCAATGTAGTAACCACCCCTAGAAGAGAATCCGGTATATGTTGGTCATTTAATTCAAATACTGCGATTGTATTGCTTAATTCCTGGATGACATACATGATTGGCAATGTAGGGTGAAAGGCAAAATGTCTTGGACCCGATCCAGGAATAGTAGACATTTTAGCCAAATTGGCAAAATCCTTATCATCGTATACATAAATTTTATCAGTACCTAAATCTGCTGCAACTACAACGGAGGAATTCGGTACCGGTACGATTGAGTGAGCATGCGGTGCATCCTGTCTGTCTGCCCAAACCCCTGATCCAACATGTTCATTTGTTGTCGTATGTTCTCCAAGTGTTCCGTCCTCTTGTAGTTCTATCCTAGTTACCGTGCCACCATAATTACTAATGTATAAACAAGATTCATTTTCACTAAGACTGACATAGCAAGGTGCCATCCCATTCGTAGATTTGCGATTTAACTCTCTAATCTGTTCGGATTGCCGATTGATTGCATAAGAGACAACCATCCCATACTCAACTTCACTTACCGCGTATAAATGGGTCTGAGCTTTATTTATAACAAGAAAGGAAGGATTTTCAATACCCGTATATTTCTCAACTAAGTCAAGTTTTTTTTCTTTCACGTTCAATTTGAATAGATGAATACCCGTACTTGTTTCTTCTGCATAAGATCCGGTATAAATCATCCATTCATTTTTCTTATTTCCTTGAATTTCATTCATCTTGACTGCCCCCATCCCGTGTTAAATAAACTAATAGTTTCTGTTTCATTTCTATTCCCCTTTTTAAAGATATTGAATCTTAAAAAAAAACCCACAACCTATATTTCAAGGAAGTGGGGTCATTTATCCGTATTTATATTAATTCGTAACCAGCTCGGATTGTGGATACGCAGCATCATGCAATTCAGTTTCAAGCTCTTTAGTATACATTTCTGTTTGCTGTTCAGTCCAATGCAGTACTTTTTTCATATACGAAATCACTTGATCTTTGTATTCATGAACATGCTTAATATCAAATAGGACCATGCCAGTTCTGCGATTAAAGAAATCAAGCGGCGTATAAGCCAATTCATATTCAATTGCATAGCCCAATTTAGCCAATACTGGTAATGGCAGCCCTATTTCGCTCGCTTTTTCTTTGTTTTTTCGGGCTATTTCAAACAGAAGCGGAGCATTGGATCCATATGTTGAAATAATCTCTCTTGCTTCTGTATCTGATAACCCGGTTCCGATTGCTTTTTCTTTAGTTTTGCTTATATATGAACTAAATTTCGTTGAGCCTCCAACACGGCCGCCGGATATCGGCATTTTTTCAGTATAGCAGCTACCGAAATGTTTATATCCTTCATCTCTGAATTGTTTAGCTACTAAATCCAAAACGGTTTCAGCCATTTTACGATATCCTGTCAATTTTCCGCCTGCAATCGTAATTAACCCAGAATCAGATACCCATGTTTCATCTTTCCTGGATATCTCAGAAGCACCTTTCCCCTCCTGGCTGATTAATGGGCGCACTCCAGCCCAACTGGATTCCACATCCTCTTTAGTAACGTTTACTGAAGGGAACATATAGTTAATAGCATCCAATATATAATCTCTGTCTTGATCAGTCATTTTTGGATTGATTGGATCTTGACCATAGAATGTATCTGTTGTCCCAACATAGGCTTTCCCTTCACGCGGAATCGCGAATACCATTCTTCCATCAGGGGTATCAAAATAAACCGCTTGTTTCAAAGGGAAACGGGATTGGTCAATCACTATGTGTGCACCTTTAGTAAGCTGAAGCACTTTACCTTTTTTAGAATTGTCTTTTTCACGTATAAAGTCTACCCATGGACCCGTTGCATTTATAATCTTCCTAGCTTTAATTTGGAAGGAATCCTCATCCAATATATCCTTAACATTTACACCTACTATTTTTCCATTTTCATAGATTAAATCCTCGACCTTGGCATAATTCAGTAAGCTTGCTCCTTGTTCAAACGCTTCTTTCATGACTTCCATCGTCAGGCGGGCATCATCGGTTCTGTATTCAACATAGTAGCCCCCACCCTTTAAGCCATCTTTTCTAACCAATGGAGCTTTTTCAATTGTTTCATCTACTGTAAGCATAGTGCGGCGTTCTTCCTTTTTCACTCCAGCAAGAAAATCATACATCTGTAAGCCAATGGAAGTAGTAAATTTACCAAATGTACCGCCTTCATGGAAGGGTAATAACATCCATTCAGGTGTTGTAACATGAGGACCATTTTCGTAAACAATAGCCCTTTCTTTCCCAACCTCTGCAACTACTCCTACTTGCAATTGCTTTAGATAGCGCAATCCACCGTGAACCAGCTTGGTTGAACGGCTTGATGTACCGGCTGCAAAATCCTGCATTTCAACTAGGCCCACCTTCATCCCTCTTGTAGCTGCATCTAAAGCAATCCCTGCTCCGGTAATTCCTCCACCAATGACAAGCACATCGAAATGTGTGTTTTGTAATTTATTTTTATATTCATGTCTATTTAAACTATTTAAACCCATCCTCTTGTTCCTCCTCTGTTGATAAGTGCTATTGAGATAATAAAAAGAGACCACAAAATACATTACCCTTATTTAAAGGAATGTACTCGCGGTCTCTTAAAATCTCTAACCTTATATTAACTTATTTTCATTATATCATTTTTTGAGTAAAACTCATACAAAATTGAATTATCATTTAAAGGTTCTGGTACTTGCCACAGCTCTTTCCCAACCATCAACTAATTCATTACGTTTCTCTTGTTCCATAGTTGGTTCATATGATTTATCAATGATCCATTGGGCAGCAATTTCATCCTGGCTTTCCCAGAATCCAACAGCCAGCCCAGCTAAATAAGCAGCTCCAAGGGCAGTCGTTTCATTAATTTTTGGTATTTCAACCGGCACGTTTAAGATATCACTCTGGAATTCCATTAAGAATGAATTCTTAACGGCCCCGCCATCGGCACGCAATGTTTTCAATTCAATTCCAGATTCCTCTTCCATTGCATCAATAACAGCTTTTGTTTGGTAAGCTAAAGATTCAACTGTTGCTCTGATAAAGTGATCTTTTGTAGTCCCTCTTGTCAGACCGAAGACCGCTCCTCTTGCATCACTATCCCAATATGGAGTACCAAGACCTACGAAGGCTGGAACGACATATACTCCATCTGTAGAGTCAACTGCCCGGCAATATGTCTCGCTATCAGCAGCATCCTTAAGCATCCTTAATCCATCTCGGAGCCATTGAACAGCAGAACCCGCTACAAAGATACTACCTTCCAATGCATATTCAACTTTACCATTTAATCCCCAGGCTAAAGTCGTCAATAATCCTTTTTCCGATTTAACCGGTTTTTCACCAGTATTCATGAGCATAAAACAGCCTGTTCCATATGTGTTTTTAGCCATTCCTTTTTCAAAGCATGCCTGGCCAAACAATGCTGCCTGTTGGTCACCAGCAATACCGGCAATTGGGATACTCTTACCAAAGAAGTGATAATCAATGGTTTGTGCATATACTTCAGATGAAGGACGCACTTCTGGAAGCATGGATTTCGGAACATCTAATATCTCCAGCAATTCATCATCCCATTGCAGGTCATAAATATTGTACATCATTGTTCTTGAAGCATTGGAATAATCAGTTACGTGAGCTTTACCGCCGGATAGCTTCCAGATTAGCCATGTATCAATTGTCCCGAATAACAATTTTCCTTCATTGGCTAAATCACGCGCACCTTCTACATTATCGAGGATCCACTTAACTTTTGTCCCAGAAAAATAGGCATCTATTAATAAACCAGTTTTGGAATGAAAAAGATCATTGTGGTCAGCATTTTTCAATTCCTCGCATATATCTCTTGTCTGGCGGGATTGCCAAACTATCGCATTATAAATAGGTTGACCTGTTTCTTTATTCCAAACCACCGCTGTTTCACGCTGATTTGTAATTCCGATTCCTTCAATATCTGTTGCCTCTATACCTGATTCTGAAAGACAGCCCGCAATAACAGCAAGCACTGAACCCCAAATTTCGTTGGCATTATGCTCCACCCAGCCCGGCTTTGGAAAGTACTGTGTAAATTCCTTTTGAGCACTATGTACAATTTCCCCTTTTTTATTGAATAAAATAGCTCTGGAACTAGTGGTCCCCTGATCAATTGATAAAATATATTTCTCCATTTTTTTCATCTCCCATCTACTAATTTTTATATTATAATCGATTTCTCTAAAGTTAGTAACTTATAACCTTGCTTTTGCTGGATCATTAGCTTGTCGTAGTGCTTGTTCTGAATCTTTATTAGTCATAAAATAAGCGATTACCAAGATAACTACAGTGCCAGCTAATACTGCCCAGAAAGCGCCTGTCAACGTATTATTGAAGACCGCTTTATGGAACAAAGCCCCCAAGGATCCGCCGAGAATAGGACCTACAACCGGAATCCAAGCATATCCCCAATTAGATGGGCCTTTCCCCGCTATCGGAAGAATCGCATGTGCAATACGCGGACCTAAGTCACGTGCCGGATTGATGGCGTAACCAGTTGTTCCCCCAAGAGCCATACCGATTCCTACGATTAAAAGACCGACTGCGAATGGATTTAGGCCTTCCGTAAAATCATTTGCTCCAATAAATTGCAGACCAAGCAATAAAATAAATGTTCCTATAATTTCACTAAGTAAATTTGAAAATGTATGAGGAATAGCCGGACCAGTTGCGAAAACCCCTAATTTTGTCCCTGGATCTTCAGTCGCCTTCCAATGTGGTAAGTATTGTAAATAAATAAGAGTTGCCCCAATCATTGCTCCAATCATTTGCGCCAAAATATATCCAGGTACATCTGCCCAAGCAAAATCTCCGCTAAACGCAAGACCAAATGTAACAGCAGGATTTAAATGAGCACCGCTAATGCCGCCGACTGCAAATACGCCTAATGTAACACCAAGCCCCCAAGCTATAGTGATAACAATCCACCCAGCATCCTTTGCATAAGATTTAGTTAAGTTGGCTCCAGCACACACTCCTGCTCCAAAAACAATCAAGATCATCGTGCCTACTAATTCACCCCAAAATGGTGTCATTCCTTCCATCTCCCTATCATATAATTTCAAAAAAAAATGAAGAAACAAGCACTAAAGTATTCCTACTTATTAAGGAATACTGCCACCTGTGTCTCCATGTCTTTCCACATACTTATTAACTTAAACACAGTGTAAAACTTTTTGTAAACGCTGTCAAATAAAAAGAAATAAATAGGGAATTCGACTCATTCCCCTGCAAAATACTGCCAAAGTTCTCGTTTAGACGAGGTTATCGAGACAGCACCAGCTTCAAGTGCTTCTTTCGCTTCCTCAACTGTTCGGATTAAACCACCCGCAAAGATCGGCAGCTGAATTTCCCCTGCAACTTCTTTAATCATATTAGGAAGTGCGCCCGGTAGTACTTCAATATAATCAGGCTGTGATTTTTTGACCATCTTATAGCTGCGTTCGAGCGCATGGCTATCAATCATAAAGATTCGCTGCACAGCTATTGCCTGATGTTTTTTTGCTTCTTGAATAACCGCTGATTTTGTGGATATGACACCAAATGGTTTAAACTCCTGACATAAATATTGAGTACCATATTCATCATTTTTTAATCCATTGATTAAATCCACGTGAAAAAACAGTTGTTTATCTGCCATTTTGGCCATTTGAGTAATATGTTTGATTTGCCCAAGATGAGTCTCTAAAATAACACCTGTTTTAAATCCTGATTGTAAAAACTTTTCAAAGTCCTTCATAGTTGAAGCTGCCGGTAATATTTTCTGATTCAATCTAATCTCTCCCATTCGGACCCCTTATTCATAAGTAAAAATCCCTTTCAATATAGAATACAATTAATCTATGCATTCTTCTACTAAAAGGGATTTATATAATTATATTTACCTTACTATTTCTGCATCTCCTCCTGATTCATTTTTTTTGAAAAAGGATAATCCAACGGACAGTCCAGCAAACAGGAGCAGGAACACAACTAGTATCGTTGCATTCGCAAACATCATACCGATGTCATCCAATGATACTAATGCTCGGAAGCCTGCAATCGAATAAGTCATCGGCAAGAAATTGCTTAGAGTACGTAAATATTCAGGCAGCATATCAATTGGCAATGCAGATCCGGTAGTAGATAGCTGCATAATCAGAAGTGCCACGCCTATAAACAAACCAATGTTGCCGGCAAGCATAGTCAGGAAGAACACAATGGACATAAATGAGATACTCGCCAATACAGCAAACAAGATAAGCAACAGGCTATTCGCAAATCCTGAATTAACAAAGAATATGGTAAAGCCAGAAAGAAGGATGGCCTGACCAGCTACCAATAAAGCAAGCAAACCAAATCTTTTTGAATACCATGCGAAGCCTGAACTAGCTTCATCCATTGGTTTTCTAACCCCAACAACTAACATCATTAATAAAACACCCACAAATAATGCTAACGATAGTACATATGGTGCGTTTGCGTAACGATAATACGGATAACTATTAATTTTCGAATCGATCAGCTCAACCGGCGAGGAGAACATGCTAATCGTTTCATCAGTAGCATTTATACCGGCCGTTTTTTCAGCTCCGTCACCTAAGCCGTTGGATAATTCAAGTGTACCATCTTTGATTTGACCGACACCTTTATCAATTTCAGTTACCCCTTCCTTCATCGTACCCCAGCCAGTATTAACCGTTGCGTTACCATCGGCTACTTGCTTAGATCCATCAAATAGCTGCTTAGATCCATCAACAGCTGTTTTCCAGCCTGCATTCACTGTGGCATTACCACCAGCCACTTCAGCAGCACCATTTTTCAACGTATTCAAAGATGTTGATAATGTACCCCATGCGCTATTCACTGTTGCTGTTCCATCGGCCACTTGCTTGGAACCATCATAAAGCTGTTTAGAACCTGCTACTGCGGTTTTCCAGCCATCGTTTACCGTAGCATTACCGTCTGCCACTTGCGCAGCACCTTTATTTAGCGTGTCTAAAGATGTTGTTAACGTACCCCATGCAGTATTAACTGACCCTGTGCCTGCTGCTACTTGTTTGGATCCGTCATAAAGACGTTTGGATCCGTCTACTGCAGTTTTCCAACCTTCGTTAACTGATTGATTTCCGGCAGCTACTGTGGTAAGACCGCCATTAATTTCACCAACACCATTAGTGATTACTCCCCAATTTGTTTTTACTGAATCCGTACCAGATTTTATTTGTTCAGCACCCACTGTTAATTCTGATGCTCCTTGAACAATATCCTTTTGACCCGGTATTATTTGATTTTCAAATGCACCATTTAATTGTTCTATACCTGGTTTAAGCTTTTCAGAAATACCTGAAGCCAATAAAGCTGCACCTGCATTGAGACCATTTTCTCCCTTTATACCTCCATTTACCAGAGCAGTTCCTTCAGCTACAGCTTTTGCACCTTTTAATAACTCTTGATAATCTGGGTTAAGTTCTATCCCAGGAATTTTCTCAGCTAATTTTTCTATACCTGCCGCAACTCTGGCAGCTCCATCTGCTAAGTCAGGTGTTTTCGCTGCTAATTGATTTAAACCTCCAGAAATTTTAGCGCTTCCATTTTCCAGTTCAGGCATACTACCATTTAATTGTTTGACTCCTGTTTGAGCTGATTGTAAACCAAGCAACATATCAGAAGTACCTTTTTTCAACTTTTCAGTCCCATCATAAATAGCTGCTCCACCATTAGCCAACTCCTCAATCTTACCTTTATTGCCATCAAGCTGGGAATAAAGATAATCTGATCCATCTTTAAGTTCTTTGGATCCTTTTGCAAGAGCCTCAATATCCTTCTCCTTCGCACTAAATGTTCCTGACAAGGTCCCTAAACCGTCTTCAATTGACTTTGATCCATCTGCTAGTTGTTGAATTTCAGCGGCCTTACCGCCAACGGTTGAATAAATTAAACCTGAGCCGTTTCTGAGATCAGCTGCCCCATCAGCCAGCATGGCAATACTAGCTGAACTTCCTGCCATTGTGCCATTCAACTGGCCTAACCCATCCTCAACCTGCTTCGACCCACTTGCAAGTGTATTGATATCGCCGGTCTTACCACTTACTGTTGAATGCATAAGGCTCGACCCATCACTGACCTGAGCTGCTCCATTTGCCAATCTTGCGATATCAGCTGATTTTCCAGCCATTGTTCCATTCAATTGACCGAGTCCCTGTTCAAGTTCCTTTGAACCGTCTGCCAGTTTTTGAATATCTCCTGATTTTGTCGTTAAAGAATCCAGAAGAGTTCCAGTACCATCCTTCAGTTTAACAGAGCCTTCATGGAGCTTTGTTGAACCATCCGCACCGGATTTAAATCCTTCTGCTACATCACCAAGCTGGGCAAAAACTGTACTGGTATAGGTAGCGGTGATTGTATCAGCAAGCTGCTCTTTAATTGTTCCTATAGCTGTTTTCGTTGCTGTTGCAGCTATAAAATGCAACCCTTCATTCTGCGTATACTTTAGTTCCGGTTTTTCCGGATTTTCATCCATTACGGTTGCTACCTTTTGGGAAAAGTCTTCAGGAATCTCAATTACCATATAATATTCATTATCATTAAGTCCGCGATTTGCTTGTTCCTTACTGACAAATCTCCATCCCAGGTCATTCCCGTCTTTCAGTTTCGCTACCAAATCTCTACCAACATTAACTTCCTTACCGTCTGTTACAGTACCTGAATCATTATTCACAACTGCGACCGGCAAGTTTGAAAGATTATCATATGGTCCCCAACTTGGCGTTAGCATAATCAATCCATAAACTAACGGTACCAGTAATACAGCAATTAATGAGATCCAAAAACCTCTCCTGCGACCGAGTTCTGACATCCGATTCCCATTACCTAAAGCGTTCATTCATTACCCCCACTTGTCTGATTTATCTATATTAAGGTGGTTATGAAAGCGCAACCACTCGTATACTGGTTATATATTCTGAATATTTAGTGAAAGTCCTTCTAGTAATTTAACAAATTTGTAATTTAATTAGATATTTTGTACCTTTTTTTAATTTTTAATAAGAAAATCTTATGACTTAATTAAAGAAAAACTTATCTTTTATAGTCTTTTAGACCTTTTCTATTACCAAAAGAACCCATAAAAAAACCTCCCTACTTGAAGTGGGAAGTTCTGTACGCTATTATTTTGGTCTTTCCAGAATAAATTGTTCACCAATCTTCATAAAATTTTGGCCAGCAAGCCGGGAAACAGGCTTGAGTAATTCTGTACTGATTGTACCATCCTTGTAGATGGCTTCATCTATATGATAAAAAACAATATTACCGATTAGTAGATCACAACCTGCATCTTCTGCGGTATGGCCTCCAAGCGGTATTACTTTATGTACGGTACATTCCATCCGAATCTTCGCAGGGCTAAGCCCTGGGACTCGTACATGAACACTATCTACTGTTTGAAAGGGAGATCCTTCTAGTTCACTTTGGTCCGGAGGCAATTCAGCTGCTGTCCAATTCGCTCCCTCCACGTTTTCTTCATCTGTAATATGGAGGACAAATTCTCCCGAATCGATTGCATTTCTTGCAGTATCCTTTCTTTCGCCATTCCGTCGCTGGATTGATACAGCAATCAGCGGGGGATTTGAACTAACGATCGTAAAATAACTAAAAGGTGCAATATTCATAATTCCTTCGTTAGAAATGGTTGAGATAATGGCAATCGGTCTAGGAACGACTGCCCCTGTTAAAAAGGTATAATTCTCTCGTTCACTCATTTCGGTTGGATTTAGCGATATCATCTAATCATCTCCAATTTATTTAAATTGCTGAGAAAACCATAATCCTGCAGCCTCTACCTCTGATTGTGTCAGCTGGTGTCCATTTTGTTCCCAATAAACCTCTACTTTGGCTCCGGCAGCCTTCAGTATTTCACTCAGTTCTTTTGTTTCTTCCGGTGAACAAATTGGATCGTTTTTGCCGGCACCTATAAAGATTGGCAGACGTTCCATTTCTGGCAGCTTTATTCCTCTTAAAGGAACCATAGGATGATGCAAAATAGCTCCTTTTAATACATGTTGGTAGTGAAAAAGCATACTGGCAGCTATATTAGCTCCATTTGAATAACCGATTGCCAACACATTGTTTCGGTCAAACCCATACTTGACTGAGGCTTCGTTTAAATAATCGTTTAGTTCCTTTGTACGAAACTTTAAATCTTCAACATCAAAAACACCTTCAGCCAATCTTTTAAAGAACCTTGGCATTCCATTTTCCGAAACGTTGCCTCGGACACTTAAAATGGAGGACTCAGGTGAAATTAATTTAGCAATCGGCACTAAATCATGCTCTGTTCCACCTGTACCATGCAGCATAAAAAGTGTTGGAAGTTTCATATTTGTTCCCTTTATAAAATAGTCTCTCATGCATATTCCCCCAATTGATCGCTTGAAACGTTCCAATTTATCCCTCGAATTCTTGAGATTCTTACCTCACAGGATTTCAATTCTATTAAGATCACTTTAAATTTATCTTGAAACTAGTATATTATACAACTTTATTTATTACAAAATTGAGTAGCAAGAGTATTACCTCTATTAAAATAATCGATTAGCATAAAGGGTCATTATAGGGAATGACCATTAACATTATTCAGATAACCACTCAATACAAAAAGGTCCCGATCAGTATGGAAAAGCTCTGATCAGGACTAATCATTGATACCGATAATATGGTTCCACATTGTTTCTTCTAACCTTTCTTTCCATCATGGTTTTGTCTTTTTTGGTACGAATCATTTAAACTATCTTATTAAGCAGTTAAACTATATGTTTGGAGTCTTTCGATAAAATAGGGACAATATTAAATACATACATGCTTTGAATTCTACTTTTCTAAACATCTCATTGCCATGCATAACTCTTTTTCATATATAGTGCCTTCAATCGGGATAATTTCAATTGATTTACCCGTATGCGGTGAATGAAGAAGTTTACCTTGTCCATAATAAATCCCGACATGATGAATGGCTCCTTTTCCATTATCATATGCAAAGAAAAGCAAGTCCCCCCTTTGTATCCCATTCAGCGCAATCGGCGTACCATATTGCGCCTGCTCACTTGCATCACGTGGAATACTATAGCCATTTGCCTTATAAATTGTATAGGTAAATCCTGAGCAATCATACCCATAACTGCTCAGTCCACCCCACAAATAGGGTAAGCCGACGAATTGCTCTCCAGAAGTGACAATGTCTATATCACTCCCTGGCTTCCCTCTCTCTTTACAGTTAAATAAAGCTATATCATCTCTGTGTAAATTTCCAATACCTAAGGGGGTGTCTACAAGTATCCGTCCATCTTTTTCACCAAGGTATGATAACTTCGTTTGATAGCTTAGCACTAGGGTATCTTGTGTTTTTTCCAGTGTAAGCAAAGCCTTCCGACTTGTAATCAAGGCAAAAGTGTCATTGGATGCAGGTTCATAATTCTCCAGCTGGCATAGAGGTACCCAGCCTGGATATCCTCTGGAATCTTTCTTTGAAGACTGCTCGATGGCAATGATATGGGCCCATCCATGTTTACATTCGAGCAGCAGGACCTGTTCACCAAATAATAATTGGGTCTGGATTCTATTGGATTCGCATAAATCAAGCCGCTCAGCCTCATTCATAAATAGAAGCCATTCCTCCAATCGGACCGGATGGCTAATCGCTGGACGATCAAGCTCTCTATAAGACTGATTTGTAGTCCAAACGGTCGCTACAGTTACATTAACGGTCATGATTTTGTGAGTAAATCCCACTTTTTGATCCTCCTCTCACTTGAGCTGAATATTCCTTATACCTAAGCCTTCTATTTCGGGTAAAGTAAATTTACTACCCTTATATTGTATGCCGCCTTCAATCAGGGAGCGGGATAACATGAGAGGGGCATCAAAATCATAGCGGGTAATATTACGTTTACTTGCAGCAAAGTGAGCAGCAGCTGTTAAACCTAAATGTGTTTCAATCATACTGCCCATCATGCATTCCATCCCTGCCGCCTCAGCTAATTGGTTAATGTACTGGGCGTAAAAAATCCCTCCAGTTTTCATCAATTTAATATTAATCATGTCTGCACTCCGTGTACGAATGACCTCTAAGGCTTGCCTTGGGGTAAATACACTTTCATCTGCCATAATAAATGTATTTACCTGATTAGTTACTTGTCTGAGCCCTTCCAAATCATCTGCCTTGACCGGTTGTTCCACCAATTCAATTTGTAAACCCATTTCCTCCATACGGCGGATTGCCTGAATCGCTTCCTTCGCAGTCCATCCTTGGTTAGCATCCAGACGTATCGTAATCTCATTCCCCACACACTTTCTAATTTCTTTCACTCTCGCAATATCCTCATTTATATTACCGAGACCTACTTTAACCTTTAAGGTTGTAAAACCGCTCTTTACATATTCCAATGCCTCCTCCCCCATTATGTGAGGGATATCCACACTTACCGTAAAGTCTGTTTCAAGCCGAGAGCTTCTGCCACCTAAATACTGATAAAGGGGCAGCTTACTATTTTGGGCCAGACAATCATAAATAGCCATATCAATTGCCGCTCTTCCGCTTGAATTTCTTGTCATAATAGCGGATAGGTCATGAAAAATCTCTTCGAAACACAAAATATCTTTTCCTATTAAACTGGGTTTAAAAAAGTCGTGAATAGCTGTTTCTATTGATTGTAATGTATCACCAGTAATAACAGCAGTTGCGGTTGCTTCTCCCCATCCAACCAAACCATTGTCACATTGAATTTTGACATAAACAGAGTCAGCTGTATTTACAATCCTTAATGCTGTTTTAAATGGTTTAATTAAAGGAACTTGTATTCGATAGGTTTCGATATTACTAATTTTCATCTGCAATTCCGCTTTCAATAGTAAGTGTCTTCTCTGCAGTGCTGATTTTGGCTTTCACGCCGAGTGGTATTCCAACATGTGGGTTGCAATGACCAATTTTAAATCCACTCATAGCTGGCTTATTAATCAGTTTTGTATAGTGAGTCAATACCTCATCGAGGGTGAGTGTCCGTCTGCTTTTGGGATCGCAATTGGCAAAATCACCGATGACAAGACCGGCAATATCACTTAACTTTCCAGCCAACCATAAATGATTTAAGAAGATATCAATATTCCTAGGCTCTTCATAAATATCTTCTATTAAAAGGAGCTTTCCTTTCGTATCTATTTCGAAAGGAGTCCCCAAGGTCGTTGTGATCAAGCTTAGATTTCCTCCTACTAATTCACCCTCCGCTTCTCCCTCAATAAATGGGTGTAAAGGGGAGATATCCTCTTTATAATTCACTTCTTCTGATTGAAAAAGCTGTTTAAATGATTCCTTAGAGCGAGGATGTATATCATCATTTCCTAAATCAGATGCAAGCATAGGACCGTGAAAGGTAACCAAGCCAGTCTTTTGTCGAATTGCCGTATGTATAAATGTAATATCTGAATATCCCCAGAAAATCTTTGGGTTATTCCTAATGACTTCATAATTAATGGCATCCGCAATTCGCGCCGTCCCATATCCCCCACAAGCACAGATAATGGCTTTTACGTCTTCGTCCTTAAACATCGCTTCAAGATCTTCCACCCGTTCTGCGTCTTCGCCTGCAAGATAGCCATATTCCTTATAGATATGACTGCCCATTTTTACGGTAAGACCTAAATCCTGTTCCAGAAAAGACAGTGCTTTTTGAAGGGCCTCCTTCTTTGGAGGACTGGCAGGAGCAATGACGCCCACTGTATCTCCCTTTTTAATCCGTTTTGGTTTAAGTTGTTCTAACATCTTCTCACTCCCTGATTATGTAATAAAGGATTCTCTATTGAACATCCATAAATTAGCTGAGAACTATAGGTTCATTTCTTTATAGGAATCTTTAATATTAATAACTTCTTTGCGATTCCTACTTAATAAAGAGCCAACTAAAATAAATGTATGTAAAATAAATCAGTCCTATTCAGTTCTATAACTAAAAACATATCCACATGCCCTTACCTATTTTCTAAATTATCAATCAATTAATGCTATAAGAAATCTTAGAAAACCCATTTCTTCAAAAGAATACAAAAGTACTTTTACTATCCCTTATTCATAATAACAATAACCCCCTTAATTTACATAAGTAAACAACGATTTAGAGGAACGATTTTTTAATATCAACAGGCAAAAAAATATCATAGGTAAGCCACTTGGAGATTGGATTTATGATTGGAGTTGCCGTGAACTGACATTCATTGGATCACCATAACAAGATCCTGAGGCTTATTTATTATTGACTGTTTAACGTAAAGTTTCTCGTTAGTTGATTTTGTATCGAAAAATATCGTATTGCTCCATTTAGCTTTACAGCATCTATGGTTACAATAGTTATAGGAGGTAGTTGTATGTACTCATTAAATTTTTCACATAACCTTGCTAACCTGCGCCGTAAAAAGAAACTCACCCAAAAGGAATTAGCGGATTTTATCGGTGTTACGAAGGCATCCGTATCTAAATGGGAAAATAAACAGAGCTTGCCGGACATCTTACTATTACCCCAGCTCGCATCTTTTCTAGATGTAAGTATAGATGAATTGCTGGGCTATGAAGCACAGTTGAGTCGGGAACAAATCCAAAAGCTATATGTGGAGCTTGCTTCTGACTATACAAGACTGCCCTTTAATGAAGTGATGAATAAATCACGAGAACTGGTTCGCCGCTATTATTCCTGTTATTCCTTTTTACTCCAGATCTGCATCCTTTGGCTGAACCATTTTCCTCTTGCAAAGGACCATGATGAGCAACAAAGAATTTTGCACGAAGCTGTAACACTTTGTGAGCATATAGAGGAAAATTGTAAAGTAATAGATATTTGTAATGATGCTATCACTGTGAAAGCTGTATTCAACCTCCAACTCGGTAAAGCTGAAGAAGTCATTGAAGCATTGGAGATGATAGCAGATCCAACTCGCATCTATCACCAAAGTGATTCAATTTTGGCACAGGCCTATCTGACCGTCGGGGATTTAGACAAAGCCAAAAGCTATACACAAATCAATATGTATCTACATGTGATATCGCTGATTACAACTGCGGTCCAATACCTAGCCATTCATATGGATGACCCTGCAGTATGTGAAAAAACGATTAAAAAAACAGAGGGATTGATTCGGCTATATGATTTAAACAACCTGCATCCCAATAGCGCAGCACAATTTTTCTATCAGGCAGCACTTGTCTATATCACACATGGAGAAAAAGAAAAGGCGCTGGGAATGCTAAATCAATATGTTCAGGTAGTTCGAGTGCTTTTTACCCATGAGCACGCGTTGCTCCACGGCGATGCTTATTTTGACAGGCTGGATGAATGGATTAGCAAACTTGACCTAGGAGCATCACCGCCACGAAATATGCGCCTTGTGGCAAAAAGTGTACTGGAGTCTTTTAAACATCCATTATTGACAGCACTTCAAGACGATCTAGAATTTAAGAGAATACAAAGAGAACTTACGGAAGGAGTGAAATATTATGAATGAAGTCAAAGAATTCTTACCCTTTATTATTCCTTTGGTTATTGCAGAATTTACATTGCTGGGTTTTACCATACATCATATTTTGACTCATAAGAACTATAAGCGCGGCAGTCGTACCATATGGCTAGTTATAGTGATAATCGGCATGCAATTTATAGGACCTATTCTGTATTTTCTGCTTGGAAAAGAGGATGCATAATGAATATGTTAACTTTATCTCATGTAAAAAAGCGATTTGGAGATAAAACAGTATTAGAGGATGTCACTTTTTCTGTAGCGGAGCATACTGTTTTTGGTTTTGTGGGTCAGAATGGTGCTGGGAAAACTACGACTATGAAAATCATTCTTGGCTTGCTGGAGGCAAACAGCGGGGAGATTACTGTTGGCGGAGAAAAGGTTCGCTACGGCGATACTCCCACAAATCGGCTTATTGGATATTTACCTGATGTACCTGAGTTTTATTCTTTTATGACTCCTAAGGAATATTTGCATTTTTGCGGTGAGCTCACAGGGATGTCATCTTCGAGTATCAAGGCTCGTACCAAGGAGCTTCTGGAGCTTGTGGGACTCTCCAATGAGAAACGGCGAATCAAAGGTTTTTCACGCGGCATGAAGCAACGGCTCGGAATTGCACAAGCGCTTTTCAACCGACCTAGACTGTTGATTTGCGATGAACCGACCTCCTCTCTCGATCCTGTTGGAAGAAGGGAAATTCTAGATATTCTTACCGCAGCAAAGGAACATACAACTATTCTCTTTTCCACGCATATTCTTTCCGATGTTGAGCGTATATGTGATGAGGTCGCATTCCTTCACGAAGGACAAATCGTATTGCAGGAATCAATGGAGAAGTTAAAAAGAGAACATGCAAGCATCGGGTATGAAATTGAGTTGGAGTATCCAGAAGATACGGCAAAACTGCTTTTAGCTTTTCCAAGCATCAAAAAAAGCAATGAAAATCATCTATTGCTGGAGCGAGCTGATCAGGTACAGACAGAAGCTGTCTTACGTTTTATCTTGGAGCATCATATTCCTTTCCGCCGTTTCGAAAAGCAGGAGCTATCGCTGGAATCTCTGTTTATGGAGGTCGTCAGTAAATGAAATCTTTTCTAGCTTTTTTCAAAAAAGAGTGGATGGAATGGAGTCGAACAGGACGAGTGCTCATTCTACTGCTAGTATTTGTACTTTTCGGGATTATGAATCCAGCTATAGCAAAGATAACTCCATGGATGATGGAGATGATGGCAGACTCTTTGGAGGGAACAGGCCTTGTCGTTACAGAGGTTACTGTAGATGCCTTGACCTCCTGGACACAATTTTATAAAAATATTCCAATAGCACTGATTATTTTTATACTGATGTGCAGTGGATCCTTTACTTCAGAATATCAAAAAGGAACACTCATCCCTGTTCTGACAAAGGGTCTCTCGCGCTGGAAATTCGTTATCGCAAAGAGCATGATGATATTTATATCGTGGACAGCTTGCTATTGGATTTGCTTTGGTATTACTTATGCTTATAATGCTTTTTATTGGGATAATAGCATCGCCGTGTACACTAGCTTTGCAGCAATGTGTTACTGGCTTTTCGGGCTTTGGGTGTTATCATTTATGGTGCTGTTTTCTACACTATCCTCTAGTAATACCACTGTTTTACTCGGAACTGGGGGTACTGTACTGGCGGTTTATCTCATCGGACTTTTCCCAAAGCTAGAATCTCTCACACCGATGAAGCTAACCGAAGCCATGAGTCTCCTGACAGGGCTCAAAGCACCGGGAGAGTATGTCACGCCGATTGCAATATCTGTCGGCATGGTCGGAATATGCCTAGCTGTTGCGGTTACGATTTTCAAAACAAAAAAGATATAAGATATGTTAAAACAGAAGCCGCTGTCAGTTCATCCTAACAGCGGCTTCTGTTTCTCTACATTATAATGAACAATATGTAAAATATTTTTTAAGAGCTAACTTTACTTCTCGCAGGAGAAAACCAATTTTTCCATGCAAGTACTACGATGAAAATTAAGAAAAAAATGACCGCAATGAAGCTTAAATACTTGAGACCAATCATATTTCCGAAATAAAATCCAATCGTCATATAAAGGGTTGTCCATAGTAAGCTTGCTAAAAATGCGAGTGAGAAAAATTTTGCATATGGTAATTCACGTGTTCCTGACATATAGGGAGTTAGCTGTCTAAGTCCCGGTAAAAAATATCCTATAACAACCATTTTATTTTCAAATTGATCAAACCTAGTATGCATACTCTGCCAGCGTTTCGGTGTGATTTTCACTAGATTTCCATACTTCTGGATGATGGATGTCCCAAGCTTCCTTCCAATCATATAGGTAAAAAACATACCCATATTAGCACCCAATAGTGCAGCGCAGATGGCCCATAGAAAATTAAGGTTTTGTTCAGCAATGACAGCACCGATAAAAATAACAAATGTTTCTTCAGGTGCAGGAATTCCTACAATCCCGCAAAATAAAACTAAGATAATCACCCAGTATCCATACAGCTGTATATAATATGTAATAGCATCAAGCGTCATGTAGTTTCCTTCCTGTTTTCAAACCAATGATACATATATTCCTGTTAGCGAGATTTATATTGATTTTTCTGGTTCGCCTGGTCTTTTTGATCTTCAGTATAGTTGTCCACATCAATGGCATAAATCGGCCTTTGTTTAACCTCTTTAAAAATCTTGCCAATGTATTCACCCACTATTCCAATACCAATCAACTGCAAGCCACCAATGATCCACAGAGAAATCATGATGGAAGTCCAGCCAGATTGTGTATTCCCCAGTGTTTTTTGAATTAGAGCATAGCTGCCTGCGACCACACTGATAAATAGCGTCAAAAAGCCAATGTAGGTAACACAGCGTATCGGCGCAACACTAAAGGAGGTAATCCCATCAAGCGCAAAAGAAATCATTTTCTTTAACGGATATTTAGACTCTCCCGCTTCTCTTTCCTTCCGATCATAAAAGACTTCAGCGGAGGAAAAGCCAATCATTGGAATCATACCTCTTAAGAATAAATTCCGTTCCTTATATTTTAAGAGTTCTCCCAATGCACGCTTGCTCATTAATCTAAAATCTGCATGATTAGGAATTAACTTGATTCCCAATTTACCCATCATACGATAAAAGCTAAGCGCTGTGGTCCGTTTGAATATAGTATCCTTCTTTCGCTGATCTCGAACTCCATAGACAATATCATATCCCTGATTGTATTTTTCAACCATCTCTTTTATGACCTGAATGTCATCCTGTAAATCAGCATCGATGGAGATAACACAATCGGAATGCTTTTGGGCCGTTGCCAGACCAGCGAGCAATGCATTTTGATGACCCACATTGCCCGCTAATTTCAGACCCTTGACTAACCTATTCTGTACACTCTCCATTTGTATTAAATCCCAAGTATCATCAACACTGCCATCATCCACAAATAAAATAGCACTTCTTTCTGAGATTACACCGGAGTCCAATAACTCTTTTAGAATGGATGAAAGCTCTTCAGATGTTTTAGACAATACCTCCTGTTCATTGTAACAAGGCACAACGATTGTTAATACAGGCAGATTCATTATGAGTAACTCCTTTACATGACATGATATAGATAGATCTTCCACGCTGAATCTTCATGATCAAAAACATCCATCAATTCAAGGTTATTCTCATCTGCATTCACAATAGGTACAGCTGAGATTATATATTGACCACCCATTTCTTTCAGTACCTTCGTATTCAACTCTAAATTTTTTATTGTTTTGGATGAATTTTTTTCGTAATCATATTTCTTACCAAGCTCATCCACGAAAATATAACAACGCCCGCCCCATTTATCAAAATATTTTTTAAGCTGAGCGTTCTTATCCAGCTCCTTCTCAATAATTTCTCGAAACTGATGCTTGTACGCCAATGGATAGTAATTGTTATACGTATCCAAAGTATAAAAGCCATTATATTGAGCAATAGCTGGATGTAATCCTATACTTACCACTCTGTACGTATCCTGAGGTTTTCCAATATAATCTTTAATCTCAGTAAATTGGTCAACAGCATAAAACTCCTTAAAAGTCGGTGCATCCAGCCTTCCATAATACACTTCCGGATTGTACATAAATAAGACAAGCAGCTGAGCGACAATGACTCCTTTTGAAAACTGCCTCCATCCCCCTCCATTTTTCCAAAGAATACGGCAGGACAGGGCAAACAATAAGTACAAAACTAACGGTCTCAGGAAATGAAAACGGGCAAAATTAAAATTATTTAAAAGTGAAATTTGTTCTTTCAAGGATGCCCATCCCTCATAAAACCAAAACGCATACCATGCAGATAAAATAAAATTCAAGATAAACAGCTGAACATAGCGTTTCTCACTTTTCCAAAGCTTATTCCGATAAATAAACCATAAAGCTATAAATGACACAGGCAAAATAATATATTGGTGAAGCGTTAATACATGATTATGTCCAATTATGTAATTTTTAAATATGAGACGGACAGATCGCGCAAATCCTAATGCAGAGCTGAAATATTCATCCCGGCTGTTAGGCTCTTCAGGAAATACCAAAGAATAAACCAAGCGATATTCGATCAACAGGTAAATAAAAGTCATTAAAGCAATACTGCCAAAGAATTTCCAATTAGGGTCTTTTTTCTTGATCCAATCATAAAGCCAAAGCAATCCCATAGCCACCAGGAAGAAAAAGAACCCCAGTACAAAGCTCGAATAAAAAGGCAAAAGGATTAGAATAAGCCAATCCGTCCATTTACTATCTCTGCCTCTAATATTTAAAAAGGCATACAAGGCTAATGGATGCCCCAATGTGGCAAGCATTCCGGATGGCCAAAAAGGAGTCAAAGCAAAGGCCAATGCAACGAATACACGTATAAAGCCATGTTCCTCTTTTCTAACAAAATGCTTTTTAAGTAAGAGATACATTCCAATAAACGCAAAGATTCTAGTAATCGCCTGACTGATTGAATATGCCGTCATGGATGGTAATAAATAATGGAGCCATTCAATTCCGCTGAATTCAGTTCCAATTGAATTCCTCGGCAAACCATTAATGATTTGTGGAATAGTCTCATTTATCGGTCCAAACAGCATTTGATTATCCTTCAGAACCTTGTACCAAGCGATATTGGAATCTAAGTTATCATGCACCCGTATATGAGAATCTTCACCAAGTATAAACATCGGAGCCAAATAAATGATCAACAACACCAGCGCAGCTATCAATAACTTAGTTTCCTCAGTCCATTTATTTCTTAATTCCCCCACTGCTATACACCGACTTTTCAAGATATATTTAAATCAACCCACCAATAATTGTAAAATTATAATGTACTCATGGTAGCTATTTATATACCCCATGTCAAGGAGCTATTGGGTCAATATGGATATTACAAATCTTCACCCTCAACCTTTTTTAATGTAAACTAGGTAATTTTCAAATATAGGCTTATTGTTGTATGTAAAGGCAAATCATCATTACGAAAACAGTCAAAAATAAAAAACCAATTCAACCTGGGGTACTTAACCCCTTAAGGATGAATTGGTCTCCGCGACACTTCTTGAAATTTCTTTCACAAGATATTCATAATTATATTTCCTTCAGCAATGGTAGTAAATCCGCCAGTTTCTTAATCTCATAGGTAGGCTTCACTTGATCCGTTACTTTATGATGGCGGTTTACCCAAACAGATTTTATTCCTGCACGATTGGCACCGAGAATATCCGTCATCAGATTATCTCCAACCATCAGGACTTCTTTTTTTTCAACCTCTAATAATCCTACAGCATGTTCAAAGAGTTCGGGAGCCGGCTTACCTTGTCCAAAATCCCCTGAAATGACAATATGATCGAAATAGGGAGCTATTTCAGGTGTTATTTCCAGCTTTGTTGTTTGCAATTGCGGGGAGCCATTTGTCAGTAAAAGAAGTTTAACACAACCCTTTAATTGTTCCAGCACTTCAAAGGTATCCTCATAAATAAAGGGATGTTTTCTTCTTTCTTCAGGAAACTTTTCTGCTAATTCCTGTCCTAACTCTGCATCCTCTATTCCCAATGCTTTCAACCCATTCGTCCACGCATCCTTGCGATAGAGCGGCATAATTTGAGCCATCTTTTGAAATTGCTCATGTTTGTCCTGAAAATCCCCCCATAATCCCTCAAATGGATTTATCCCAATCATTTGTGTAAAAGCGAATGTTTCATAGGAGCTATACAGTTTAGTGGCTTCCTTTCTAACTGATTCTTCTAGCTGCACTGGGTCAATCTGATATTTGTTTATAGACAGCCCGCAGGTTACCCTGAAAGCTTCCTGAACACTTTTTTGATCCCATAACAATGTATCATCGAGGTCAAACATGATTGCCTTTACCATATCGGTTCCTCCGTCCCTGCATCAACCACTCCGGTTTGAATCCTATTAATATAGAAAAGTTTTGTTTTTCGTTAATGACATCATTGAACATTTCTATTATTCGATTTACCACTTTTCCTTACACGCTTACACTGGTAAAAAATTCATTGTAAAGAGCAGCCACTGCTCGGTTTTCCTGAAGTTCTTTCACACCAAACATCATACTGACTTCAGAAGACCCTTGATTGATCATTTCGATATTAATGCCGGCATTTGCCAAAGCCTTGGATGCCCTCGCAACTGTACCAACATTCGAACGCATTCCCTCTCCCACAATCATAATCAAGGATAAATTGTGTTCAATTTTCACCTCGTCAGCCTCTAATTCCTCTATAATCCGGTTCCTAATAATCTCTTCAAGCTCAGAGTCCATTTGATTCTGTCTTAAAATGACAGTCAAATCATCAATTCCCGAAGGAACATGTTCATAGGACAACTTTAAATCTTCAAGGATTTGAAGAAGTTTACGTCCAAAACCTATTTCTCTGTTCATTAAATATTTGCTGACATAAATGCTGCAAAAATCATTGTCACTTGCAATACCGACAACCGGACCATTCGTTAACTCTTTTTTATTCACGATCATGGTACCAGGTGATAACGGATTATTCGTATTTTTAATATTTACTGGAATCCCTGCTTTAAAGGCGGGAATTAATGCTTCATCATGCAAAACACTAAAGCCTGCATAGGAAAGTTCACGCATTTCTCGATACGTCAATACACTGATTTCCTTTGGTTTATTAATAATCGTTGGATTAACAGAAAATACGGCATCAACATCTGTATAATTTTCGTATAAATCAGCTTTAACTGCATTAGCCAGAATCGAACCGGTAATATCCGAGCCGCTCCGAGGGAACGTCATCACCTTTCCATCCGTTGTATAACCAAAGAATCCTGGAAATATGACAATTCCTTTTTTATTTCTTAAATGATATAGATTGGCATACGATTCTGCTAAAACCTGAGCATTCCCCGGCTCATCACTGACTATTAGTCCTGCCTCACGAGGATTCATGTATTCAGCCTCTACACCTCTGGCTTGGAAAAAAGCAGCTACCAATTTGGCATTATTGTCTTCTCCACTGGCTTTAACGGCATCCATAAACTGACCCTTATCGCTCAGGTCTCCATTAAGAATTTCCATTAAATCAGCTCTAATTCTTTCGACGACAGAGCCTGAAACGGATAAATCCTCTGCTATTAATCGGTATCGATCAATAACCATATCAAATAAATATTGATCACAAGCCCCATTTAACCAGCTTTCTCCACAGGCAATGAGCAAATCTGTCACTTTAGTATCGGATGAAAATCGTTTACCTGGTGCCGATACTACCACAATTTTACGCTGTGGATCTGATACGACAATCTCAAAAACTTTACTCAACTGCTCACCGGATGCAAGAGAAGTTCCCCCAAATTTCACTACTTTCATTCTGCATATCTCCTATGTTTTAATTTTTCAGATAATATTAACTATTATCACTTCTCAGCGCTAAAGTTTCAAGAGAAAATATGAAAAATTTCAAATAATATCCATCGGGACTTCTATTCTTCGGAAGTAAGTCTCATTCACCAAAGAATTAGAATGGCAGGATGACTCATGAAGGCGTAAATATTCTAGTTATCGATTAATTTTTGATACCACGGAAATGAATAAATGGTACATTTTAAACTTGTCATTTTTAGACACTAGTCGAAAGTATATTTTAAAAAAACAAAAGATCATGGGGAAAAATACGGTAAAATAATTATAAAATATAGTTTGGAGGGTTTACTTATGATGGCAGCATCCTTATTTGGATTAATTTCTATATTGGTATACTTAGGTATTATCGTTTTTATTATTTATGTAGCACTTACTATCTTAAAGTTAATGAAACAAAAAAATGAATATCTAAAGGATATTCGTGACGAAATCAAGAAAAGTAATAGCATCAATCAGTTAAATCCATAATCTTAAAACAGTGTTTGATTCTTTATAACTTGTACCAATAACTATAGAAGGGCCGTCACTATGACTGACCCTTCTTTAAATTCTTGATTAGGAACTATTATTTTACTTCTTCTTTATTTAATTTACTCCAATTGTACCAACCGTAAATCGCATTGATTGTCCACGAAACATACATGGCAACCATAGACCACTGTCCAAGCATAATGAACATAACCAAGCAAACAAGGTCAATTACAATCCATACGAGCCATTGTTCTCTATATCGTAATACCATGAGGATTTGAGCTACTATTGCCATTACATTAGTAAATGCATCATAGTAAGGCAGAGTATTACCGAGATAATTTTTACCGATATAACCCAGTGCGATAGTACATATAACAATTAACACAGCTTAAATGATCATCTGCACTGACTTAAGACTTTTTGCTTTTACTTGCATTGTTTCCTCGGTCATATTCTTCTTCCAAATAAATACACCGAGAATACAAGTTACGAAGTAGAAAATATTTTCGAAGAACTCAAGATACAGCCCCAACCCCCATACGATATACATATAGGTTACAATCTGTATAAAGTTGAAGATATAAGACGACAGTTTGCCTTTCGCTGTCAAAACAACACAGATTACACCTGATACTCCGCAAATCATACCGATAGGAGAATCAGGAACAAAGCAATATACAATGATTTGAAGCAGTACCATACTTATCATAAATATTTTTTCAAAGAGATTATAACCGTTCCAAAATTCGTTTTTTAGATAATTTTTAATTCTTTCCATTTTCAATGATTCTTTTCACATCACTTACAATAGTTTTGAAGTTGTTCCAATAGCCGCCATTTAGAACCGTTACCTTGTCCCAATTTCCCGAACTTTTAATATTGTTGCAAAGTATGTTGAATAACTCATTGCGTTCCTCCATTCCAGAATGAGCCATAAATCGCTCGTGGTCATCCACAAACTCGCCGCAAGGACATAGTAAATAAATTTTATCCCACCGACATTTTTTTGTGATTTCATCGGCCACTATAGTAACTTTTTCAAATTCTTCCTCTGTTAAGTCACATTGGCTGTCTCTGGAATACCCCTCTGCGTACATTCTTGTTACCATCGAGTCGGAGTCCGCAAAAAAGATTCCTTGATTGGAGGGTGAGTTAATTAATTTTTTATTGAGATTATACTGCCCTTCAAGAAAAGCCATATAGTCCGTTCCGTTTAATTCCCATTCGGCTATATTACTTTCTTGCATGTAGCCTCTTGCGAACTCATAACTGTACGGCGCATTGAAATATTTGCCCAGGTCGGCGGTTAATACTGATTTTCCTTCCGAAGCAGTACCGCATATAAGAATGTTTGTACTAAAAACTCTCCGGAATGGATACGTTATTTTATCCCAATGCTTTATGGGGTTTTCCCTTATCATCGTTGCTGATATTGGAGTTAATGCAAGTCGGTCAACCAAGATTGAGGTTTCATTAAACTTTCCGATTAAGTCCTCATGGTAATTCCTATCCCCGACATACCAAATTCTGTCGGTATCTGTAGGTATTTCTACCGCCTTGCGATAAATAGTTTCAAACTCTTTAAGCCAACCGTTCCAACCATTAGGATAATTTTCAATACCAATTTCATTTTCATTGATTGCATATACAGCAACCAAATCATCATCCGAAAAAAACTCTCTCACGTAACGATATCGCATTTTATGAGGCATAAGTGGTTCACCCTTGTCCCCGTCATATCCACATACAATGACAATACAACCGCCGTCGTTTTCTTTTTTTGCTTGCATAATTAGATCCAAATGCCCTCGATGAAGCGGAGCGAATGATCCAAATACAATACCAACTTTTTTTCCTTTAAGGGGTTTTTGGTAAGAGTTTAACACTTTTCTTCTCCCTTCTTTTTATTCTTTAAATATAATAATTAAAAGAAACTACGCCCTCGACTGAACCTCTATTTCTCTCATAGTACTACATGTAAATTTAGCTAGTTCTTTATTTTATTATACTAAAATAATATTATGAAAGAGGTAAGATTTACTGAAAGCATACAGTTATATCAGAGAAAAAGAAACACAAAAAAGGAAGATACACATTTTGAGTGAATCCTCCTTTTTTCATTGCTTTCATATAGAATGTTTCTTTAAGTAAAAAGGTTATATACAGTTAGCTTATTCAACCTACAGGATGAGGTAATTACGATTTAAGGATTGTCTAAATCTATAGTTTCATCAAGATGCTGGGCATAATAAGAAATACCACTCTTAAAGTACTGGAGTATTTCATCATTTGTAGTTTCCATTAAATTCATTAAGACAATTTCCATAGCCCTTTTATATTCCCCTGTATTATATAAAGCCATAGAATAAAAGACTTGCAGGGCTCGATGTTCAGGAAATTCAGTCACACCGCGGCGAAGGACGTCAACAGACTCTTTATAATGCCCCAAAATGCGGTAACTGCTTCCTAAACCAAGGAAACATCTTTGTAAATCAGAACCGGATAGACCTAGTTCAATTGCTTTAACATAGTAAGGAATTGCTTTGTTACATAACCCAGAATTATCTTAGGCAATCCCAATCTGATAATTTATTTCTGCATTTTCCAGATCATTTTCTGATAGATTTAACAGAAGATTAAGTGCATGATTTAAAATAACCGGATCCTGTTTCTCACGACCATCTTCACGCAGCGCAATAGCATTATCCAGAAGTTCACGTGGATTTTTATTCATTTATTCCCACCTCATTGTTTCTTGTAATTTACAATCAGTCGCATTCCTTGTTCCCTACATTCGACAATATCGAATAAACCCCCTTTTTAGAAAAGTACAATTAAATCCAGATTTCTAAAGGAGTTGTTAATGTTATGAGTCACGCAGAACGACGGGGCAAGAAATATTTTGATGAGATTTTGTTAAGAGTTCTAGCTAACATGTTTACTAAATTACATCCCTCTTTTATTTTTACGGTTGCGCCTCCAAAAACTTAACGGGTACTGTTTTTGTTAACCAAACATGATTTTTCGAACGGTAAAACACATATCCTTGTTTCATCATTTCACCACTTCGTACACGATACACAACCGGTTTCCCATGCCGTTTTCCTACATTGATTGCTGTTTCTTCATCAGATGATAGATGAACATATAAACGACTCTTTGGAATTAGTCCAATACGTTCAATGGATTCTGTATACTTTTCTCCCGTACCATGCCATAAAAACTCTGGTGGTTCCACGATTTCCAGCTCTACATCAACCGAAATGGAATGTCCTTGATTGGCTCGAATAAGTGACTTGTCCTCATTAAAAGCGTATCTCTGTTTATCATCGGTTCGCACAATTTCCTCTAGGATGTTCATATCAAAAGGATATTTTTTAGAAATACCCTTAATCAATTCCTCGACATTCGCCCATCCATGCTCATCCAGAGTAATTCCGATGGATTCTGGTTTATGACGAAGAATCAAACTCATAAACCTGCTCGCTTTAATCAAACTCATTTTTTGGAATCCTCCTTTATAACATAAAAATGAAAAGAGAATAGAAGCTCCATGTTCGAAGCTGATTCTCGATTATTCGAATAGTTTCTTCTATTTTCTCATATAATACATCGATTTTCGCGAAACCAATGATTTAGAATAGCTAATCGGCTCGTGATATAATGATGAATAATTATGTACAGAGGACCCTAAAACAGGAGGCAGGTATTTTGTCCAAACTAGTAACTTTATTAAAAGAATCTAACTACACCGTTATCTTCACTGGTGCAGGTTTTTCGACTGAAAGCGGGTTACCTGATTTCCGCTCAACTAATAACGGATTGTGGAAGAAGCAAGATCCAGGCACTATTGCCAGTACAGATGCACTTAATCAAAATGTCAAAGAGTTTTTTGAATTTTATCGCCAGCGTGTGGTAGGAGTGAAGGAACACGGCCCACATAAAGGCCATTCTATTCTCGCTAAATGGGAACGTGAAGGTATTATTCAAAGTATTATTACGCAAAATGTAGATGGTTTCCACCAGGAAGCCGGCAGCAGTCGGGTAGCAGAGTTGCACGGAACCTTACAAAAGGTACATTGCCAAACATGCGGTAAGGAATATGGCAGTGAAATGTATTTAAATGAATCCTATCAATGTGAGTGTGGCGGCAAGCTTCGTCCATCCGTCATTTTATTTGGTGAAATGTTGCCTGAAAAACCATTCATGATGGCTGAGGCTGAAAGTGAAAAAGCAGACCTGTTTATTGTTCTCGGATCATCGTTATCAGTGACACCTGCTAATCAGTTCCCTTTAATTGCTAAGCAAAATGGTGCGAAACTGGTTATTATTAATTTAGAGCCTACTAATTTTGATTTTTATGCAGACCTCGTGATTAATGACCGTAAAGCCGGCGAGCTTTTAGCTGAAATAGATGCCGAGTTAATTGAAAATTATTAATAGATTCAGGCCAATCTTTGAGAAGGAGATTGGCTTTTTTATATGCAGTTATCTTCCATCTCAGTACCTGAAAGCTGTACAAATTGCAACTAAACAAAAGGCTCTGTTCGTATATATTGCTGATAATGTCTATTAATTAACAAATCCCTATGTTACTTCATACAATATATTAAAAAATGGAGTTGTTATTTGTGGCGAGATGGATTGACATATCAACATCGAAACATCAATTAAAACTTTTTGATGGAAATAGGCTGATAAAAGCTTACCCAATTGCAGTTGGGAAAATATTATCACCAACACCTACTGGGACATACAAGATAATCAATAAACAACGTAATCCTGGAAGACAATTCGGAGTTCTTTGGATGGGTTTGTCAAAGCCTCATTACGGTATACATGGAACAAATACCCCAGCTTCAATCGGTAAGAATGTCTCACATGGTTGTATTAGGATGTTTAATCATGATGTTCTAGAATTATCATCTAGAGTACCAATTGGTACTAGGGTTGTTATTCATAAATGACTCTGTTAATCTAGCTCCTCTTACTGCATAATTTTGGTCAAATACGACATAAAAGTATCGCTTCTCTTATTCAACTAATCTTCGCCTTAGTTGAATAAGAACGGGAATTCAAAAACGAACATTATCTACAAACAGAGTCAAACAAAAAAACGACCCACTCATGAGCCGTAACGATATCATTCAACTATTATTCATTTAATTTAAGATTTTAGAATATCATGGTCAACATAACGTTCCCCATTCAGAGAACTGATTACATTTATCGCGACTCTTGCTCCGTCCCCTGCTGTTATAATTGTATGCATGCTCACACCAGCAACTGTGCCGGCTGCCCAGACATGATCAAGATAGGTTTTACCGGAATCATCGACATCAATTACTTTTTTAATACGTGGTTCAGTACCGTCCTTTGTTTTGATGCCTGAAGCTTCAGCGAGGTCAACTAACATACCGGAAGCCAAGATCACTTCACTTGCCATATAGTTGGATTCTTCTGTTTGAATCATCACTCCATCATTTTCCACTTCGATTTTTTCAGCGGTTGCAACCTTGAATTCAGCGCCAAATTTCTCCGCCTGTTTTTTACCGACTGCAATAAGGTCAGGTCCGCTGATTTCTTCTACACCATAATGATTTTCAATCCAGGCACGTTTAGTGACACTTTTATCATTATCCAAAACCAACGTTTTTTTACCTGCTTTGGCAGTGAATAATGCAGCACTTGCACCGCTTGGTCCTGCTCCAATAACTATAACATCATACATATCCTCAAACCTCCCCCAACCAATTATAAAATCCCTCTTATTATAACGGGAATAATTACCAAATTCTATTGAAGTGATTTTTCCATCGATACCTGACCAATCGTTTCAGTGAAACCAAGTTCTTTTATAATAGTCACCATTTCTTAGCCAATGGTAGGTTAATAAAGAATCTGCTGGATACCTCAACTGACTGGAAAACATGTTTTAAAAGAACATACCTATATTCCAACCAGCGTTATGTTTAATCTACATCTGTACTTTATTTATACGTAAGTTGTTCGCTTGCAGAAAGCCTAAATCCTCTTTAATAACTCAATTCTTTCACCATTATTCCCCTCAATAAAAACAATTGTCCAGCCATTTCCCATCCTTATTGGCCCCTCTAAAATAGATACATCCTTTTCATTTAAAATTTGTAAACAATCCGTTTCAAAACATATATGTGCCTCGTATAATCCTTTTTCATCAATCATTCCATTTTCAATCAATTCAATCCTTAATCGGTCATTCACTAAGAATACGATCTTTTCTCCATCCAATTCCATGTATTGTTCAGTGCGAAATCCTAGATATTTTTCAAAAAAGAACCTTGTAAGCTCCAGGCTTCTCACCTCAAAACCGACGTGATGGATATTCAACTTTTTCATATAATTAAGTTCACATCTCCAAACTCATGCCATAAATACTCCTTTAGTACGGCTTCCTCATACGTTTTAAAAAGGAACTCCGAATCAATAAAAGCAGTGAGCATATCCAAATGGCTCGCCTCAGGTTCATGAAAACCGGTTAGGATACCATCAACTGCTTTCATTTCGTAATCAGGTCCTATATACAAATGGGTGCTACCCTTGAGCTTTTCAGTTAGTCTAGCCGTCTCCAAAGCACGAACGACCGTGGTTCCGACAGCAATCACTCTTCTCCTCTCTTTTTTCGCATGCCGAATCATATCCATTGTCTCACTGGGGATTTCATAGAGTTCAGGATTGGTTTCCGGTTTTACTGGCCAGTAGTCATCTAGTAAATAGCTCAAGCCTGTGTGAAGCTGAATAAACTGAAGCTTAACTCCCTTTCTTTGAAGATTGAAAAGCATTTCCCAGGTAAAGGCTCGGCCAGCAGATGGCATTTCAACGGAGCCAGGGACTGAAGCATAGACCGTTTGATAGAAGTTTAAATCAAGTGCCTGTTTCGCATATTCATACCGAATGGGTTCTCCTTTCTGATATAAATAATGTAAAATACGATCCTCTGATTGAGAAAAACAAACACTCCACAAAGGGGTAGCTTCTACCCTGCCACTTATCTCTCCTTTCAATTGTCCTTCAGAAAAAATGAGCACATCTCCAACTTCTATATCTTCATGCAGGGCCAGCACTTCCCAGGCGTTATTCTCAATCTTTTTTGCAAACCTTATTTCTACAGCTTCGGCTTTAACGATCCCTTTTCTAGTAATTGTTGCCCTTGCTGAGGCAGGAATTGTCCTGCTATTATTTAAAACCAGAATATCACCTTTCTTCAGATACCGATCTAGATGGGAAAATTGAGTGTGTTCCATTGTTCCAATCCCTTTATCTGTCACCATTAGCTTGACTTGGTCCCTTCTCATACCTCTGAACTCGGGAGGTTCGGACGCATTTAATTCTTGAGGCAGAAAAAATTTTTTCCTGAGAGGCAATGCCATTATAATCCCTCCTGTTCAAGCTCGAACTTCTGTGCTTCAAACCGTTTACCGTTAATATGCCGTGAATGATTCGAGGCTAAATAAACAAAGGCACCCAGTACCTCCTCCGGTTTAGCCAGCTCCTCATTATGATTAGGGTCTGCCAATGCATACATGTCCGTATCCATACTGCCGGGGTCAATCATATTGATTCGTATATTCGTTTCCGAGAGCTCATCTGCCCATGTTTCGGTCAGTCCTTCCAGTGCAAACTTCGAAATTCCATAGGCTCCCCATCCCGCATATCCTTTTTGCCCTGCTTCTGATGTCACATTGATAATAGAGCCTTCATTACGCTGAAGCATTCCAGGCAGAACACGTTTTGTGACCATAAATGGACTTAGGCTGTTTGCCTTTATAACATTCATGAAATCAACCTCTGAATAATCCAGTAAGAGTGGCATCGGGCTAGGCCCCAATACAGCAGCATTATTAATTAAAACATCAATTTGACCAAATCTGCTTTCTGTCATGGAAATAAAGGCTTCCACATCACGCTGATTTGTAACATCCGCTTTTACTGCCAGAACTGTACTACCCAATTCCTCAGTCATTCTTTTCACTTCCTGTAACCGCTCTTCTCCCCGCGCACAAATTGCGAGATTGTATCCTTGTTTTGCAAAAGCAAGGGCTAATGCTTTCCCTAATCCTTTAGATGCTCCCGTTATAACAACTGTTTTCATGATTTATACCTCCTATAGAAACTTATACTTATAGCGTATTGCAAAAAAACAGCCATGCCCTCGGAGGATGGATGGAGTTTCAGCTACATCTTTAGTAGTACTCCACCATAAAAAATGTATAATAATAACAAAACATTTATTAAGGAGACTAAAGGTGGTCCGTAAAATTTTTCTCTCAGAGATTCATATATTGAAAGAAATCGCTGAAACATTAAACGAAGGCACTGATTTAACAGAAGTTTTGGCTCAGGTATTAAAGAAGCTTTTAAAAATAACCTCTTTGGAAACCGGCTGGATCTTCCTTATTGACGAACGGGGCAATTACAAATTAGCCGCTTCTGAGGGACTGCCGCCCGCTTTAAAAATTTCAGACTATGAACCCATGTGTACAGGTGACTGTTGGTGTGTGAATAAATTTTTAAAAGATAATCTACATAAAGCTTCGAACATTATGGAATGCAAGCGGTTGGAAAATGCAAGATTGAATCAATGGGGCGATACGTATGGCCTTGTTTACCATGCTACTGTTCCCTTATCAGCTGGGGATGAAAAATTCGGCGTATTAAACGTAGCCGTAACGAATAAAGAAAGATTCGAAGCAGAAGAGTTGGGTCTCTTAGAATCCATTGCCTATCAAATCGGCAATGCCCTGAGACGAATCCATTTAACAAAACGGGAGCAGGAACTGAAAGTTGCAGAGGAACGAAATCGCTTGGCACGGGACCTGCATGATTCTGTAAATCAATTACTTTACTCTATTAATGTGACATCAAAGGCCGGAATCAATCTATCAAAAGAGGATTCAATCAAACAGATTTTTGCTGATATTGGGAGGATGTCACAGTATGCACAGGCTGAAATGAAGGCATTGATCTGGCAATTACGGCCAGATGGACTAAAGAACGGACTCGTTTGTGCCCTCAAATCATATGCTGAAATACTCGGTTTACAAGTTATTGTTCAGGTGAAAGGGACAGGATCTCTCCCTTCAAAAATCGAAGGAAATTTATGGAGGATTGGGCAGGAAGCCTTCAATAATGCCATTAAATATTCCGGTCAAAAAGAAGTCTTACTTTCTCTTGAATACAAACAAAATCATATTATCATGTCGGTTGAAGATGGCGGAGTAGGATTCGATATTTCATCAGTAAAGGGATTGCCGAGTCTTGGGCTTAAGAGTATAGAAGAACGCGTAACAGCCCTGCAAGGGAAATTAAGCATAATTAGCAAAAAGAACTCCGGCACCAGTTTAACGGTTGAATTGCCATACTAAAGGAGAATTTTAATGACGATAAAAATTGTTTTAGTGGATGATCACCATGTCGTTAGGAAAGGACTGGCATTATTATTAAATAGCCATCCTGATATGAGCGTAATTGGAGAAGGAACAAACGGTAAGGAAGCAATTGAACTGGCCAAAAAACTGACTCCCGAGATTATGATAATGGACTTACTAATGCCTGTAATGGACGGAATCGATGCAACAAAACACATTGTGGAAACCATACCGAATGTGAAAGTTTTAATCCTCACCAGCATGTCAGATCAAGACCATACCATTCCTGCCTTGGATGCGGGAGCCAGTGGCTATCTATTAAAGGAAAGCGACCCAGAGGAACTAATCCTAGCTATTAAAAAGGCAGTAAACGGAGAAATCTATATTCATTCCAAAATTACCGCAGAATTAATGACAGTTCTGCAAACGAATAAATCCAAGCAGAATTCGTTAGAATCATTGACTCAAAGAGAAAAGGAAGTTCTCAAGGAAATCACCAACGGCAAAAGCAATAAAGAGATTGCTTCAGCACTTTACATAACCGAAAAAACGGTAAAAACTCATGTATCCAATATCCTGTCTAAGCTAGAGCTGCAGGACCGTACTCAGGCTGCTCTTTTTGCGATACGAAATGGTTTTTAATTGATTTGGATTCGCTGTTATTTTATTGGGGATTTATGTACTCTTCCATTCAATTCATCCGGTAAAAAAAAGAGAATAGAAAATCTATATAAAAAACCAGGTGAGTCATGACTCACCTGGTTTTTTATACGTAATTAAGCAATTAGCGAACTGCTTTCTCACGGGTTATAAGTACGTAAATAACCATCGACATGAATACGGACACAGCCGCTGTCATATAAATACTGCTGTAGCCAAATGAATGTCCAATCTGTCCGAAAATCATAGCTCCTATCCCTATACCTAAGTCAAAGAACGAGTAAAATGTAGCATTAGCCATTCCTTTACGATTTTGGGGTGCCTGATCAATTGCCCATGCCTGTAAGGCTGGCTGAACGCTTCCAAATCCAAATCCATAAAGGAAAGCCGCAAATAACATCATGCTGGTGCTAGGCAGCCAGGATAGTAATAGCATCGCAATAAACACCAACAATGTTCCCGGTATAAATACAGCCTTGTGCCCTTTACGGTCATATAATTGTCCGGCAAACGTTCTTGTCAACATAACAGATAATGCATAGATAACAAAATACCACTGGATTCCATCGATTCCCTTTTGTGCTGTATATAAAGGAAGAAAAGTAGCTATTCCCCCAAAAGTAAATGTGATGAAAAATGCCAGTATGGATGGTTTTAACGAGCTTTTTTCATATAGATCCAGTATCTTCTTACCAGTTGGCTGCACAGTCACTTTCTCAGCTTTCTTGAACTTAATCTGCGTTGCTACCAGAAGAGCAATAACTCCTAGAATAGCACAAATTAAGAAAAACTGATTAAATGGTATCATAACAACCAAAGCAAGACCAAGAGATGGCCCAATAGCCATCGCAATATTTCCGGACAGCCCAAAGTAACCCATTCCTTCACCCCGTCTTGATGCCGGAACCAAGTCTGAAGCAACCGTACCAGTAGCTGTAGTTAATGCTCCCCAACCCAATCCTTGAATAATCCGCATCATGAACAGCAAAGCAATACTTGCCATAAAACCAAATGACCCGAGGGTAAGGATAACAACAATTAAACCTCCGAAATAGACAATTCGTCTTCCCTTCGTTTCCAATGCCTTGCCGGCAAAGGGCCTAATCAGCAAAGCTGAAAATGTAAATATCCCCACAACTGCTCCTATTAGCTGGTCACTTCCACCGAGATGTTTAACGTACAACGAAATTGTCGGCAAGGTCATTTGAAAACCTAAAAAGATCAGGAAGTTTGTAATACAAATGAAGACAAAATCTCTTGTCCATATTTTTTCCTTCTTTATTTTTTGTTTAACTCCTTGTTGTGCTTGATCAATCATTTTATACCTTCTTTCTGCTCCTTTACATTATTTATATTACCCGAATACGAAACTATCTTTCTATGGAAATTTAAAAAATACACAAAAAATCCCTTCTTTTGTAGGCAAGGGAGTAATATATTGTTATTCCCATTTGATAGTATCCTACACCTTTCTGTATTAAAGACTACTTGCTTAAAATGTATTTATAAATTAACTTCCTATAATGTTGAAAGGTTCCACATCTGAATCTACCAGCATACTATCAAACAATTTTTATAATATCATTTTTATTTGAAATGACAGATACTTATGATAGCTCATGCTTGTAAAAGTCCAGTGTGTAGTCTTTATTCTATTAAATTTATTAATAAATTTTTATTAGGAGGTTGTAAATGAGAAAAATAGGAGCGACTGTATTAATTTTGTTAACTTTTATCGGAATTGGATTAGGCTATATTCAATATAAAAAGTCAACTGTTGAACAACGTGTAATTGAGTATCTGACAACTGAAGAGAACATTTCAAAGAATGACATTATTTCCAGTGAACCATTTATTGCAAATTTACGAGGAGATAAGAATTGGATGGTTAGTATTCGACTAAAAGATGATAATAAAACCTACTATTATTACAAAAATAAAAATGAAGTAATTTTAGAATCGTATGTAGAAAACGGAGTAGAACACGTTCAATAAAAGGTAGTAAGGGGAAAATCCTTCATAAATAGGATTTTCTAAATTAATTGGATATAATTAACACTTAAGTTTAACATATCCATAAATAAAAGAGCTCAAATCCATTTGAATTAGAACAGTCGGAGTTGAGCTTCACTTTATTATTAAAATTATAATGATAATTATCTTAACAAAAGTGATTACCATACTCATGCAATCGGTAATCTATTTTGTTAATTTATGATGGAAAGCATAAATTACTGCTTGGGTACGATCCTGAACTTGAAGTTTACCTAAAATATTGCTCACATGTGTTTTAACCGTTTTAAGTGCAATAAATAATTGATCTGCTATCTCTTGGTTCGTCTTTCCTTCCGCCATTAATAATAAAATTTCCATTTCTCGTGATGTTAAATCTTCGTGCAAATCTCTTTTATTTGCGTTCCTAAATTTAGACATGAGTTTATCTGTCACTTCCGGTACCAGAACGGATTGCCCTTTATAGGTTTCGCGTATCGAATCTGCTATTTCACTTGCTTTCGAGGTTTTTAACATATAGCTGATTGCACCTGCTTCAAGAGCCGGGTACACTTTTTCATCATCAACAAAACTCGTCACAATGATTATTTTTGCCTCCGGCCACTCCGCTAGAATCTGCTTGGTTGCCTCAATCCCATCCATTTCAGGCATTACCAAATCCATCAATATTACATCAGGCTTTAGGCTCAATGCCATTTCGACACCCTTAAGTCCATTTTCCGCTTCCCCTACCACTTCAATGTCGGATAAAGAAGATAAATAAGCAGAAACACCTATACGAACCATTTCATGGTCATCTACAAACAATACTCTTATCATACTTTCTCACCTACATTCACTAATGGTACTCTTACTTCGATTCGCGTGCCTTGCTTTGGTACCGAAACCACCTTTAGAATGCCGCCAATTTCTATCGCCCGCTCTTTCATATTTTGTAACCCGTAAGAGCCAGCCTTCGCTTCATCTGCGGTAAATCCAACACCATCATCAATCACTCTCATAATTAAAGAACGTTCATGCTGAATAATATACACTTCCAATAATTGTGCTTTAGCGTGCCGTAATGTATTCGAAACGGATTCCTGCAGGATTCTAAATAAATGATCCTCAATCCCCTTCTCCAATTCCAGATCTTCTACCTTCCATTTTACCGTAAAAGGGATTTTTTGTTTGAGTTCGCTCAAAAGATTATCTACGCCTTCCTTCAAACTTTTATCCTTTAAATGTACAGGACGGAGATGTAAAAGTAAGGCTCGCATTTCTAATTGGGACTGTTGAATCATACTTTCAACCATCCTAAGCTGTTTTTTCTCACTTGCCTCTTCATCCCCACCTGATTCATTGATGGCTGACATAAGCATAGAAGCAGCAAAAAGCTGTTGGCTGACAGAATCATGGAGTTCTCGGGCCAATCTGTTTCTCTCCTCTTTAACCATTGCCTGAACTCGTTTTTCCTGTTCCACTGAATTTTCAGTAGCCAGTGCCTGAGAACGTTTTGCCTGATCAAGAAGGACCGTTTGGATTTGTTTTACTTTCTCGACAGATTCAGATAACTCCCTTGTCTTAATCTCTTTTTCCGAAAGATTTTCCCCGAGGTTTACACTTCGCAAAGTATCATTCAACTGATTAATTTCAGATTTATAGAATAACCCGCTTGCAATTCCGAACAAAACACCAAACAACAGGGAAATACTTAGCGCAAATAACAGAAATGGCACATTAAAGATCTTCTTCTCATATAGAGGAGTCCAATCAGAGGAGAAAAAGATTACATAATAACATAAGAATATAGTTAAAAATAGCAGTAGAGAGATTGATATACAGATCAGTAATTGGCGTTTTAGTATACTCATATCCACTTCACCACCAAATTGCCAGCACCGATCGAGGTAACGACCTTTATTTTATAGCTAGCCTCGTTATATCCTTCTGACCTATACATAATTTGCTGATTTCTAAGCTCTTTTTCCTTTTCATCAAATAAACGTACTGTTCCAAATAAACAAGTGTGGGAAATTTGCACACCCACATCGTACGGTACAAATATTTCAATGTCCCCAATACCATTGCGAATCGAAATGACTGATATTTCCTTTGGCAAGACTGTATTGCTCAAATTGATATGAGTATCTCCGTATACGCTTACCACATTCAGATCATTCCATTCGTATACGTACTCAGGAGTATTCTGACTTCCAAAAATTCTATTCGTAATCACAGGCTTAGATATTTCACCATTCTGTTTTTCCTGCTGTTCAAACGATTCTTTAGGTTTGATTTGAATAGGTTCACGTCTCTTTTGAAGATGTTGTGAAATATAATAGAGAAGAATAATAAAGAGTAGGAGCCTGACAATGAATAGATTAATTAAGCCTATAAGACCTGATATTATACCAATCCAAAATATCATTTTCCCAAATAGTTTAGAATAACGGGAATAGCCGTAATAAATACAAATTCCCGAAAACAATACGGTATAAAGAATTTCATGAAAGCGAAAAAAGATAATTTCAATTAAAGCAACAATTAAAATAGCAATTAATATTTTTTCTGCCCAATGCCCTTCTTTATATCTCTGCATATTCCTACCCCCCTATCCGTAATTCATCATAGATGATCACCTGCTGATTACTAATCTAAAACAGACGCAGCAAAATACTGCGTCCTACATACTAGAATACCATTTTTTTAATTCACTGTTTCCTTCCTTTTTAAATCTTTTTCAATTTCTGCAATGCGGGTATCAATCGTTGCTTCATAATAATTAGCTTTCACTCGATTTTCTATTTGCATCATATAATCATCAATTTCTAAGGATTGTTGCCCTTCACCCTCTACAGCGTCTTTACCGGACTCCATTAACTTATCCATTTTATGATGAACCTTTGCAATATTTTCCCGCCCCATCAGCTCAAGTCTCTTTATATGCATATCTTTCAGCTTTTGCTTCATTAAAGTAAACTTCTCTTCAAGCTGTTTTAAATCAAGACCAATTTGCACAAGCAGATGTTCAATTTTGGCTGAACGGTCCTCATAAACCGCCTGTTCCTTAATGGCAAATTCGTATAATTCACTCACATCGCCTGCTTCTTTAGCAATATAAGCCTGATGTTTACGTTTATCGGCCATTTCCTTAGCAACCGCTAATTCACGCTTTATTTCCTCTTTCAATCGATATTGACGTTGTATTAATTGTTGAACCTGTTCAACTTCTCTTTCGGATTGTCTCAAATATTGATTCAATTTTGAAATTGGATTCCTCTCCTCCTGCTTATCGATTAAATCATGAAGATCTGCTTCTACCGAATTTTTCATACGAGTAAATAAATTTGCCATGTTTCCTGCACACTCCTCATTTAAAATTTTTATTTAATTGTTCCCATTCTTTTTCAAAGTTTGTAAATGGATCATCATGACTCACATAGTCCTTTTCCTTCTTATGCTCCTTATATAGATAATAAAGAACATACATAGCCACCAAGCCAATTAACGCAGGTATATTACCAACTGAAGCCAATAATGTAATAACCGCAATTGCTCCCCAAACCACTTTCGACAAATTTATATCCGACTTCATGAATCCTTTCACGGCAAAATACAAAATAGCTAATGTAATGGCCAATGTAATAATGGAACCAATATTACCGATAACGATTAGACCAGCCACCAGCACAATCAAGATCAATCCGAGATTTTTCATTGATATTCCCTCCTTATGTCTTTAGTTTAACTTGGAAGAATATTCTTTATAACGACCCTGAGCTTGATTTCCACCTAGGTCTTGAGGCGTAGCTAAACTAAGACTATTAAAAAGCTCTGCAGTACTGCTTCCAAAAAAATAGCGCAAAAAATAATTAGAGAATCGAGTATTGCACTAGGAGAAGAAAATCCTATCCAGCTAGTGCTGAGGTGACTGTACAGGCCCGATAAGCATAAGAAGAGGCGCGCCAGGGGCGATTTCTCCTACCGTAGTGGCTATCCTTATGACCTCGAGGGACTAGGAGTCGAAGCCGAATCACACCATATATTAAGTAAAGTAATAATGGAAAATCTAACAGACTATCTAAATAACCATCTGCCCCGGGGAGCATACGTAAGTTTAATAGTTGATTCCCCAGCTGATAAGCTTTATGAGAAATTCGATTTTGAATATAACGCTCCCCAATCTGTCGGGATGTATCGAAATTAATATAGTTTTAAAGAATACATACTCAGAGCCAAAGAACGCTGAGTTTTTGGTTGTCATTCAAGTTTTCTAATAATGTCAATATCTCTTCTTTTTTGCTACTTACCAGTTAGGATGGCCTTGTATACTTAAAAAACACACTTTTCTACTCATCTTCCTTCTGTGTGTTTCTACCCACTCTTCTCTGTTTTTCGAGCATAAACCCCATAATTAGCTAAGTCGTATTTACTATTTTTTGAAAAATCAAAAAATTAAAAAGACTATTTATAATCGTGGTGGTAAATTAATAGTGTGGTAGATAGTAAATTATTTACCTAAACTTTCATTTTCAATTAAGGGGTGATTTTGTAGATTTCAGATATTGACAAATAAAAAGGAGGTTGGAGCTTTGCATTTCAAAAATACTAAGAATGTCGTTTTTGTTTTACTATCACTGGTATTACTATTATCTAACTTATTAATCGGTATAGGTACAGCGAGCGCTAATACATATGAAAACTCTAAACTAAAGCCCTTTAGCAACACAGTAAAAAAGAAACTGGATGTAAGTAAATATGACCCAGATGAAAAGGTGCGCGTTATTGTAGAACTCGAAGGTACTCCTGCAATTGATTACGCCACTAAACAAGGTGTTATGTTTAAAGAACTCTCCAAATCAAAACAATCGGAATTACAAGCAAACGTTAAAGACCAACAATCCGATTTCCTATCATCTATTAATAAAAAACGTGTAAAATTCGACGTTGAAAACTCCTTTACAGTAGTCGCAAATGGGGTCAGTGGTGAAGTAAAGGCTTCAGACATATCAAAAATTGAAAGTATCTCCACTGTTTCATCTGTATATATCGCTAATGAATATAAGCGACCGGAAGTAAAACCTGAAATGGTATCCAGTGGTGATATCGTTGAAGCAGAAGAAACATGGGTCAAAGGATACAATGGTACAGGTACAGTTGTTGGTATTATTGATACTGGAATTGATCCCAGCCATAAAGATATGGTTCTAACTGATGAAAGCAAAGCAAAGTTAACAAAATCGGATGTAGATGCAAGCATTTCTAAAAATAAATTACCAGGAAAATACCATACAGCGAAGGTTCCATACGGATACAACTATTATGATAAGAATCAAGAAATTCTTGATCTTGGCTCTGATGCATCCATGCATGGTATGCATGTTGGTGGAACGGTTGGAGCAAATGGATCCAAAGATGCTGGAGGCATTAAAGGAATTGCTCCTGAAACACAATTATTAGCTTTAAAAGTATTTGGTAATGATTCAGAAATGCCTTCTACATGGGGCGATATTTACGTTAAAGCAATTGATGATGCCATTTTGCTTGGTGCAGATGTGTTGAATATGAGTCTTGGATCAACTGCAGGATTCCAATCTCCTGAAGATCCTGAGCAAAAGGCGATTGAAAGAGCTGTTAATAACGGTGTATTAATGGCCATTTCAGCGGGTAACTCTGCTCAGATCTCTGATGGATACGCAGATCCTTTTGCAACGAACCCTGATATCGGGCTTGTAGGATCACCAAGTGTTTCCAAAGATTCCATCTCAGTTGCTTCTCTTGAAAACACACATGTATTTGTAGATAAATTTGAATTTACGATTGGTGGAACGACATACTCAGCTGGATATAAAACACAATCCTCTCCTCTACCATTAGATGTTTTCGGTACAACTGAAAAAGATGTTGTTTATGTTGGTAATGGTCATCCAGATCAATATCAAGGAAAGGATGTAGCTGGTAAAATAGTTTTTGCTGTCAGAACAGCTGCTACTCCAAACTACGGTGAAATCCAAAAGCAAGCCGAAGCTGCCGGAGCCATCGGTGTTATTATCAGGGGAACTCCTGCACATGGAGATTTTGTCAGCATGGCTCTAAACAGCCCTACTATCCCACTGGTTTCACTGCGAGTAAGCGATGGTACTATGTTTGAAGAAAAAATTAAAGCAGCTGGTGATGTAGGTAAAGTTAAATTCACCAGGGAAATGATACAACTAGAAAACGGTACAGCCGGACAGTTGTCTACCTTCACTTCATGGGGAGTAACACCAAACTTAGATTTTAAACCTGAAATCACAGCACCAGGTGGAAAAATCTATTCAACATTAAATGATGATAAGTATGGAGTTATGAGCGGTACATCCATGGCTGCACCGCATGTAGCAGGCGGATCTGCCCTTGCGTTGGAATATGTAGAGAAAAATTTTCCAAATCTTGAAGGCAAGGATAAAGTCCAACGTGCGAAAACTTTATTAATGAATACATCTGAAACTATTAAAGATCCTCTCGGTACAACCTATTATTCACCACGTCGTCAGGGTGCCGGGGTTATGAAATTAAACTCAGCAATTACTTCCCCAGTTTACGTGGTAAATAAAGGAACGGATGATGGAAAAGTTACATTAAAAGAAATTTCCAACGATAAGTTCTCTTTTACACTGACTGCTACTAACTTCAGTGAGAAAGATGCAACATACACAGTTGATACAACTGTACTATCCGATGCTCTGTACGAAGCAGGTGGATATACGTTCAATGATCTGACACCACAGGAAATCAAAAAAGCAATTGTTACATCCGATAGTGAAATTACTGTTGCAGCTGGTAAATCTAAAGATTTTACAATCACAATTGATTTAAAAAATGCAAAAGCTGATTTAGAAAAAGCGATGAAAAACGGATACTTTGTTGAAGGCTTCGTATTCTTAAAAGCTAAGAATCTCGAAGACTCTCTACCTACTTTATCCATACCATTTGTTGGATTTAAAGGTGACTGGAATAAACCAAACATTATCGATCCAATGAATAATTCCGTCGATTCATTCTATGGATATACAGGTCTTGCCGATTCTAATACCGGTGAATTTTTAGGAGTTAGTCCATTCGATAAGAATCAAATTGTTGATCCATCTAAAATAGCTTTTTCACCAAATGCTGACGGTCATTATGATGCAGTGGCCCCTGCCCTATCATTTTTACGAAACAGCAAAACGGTGGAATACAGTATTACCGATACAGATGGTAAAACATTGCGTAAAATAACTACTGATAAGTACCAAAGAAAGAACTATGCAGCAGACTCTATCGTAACATTCGAGCCATACTTCACTGAATGGGATGGTAAAGTAAATAACAAATCTGTTGAAGAAGGACTGTACTATTACCAAGTCAAGGCAATAATCGATTACGAGGGCAAGGAACCTCAAGTATTTAAAATGCCAATCCTAGTAGATAATACAGAACCAACTGTGTCTGATCTTAAATATGATGATGCAACAAAGACAGTTACATTTAAAGCTGAAGATACAAATTCAGGCGCAGGACTTCAATATATCGAGCTTTCCGTTAACGGTAAAGCACTGAAAGATTATGTAGCACCAAACAGCACCAACACATACAGTGTCAAATTATCCGACCTGAAGTATAGCGATGATACACCAGTAGAAGTGAAAAACGGTGACAATATCAACGTAGTTGCCCATGACTATGCTGGGAACCGCGGTGCTAAATCATTATTGGATAAGACAATTCCTTATATCAGTGTCATAGAACCTGCACCACTTGGAATCTACAATGAACTTGAAGTATTTGTCTTCGGATATATAACTGACGATTCTGAGATAGATTATGTATGGGCTGAATATGAAGGGAAACGCCAGAACCTTATAATTGAGTTGGATGAAGAAACTAAGGAGCCTTATTTCTTTGATATTTTTGAGTTCTCCAAAGAAGGTAAACATGATATTCGATTCTATGGAGCAGATGTAGCCGGTAACAAGATTGATTTCAACAGAGAAATCTTTATTGATACTAAAAAGCCAACAATTGAAGTTGACTACAAGGCATTCTCCACAGGTGATAGCCAAAAAGTTAAGGTCAAAGTTGGTGATAACTACAATGCTCTTCGACTAGTCGTTAATGGAAATGAAGAAATAAACACATTTAATGATTTGGGTGACTTACCTGTTTACGCACCTTACTCTGTAACTCAGGAAATTGAACTTCCATTAGCGGAAGGTGTGAACGAGTATGAATTCGTGCTTGAGGATATAGCAGGGTACCAAGTTAAGAAGAAAATTGAAATTAATAAGGTGCCAATTCCTGTTAAGCCATCCGTAAATGCTGTAACGGATGCCAGCACAAAAATTACGGGAACTGCACCAACCGATTCAAAAGTAACCATTACAGATAAAAAGAACTTAACACTAACAACTACAGCGAATGATGGTAAATTCTCGATAGATTTAAAAACGAAGCTGAAAGCCGGTACTAAATTATACGCTACTGTTACAGATCCGAAAACTGGATTAGTGAGCGAAGTAACAACGATCACAGTAACGGATAAAACAGCTCCTTCCGCTCCTTCTGTCAATGCTGTTTCAGACAAGTCTACAACTGTAACAGGTAAAACGGAAGCTGGTGCAAAAGTAACAGTTAAGGCTGGTTCTAAAACTCTCGGTACAGCTACTGCTAATAGCAAAGGAAACTATACAGTCAAAATCAAAAAACAAAATGCTGGCACTTCCCTTTCTGTAACTGCGAAAGATAAAGCTGGCAATACGAGCAAAGCAAAAACAGTAAAGGTAGTAGATAAAACTGCTCCATCTACTCCTTCTGTTAATCCAGTAAAATCAAGTTCTACAAAAGTGACAGGAAAAACAGAAGCCGGGGCTAAAGTAACGGTCAAAGCCGGTTCTAAAACTCTTAGCACTGCTACGGCCAACAGCAAAGGGAACTATACCGTTAAAATCAAAAAGCAAAAAGCCGGTACGACTCTTTCTGTAACTGCCAAAGATAAAGCTGGCAATACGAGCAAAGCAAAAACGGTTAAAGTGAAAAAATAAGTAAAGCAAAAAGGTGCCCTGGCTTGTCGCCCAGGGCACCTTTTATTTTTACCTAATAATCTGTCTTTTAAAGCTTCGATTCATTCTGATAGAAGATGAAACTACTGTTATACCAAGAGGGATTTGTTCATGTTAGATATGTTCTTATATAATTGGCAGGTTAGAGATGAGTGGTTTAATTGGTGTAACAGTACCCAAAGAAGAACTGACAAAAAAACGCATGGGTGGAATGGGTAGTATTCCACATAATTTATATCATGTCATCGATTGCGAACAAATTTGGATTAATATCTCACCAATACATGCCAAAGGAGCTTTAACTCCTGTAGCACCTCTTTGACAGTTCCATAATCAGACCAATTCTCAGGATAACAGCACAGGTCTTTTGCTGCTGAACCAATTACGCTTGCATCAATATAATCACAATTAGTTATTCGTTTTGCCAGATGAGGCATTTTCGCTCCTCTGAAATCTGAAGGGACGTCCTTGCTATTAAGTTTAAAGCCCTTTCTCCAATATAGGCTGATTGAATACTGTCCGCAAAGCTGCTCTAGCATATTTCCGATTTCAGTAGCTTGAAAAGAATCATCAGCCACAAGTGCATCAACATCCTTTTCAAGCGATACTTCCCCGTGTACTTGTGCTTCAATGTAATAATCCAGATTGCGATTAGGTTTTCGTTTCACAAGGTCTGATTGTATATTATATAGGTTGGCCAAATAACTTATTAGCTTAGGTGGTCGTAATTCTGATTCGCCAAGTACAATTTCTCTGGAAAATGACTCTTCTAAAAGCGCTGCCAAAATTAAATCGAATTCTTGATATATCCCTTTTTCCTTTAATTCGAGGTGTGAGTCCATATATGTGTAGGTAGAACGATAGGAGACTTTCGGAGAAAGCAGAAAACAACAGGAACCAAAACGTGGTGCAGGTCCATCAGAATGTAACATAACATTCAATGCCCCATATTTAGGATGTTCTTTATGGCTTGTGCCTTTAAACTGATAAGCTCCTCCAAACATTCTTGTCTCCCAAAGATCACGCTCACCCCCTTGATAGGCAGAGACACTTCCATTTGAAATGAATGTTTCAAATTGACTCTTGTATACACCCTCATTGAATAAAGATTCAGCCACGCTTATCCGGTTGTGAGTGAGCCGATCCGGATGAAAATGCAAGCCAATTCTTGCGTTATTCTTCATATTATTAACCGCTTGCTCAAATACTTCTGTTGATATATTTGACATCGTCAGTACATGATTAAGAGTTCGTTTTGCATCTTTTTGTAGTTTTTTTGAGTATGCTTCAATATACTGAATCGCCTATCGTTGAAATGCTGTTAACATCTATTCCCCTACTTACCAAAACATAATTACAGTGCATTTTGACAAATATTTTGGCTATTTTAACTCCATACTATAAAAACAATGGATAAAATATACTTCACTTGCAAATTATGCATCCAATTGATATATTAAGTTTTTGTGTAAAAGTAACTTTTTTACTATTCTCAGACAGAAAAATACTAACCAGAGGTGACATAATGAATTACTTATGGGGAATGCTCGGGATTATCTGTATTTTAGGAATCGCCTTCCTTCTATCAACCAACAAACGAAATATTAATATTCGAACTGTAGTTGTAGCATTGGCTATTCAAATTTCTTTTGCTTTTATTGTTTTAAAATGGCCACTTGGACGTGCAGCATTTCAGAAAATAACCGATGTTGTGAATAACATAATCGGTTACGCAAATGAAGGAATAAACTTCCTGGTTGGCGGTCTTTATACACCACAATCAGGCATTACAACCGTTTTCTTATTTAATGTTTTAGGAATCATCATTTTCTTCTCTGCTTTAATCTCTGTTTTGTATTATTTGGGGATTATGCAATTTGTCATTAAATATGTAGGTGGCGCTCTTGCAAGACTATTAGGCACAAAAAAAGCCGAGACATTTAATGCAACAGCTAATATATTTGTTGGGTGTACAGAAGCACCTTTGGTTATAAGGCCGTTTATAGATAGATTGACCAATTCCGAATTATTTTCTGTTATGGTCTGTGGGTTGGCTTCAGTATCAGGTAGCGTACTTGTAGGATATTCTTTATTAGGTGTTCCCTTAGAATATTTGCTAGCAGCAAGTATTATGTCTGCACCGGCAGGACTATTACTTTCTAAGATCATGATACCTGAGATGGAACACAGTCAGGAAGATGCGACAGGTTTTGAAATGGAAAAGGATGAAGAGGCAGCCAATGTAATAGATGCAGCTGCTAACGGAGCATCAACTGGGCTTCAATTAGCACTGAATGTTGGAGCCATGCTGCTTGCCTTTATCGCTTTAATTGCTCTGCTGAACGGTCTGTTAAGTTTCGTTGGTGGATGGTTTGGATTTGATCAGTTATCAATTGAATTACTATTAAGCTACATATTTGCTCCATTAGCTTTTGTCATTGGTGTACCTTGGAATGAAGCCTTGACAGCTGGGAACTTCATTGGTCAAAAGCTTGTTATAAATGAATTTGTGGCATATAGTAATTTTGCTCCAATGATTGACTCCTTATCAAATAAAGCCGTTGTCATTATTAGCTTTGCACTCTGTGGATTTGCAAATCTTTCTTCTCTTGGTATCTTACTTGGAGGACTTGGAAAGTTATCTCCAAAGAGGAGACCTGATATCGCACGATTAGGCATTAAAGCGATCATAGCAGGTGCACTGGCATCCTGTTTAAGTGCTGCAATTGCAGGAATGATTATTGGGTAGGAAATAATCCGGATTTTTAAAGCTTAGGATATTAAATACTATGGCCTCAAGTGATTTTAAGACTTGAGGCTTTAATTTTTATGAAGCACTAGCAAACATCATATACCTGTTCTCAAATCTCTTTTTAATTCTATATCCCCGATATTTTCCATATCGCAAGTGAAATACATTATTTTAACAAATTCCCCACATCCAGTATAGATGAAATAGTTACGGAGAATGACAAATATACCAATGATTTTTCATATTGTTTTACCACCTTCTTCCATGTATATTTCTAGTTAATAGTTAAAATCTTTGTTGATACAGCATGTTATACAACCATGATTAATAACCAATAAAAAGGAGGCATTCTAGATTTGAAAAAAAGATGGTTCTCTCTATCTGTACTATGTGGAATTATGTTACTAACTGGAACCTATGTAGGTGCAAAAGGATGGTATGAAACAAAGCCTGTACCAAAAGGAGAAAGACATCAACTTTCTGAAATTATTCCCCCAAAAGCAAAATGGGAAAAAATCGCAAAAGGCGATGAAGGGTTTATTGAAGGAATAAATTTCGACCGCAAAGGAAATATCTGGCTGGTCAGTCCAACAACCGGTGAACTTCTCACTATAAAAAAAAATAAAATAGAAGTAGTAAAACAATTTCCCAGTCCTGTTGGTGCAAAGTTCCATAAGGACGGAAGGTTATTTATAACAGATTTAACCGGGGTTATACATGCCTATAATCCTAATACGAATGAAAGTACAGTCGCAGTAGATTCTTTTAATGGGGAACCTTTAAAAGGGCTGAATGATTTAGTATTTGATGAAGATGGGGGCCTGTATTTCACTGAACCAATGGGTTCTAGTGCAACTCACCCCGTCGGTCGCGTTTTTTATCTTCCTCCAAATAGCAATGAAGCGCAACTGTTTGCCGAAAACATAGCTTATCCGAACGGGATCGCTATCTCCGCAAATCGCCAACGTGTTTATATCTCTGAGTTTAATAAAAACAGAGTACTCTCTGTCCCTTCCAAAAATGCCCTTTCTTCACCTGAAACTGCTTTTATCTTTGGGCAATTTGAGGGCGGAATCGGTCCTGATGGCTTAGCAGTCGATACTGAGGGAAATTTATATATAGCTCATTTTCAAGCCGGTGAAATTGTAGTCCAGGACTCAGATGGATTTAAATACGGGGTTATTCGTCTGCCTGTCGGTGCTGGAACATTTATAACTAATCTAGCCTTTCATGACGGGTACTTGTATATTACTGAATCCTCAAAAAATGAAGTGTGGCGAATTCCTGTAAAAAAAGAGGAATCACAACCATATGGATTACAATAGAAAGTAAGTAGCCCATAGCTGAGCTTTTTAACACACAATTTCAAACCTAGTTCAAATACAAAAAGGAACGCCTTAGATGGGCGTTCCTTAAAAATTTTCTATTGATTATTAATGAACGCGCACAACACGTCCGTTAAATTTTTGTTTCCAGTATCCTGTTTTAAGGCTGGCAATTGCTACACCAGTAGAGCTTTGGGAACCGATGAATTTTCCACCGCCAACATAAATGCCGACGTGACCGTCTTTTTTATACGTATCGAAGAAAACCATATCTCCCGGTTGCATTTGGCTTGTTGGAATCTGTCTTCCAGCATGTTTCAGAGCATCTGTGCTCGCTGGTACAGAATATCCACCTTGTTTAAATGCCCAGCTAACAAAACCGGAGCAATCAAAGCGTCCTGCTGCAATATCAGCTTGAGTTCTTCCACCGCCGAATACATAAACAGAGTTCCCAATATATTTATTGCCTGCAGTAATAACGGTTTGAATATTTTTATTTTGGGTAGAACTATTAGTAGAACTTGGCTTCTTATTAGAAGAGTTTGAATTAGCTGGTTTAGAGCTAGTTTGTTCGTTCTTCGAAGTGCTTACAGCTTCTTCTTTAGAGCTGGAATTCACTTTATTTGTTGTTTCATTCTTAGTTGAAGAGTTTGTTTCTTCTTTTTGAGTATCAGCAATCTTCTCAATTTTCTCTTTTACATTGGAAGATTCTTTTACAACAACTGGCTCCACCACAATGTCGATATTTCTTGCTTTAGCATCTGCTAATTGACGTTGACTTTCTTTTTCCTTAGCTTTAAGCTCTTCCTTTAAGGAATTTGTTTGATCTTGTTGTTGCTTAATATCCTGCTGCATACCAACAAGCTCAGTTTTCATATCCTTTAAACCAGTAAGCTTTTCTTCTACTGTTGCTTGTTTATCCTCAAGTTGGGTCTGATCCTCTTGAATTTCATCAATTAATTGACGGTCCGCTTTAACAATTGTTGATACGGCTCCGATTCGTTCAATAAAATCTCCAAAACTAGTAGATCCAAAAATTACCTCTAAATAGCTGACGTTACCATTTGTTTGTTGGTACGTAATAGCACGCTTCTTTAAAATTTCTTGGCGTTTTTCATTTTTTTCTTCCAGTTCGGTAATTTCATTATCTAAAGTCTCTACTTGTTTTTCCGTTTTGATAATATCATCTTCTGTTTTATTAATCATGTTCTGATTATCTTTCACAGCCTGGTTGATTTGATCAATACGAGTATTCAGAGTAGAAATTTCAACTTGTACCTCATTTAGAGCAGCTTGAGCTTTATCAACCTCAGCTTGCCTAGCTGGGTCTTTTGCAGCACTTGCTGATGGAGTGCCTATGTAACTGCTGAACCCAAGCAATAAAGCCGTACTTAGCGCAATAATTCTTTTATTCATCATTAAAGTATTACCTGCTTCCTAGTTTTTTAATTTATCGGGTCTTTCATACCATTTCTATTTATCTATTTATCTAACATAGATAAGTATATCATGCTAATTTAACAAATAAGTTATAGTAATATTACAATTATATTTCAAAAACATGTTACTAGTTTTTAATTTGTAATAATAGGGCATAAATAACTTCGATTCTATAAAAAAACTTACAAAAAGTAAGTTTTTTAGTAAAATAATTGTAAATTACTTTTAACAGAAGGAGAAAATTAAGCTAAAATCCACTTAAAAATCCCGTGATTATTGGCGAATAAAACATCTAAACTATCTAAGTATTTTCTTTAATCCTCTTATTTCCATATTTCTAATCTATAATTCCCATTCTAATAGCCTTTACAGCTACTTCTGTTCGATTTTTGGCATCCAGCCTTCTCATAATGGTTGAAATATATTCTCTGACCGTATACTCACTTAAATAAAGCTGAACAGCTACCTCTGTTGTAGAAGCTCCTGCAGCCAATAACTTAATAATATCAACTTCATGAGAAGAAAATGATAGTTTACGATTTAAATCATTCTGTGTTACAGAATTTTCAGGGTTCGTAAACCTAAGCAACAGCTCTCCTGCACTTTGCCCAAATTTCATTAATGCGGGATACAAGCTCCTATCTCGCTCAAATTTCCGCCCTGGCCCTTTATCTAGTAAAATGCCGCCAATCATCTTACCTTCTTCCGGAACATAAATAGGGACAATTAACATGGATACGAGATTAAATTGCTTAATAAATTTTTCAGGAAAACCGTATGTGGCATCCTCTATAAAAATAGGCTGAAAATTACGCAGCTCATTTCCTGCTGGTTTTAATTTATTCAAATAATGTGTCAGTGCAGGAATGTTTATGATTTGTTCCTGATTATCTATATGGTGGGCGTATACTCCTATTGCTCAGGTGTAGGTGGTCAGATGGAAGATAGCAGTGAAGAGGAATTAAAGGATATTATTAAGAGTTTACAAGAGGGGACTAAGAAGAAACAAACAAGTCAGAGGAGCAAGATAAAGAAGAAACCAATAAAGAGGAAGAATCGGACAAACCTTCGGGCGATCAGCCTGCAGCTGAACCTGAAACACCGGAAGCTGAGACACCGGCTACCGAACCTGACCCGGATCCTGTGAACCTGAAGAGGAAGAAGACGGTGGAAATCCGGATGATGGGATAGAAGAACCTGAGCCTCCTGTGGACGATGGCACAGACGAAACTGAAATACCAACTCCGCCACCTGCTTCATAAACTACTTATCTATCTAAAAAGGAGCTGTCGAAACGAATCGACAGCTCCTTTGTCATGACGGTTTAAACGAACTTACATTTGGAAAGAGATAGGGTTGAACGGTCGTATCACTTCTTACAAACAACGGATGCAGAGGATGCCCCTCTCTTGTTGTACCCAGGCAGTTAGGAACATATCCCTTAAACCAATCCGATAATTCCTGATAATCTTTGTGATGGATGGTACAGTTTTCTCCCCAGCCAACGATAATTTCAGAACCGCTGTGTAAGGCATTCTCTAAATAGAAACGGTTCTCAGGACCTGTAGCCTCCTCCAAGGACAGATTCCTGAGATCTCTCCAGTCCCTGCTCCGATAGGCAAATACATTCACCAATTCCACAGAACCGCAATCTAATTTCTTAGCAAACGACACACAACGCATGGTCGTCCGGTCATCCACTCTGTCATCAGCCTCGCTTGGGTGTAAAAGAACAAAGACAGCTTTTCTTAAATTGTAATCATCCCATTCCCTCTTTAGGGAATATCGATAATTTCCTTTTATGATGGCACTCCTCTTCAATCGATTTCCCCCTTTCCGTTCCTATTATTATGTATAAGCTCCTCAGGTGACTTTTATGATAAAACCGGCCAACAATCATTGAGGACAATTTTGTTCCATTATTTTATTTGGAGCTTGACTTGCTGTTTGTGGGTAAGTGGGTAGGTGTCTAATTCAATATTAAGAGGACCCTTAATGATTTCTTCTGGTTTATAGTAGAAGCTTATAGCGTCTAAACCGTCTATTTCCCAGTACTCCGCTTCCCCTGTTGAAATTTCTTTACCTGTTCCATCAGTTATCATTCCACCACTAGAAACAGTATCTTTACTCTTGGGGATTTTCATGAAAATAGACACCTTATTCTCTTCTATCTTTGAAGATTTCACAAATCCATCCGATGGATATTTCAATAGCCTGCCTGTTTTTTCATCAACTTCAATGATTAACTCATCCTTATTTAGAGCATGAATACCATCGAATAGTAGGTACAGCTTCTCGGGTTTCCGAAAATAATTACTTTCTATATAGATTTTACTTTCTTCCTCATTAAAATGACTGCCAGTAGATCCCCATATCTCACCTTTATCATCCATTAGCCTAACATGATTCAAATGAAATATTTTTTTTGTATTATTCGGATCATATTTTACGTCAACCCTGACACTTAGTGGATCAATTTCTACTTTTCCAAACGTAATCCGCTGATTGTCTATGGTCACTGTTTCATCAATGGCCATCTGTTTATGCTGACCTTTATACAAGGAATGATCTATTTTCAAAGGGAACTTAAATGGACCTATTAAGCTAGTGTCATTTTTCAGATGGACTTTTAGTTCTATTTCTTCTCTATCTTCAAGCTGATGCACTAGATTAAAATCTAAGGAGCCGAACCCATTTTCATGAGCTGAATAGGATATGGATTGCTCGACACCGTCTCCGTCAATCAATAGATCGGGAAATTCTATTTGTATTTCATCCCCTGCTCCCTCTATATGATAAAAAACAACCATCCTATGCCTATCAACAATTAAGGATTCAATCGTTACCTTATACCCATCCTTCTCTTGCGTCTGTCCAACTGACTGTAAAAAATCATTCTCCACTGCAGACATATAGCCTTTATCGTTTCGGATTAGATTGATAATTTTTTCTGCGCCCGGTATAGAAGAAAGGGCATTTGCAAAGGACGGTGACACTCGTACCAGGCTAATGCAAAACAGGAGTACAATAGCAGCCGCTGCTAATCCTGTATATTTTATAAGTCTTTTTCTCTTCTTGTGTTTGGCTTTACTAAAGCCTGACTGAATGGCTGCGGAAACTTTTTCGTTTGGTACAGGCACATATTCCATTTGTTTTTTTAAATCCAATAATTCTTGTCTCTCTTTTTCATACATGGCGGGTACCTCCCGATTCCTTCATTAGTTCCTTGAGCTTCCGAAGGCCTTTGTAAAGTCTTGTTTTAACCGTACTTTGTGGGCATTCACATATATCCGCAATCTCACTTATGGATAGGTCCCGTAAATACTTTAATACGATGATTTCACGTGATGGTTCATCCAGGAACATGAGCGCCTCTTCTATTTCAAGCTGACCATAATCATCCGTATGGACCATTTCCTGTCCAATGAAATGATGGTGTATTTTTTTGGCCTTCAATTCATTTGAACAAACGTTTAATAAAATTCTTACAAGCCATGTAGAGAAATAGGATGGCTCTCGCAGCTTTTTAATTGAACGGTATGCTCGAAAAGTCGTTTCCTGGATAGCTTCCAGAGCTTCTCCTTCATTTTTTAAATAGACAATGGCCATTCGATACAGCTGTTCCTTATGAAGATCTAATAAAGTTAAAAATGCTGTATCATCCCCTTTTATAGCCCTTTGTACTAAAGAAGCATCTTCATGCATGCGGCTCCCCCCTGTTTTCTCTCTACTTATTAGACTGTTTATCCTAGAAAAAAGTTTCAATATATTATAAAAAATACCATAATTTTATAGTTTTAAGATTTATAGCATAAATAAAAGACCTCAAAATCAAGAGGTCAATAATTAAGAATCTAATTAGAGGACATAAAGTATAGAAGTGTTATCAATGGAAATATCATAAATAGTATATTTAATATCTGAGTGAACCATAGAAACAAAGTCTTTTTTTGGGCGGTTTTATTGATATATAGAAAAGAAGCTGCACCTATAACACAGGGGATCAAGCCTAATAATGGATATCTTTGAGGAGTTGAGTTGATCGATTGGATAAGGGCCATTATACATACCACCAAGCTTACCCCCATTAAAAGCGCTGGAATCCATACTTTGTTTCTTTTCATTCCCAATACCATCCTTTCTGCGGAACAACTAATATTTCATATAAATTGATTCGTTTAATCCCATTTTATGTACTTCACTTTCTAATAAATCCTTCTCACTATAAAACAAAATAAAAAATGATTGGTAAAGTGATTAAGCTAAGTACTGTACTTATAAATGTACAAACCGAAACAAATTCCGGCTTTGTATTAAACTGAATGGCATACATCGTCGTATTTGCAGCAGCAGGCATTCCGGCCATGATAATCATTAATTGTTTAAGCAAGGTATCGATTGGCAAAAGGGCTGAAATTCCCCACGCTACAAGGGGCGCCACTGCCAATTTAATGATTAGTGCATACGTAACCTTTTTATATTCAATATTCTTAAGACTGATTTTGGCTAATTGCATACCTAAAACAAGCATGATTGTCGGAATAGCCGCGCTTCCAACTAAATCAATGGTAGTCATTAAGGAATGGCTGATGGTAATACCCGTGTACTGAAATAACAGTCCAAAAATCGCTCCATATGCAACAGGCATACGTAATACAATTGCAAGTGTATCTCTAATCCCTCCGCCTATATCACTTCCTCGCGCCGCTACATATACCCCAATTGTAGCCATCACGATACTTTGGGTGACCATTAAGATGATGGCGTAATCAAATCCGGCAGCGCCAAACAATAATAACGCAACAGGTGTTCCATAATTACCATTGTTCATAAAAACCGAACCAAGAATGAGCCCACAGGTTTCCTTTATGTTGTATTTATTTATAAAAGCGATAAAACATACAAAGATCATAAGTGCTAAACAAAGCCCAAACGCGTAAATAACAATATAAAGATAATCTAAGGTCAGTTCATTAGTATAAAACGTTTGAAACACCAGTAATGGTGTCATTAAATAAAGGGACATCGTTGAAATCGTTTTTGGATCAAATCCTATCTTCTTCTCGCCTATATATCCTAAAGCAAATATAACAAATACCGGAATCAATACATTAAAAAACTCCATCTGCTTACCTTCTCTCTGGTTGAAGCTATCATCTTTCACACACCATTATACCAATTCCTTCCTTTAAAATTTCAAAATATTTAAAATTTTTTAAACAAATATTCTCTTTTACCTATTTATCTATTAAAATAGAAATTATTGGAATTTAATTAAAGGAATCAGGAGGCATTATGCAGTTTTTTAAAAATTTATTTAGTCCATATCGGGGGTTACCCAAAGAAATTTATATTATATTTTTTGCTCGAATTATTAATAGTCTGGGAGGGTTTGTACATCCATTACTTGTTTTAATCCTCACTCAGAAGATCGGCATGGATAGTGCGCAAGCAGGGCTATATGTTACTTTAGTCAGTGTCATTTCTGCACCAAGTATGATTTTAGGCGGAAAGCTGGCTGATACCTTGGGGAGAAAATTTATTATTGTAGTTTCGCAAGGTCTAGGAGGCATAACCGTTATATCCATAGGTTTAATAGAGCCTTCGATGACCATGGCTTATTTGCTCATGCTATCATCACTCTTCTTTGCTTTGTGCTCACCTGCCTACGATGCACTATTGGCGGATTTAACTACCCCCGAGAATCGGAAAGGTGCTTATTCATTAACCTATATGGGTTTTAATTTAGGTTTTGCGGTTGGTCCAATCATGGCCGGTCTACTATATAAAAATCATTTAGATCTTGTTTTCATCATTGATGGAATTGCTACGCTCTTAGCAACAACATTAATTTTCATTTTTATAAAAGAGACAAAAACCAAACATATTTCAGTAACAGAGAAAACGGAAAGAAAGCTTGAGGAGCATGTAGAAGGATCTGTTTTTAAAGTGCTGAGGGCAAGACCAATATTAATTATGTTCGCTTTTATTCTATTATGTATCGAATTTGAATACGCTCAATGGGCATTTACCATACCGCTGCATTTAGAGGAGTTGTTTAATGATTCTGGCGCAGCCTATTACGGAACACTTGCCGCATTTAACGGTATATTGGTTATCTCGTTTACGCCGATTATTACGAAACTGACAAATAAGATAAGGCCTATAAAAGTGATAGCCACCGGAGCCTTGTGCTATGCTTTTGCCTTTGGTATGCTCGCCTTCACCACGATACTTCCCTTCTTCTATGTATCTATTTTCATCATGACCATTGGAGAAATCATGATTGCAATCAATGCTTCGACCTTTATAGCTAATCAAACACCAGCTTCGCACAGAGGCAGAGTCAGCAGTATTCTCCCACTGATAATTGGCGCCGGATATGCAACAAGCCCAATGATTATGGGAAGCTTTATTGCAGCATACTCGATTACATCTGCCTGGATGGTAATTGGATCCCTCGGATTCATTTCAGCAGGACTCATGTGGCTGCTTCAGAAGAAAGATTTAACCAATCAGCCTGACACCGACCATGTGAAGGTTGGTGCTTAATCTAATCTAATAACAGAGAGGGGGCAATCACATTCTCTTTTCATGATGTGATTGCCCCCTTAAATGAATAATAGTTTCTCCCCCATTACCGGATTCTCTTCCTGAACTGACGTTTAATTTTACAGACCATCAAACTCCTTTCAAAAGAAACCAACAGGCCCTGAGATAAAAATTAGATTATAAATGATTAAAGGACCAATCGCGGTCCTTTGATTCAAGATGTCATAATATGTATAAAGATCATAGTTGAGATTGAGATTTAGCCATTGATATATCCTCTTTTGAAACGATTTCCCATCCATTGGCTGTAAGCTTATTTATATAATCATCGAATCTAATTTCCTCTAATTCAATTGCCATCGGACTAAGAGATACATAGCATTCATTCTTCTCATAATTAACCGTCACCTTCACAACCTCATATCCGTTGTGAAATCCCTGATCAAATCCAGGATCTTCAATAATGTCTCCTATTACCGGACGGAAAGATGACTCAACTGTTTTCATCATCATTTCGCTTCTACTATTTTCTTTATCCTTGGTAGATGTTAAAAAGACGTATAATTTAATTTTCATTTCTTCTCTCCTTCCAAATTTGGTTTAAAAAACTTTAAAGGCATATTCAATGGTGATTTCATTGCACGATTGGTACTTTTACAATCACTCCCTACGAATTGTAAATTTAATGATAAACTTGTGTACTGAATGGATCGATTTGTTGCTCACTTACTCTTGCGCGAACTTTTGAGGTCTCAATAATTTTATAATTACCATGTCTGACAACTGTTCTCGTTGTGTTGAGTTTCAATTCGTCTGCATATTCTTTAGAAATTTCCACAATACACGAAGCTTCCCTCAGTATTATAATTTCTCCAAAGATAAATAAATTTCCTCTTTTAAAATAAATCACATCACCTATTTCTCCCTGTACATATTGATCCCTATACTCGAAATCCATTTCACTACTCACCGTCCATGTTTTTATAATCAATCAATTAAAGATATATGTCATTGTTACTATCGACATTTTATTATGTATTTTTACACTTTTTTTATTTCTATAATATGGCTAAAAATATACAATCGTACATATCTTTAATTTATAATAAACATATCGAGTTTTAACAGTTAACAAGGTAGGTGCAAGTATGGATCAGCAACAATTATATTTTTCAAGTACAATTGGCAGTCAAAAGCCTGAAACTATCCGTAATAAAACAGCAGCCTGCCCCTTTTGCCAAAGAGATGAGCTTACCGATATTCTTGAGACAAAGGGAGATATTATTTGGTTGATGAATAAATATCCCACTCTTCTGGATACCTATCAAACGGTCATTATTGAAACCAATCAATGTCACGAAGATATAAGGGGATATGAACAGAAGCATATGCGTGAATTAATTCGCTTCAGTATTGCTAAATGGCTTGAAGTGGAGAAGACTGGTGAGTATGAGTCCGTTATCTTATTTAAGAATCATGGTCCCTTTTCAGGCGGCAGCATTCAGCATGCCCATATGCAAGTGATTGGAATGAAACATGTAGATTACCATAAGAATATGGCAATGATTGATTTTGAAGGCACAGAGGTATACAAGAAATCCGGTATTGAGTTAAATGTATCAAAGTATCCAGTTATCGGTTTTACTGAATTCAATTTAATATTGAACACATTAGATGAGATTGATGATTTTGCTGATAAACTTCAAATCCTGGTCCGTTATATTTTGGATGGTTTCCATAAGGGATGCACCAGCTATAACCTTTTCTTTTACCATTTTCATGACTTGATTATTTGCAAGGCCATCCCACGCTTTGTTGTATCTCCCTTGTTTGTCGGCTATAAAATTCCACAGGTACTTATGGAAGATCGGCTTGATATCATTAGGAAAGATTTATCCAGATTACTCACCCAGACTTAGGCTATCGCAAGGCTCCCTCCCGTCATAACCGGGAGGCTTTTTGAATTCCATTATTCATTACTGATATAGCAACCAAAATACGACCTGGAAATTTGGCTTTTTCAATCCTAAACCTCCCACAGAATGAGTTAGATGACGACAAACGTAAAAGCACTCTTCCAGAGCCAACTCCCGTATTTATAATGCATGTAATCCAATTTCCACAGCAAATAAGGTCGAGTCTCAAGCCTATGGCCATCAACAGCGACCGGCCACTGATTATCACCGATTTTTAACTGATCTATACTATGCATTCCATCCTGCGTATAACCATAAATTCTGATCCATCATTGGCTAGGATGATTTCGATATTTTGGTAGGGTTGGGCAATTATTTTACTTTGCTTTTCCACATAATATACTCAATTAATGCCCGATACTCATCCATTTGTTCTTTATCAATTACGGTTGTCTTTAATTCCTCGATTAGGTTGATTAATTCCTGATTCATATTTTGATTGGTTTCAACACCTTCTTGTACGCGCAATAAAGTTTTTAAATCTGCATTTAAAACAAACGCTAGCCTTTTCAATACTTCAATTGAAGGATTTTGATTCACTCCCCTTTCAATATTGCTTAAATAGGATTTAGATATTCCGGCATTTGCAGCTAGCTGGGTCAGTGTCATTCCTTTACGTTTACGTATTTCCTGTATATTTCTTCCTATCATTTTCTCTACCTCTTTAGCTCAGATTATTTACTTCATTAAGACCATCTGCAAACAGTTAATTACTTTTTCCATATCCTCTTCTGCCATGTTGGTACCTTGCTCAAGGCGAACATTAGGTTCAGCTCTTTGGAAAAACCGGTCACGTGCAAAGGTTGTCTATCCATCATTTTTTCTCCTTCTGATCCCCCATTCTTTTAGCAAAGGTTCCCACCACTGTGTATCCTTCCTTCCCATTGGCTCCAGTTACAAAATATAATCCACTCCGCAGCCAGGCATGAGCCTTCATCTTTCCTTCCTTATCTCTTGCTGTTGCCATATAAAGAGTACTTTCAATGCCACGCCGCTCGAGCATTCTCATTCCTGCAATCGCCATAACAAGACATTTACTTTCCCAAAACGTATATCTACTCATCGTCTCCAAACTTTTGGACACTAACTCCAGGATTTCAGTATGGGCTGGCACATAAGTTAATGAGGTCTCTTCCATCTTTCTGCCCAATTTAGGCGCAATTTTAGAAAAGGGCAGACTCTTTTGTATCCGGGCCACTCCCAAGGAACAATAAGCTTCTGCATACATCATGAAGGTTTTACTATCTATGGACAGCAAGGTTCGAGCTTTCTGAATGAGGTTCATAAACATAACTCCTTAGGAAGTAATGGTTTAGTCAATTAATTCTTCTTTTTTCAACATATCCAGGAAATGAACGAACCTGACTTTCACATTCTTCAGGGCTTCCGTCATACTCTTCTGTTAATCGATCCACAAGCTCATCGATACTTAGGTTCATTCATTAGTTCCCAGGTTAAGCCTCCGACTTCACCGAGATTATAATATTTAACATTATGGACGCTTAACATCACTTTCTCCCCATCCATATCACTGACTACATTCCTTTTGGACATAATAAAAGTTGATATATTAAGATTTCTATCCTTCAAGCTAAATTAACTCTGGCAACTTCACTTTTGATTGCAAATCCAAACGCCTGGTACACCATCTGCTTCAATACCTGAATCAACTTCATCACTCCAATTTTAAAAAAAGCCCTATACGATAAATTTGTATAAGGGCTTTTTCCTTCTCTACACAATCAACTTCCTCTGTGACCACCGTTAACTTGCCCACCATCAAAAGTTATTTTCACATGAAGAACCTCAACTCAAGATTCGTTTTTGACATACTTTTTTCTCCTTCACCCCTGATGTATCGTTCTTTATTTAGAACACACGGAGCAAAGCAGGCCCTTTTCATCCTATTATTGTATTGAGTTTATCTATCTTTTATAGATATAATCCTAAACTACAATCAGTTCTCTCAAACTTATAGATATAATTCATAGATCAATAGTCACTAGTTCTCTATAAAGAACTGATGTATACTAAAAATATCATTTTTAGTAAATTATGTCAAACAAATTTACTAAAGATTTTATAATTTTTAGTATGCGCAAAAAGATCAACTGAATGATAAATTTGCTTTCAAAATCGCCAATTATTAGACAGATCTTGGTGATGATTATTACAGACTTTACTCTGAAGAATGTCAGACAGATTCATGAGGACTAAAAAGGCTATGTTCCTTCTCTAATTTAAAGGATCGCTTTGTGTATTTATATAGAAGAAAGATCCTACAACAAAAATTCATCTTGACTTTAACTGACTTACCCTTTATATTAAATATTGTTAATTACATAGTATTCTGATTCCGTAGCTCAGCTGGGAGAGCACCACCTTGACAGGGTGGGGGTCGCTGGTTCGAACCCAGTCGGGATCATACATTAAGGAAGGCTCAAACCCAATGGTATCAAGGGTTTGAGCCTTTTTTTCATGTAAACATATCTCCAAAAATTTCTCATTTAAATACCAATTGGCGACGGATTGGCGACCAAAACTCTTGGTCGCCAAAAGAGCACAACTCTTGCTCGCCAAAAGAGCACAACTTCTATTAAGATATGCGATTCTATAAAAATTATTTATCACCTTTAATTTCTCTTATACTCCAGTGTTTTTGGAGTTTTTCAAGAGCGTCATCTGTAATATTATTTTTTTGGATGGCAAATACAGATAAGTATACTGCCCTACTCATTGCCACATATAATAAATTTCGGTAAGTGAATGAATAGCTATTTTCATCGGTAATACCATATTTATTAAATAATATATCTGTAAGAGGACCGTTAAAATTGACAATTAGAACAGAACGTAATGTCTCACCCTTAACAGAATGAATTGTATAAATGTCATCGAGGTCTGAATTTACGTCCTCATCTACAGCAATAGAAGTATTTATTAACTCTTCAATTTTCGAAAAAAATCTATTATTTATGTTTATTCCTCTAATTTCTTTTTCAAACAGAATTGTATTTATTATTTCTTTAAGGATAATTTTTATTGGATCAGTAACCCCAAATTTTAACACATCAATTAGTACACTATTCAATTCATTAATTTTTTCATGATTATTAACCCATTTTTTAATATCACTAAAACTTTCATTATGAACTATACTAATTTTAGTGTAGATAAATTCTATTATTTCCCGTTTTAATTGAACAGCAAGTGAATCAGATTTTTTTGATTTTTTTTCAGTGTAATTTACTCCTTCTTTTATTTTTGAAGCCCAAGCTTTAACTAATACAAGGACTTTATCTCCAAACTCACATTCTCTAAACGATTTATCGAGAAGATTGTGTTCTTTAATTATTCTTATATATTCCGGATAAATATCTTTTTCGTTCTGATAAATTAAAGCAATAGGTTTGAAGGAGCGTTTTTCTTCTTTCACTTGAATATTAGCCTCAGGCACTATCATATTTAAAGGTTGAGAAATTTCCTTGCCAAAACGATTGGTTAAATTTAATTCAAACACTATCCTCTCATCGTATATCGGCATGGGCTGGTTATACATAATAGTTTGATAAGGATCACCTATCATTTGTATTACGTTTTCACCAGTGTCAAAAATCTTATTAATAAGCTCTAAACCTTCAAGAGTTGTATCTTGAAATTCATCTATAAACACATATTTAAAACGTCTTTGCAATAATTCCCTATAGTATTTATCACTCGAAAATTTTTTCGAAAACAGAAATGTATCATCATACTTTAAATAACCATTAATTTTACGTGTAAGTTGTGCTTGCAAAATATCAGACTCATACTTTTCAAACTTATCCCACCCACTAGAATTTAATACTTCAAATTTTCCAACCGATTCATTAAAGATTAATTTACTGTCATATACTCTTTTAGCAATAGCTTTTCTTATTTCTTTTTTAGACTCTTTCTTTAAATAGGAATATTTACGCGCTAAAAAATCCTCGTAAAACTTTATTTCAGCGGTCGTATCTTCAATAAAATAAATGGAATCCTTCTTGAGTTGCTTAAAAAAAGGGATTACGCAAAATTTATTGAAAAATTCATGAATTGTTCCAATAAAATGGGGATGAGTTACAATACCAACTCCTGCTCTTTGCAAAGTATTATTGATTTCTTTAACACCTACATTTGTATAGGTAATAATACAGACTCCATCTTTAATTTTCATTTTATTTATATACCTAAATAACAAAACTAGTTTTGCTGCTAAAGCTGTAGTTTTTCCTGCCCCTGGTCCAGCAATAATTATTTTCTTCTCAAAAAGTTCAATAAATTTCCTTTGCAGTTCATTAAATTTTCCATCACCCAATAAGATACTTTCTACTAATTCATATTCTTTTTCATCAAACTGCAACATCATCTCCTCCTGTTACATGTTTGATTGCTTGTACTAAATGCTTTAATGATTCGTCTTCTAATAATTTATTTTTAAAATTTTCCTTATTATCTATAAGTAATTTGGAAAATTGTTGGGCAACAATAGATTTAGATATTTCTTTGTTCAATAAAAAGGAATATATTTCAGTCGCTCTTACAGCTTTATCATCAATTTCTGACCAAATTCCCTTTTGTTTCACTTTATAACTCTCTGTAACGTAATTTATCTTTAACAATAAGTCTTCAAATTCTTCATACAAAAAACTACTAGCGATAGAATGTTCTAATGTCCAAGGTCGAGAAATAAATACTTTCGTTTGTTCAAAATCATCAAAGTATCTTTCTCTAATTTGTCTCTCCCGCTCTTGCTTATATTCATCAAAACTAGGTTTAACAGTCATTAACAAAGCTTTAATAGATGTTGCTATCTCTTCAAATCTTTGTTTCTTTTCTTTATCATTAGTAATAGTTTTTTTTATTTCTTTTCCGTAGGCTTCTTCTGTTTTGCTTATTAAATCTTTAAATTGTATAAATATAGTATTATTTAAATCACTGCTTAAATCATCAATATCATACAGTTCAGCGATTTTTCTATTAACCTCTTCATTAATTTTTATATAACAGGGCTCCCCATAATATTCTAAGGGTTTTAAATCTAGATCCGTAATGATAGCAATAGGAAAATTCATCTTTTTATTTTGGTCTGACCTTAAAAATATAGATGAATATCGTTTAAATGCTAAACTACCTACATTAATTATTGAGGTACCATATTTATGTAAAGGCCTGTCAATAACTTCTGCAATGGCTGGCAATAATAGATTTTCTGCGTCACCTTCTACAAAAATAACTCCTCTTGCAAAAAACAAGTTTGCTTTTGTTGCGTCTAGAAATCTTTCTAAAAATTCATAGTCCTCATTTTCCAACATAGTCTGACCTTGTTTCATCGGAAACGCCTGATTATTGTATACAAAGATTACATTTTCCAATGAAACAGAGGCGGCTAAAATTGGACTATGTGAAGTAAAAATATATTGAATATTTGTTTCCTCAACATTTTTTTCAAAATGTTTTATTACACGAAGTTGTGCTTGTGGGTGTATATGTGCTTCAATTTCTTCTATTAATGCAATCTTCGGTCCAATTTCAGTTTCACTTAAAAGTAGAAGTTCAACAGCCATAAATAGTAAATTTGAACTCCCTAGTCCTGTGCTTGTCTCTCCTAGATTCATTTCTAACTTTCTCAATATTTCCGAAAAGTCCATTTTTCTATTTCTGATTTCAGGTACCTTTTTATTATTTTCCTCAAAAAATTGGTCAACAGTAATACCAATTTTGCTTAAAACTGGCTCATTTAGAACTTCCTTCAGTTCATCAAAAGCAGTAGAGAAGCTCCCGATAACTTTTTCTTTTTCTGCGCTATCCTGAGAAAAATCCTTTAAACTCTTGATAACTTGAGCAATTCTCGATTTATTGCCTGGGCTTAATTCTGTATTTGCGTCCCGCAAAGGTTTCAAATACGTAACTGCTAATAATTGTCTGATAGAATCATCCATTGCCATTTCAAGATTCTCTGGTCCCGCTTTAACACTTCTCTTAATTTTTTTCTTCATATTAATGTCTTCATATTGTTCTGCTTCTAAAACAATGCGAAATTCTGATTTTTGTGATTTAATCGTTAACCATTCATAAAAATATGACTCTTCTCTTTTACTTAATCCACGAAAAACACACTCAATTTTTAATAAGGAACTTCCATCATGGAAATCTAACTCAGTTACCCAATTTATATCATTGCTATTAGTACCTAAAATCATTTTAATTGCGTCAATAATCGCGGTTTTTCCAGAGTCATTTTCTCCAACTAATATATTCAGACCTTCTTTAAATTCAACTTCAATTCCAGCTTGACCATTAGGACTTTGACCAAACTTGCGCCAATTCCACAATCTAACACTATGTAAGTACATTAATATTCCCCTTTCGAACTTTACTCACACAACATATTTTACCATTAATTTACACATCTCTCCTTATTATTCGAATTTTAGTCCTCATAATATACCTATACTTATTAACCACACTCCTATGAATCTTCTAATAAAATTCATAATTACCTCATAAAATTAAGAGAAGTAAAAAAGCACGTTTTGAAAATTCTCAAAACATGCTTTCTAAGTTCTTATACTTTTATTGAAAATCTTAGCGGAAACCCATCCTACTTTGAATAGTTATATATGAAACCAAACTAACATTGGATATTTATGCTTAATTACTGGCGACCAACGATTTTTATGTGGTGGTGACGAGTGGTGGCAATGGCGACCAAATTGGCGACGAAATATATCAAGATAGTATCTAGTCATTTTGAAAACTACGAAAATCTGGCTCTCACAACCATGCTCGATATGATTAGGTACTAACTTACTATATTAGTATACCTAATTTGCCCTGACACATTCTTGACAGGGTGGGGGTCGCTGGTTCGAACCCAGTCGGGATCATACTTTTCAAGAAGGCTTAAACCTAAGAGTATCAAGGGTTTGAGCCTTTTTTCTGTTTTTCGTTAAATGTCCGATTTTTCCTGTATATTTATACATTGCCCAAAGACTGCACAAAAGCTGCACACGACACTGCACGATCCCCGTCTTTCCATGGGTTCAGCTGTCTCCATTATTTCCGTTAAATCCAAAATGTTCACCAAACCGATCCGCTGTCCGCTTCTGCATTTCCTCATTGTATAGGAATAGATATCGAGTGTTATCCCAACTCTGGCATGTCCCAGACGCTCACTAACCACTTTCGGATTCTCACCCATCCTCATTCATATCGTTGCATGAGTATGTCTGAAATTGTGGAATGGCATATAAGGAACCTTCGCTAGTTTGATTAGACGTTCTTTGCCTTGGTCTGTGCTATTATTGATGGTATGTTAAATACAAACCTATTTTTATAAAAGTATACTATTATATGTCTTTTTATGAGCTCTGGTATAAAGAATTACTTCGGAATCACTTAGCCATTCTAATTTTTTCATATAATAACCTAATTCATCCAAATCAGGCTTTGTTACGGCAATCTCTTTAGTCGCTATTATTTGCTTTCTTCTATCTTCTACAATAAGTGATACTTTAAATTCATTTAAATCTAAGTGAACTAATGGATAAGCTAATTTCCTTTTATCAGGTGATAGCTTTCCTTTCCACGCTTGAAAAGTATGTGTTAATTTTTTTTCATACATTCTTTCTATTGATTGATCAACCTTCTTTATATCCCAATCCTTAGATTCAGCTAAATAAGTCATCCCCCTCTGCAAAGCTAACGTTAATATCTTCTTTTTACCAAAGTCAGTTGCTTTATTATACTTTGATAAGTCTAAAGGTAATTGAACATCATAACTATTTTTAGGGACCAGAACATCGTAGCCTTCTTGTTCTTCTTTAATGACCCGGACATTTTCATAATCACCACATTGAAAGAAAATGGCTTTACAATCTTCTGTTTTAAATTTCTTACCTAGATACCATAAAAACATTTCAGTTATACATATTGCATCTGTATATATATTTGTTTTATCACTCTCATCTAATAACTGAATATCATTTAAAAACAAGTACATCCACCTCTTTATACAAAAAATAATTTAATTTACATTTTCCCATGGTCTGGAATGCTTAGACATTCGCTTGTTTTTACTAGCTTTCTTAACAGCCCTTACTTTTCCTCTTTCCCATTCATAAGTTAAACCTTTAATTGCATTAATTTTGGCTATTTCATTTTTATCTGATGTCATTATATAGCACTCTGATTCATGAGAATTAGTTGCCAGCCAGTCCTCACCTTCTTTAAAAAATGATAAATCTTCAGGTAAGTCAGGGAAAACCCAACCAAATAAAGAATTGGATAGTTCCAAGACTGTTTTTTTGCATATTCATCTGTGGAAAAATAATATACTTTTGCAGTTTGATTATCTCCTAAAATGTTACTTGCCCATTCAGATTGCTCTTTCATAAGCTTAAATGATGGATCAAACTTTCGTAGAATGGGGGCAAACTTAGTTAAGTCTCCCATATCCTTTCTAAGAACTAAATGCCAATTCAATAAGCTCACGGTATGTATTTCCAGACGGATTCTTTGTAATTTTGAACATAGATATTACCCCTCACTATTTTTTGAAAAGAAGAATATACCTAACCCCTTCTTCCATTTATTTAACCACATATTTACATTAAATTTCACTACTTCTCTATGATTCTTAACTAGTTGTTATACACTGGTGATTCTCTCAAAGAATCAGTTTATTAGTAATATTTTGTCTCTATACAAAACGATTAAGCAGAAGGTAAAGTAAATATATAACCTTTCTTTTTTGATACATACTTATAAAACAAATTTACAATATAGCTGCTATCCTATCCAAAACCTACATGAAAGAAGGAATGCAAGATGGAGAAGCTTGAAGTGATAGTGGAAATGAAAGAGGGAAACCTGATTCGTCTCTATGCCAATAAAGTATATGATACTTTAGGAGAGACCTATCACGGGGATATCTTCACGACAAAAAATGAATTGTTAAAGCATTACCCAGATTGCGAAGTGATGAATGGATATGGGTTAGCAGACCCGCAAACCAGCCTTTTAATCTCCGGAATAAATGATTGGTTTGATACGATTGAAGAAGCGGTGACAACACTCCAAGCATTACATCACAAACAAGAGCTGGACGCTTTATACGAGGCAACAGCAAGCTATTATAACCTGCTCAAATCAAACACTAATTTAGCAAGGATAATAGAAGAACTGGACAATCGTGATACAACATCATTCCCCGAAAAAGTAATTTCATTATATATGATTACAGGGTTCGCAAATGATTGGTTCCCAGATGAAATCGCAGAAGATAAACGGCAAGAGGTCAAGAATGTACTAGATCAAGCTTATATGAAATGCTCAAACATTGTAATGGCACATCAACAAGCAAAGAAAGCTCAAATGATGATCACGGCAACAGAATACCTGGGTCTACGCAGAAAATTTTATTCAAAACATTAAAGAAAGCAACTACAAATTATGATGTAGTTGCTTTTTTTGCGTTAAAACTCATTTAAAACTAAAATATTTATCACTTCTTCTGTTGTTCGATGCTTTTCTAGCATCTACATAAATAGTTTCATTAAATATCCTAAGAAAATACCCACGATCGCGAAATCGGTATCGCCAAATGTTGTACCTTCAAAACCTAAGTCTCCTAAGACCGGTAGTAATAATGCTGGCAAGAAGCTGATCAGAATACCGTTAACAAATGCACCTAACATAGCTCCTCTTCTGCCGCCGGTAGCGTTTCCGAATACACCAGCTGTTGCTCCGCAAAAGAAGTGTGGTACTAGACCAGGAACAATTACTTTCAAGCCAAATAACGGAAGTAAAAACATACTTATAATACCTCCGAGAAAGCTAAAAATAAAACCAATAATGACTGCATTTGGGGCGAAAGGGAACACCACTGGTACATCCAATGCCGGTTTAGCATGAGGAACAACTTTGTCCGCTACCCCTTTGAAGGCAGGAATGATTTCTGCTAATAATAATCGAACACCCGCTAAAACGATATAAACACCTGCAGCGAACGTGATTGCTTGGATAAGGCAAAATACAATAAAGTTTTGACCGCCGCTCAACTCATTTTCAATGTAAGCTGGACCAGCAGCAATCGAAACGATAAAGAACATAACTAACATAGTTAAGGAGATTGCTACGGATGTATCTCTAAGGAATCCTAAACTTCTTGGCACTCGAATATCTTCTGTTGACTTAGCTCTATTCCCTGCTCCTTTACCTACTAATCCAGCAACCCAATATCCGAATGAACCAAAGTGACCGATCGCAATGTCATCATTACCTGTAATCCTTCTAACAAAGGGCTGTAGCAGGGCTGGACTTAAAACCATTAATAATCCTAGAATAATAGACCCAATTATAATTAAAGCTGCTCCATCTAGTCCGCCTGTCGATAATACGACTGCTAACAAACAAGCCATAAACATAATATGGTGTCCTGTTAAGAATATATATTTAAATGGAGTGAAGCGAGCTAAGAGGATATTAATAATCATACCTAACAACATGATTAAAGCTGTTTCAGTACCAAAAGCATTTTGAGCCATCGCAACGATCGCTTCGTTGTTCGGGATAACACCATCTATATCGAAGCCCTTCTCTAACATTTTTCCAAAGAAATAGAGTGAACCCGTAATGACAGTTGCACCAGCACCAATAATCAGGAAGCCCATAATTGTCTTTAATGTTCCAGATACAACCTCAGTAGCTGCTCTTTTCTGCAGCAATAAACCAATCAGAGCGAATAAACCAACCAAAATCGCCGGAGTACTTAATATGTCTACTATCAAATCCATGTTATATATCCTCCAGATGTTTTTCTAAAACAGTTTTGATTTCTTCGACATTGAATAAATTAATGAGCGGAATGACTTTCCTTCCATCTCCCTCTAACTGCTCCATGATTTCAGGTGAACCAATATAGTAATCTACTGTCTCCGCTTTGGCGGATGTTAAATCGGTATGCCCTACTTCTGCCTCCCGATTCATTTCACGCAAAGCTTTCTTTACATTCATTTCTGCAATAAAACTACTTCCTAAACCGTTCCCACATACAACTAATATTTTCATCTTGCTGCCTCCTATTGTATAAATGAAAATAATTGCTCTAAAAAATCATCTTTGGATTTGGAATGGATTAGTTGTTTCACATTCAATTCTTCACCTAAGACAGCTGCCAATTCAGATAGTGCTTCTAGATGTGATTGATTATCCACCGCTGCCAGTACAATAATCAGCTGAACCTTATGGTGGTCCTTATCCGAAAACCATACAGGTTCTTTCATAACTAGAAAGCTTAATCCCATCTGTTTTACACCAAATTCCGGTCTTGCATGAGGCAAAGCAATGTTTGGGCCAAGTACATAATAAGGACCTAGTTCCTTCGTATTACTGATTATTTTATCTACATAAGTCTGTTCAATAGAATCATTTTCTATCAAGGGAGCAGCCGCTAATTGAATAGCTTCTTCCCATGTATTCAATTGATCCTTGAACTGGATTAGCTGTGTATTTAAAATCTGATCTAACAAGACCCACCCTCTCTCTAAACTTTCCTTCATTTATAATTCATTCATATAAATCTACTTGTAGATTTATTCCCTCTATCTTTTTGAAATTTATTTTTAGGACATCATGTTAATACTCCATATAATCATCTACTACCTGAAAATTAACGATAATGCAGACATAAGTTTCATCTTTTTCTTTCAAATGTCTTGGAAAAATAGAGAATGATATTTTTGCTTCATAAATAAAAAAAGCCAGTCTTAGACCGGCTTTTAATTTAATGATATTCATATTATTAATAGTTTACTACTTAGCAAAAATGCTTATTCTACTTCTCCTTCAAAACGAATCAATGGGCAAGTAGTCCAATCATAGTTCTGCACTTCTTCCCACGTTTTAAAATAAGCTTGCAATGATTCTGTGATCATTAAGTTGCAATATTCTTCTTTCTCGTGGAAGACAAAGATGGGTTTACCAATTGAATAAGCTAACCCAATCTCAAACATTGTCCCAGAATCTGTTTCATCATATATCGCGAAAATGAGATCTGCATCTTTTACATGGTCTACATCATTCTTAAAAACTACATCTCGCCAAGGCTGTGTATTATACACATATTCCTTAAATTGATGCTCTCTTGGACTAAATACGTCAAAGCCCATATTTCGCAGAACTTCTTCTGCTTTGGAAAGTCGCTGTGCCTGATTATCGTTAAACCAACCACTTGCTAAATAAATCTTCTTGCCTTTTAAATTCATGTTGTCCTCCGCAAAACTTATTTTTTAACAGAGGAATTATAGTTGAATATGAATCAAATGACAAGCATTGATCAACTACTAATTCATATATATATATTGGAAAAATCACTCTACTATTCATAGATTGTCCTGAAAAAACTTCTAATCGGCACTGGCTTGGTCGAAGATATGATCAGCTAATTGAGTAATAATTACCGTTGTTCAATGAGTTTTTATTTATTAATAGTAAATAAAACTCGCTATAATATAGTAAATATAAAATAAAAAACTAATTGTAATTAAGAATATAGAACAAATATTTATAAAAGTTGAATGTCCTCTCCTTTTAACTGAACGAGAGATAAGATAGAAAAGAACTTGAATCATCAGCTGTGCACAAAATGTTATAGAGATATAAGTTTTTAATAATCCTTCTCCTGGCAATCCAACATCACTCTATCCGGTTGAAACAGTAAAATTTAAGAGTCCTACCACCATTAAGCATATCAAAATATGTAATAATATGATAAAAAAGCTACCCCTCTCCTTCAATTTAAAACTCCCCTATTCACCATTTAAACAACTTAGTTCATGTTTATACCACTTACCCTTTTAATATTCTCTCTACCACATAGTCCAAAAGACATATTCCGATGGTTCTATTGTTCTTATCCCACTATTGATAAGGTTGGAGTTTTGCATTCTAGAAACATAATAAATTATTTTTTTCACAAATTAGACAAATAACTTGAAATAATTAGAATTATCGGTGATAATCAATTTATTGATAGTGTCACTATCAAAAATGGCAAAGGGGATGATTTTTTGTCTAGTAAAATACCTACTAATTGGGACAAAGAAGTAGATGTAATCGTTTTAGGGACTGGTGGCGCCGCTTTGACAGCTGCTGTGGCCGCTTCTGAAAGCGGTTCCAAGGTTCTTGTGTTAGAAAAGACCCATCAAATCGGTGGAACAACTGCTTTTTCAGGTGGAGTTCCTTGGATTCCACTTAATCATTATATGAAAGAAAAAGGGTATGAAGATAATCGTGAAGATGCTATTAATTTCATAAAACGCTTAGCACTTGGCCGAGCAGAAGATTCTATGATTGAAACTTTTGTAGATAAAGGACATGAAATCATTAAGTTTTTAGATGATCATACTCCTGTCAAATTTGTTTCTCCAAAATCTTATCCAGAATATTATGCACGTATGGATGAGGCATTAAAACATGGGACACGTTCATTAGACCCTGCTCCATTTGATTTAAATGAAATTGGAGAATGGGGTTCATTAGTCCGTCAAAACCCAATTTTCCCTCCTCTGACATTAGAAGAAGGCGGAGCCGTTGGAGGAATTGACTTCCAGTTAGTGGCTGAGCGTATGCAAAATAATATTGTTACTATGGGTCGCTCATTAGTCGCTTCTTTATTTAAAGCATGCTTGGATCGCGGCGTCGAAACCTTAATCGAAACAGCTGGTAAAGAGCTAATTATGGACGAGGATGGACAAGTAGTCGGAATTGTCGCTGAAACAAAAGATGGAGAAATTTTACGTTTCGCTGCACGCAAAGGAGTAATTCTAGCATCAGGCGGATTTGAATGGAATAAACAATTAGTCAAAGCCTTCTTAAAAGCTGAGTTCACTCATCCAGTTACCCCTCCTGGTAATGAAGGAGACGCACTCTTAATGGCTATGAAGGCTGGCGCTGCACTTGAAAATATGAGTGAAGCATGGTGGTATCCAGCAATGGTGGATCCAACATTTGAATATGAAGATAATGTAATGGCGCAGCTAGGTGGTGGCCGTAATGGTCCAAACTCTATCATCGTGAATAAATACGGACGCCGATTCGTCCATGAAGGAACAACCTATAACGATATGCCAAGAGCCTTCTTTAATTATGATCCAGTAAAAGTAGAGTTTCCAAACAAAGGACCAAACTGGATGATTTTTGACCAACAGCTAAAAGATAGCGAACTCATTATTACTATGGCACCTGGTGATCCTGCACCTGAATGGGTAGATCAAGCTGATACTATTCGCGAGCTAGCTGAAAAAATTGGTGTTGATCCAGACGGTTTGGAAATGGAGATTCAAAAATGGAACGAATATTGTGAGCAAGGTGAAGACCCTGATTTCCACCGCGGTACGATACAGTTTGAAGCCTTAACAAATGGCGGCGGAAGTCCTGAGAAAAACCTAGGCAAAATTGAAAAAGGTCCATTTTACGCATTACCTATCTATTTAGGTGCACTCGGTACGAATGGCGGACCAAAAATCAATGAAAATGGACAAGTTGTTAACTTTAATGGTGAACCAATTAAAGGTTTATACGCTGCCGGAAATGCTTCAGGAAATCCACTTGGCCCAATTTATCCAAGTGCCGGCGGAACAATCGGGCCTGCTATGGTATTTGGCTTCTTAGCTGGACAGCACGCAGCCAATTCATAATAAAAAAACAAAGACTTTCTTAGATAATGACTCATTTGCGTCAATAACCATATAAAACAACCATACAGAAACGGGAAGGTGCAGATCATGCCACAAGGAACACATACAGTTGAAGTACCATTAGATATTCAAACAATTTGGGAATTTGTTCATGACATGAACAAATGGGCTCCACTTGTTCCAGGATATATCGACCATGAAATTTTAAGTGAACGCCAATCTACTTGGGCATTCAAGGGTGACTTAGGGTTTATGAAAAAGACAGTTAAGCTCCAAATCGATATTAAAGAATGGAATGAACCATCCGAAGTAATTTTTGATCTAAAAGGTTTGTCTGATAACTTTAATGGCGGAGGCTATTTCCGTGCCGAAGTCATTGACGAAAAGACAACTAAAATGTCAGGACATCTTGATATCACTGCTGGCGGTATGATGGGTGCAATGGTCAATCAAATACTAACCAAATTTGTTCCACAGACAGCACAGGAACTAACAGATGCAATTGTAGATAAATTACTTGAAATTAATACAGTAAAAAAATAATAGAAGCGATCTACCCATATATAAAGTTCTATTTAGGATTGTTTATCATAAAAAGATAGAAAAAAAGACGTGTAAATTACGCGTCTTTTTTTCTTCTTTCATAGTTTGAAACCATGATGACAATATTTATTGTGCAGTATTTTATAAGAAAAACTAATAAATCATACATCTCAAATAACGGAACCCTTATTACTTCCCTTTTTGTAAGTATGATAGAATTATATCCTTTACTATAATTAAATTTTCCTTTTTAGGAGCAGAGATAAAAACATCCTCTGGTATTAAAGAATATAATGAATATTTCTTTACAGCAGTTCCGAACATATTCATGATCGTACTTATAATCACTTCATTGGTTTGTGAAAGCTGTATGCTTCCATCCTTCTTACCTTCATTAATAATTTTTAAAATTATGCCGCTAATTTTCCCGTAGGCCTTATGTATTTCTTCTAGCAATCCAACTTCAATTTGGATAAATGCAATATAAACTTCGAAAGCTTCCAAAAGTTTTGATGATATGCTATTTTCTTCGTTTATATACATAATATAAGCAGTTAGCACGTCATCCATTTTTTCTATACCCGTTTTGTTAGATTCTATAATTTTCTCAAAAATTGGTACCTGTTGTTCTATGACTTCTTTTATAACTTCAATAATTAAATGCTCTTTTTTCGGAAAATAACGAAATAGAGTTGCCACACCTACACCAGATTCATCTGCAATTTTCTGCATGGTTGTTTTTTCAAAACCATGCTCTGCAAATAATTCTTTAGCAGCTTTAACCATCCTCTTGCGTCTCTCCAATTTTTTATCCATTTCATCACCCACCAAACAATATTATACTACTTTTATTAAAAGAAGGCCGTTAGTAGGTTATATACACTCCATAACACTATGCCATAAAGTGTAATAACAACTAGCTTGAAATGTTTAATTAAATGTTGAAACAAGCAGTTCAGAAATAGTCGAAAGTGATGAGCAAAACATCCCCTAACTGAATAACGTATTTTCAGAAGGAGGAATATAGCTTGAAAAAACTGATTCTTTTTGCTGGTCTTGTTGGTCTGTTGGTTGCTTGTGGTGAAGAAGAGGTAGTTAAGCCGAAGGGAGAGCCTAAAGAAGAAGTTCCTGCAGCAGTGGAACCTAAAGAGGAAGCTCCCTCAGTAGAAGAGCCTAAAGAAGAGGCACCTGCAATTGAGGAACCTAAAGAAGAAGCTCCCCCAGCCGTGGAGCCTAAAGAGGAAGCCCCTCCCCCAGTACAAAAGGGGTCCATTGACCCTCAAGTCGCTCTGTCAATCCTTCAAGACGCATACCAAGGAATTGCCAAGGTGGAGTACAACGCAGAATTAAAAGCCTTCCTGATTCTGCCGACCGATCCGAACTTTATTGTGGAAATGGAAATGATTTTAACCGGTAAAATGTCGAAGGACGACTGGAACTATCTGGCTGACTCAATAGCTAAACTTAGTGGTGAACTGGGACCAGAATACCTTGTGTTCCTGCTCAACCCTGCAAATCCAGATAATTATATTCTAATGGCAGAGAACGGAGTCATCAAATACGATGCACTTAATGAGGATGTAAAGAGTCAGGATAAAGCCCTTTAACTCTTTAGGACATAGCAACAGATTACTGCATAGTAATTGGTATACAGTGCTTGAAGATATACCGAATATACACACCAGTTAAGAACCTGTTTTTCTGATATTCCACGTTTTATACTGAATTACCGTGAGTAACCGCAACATATAACTTCTGGTTTAAGTTACTTCACAGATCTTACATGATGATACAAGATAGTAGAAGAAGACCTCTCCAAAAAAATGACCCCCAAAAGTTAGAATCCAACTTTAACTTTTGGGGAGATCCATCAAATAGCAATATAATTTCATTTTTATAAATTCTTTATTGTTCTACATTTTAGTTGTTTGATTATACCGTTTATCTCTTCAAGTTTATTCCCCAAAATAATGACGTGCTTTATTTCTACTCCCCCTGCATAATTCGCTGCAGGACCTTATCCTCCAATAACGTTAACTTATTGTCTGTAAATTGTCGCGGTCTAGGTGCATCGACTTTTACATTCATTGATACATAACCATCCTGTATAAGGATTATCCGGTCTGCCAGACGAATTGCTTCTCTTACGTCATGAGTGACGAGTAAAGCAGTAAATCCAATTCGTTGCCAGAGGGTTTCGATTAAATTTTGCATTTCCATCCTTGTAAATGCATCAAGAGCGCTTAATGGTTCATCCAGCATGAGCAAAGATGGTTCATAAATGAGCGCACGCGCTAAAGCGACACGTTGTTTTTGTCCTCCTGATAATGTAGACGGCCATTGATCCTTGAACGATAATAAGCCAACTGCGTCCAACACTTCCTCTGCTTTTGCTTGCCAATTCCCATCAAGACCGAGCCCTACATTATCAACAACGTTTTTCCATGACAACAATCTTGAATCCTGGTACATCATCGTCACATTGGCAGTTGATTGATTGGATGCTACTCCATTAAATAGCAGTTCTCCGCTTGTTAAAGTCTCTAGTCCTGCGACAAGTCTTAAAAGCGTACTTTTTCCACTTCCACTTTTCCCAATGATGGCTACAAACTCTCCTTTTTCAATGGTTAGCTGTATATTTTTTAATACCTCTTTGTCACCGAATTGCTTGCTAACATCATTGATTTCAATCTGAATCGCCTGATCATTAACTATTTCTTTCTGACTCTCCCACTTTACAGCTGCCAGCTTACTCACTCTTACCACCTCCTCCTTCATTTGTTGTAGCTTATGTTCCACTTCAGCGCTTTTTTCTCACCTAATTGGGCAATGATATCTGCCAGTTTACCCAGTAACGCATAGATTACAATACTTAATATAATGATATCCGTTTGCATAAATTCCCTTGCATTCGTTGCTAAATAGCCAATTCCTACTTGTGTTGGAATTGTTTCAGCAACGATTAAGGTTAACCACATTACACCGAGAGCATATCGTAAACCAACGAAGATGGAAGGAAGTGCACCAGGCAGAAGAATTTCCTTAAATAATCTCCATCCCTTTAATTTATACATTTTCCCCATTTCAACTAGTCCTGGATCCACATTACGAATGCCGTGGAATGTATTAACATAGACAGGGAACAACACACCTAATACAACCAGAAATATTTTTGCACCTTCGTCAATTCCCAACCAAACAATGACGAGCGGCAATAATGCTAAGTGCGGTATATTGCGTAGCATTTGAATGCTCGTATCTGTTAAACGATAGGAGCGATCTGAAAGGCCATTAAATATACCAAGTGCAAAACCGATTAGTCCGCCAATCACCATCCCAACAACAGCGCGCCCTAAGCTTGCCCCAATATGAGTGACCAATTCACCGCTCGCGAGTAACTCCCAACCACTAATTAATACACTGATAGGGGCAGGAAAAAGGGAAGCATTAACAATTTCTAATCTGGCGACGACTTCCCAGACAATCAGGATGATAACTGGAATAATCCAGGGCTCAATATTCCTAACTATTTTATGATTCATTGTCTTCATTCCTTTTTAGTTGATTGGCATATCTTTAGAAACATCGAGTTCTTTCGGTATCAAACCAATTTCAAAATATTTATCAGCTTGTTTTTGCTGTGTATCCACAATCTCCTGAGTTAATTTCGTTGCTCCGAATGTTCGACGATCCAACTGCTTTTTCACGATCTTTTCGTCAATCCCCAATGCCTTGGACATAATCTTGACTACTTCATCTTTATTTTCATTTGCCCATTGGTCTGATTTATCCGTAGTTTCTAAAATAAGATCAACTAAATCTGAATGCTCTTTCGCAAAGTCTGGCGTTGCATAGTAGAACGTACGATTGGGATATTGATAATCCACGTTTTCTGTAAATGTGATCGTATCTAATTCAACTTCAGCAGCAGCAAAGAATGGGTCATAGGATGCCAAAGCATCCACTTTTTTCGTTTCAAAAATGGATCTTCCCTGCGCAGCATCCTCCGGATATACCCACTCCACATCATCAACCGACAGACCGGCCTTTTCAATTGCCAGTACCGCTAAATAATGATGATTACCACCTTTTAAAACCCCTATCTTTTTTCCTTTTAACTGTTCAATCGAAGTAATCCCTGATTCCTTTAAAACCATCAATCCAACACCTTCAGGATTTGGTGCATCTGCCCCTACATATACAAGTGGTTTACCGGAGGCTTGAGCAAAGATTCCGGATCCGTCAGCAGCGTGTCCATAGTCAATGGCACCGGCATATAATCCTTCTAACAATGTTCCGCCATGTGTAAACATTTCCCATTTCACTTTGTACCCTTTTTCTTTCAAGGTATCTTCCAGATAGCCAGATTCTTTTAAAATATGTAGTGTATTCCCTTTTTGATAGCCGATCGTAATCTCTTTATCTCCATTTTTTGAAGCGTTACTTGAACTTTCTTTTCCGCATCCAGTGATGAATAATACACCAACCAGTAATAGAATTCCGATTAAGTAGTTTGATGTACGCTTTTTCATAGGTCCCCACCCTTATCTTCATTTATTTTGAAAATCTATAGATTGCTTTTGAAATTTGGACCTCTTCATCCTGTCCGGCACCGCTAAATTGGACTAAAAATGGCTTTTCTCCTCTTTTATTTAAAATGTCGGATACACGGCCTTCTCCATTCGGGCTAAATAAAACAATATCTCCACCCATTACATGCAGCCTTTTTCCAGTAGCATTCAATGAAGAATCGATAAAGGTTTCTCCTTCCTGCAAATCTAAATATTCAGCCCATTTTTTCGCTGTTTCATCATGCTTTTGAACAGCAAATCCTACGTATGATAAATGAATGTCACCTTTTTCATGCTTTGCGATGACAGATCGATCTTTTAAATCCTGTTTGCGTTCTTCGTCTTTTTGATCCCATTCAATAAAGAATGGTAAATCTAGTTTTGCTCCCTGTTTCCCTGCGTATAATAGCTTCCAGCTGACCACACTTCCATCGGGTCTTTTTCGACTCATCGGGTGCGGCCCATATACATCCAATCCATGTTGACGAAACCTCTCCGCAACACTTTCTAAATCATTGGAACGCAGCGCGATCCTTGATAATCCTTCTACGAATTGATCGTTCTTCAATGTTTCCCTTAAGCTATATTTCATACCAGAGGAAGATACTACTGCCTCTTTGTCATAAACACCGATCAATTCTATGTAACTTAAATCAAAATAACTAAGAGAATTATATGTACCTAAACTCTCATGCTTACCGCCTTCAACAGCGTGTAAGCCAACATCGCGAAACTGCTCTATTGCCTCTACTGGGCTATTAACAAAGTGAACAAGATGGTCAAATTGAAACATAAATCTTCCCCCTAGTCTGTTACTAAATAATGATTAGCTAATTGTAGAAAAATACGGCTTAACTGCAGCAATGCCTTTTCATCAAAATCAAATCGCGGATGATGGTGAGGGAACTGTGTTTCTGCCTGTTCATTATGTGCTCCAACATGGAAGTATGCCCCTGGTCTCTCTTCCAGATAATAAGCAAAATCCTCAGCTCCAAGGACGATGTCTTTTTCAACAAAGGCATCCAAAGAAATCGTTTCTTTTACTAATTTTTCAATTAATAAGGCTTCCTCTTTATGATTGACCAGGACTGGATATCCGTGGATATACTCTAATGAATACTCAATTCTATCAGCAACCTTCATCCCATCCAGAATGGCACGAATTTCGAACTCGATTTGTTGACGAACATTCGAGTTCATAGCGCGAACAGTTCCTTCCAAAACGGCCGAATCTGCAATAATATTAAAGGCATTTCCAGCATGGAAGCTTCCAACCGTTACAACAGCCGGTTCAACTGGATCAACACGGCGGCTGACTATCTCCTGCAGATTAGTAACCAACCTGCTCCCAATTGCTACAGTATCAATGGTTTGATGCGGTCTTGCACCATGCCCTCCTACCCCCTGCAAGGTGATTTTAAATGCGTCAACAGATGCCATGACAGGACCCGGTCTTGTTGCTATCTTCCCCACAGGCAAATCAGTCGCAAGATGCCCACTAAAGATGAAATCCACACCATCCAAAGCACCCTCTTCTATCATAAATTTTGCACCGCCTGGTGGCTTCTCCTCCGCATGTTGAAATAATAAAACTACTTTCCCCTTTAATTGATTGCGATGATTGTTTAATACTTTCGCTACCGCAAGTAAAGCCGATGTATGTCCATCGTGACCGCAAGCGTGCATGACTCCGTCAACACTTGATTTATACTCAACGTTCTTTTCATCATGGATTGGTAAAGCATCAAAATCAGCTCGGAAAGCAATGGTTTTTCCCGGATGATTGCCCTCAATAACACCGATCACTCCATTTCCTCCAACCTGCTCCTTCACGTTGATCCCAAAGCTTCGCAGCTTATCTGCAATGAATTTAGCAGTGTTGGACTCTTGAAATGACAATTCCGGATTTTGATGTAAATATCTCCTCCAGGAAACCATTTCCTCAAAATCTTTACTTAATTGGTCATAAAATCGTTCTGTCATTTGAACACCTCAAATACTGCTTAAATTTTTTAAATCCGAGCTATCAAATTAATGATTAAGAATAATCTTACAATTTATCCAAACATTACGTCAATAGTCAATTCCAACTAATTAGCTATGTTTTGTATGAATTATTGTTATTACTAATAATCGAAGAATTAATAATTTATAACCTAAAGCTCACTCTTCTGTATAATTAAGGTAATATGCGTTCTGATTATAAAGGGGTAGGTGCAAAATATGAATATAAAAATAAACGAATTAATTGATTCTACCAGAGCTAAATTTGGTTTGGATAATTATTATTTGAAACGACATTCATTATCTCGCAAGTTAAATATCTTAAATGAGACGGTATATTTTCTTGAAATGGAGTGGTTTCCTAATCATGTGGAGGAACAAGAGGAAGAAGAACTTAACCCTGAGGGCACAGCAGTTATTGAATTAGATATTAATAGCCTAAGATATGAGAGAGTAATTTTTGTAGGTGACATTTCTTATGCAAACGGCTTTAGATTTACTGAAGTTAATAGAGACACCGTTGTAAACTGGATTGAACAAGAAACTGGTTTGTCATATGGGAAGCACTTTAAATTGCATAAAGAAGAAAATGGGGAATTTAACTTTGAAGCATTCTTTGAAGATATATATTTTTCTCCCTCGGGTCATATTAAAGTGATTGTAGATCATAATGGTAACCTCACCCTCTACTCTAAACATGGTCTATTTCCACCCAATGAAATGATAAAGAAAGAAGTATACACACTATCTCTTGAATCAATAGAACACCTTGCATGGAAACAATTAAAGTTACTCAATTTCCCATCCTTTGAATCGGAACAACTCATCCCCGTTTATGGCGTGGAGGAAATTTATGTTACAAATGAACAGAAATCTGTAATCCCATTAGATTTCAACAAAGATATGAGACCCTTAGAAATAAATAAACCTATATATTGGGATGAACCCAACCTCAAACCATTTGAAAGACAGGAACTTAAATTGAGTTGGGATGTAACAATCGAGCAAGCAATATCCAATGAGCAGAGCCCGGATTCATTCCCAATTAGTAAAGCTGAGGAAGAAAAATGTATAGTAGGGGTCACTGAATTTTTGCGCCAGGTATACTCAAATGAAACAGGAAATTGGAGACTGAAAACTCTACACCGTGATCAAGGATACATCCACGCAATATTACGATTAAATCAAGAAGACACTAAATGTGTTTTTCATAGAAAGCTTATGATTATTTTTGATGCGAAGAGTTTGCAAGCTATTAATTACATGGATAATCAGCCTTTTATTGATCAATTTGGTCATTTTTCTTGCTCAGAAGAAGTTTTGGTCAATAAAAACGAAGCTTATCAAAAAATTAAAGATCATTTTGAGCTGACACCTCGTTATGTCTTTGATTCTCAGCAAAATAAATATATATTATGCGGACTATTAGATTGTCATTATGGAGTACGCGCCTCGAGCGGGGATATTATCTCGTTAAATGATTTGTAAGCACAGTAACCAAATAGATAAATCATTGATATAAAAAATCCGCCCATCGTTTAAATTGGCGGATTTTACTTTTGCTTATGGGGTGGAATCTTTGTAGATTTTTTTTGAATTTTTGTTGTAATTCCCAATTTATTTCCTTTAGTTCACTCTCTACTTTTATATTTGTATAGATAAAAAAATCAGCGTATAGTTAATCTCAAACATATTTCTGAATAGACACCTATATTAATTGCATTGTAGTAATGCAGGTATTGTCGTCCTTAAAGGTAGAAATCGTCGTTTCAGATGTTTTTTCTCCATAGTTAATTCTTACCTGATATGTTTTCTCCCGTGGTAACCATATATCTATAAACCCATTTTCCAAGGAAGTCATGGTTTCATCAACAATGACCTTGCCATCTTCATCTTGAATATATACATTGAAATCCTTATTAACCAGTTCCCCCTGGCAGCCTGTTAAACTGTGGATTTCACATGGATGAGTCTCTTTAACATAGGGTGCAATGGAAACAAAAAACTCTTCCGCAGGAAGATCATAAGACTTCTCCTTATCATCCTTCACAATTAACTTATGTGATGTAATGGACGCAGAGACATTATCAAAACTCCCCGTACTATAATCTTGAACCATTTCCCTTATATCCTGTCCTTCTTCTTTACTTTCCTCTTCCGAATTACATCCCATCAACAAAAAAATGGACCATAAACTGATCATGATAAATAAAGCTTTTTTCATCTTTTCAACTCCTGTACACTAATTCTATACAGGAATATTTTAACATACTAATAGATTTATATTTCTGTAATTGTTAACATTTATAGTCATTTAAAAAATGAAAGAGCCCTCACAAGGTTTTGCAAGCCAGCGTATACCAACAATTCTTTTACAATTTTATAATGCTATCTATTTTAGTTAAATATTTTCCAAAATATTGATTGATTTTCGTAGATTCTCTTTATCTTTGATTTCTCAGATGTCAAAATATTACATATATTAACAAATAAGAATACAAATCTTAGCAATCTTGCTCTGCTAGACTGTACTCCTTGAGGATCTTACATAAGTTTGCCAATCAATTTAAAATACATACTACATCACTAAAAAAGTCATTCCTTCCTATCCCATGAAATGACGTTTATTTAGGTTAGTTTTTAGCTTTTTAAAGATGAGCTAGAGATAAACACCTCAGTAGTTTTAATTTGTTGCCAAACACATGTTCAATATTTTCTATGATTAGCACGCTGGAAAAAGGGATAAACGAACAAATTACAAAGGAGTGGAAGGCTAATGAAAAGAGCGATGATTAAAACTGGGCAAGGAAATTCTGTTAGTGGAAAACTGGCTGAAGAGATCAGTTATGAAGATCTAGTAAGCTATGGGAAAAGAGCTAAGCAAACATATTTTCATTTTGAGGAAGTACCCGATTTTCCCTTTCCAGGATTATCACCTACCCTGTATCCAATCTGGGAAGAAGGTGAAGGAGACGGTTGTTTAGTACTCTATGCTGATTATAATTTCCTTCCGCAAGCTGCCCTCTATTTAAGCGTCAATATTGATTATTTAATGGAGGAAATGGAAAAAGTGGCAGAACAAGCTAATAATGATGCTGGTCACCAAATGTTTGAAATCGCTTATGCTGCAGAAGAAGATTATGATTATATGATTTCAACAGGGGTGGCTATAGATCCCGAAGAGGCCAGTAATCTCAATGATTATCTAGAATTTATCAGCCTCACTTATATTTATCCTCTATTTGTATCTTCTTTGCGTTTTGCTGCATTGAGACATCAGGAAGACTTGAAGCAATTGATTGAAGATATGAACGAAAATATGTATGAAGATTCTGAAAACCAAAGTTCCTAATTATCATATTGGGAAGGCGATTTAATAAAGGGAATCCTCTCTTTCTATCATTTATCTCTAACTACTTCTATTGCTTCAATAACAAATCGTCATTAAAAAACTGCCAGTCAAATTGACTGGCAGTTTCTTTTAGTCCATCTATTAATATGGATCAGCCTCATGGCTTTTCTTCACAGCATCTTTTGTTGCTTCCATTGCTGCTGCCGTACCTTGACCGAATCTGGATTTACCTGCTTCACGGCCTGGTACTGCAGATTCTTCCTTCATTTCTGCTAATTCTTTCATTTTCATTTCGATGCCTTCTCTTACACGGCGTCCATATTCTTCATCTGCTTGAGTGAAGTATTCCACCATGGCATCTTGAATACGTTTATCACAAATTGCAAGAGCATTGGATAGGTTGTTAATTAACTCATCACGTTCCCAATCCTCAAAGCTGCGATATGTTTCACCTGCTTGACCAAAGTTGTTAGGACGGTCAATTGGTTCACTCATGACTGCAGCATTGTATGTTGGACGGTGTTGCGGACGTTCTTCTTTACTTGCTTCCTGGAATCCGCCAACCATAGATGGCTCATAGTTAATATGCGGATTATCTCCGGATTCTTTTGGATCGCGAACATCCATTTGGCCGCGATGCTGATTAGTGCGAACTGGCACTTTTGGTGCATTCACTGGCAATTTAAGATAGTTCGGTCCTACACGATAACGTTGTGTATCAGAGTAGGAGAATGTACGTCCTTGCAGCATTTTATCGTCTGAGAAATCCATACCATCAACAAGAACTCCAGTACCGAAGGCAGCTTGTTCAATTTCAGCATGATAATCGACCGGATTACGATCTAATACCATTTTACCAACTGGCAACCATGGGAATTTGTCCTCTGGCCATAGTTTAGTATCATCAAGAGGATCAAAATCAAGTTCAGGATGATAATCATCCTCCATAATTTGTACATATAACTCCCATTCAGGGTATTCTCCACGTTCAATCGCTTCATATAAATCCTGTGTTGCATGGGCAGTTGTTTTAGCCTGGATAGAATCTGCATCTTCTTGTGTCAAGTTACGAATTCCTTGTTTTGGCTCCCAGTGATATTTAACCAACACTGCTTCGCCTTTATCATTTACCCATTTATACGTATTTACACCAGATCCCTGCATGTGGCGGTATGTTGCTGGAATACCCCATGGAGAGAATAGGAATGTAATCATATGTGTTGCTTCAGGTGTGCGGGAAACAAAATCAAACATCCTTCTAGGATCTGCCACGTTTGAAGCTGGATCCACTTTAAATGCATGAATCATATCAGGGAATTTCATTGCATCACGGATAAAGAAAATTTTAAGGTTGTTCCCAACCAAATCCCAGTTACCGTCTTCTGTATACATTTTAACAGCAAATCCACGTGGATCACGTGCTGTTTCAGATGAATCTTTTGCACCTGCCACTGTAGAGAAACGAATCATTAATGGGGTACGTTTTCCAGCACCGGAAAATACTTTTGCACGAGTATATTTTTCTACTGGCTCATCGCCAACTTTTCCATATGTTTCGAAATATCCAAATGCTCCTGCACCACGAGCATGAACGACACGCTCAGGTACTTCCTCACGGTCAAAGTGGGAAATCTTTTCAATAAAGTGATAGTTCTCAAGTGTTGCAGGTCCACGATTTCCGACTGTGCGGATATTTTGGTTATCCGTTACTGGATGGCCCTGACGAGTTGTCAAAGTCTCGCGTTTCATTTCTTCTTTCTTTGAACCATTATGATCTTTGTTCTCTGCCATACTGAAAACCTCCTCTTTTAATAGCTCTCCTTATAACCCCTGTATGATGAATATACAGTATTAAGGAGTACCATCTTTGGAATTAATTTCAATCTATAATAATTATAAACAACTTCTATTATTACTATAAATTACAGTTTAAAAAGATTGCAAATGATATGGTATTTCTAAGTTTTAAACCTCTTTTTTCAAAAAAAATACATGAAATTTATCCTATATTTCTACCAGAATTTTTAATAACAGCAGTTATCTAATGTTGTATGGTGAATGATAATTCTGTGAAGTAGATAAAAGAACCATAAATATATGTACCTTTATAAATGAGAAAATCTTTGTGTCCAATTCTAGTAGAAATAAAATATAGGAGTTTATTGGTGAGAAGCTGACCAATCTATATTTCATTTTTATAGAACACCTCTCCTTCTAGATAGGTATCGCCAACACTTTATTAGGCAGCATATAAAAGGCACCACAATTGTTAGTAGACTCTAACATTTGTGGTGCCTTAAAATCTCCAAATCTTTTGTAATTTTTCAAAAAAATATAGTTCCTGTTAATTTATATTTTCCTCTGTTTGATCTGTTTGATTAACTCTTCCAACCAGTAAATAGTATGATCTACTCTAGCAGTCACATACTCCCCTATAAACTCTACAAGGTTCTTGTTTTCCTCGTCTACTTCAACCTTTTTTTCAAAATCTTTAATATGCATCCATTGAGCACGGATATGCTCTGATTTCTTGTTAAGAATAGTTAGAACCCGATCACGATCGACATACCTGATATTAGCAATACCTACTACCATATCACTGATATCCTCGGCATTTTCCAACAGTTTGTATATTTTCTTAGGAAGCTCTTCACGTCCCTTATCCGTAATCGCAAAAACTTGTTTATCTGGACGATGTTCCTCTTTTATAACTTCAACTTGTTCAACCAATCCCTGTTTAGCCAACGATTCAAAGTGATAGTACAGTTTGCTTTCTGTTAATCCACCTAATTGATCCAATGGAATTGGCTCTGAAAGCTGCTTTTTTAATTTATAAGGATAATTATTATCCTCCATTAGTTTGCTTAATATAAAGATTTGGATAGCCATTTCTAAGCTCCTTCAGCATAATTATCTTTATTTTAGCAAAATTAAGCAGGCATTTCAGCAGTCTTCTCATTTTCGGTTTCATTTATTGCTTCATCATTCTCAACTGGAACTGATTTGTGGAAGGTACTCAAATAAATAGATTCAGGGAACTTCAGCCAGTCTGTTGTTCCCTTTTTTATTGCTAAAAATTTTAATGCATTTTCTTTAAACAATCGCCGCTCCGCTATTCTCACTAATTTATCTCTCTTTACTAGTCCAAATGACCACTTCAAACCATCCTGTTCATCATAGTCTAATGTATATTGTGAAAAAGGAGACCGACAACATGAGTCCAAAACTGGAAAAGTTCGTGGATCCACTCCAAATTATGAAAACCCTGAATCCCAAGGAGAATGGTCGAGGCGGAACATATTATGAAGTAAGAATGCAGGAGTTTCAACAAAAGCTACACCGAGATTTACCGCCAACTCGCTTATGGGGTTATAACAGCCAATATCCCGGGCCTACTATAGAAGCCAAGCAGGGGGAGGTTGTAAAGGTTAAATGGAAGAATAATCTTCCTGACAAGCATTTTCTCCCTGTCGATAAAACATTCCATCATCTAGAACATATGCCGGAGGTTCGAACAGTTACACATTTACATGGCAGCGAAACCCGTCCCGATAGTGATGGATACCCGGATGCCTGGTTTACAAATAATTTCAAGGAAGTTGGCGAAGCTTTCACAAGAAAAGTATATGAATATCCAAACAATCAGCGTGGAGCTACCCTCTGGTATCATGATCACGCCATGGGCATTACCAGACTGAATGTATATGCTGGTCTTGCCGGAATGTATATTATTCGGGATGAACAGGAAAAATCGCTGAAACTGCCAAGCGGTTCTTTTGAAATTCCCCTATTGATACAGGACCGGACATTCAACGATGACGGCTCTTTATTTTATCCAAGCCAGCCGGATAATCCCGCAGAAGGTTTACCAAACCCTTCCATCAGACCGTTCTTTCTTGGAGATACTATTCTTGTAAATGGGAAGGTATGGCCGTTTTTAGAAGTGGAGCCACGCAAATATCGTTTTCGTATTTTGAATGGTTCGAATACACGCGGTTACCAAATGGAACTTGATTCCGGACAATCTTTTTATCAAATTGGATCTGATGGCGGTTTATTGCCAAAAACAGTAATGATGGACAGCATTCTAATTGAACCTGCAGAAAGAATGGATGTCATCGTCGATTTTAGCCAATATGAAGGCAAAACCATCACGCTAAAAAATAATCTTGGACCTAATACAGACCCAGCTGATCAAACAGGTGATATCCTTCAATTCAGGGTAAATCAGCCACTTTCCAGCCAGGACAATAGCCATATTCCCAACAGATTATCCTATGTACCCTCTTTAAAACACAACAATATATCGGCCATTCGCAACCTCAAATTAGTAAGTACAACCGACCAATACAGCCGTACTCTGCTTTTACTCGATAATAAAATGTGGATGGATCCAGTGACAGAAAAACCACGATTAGATACGACTGAGATTTGGAGCTTAATGAATCTTACAAACGTTACTCATCCAATTCATATCCATTTAATCCAATTCCAAATACTCGATCGCCGGCCATTTGATTTGGATCGTTATAACGAGGATCGAACCATTATCTTTACTGGACCTGCACAGCCTCCAAAGCCAAATGAATACGGTTGGAAAGACACAGTTGCTGTCCCTCCTGGAGAGATTACCCGCTTGATCATGCGCTTCTCTCCATATAGCGGCTCGTATGTTTGGCATTGTCACGTTCTGGAACATGAAGATTATGACATGATGAGGCCTTACATGATTATAGATCCACATAAAGAAGATTAATGGATTCCTTCCCATTTAATTTCAGGACCACACTCACAACCATTTAAAAAGCGCCTGCCTGCATCTTAACTTGATGCGGACAGACGCTTCTTATTATTTTGCCAACAAGTAATCTACTAATTTAGCTTTTGGTTTTCCGAAGATTTCTTCTTCCAATCTGCGGCCTGTTGGAGTGGCTGCAAGTCCGCCTTCTGCTGTTTCCCGTAATGCAGATGGCATGGACTTTCCGATTTCATACATCGCACTGATTACTTCATCACATGGGATACGGCTTGTTACCCCTGCCAACGCCATGTCAGCTGCTGTTATTGCATTTGAAGCTCCCATCGCATTTCGTTTAACACACGGAACTTCCACAAGCCCGGCGACTGGGTCACATACAAGCCCAAGCATATTTTTCATAGTAATTGCAAAAGCTTCTGCGGATTGCTGCGGTGTTCCACCAGCCATCTCCACTATGGCAGCTGCCGCCATGGCACTAGCTGATCCAACTTCTGCCTGGCAACCCCCAGCTGCACCAGAGATGGATGCATTATTTGCTACTACAAAACCGAACGCTGCTGTCGTAAATAAGAATTCAATCATTTCCATTCTAGTCGGATTCAACTGTTCTTTAACGGCAAATAATGTACCAGGAACAACGCCGGCTGAACCTGCTGTTGGTGTGGCACAAATAACTCCCATTGCTGCATTTACTTCATTGGTTGCCACTGCTTTGCTGACAGCATCTAATAAAAGTTTACCAGATAGAGATTTACCTGAATTAATATAGTTTTGTAATAACACCGCATCTCCTCCGGTTAATCCCGAATGAGATTTAACACCATTAAGACCTCTCTCTACCGCCCGTTCCATAACTGCGAGGTTCTCATCCATTTGAGCAATAATATCTTCTCTTGATCGCTCGGACACTTCCATTTCCTGCCTAATCATAATTTCGGAAATTTTAACATTATTGGATTGTGCCAGCTCTACAAGCTCGGCCACATTTCGAAACATATTCTTTCCTCCTCTTGCTGTCAGTATTTAATTTTACATACGGATTACATGGTTTACGTTTGGCAATGAACTAAGCTCTTCTATGATTTCTTCTCCGAGCTTTTGATCCATTTCAATTACCATAATTGCGATGTCTCCCCGTTCTTTACGCGAAACCTCCATATGGCTGATATTAATCTCATTTTTAGCTAATACACTTGTAACGGATGATATCAGCCCAAATTGATCCCTGTGAATAACCAATATAGCTGGCTGCCCACCTGACAGCTTTAATTTAAACGAATTTATTTCAGTTATCTCAATCGTTCCACCACCAATGGAAATGCCGACTAATTCTAACTTTTTATCTCCATCATCAAACAAATTTATTTTAACCGTATTAGGATGTTCAACTACAGCCTCTTCAACCAGAAATTGAACTTCCATTCCTGCCTGTTCAGCGAATTTATATGCATCTGGAATACGCTCATCAAAGGTATCAAAATCCAGTAAACCAGCAATTAAGGCTAAGTCTGTTCCATGACCTTTATAGGTTTTTGCAAAAGAACCGTATAACGAAATGATTGCTCGCTTTGGTTGTTTGCTAAATATAGTTCTGGCTGCTCTTCCTATTTTGGCAGCTCCTGCTGTATGTGAACTGGATGGGCCAATCATAACCGGACCAATTATATCAAATGCTGATCGATACTTCATTATGTTTTTCTCCTTTTTTCAATCTGCTTTTTAGATAGCTTACTTTTCTTCAGATACTTCCAGCCAAAGCCCCATCGCTTTCATTCTATTAGAAGCTTAGCTAAATAGTGCAAAAATCCTTAATCGACAAGTAATAGATTCCTTTATTTCACCTGATATTCTAATTGGTAATCTATTTGTGTGCGTATTTTTTGCAAATAATTATAGATTGTAAACTTCGATACTCCTAAAACGGATGCTAAATAGTCTGTTGAACCTTTAATGAGGAAAGCACCTTTTTCCTGTAATAATCTTACACATTCTATTTTCTCTTCTAGACTCAACATGGATGGCGGTTTCTTAAAACCGGATAAAACTTGATCAACCATATCTTGAATGACTTCCTGTACGGTCGAATAAAAGTTTTCAGACTTCTCTTCTGTTTCAGTAAAAGAAATGAAATCCTGAATTTCTGCCTCGTATTGAATCATCATTGAAATATCATAATTAATGCAAATAGCCCCAATAACATGATTTTCCACATCCCGCAGAAAAATGGTCGATGATTTCATTGTGATTCCATTTATCAATCTGGTTTTATAGTTTGGAATATCCTCTATGTCAGATACAGGTTTAGTCAATTCGTTTAATACTAAATCCGTACATGGACTACCTATTTCTCTTCCTGTAACATTGCCGGCTAAATAGACAAGAGATTTTTTTAAATCTGCAAAATCATGTACCGCCACTTCACAGCGCGGACCAAACATTTTAACGATCATATCTGCTGTGCGTATCGCCATATTAAAAATCGGTGCATTCGGATCTATCGCCATACTCTCACTCCCTAAACGCAAACGGTTTCAAATCATTCTAAAATAAATAAAATTTAATCAAAAATGGATTTATTTGTTAACTCAGATATCATAACATGAATTTGGTATAATTTAAATAAAATTGTAATAGTTACAAAAATATTGTAACAATTTTCAAATAATCTATCTTCCTTATATAGAAAACTAGATTCACTATTAAAGATAAAAGGGCTAATCGAAATTTACGATTAGCCCTGAAATAGTATCTTAGTTTTCAATCTCATCTTAGTTGCTTATAATGAATTGCCGATTATGTTGTTCTTACTCTTTACAAGTATTCTTTTTCAAACGTTAAGGTACTGCGAACCGTATTAATGGATCGAACTATACTTTCAATTTGTTCTCGTTTTTCTTCTAAAAATGGCGGCAAGGATAATTTTTCTCCAAGAGTTTCGTATGGTTCATCCTCCATAAATCCAGGACCGTCCGTTGCAAATTCAAATAAAATATGCGGTGCCAATCTTGCATAGAGTGAACCAAAATAATAACGTTCTACATAACCTGAATTGGGTATATTAAATGCCTGCAAACGTTTTTGCCAATCCTTCAGCTCTGAGCGGTCATTCACGCGAAATGCCACATGGTGAACTGTACCAAAGCCTTGCTGTGCCTGTGGAAGAGTTGTATTGTGTTCTACAATAACCTGTGCTCCATTGCCTCCTTCGCCCATTTCAAACAAATGATAAGATTCATGGCTGTCTAACACTCTAAACAACAAAACCTCTTCCATAAGTTTTTTTAAATAATCGAAATTAGAGGTACGAATAAATATTAGACCCAATCCTGTAATAGCATATTCCAATGGGACAGGCCCCTTTTGCCAAGGCGTTCCGGAAGCTACTCCCTCATTACTCTGATCAGAAATTAGTTGATATGACTGATCATCAAAATCAGTAAAGGACACTGTGTTTTTGCCGAACCATTCTTGAATTCCTGTATGTTTAACTTCGTATTTATCAAACCGTTTAATCCAATAGTCTAGAGCTGCGTCACTTGGAACTCGGAAAGATGTTTTCGAAATTTCATTGTTCCCGTGAATTCCCTTTGAAATACTAGGGAAATCAAAGAAAGTCATATCTGTACCCGGGGAGCCGACATCATCTGAAAAAAATAAATGATACGTTTTAATATCATCCTGGTTGACGGTTTTCTTCACTAAGCGTATACCAAGAACCCCTGTAAAGAATTCATAAATTTTTTCTGCACTGCTCGTAATGGCAGTCACATGGTGCAATCCTTTTAATTCATTCAATATCATATCTATACCCCCGTTAACTATTTATCTCGAATTCGAGATATTGGATAAAAAAAGAGCGGAATCACTCATAAATTACCCTCTTTAGAAGACATTATCCTTCTTTATTTCCCCTTAGAAGAACGATTAAACTTATGCTGCCGGGTTAATCTCTAATTCTATTTCTATTTTAATATCTTTACCAATTAAAACGCCGCCCGTTTCAAGTGCTGCATTATAAGTAAGACCAAAATCTTCTCGGTTAATCTTCGCGTCCCCTTCAAAACCGTATACTTCAACTCCCCAAGGATTTTTGCCTTTTCCGCCAAATTCGACATCGAATGTAACTGACTTTGTTACATCCTTAATAGTCAGATCACCAGTTACTTTATAGTCATCCCCAGATCTTGTAATGCTTGTAGATTTAAATTCGATTGTAGGATATGCTTCCACATCAAAAAATTCAGCAGATTTCAAGTGTGTATCACGATCTTCTGAAAAAGTGTTAATACTTGCTGGATCAAATTGAAATGCAATTTGAGCTGTTGTCAAATCTGTTAAATCCGCGGCTTCAATATCTGCTGTATACGTATCAAATTTTCCTTTTACCTTTGATACCATCATATGTTTCACTGCAAAGCCAATTGTTGAATGAGACTGGTCAACTATCCATTTTGCCATTGTTATTCCTCCAATACTTTTATTTCGAATTCGAGACTTTATGTAAAATGCAATATATCTCGAATTCAAAATTCTTTAATTAAGGATAAATTTAACACGAGTACATTTTCTTGTCAATTTATTCAGGATTTTTTACCAATGTGGATATGGATCAGTTTATGCCAGATCTCTAAACAATATGATTACTCACAATGTAATCTGAAATGTAAGATGTGATCACATATTGATCATAAATCTGAAAGCGCCAAAAAGATCCTACTGCAGATTGTTAACTCAGTATAAAACCTTCAATTGCTACATACATGGCAAACAAAAATCCACCTAGACTCACCCAACTAAAAAGTTTTCGTCCTTTTTGATATTCTTCTAATCCGATGATTAACATCATTAACCCTAAGAAAAAAATCATAAATGGTTGGTACGCAAAGCTTCTTGTAATAAATCCGTATAATACAAATATTAAAACTACCGTTGAAAAAACATAGCGTAAAATTTTCAGCATGATTCCATACTCCTTATATCCTAGTAACAACCTATTACTATAGCTTTTCGACTCCTAATGCCGTTAATCCTTTTTTATTCTATACAGTTCTTAAAGATGTAAAACTTTATTTAATCAGAAAGCAGAACCTTTTCATTTTCAAATATTTCACATCTTAAATAATTATGTATCACAGGATGATTTTATTTACTATTTTCTTGGTGGCCAGTAGTGAAATAGGTATTCAGAGGATAATAAATCGGGAACTACCTATCAATGAATATTTATCAATAGTTGAATTTAGATAGAATAAACTACCCCGCTGTATGAAACCATCACTAATAACCAGTTAATCTAACCACCGCTTTATATTATTTTGAAATAATAAAATTCGGTATATGAATTACTTAAAAAATACAATCCACTTCCCAATTTAGTGCATGTTTACCCTGCTATAAATGTAAGGGGATACATTTTTAATAGATTTATATACTGATTCATCCTTGATATAACAAGGTTTCATTTTTACCCCCATGCATAAAACTCCTAATACATAAAAAGATCAATTATAAAAATATTGTCACAAAAAAACAAATTACTTACACAAGAAGAAATATTTTGTTATAGTGAAAAACAGACTGACTGGTTAGTATGGTGGAGGTGTACTAACAGGAGGGATACAAAATTGCTGATTATTTACGAATGCAATGGACTATCCCGCCAAAAGGATATACAGGTGTTGGATCCTACGAAACAAGCATAAAAATAGCAAAGTTTCGTTCTCTCACCATTTGAAAGAAGTATGATTCTACTTGCGAATACTGGATTTATCTCAAATTATCAATAATTAATGCCCAAGTGGAATGATTAAAAACGAATCAATGACTAAAAAAACATAGAGACAATGACTTGCTTTACAGTTAGCAAATATAGGTGAGTGAAAATTCGCCCTAATGTAGTTTTAGTATGTATGTTTACAAGAGTCTGATTTTAATTGAGAAAATTTTATAATCAAAGGTTTTATCGAATCTTTTTTCAGAAGATTCTGTATTCTTCTATTTCTTTAGTGATTAGACTTCCAATGAAGATGGATTTTTGCTCTACAAATGCGTTTCTCCCTGAGAGCAATCTCGAATTTACAAATAATTTATTTTTAGAGGAGTTATAACAAGTGAATAAACAGATACAAATCAAAACGGGACCGATAATGGCTGCCCTCTTGGTAGCAGGATTTGTCGGGCTTTTTAGTGAAACAGCTTTAAATATAGCATTAGGACAATTAAGCCAAATTTTTAGTGTGGATGCAACAACCATTCAGTGGTTGGCAACAGGCTACTTTTTAACACTTGGTATTTTAGTACCAGTTACAGGTATTTTAATGCAAAAATTCACGACACGCCAAATGTTCATGGCAGCTTTATTTTTCTCTCTTATAGGGACAGTTTTAGCTGCTTTAGCACCCACATTTAGCGTACTTTTAACAGCACGTATTATTCAAGCAGCTGGGTTGGCTATCATTTTACCTTTAACACAAAGTGTTATTTTCACGATTTTCCCGCCAAATAAACGTGGAGCTGCAATGGGAACAATGGGATTAGTTATTTTAGCTGGACCAGCTTTTGGACCAACCTTAGCAGGCATGATTTTAGACACCTTATCTTGGCATTGGATTTTCTGGTTCACCATTCCATTCTTATTAATTTCACTAATCATTGGCTATATCTATATACCGAATGTTAATGAAATCCGTAATGTCTCAATTGATATTTTATCTGTAGTATTATCTACAATTGGTTTTGGTGGTGTTGTATACGGTGTAAGTGTCGGTGGAGAGCTTGGCTGGACAAATGCAACCGTATTAGGAACAATTATTATCGGCTTAATCGCATTACTATTCTTCTGTATCCGTCAAAATAAGATGGAACACCCAATGTTAAACTTAAAAGCATTTAGATACCCAATGTTCGTTTTAGGTCTTGCTATGAATATTATTACCTTCCTCAACATGCTTTCCATGCTTGTTGTTTTACCAATGTATATGCAAATGGCCCTTATCGTTTCAGCATTTGTAACAGGATTAATGATGCTTCCGGGGAGTTTAATCAACTGTGTACTTGCGCCGATAATTGGTAAATTATTTGACAAATATGGACCACGTGCCGTGATTACTCCAGGTACAATTCTTGTTGTCATTGGATATGGACTTTATGCATCATACGGAACAGATACCGCTCTTTGGATTATGGTATTGACACATATCGTGATGATGTTAGGTGTTGGTATGGTCTTAGCATCCGTACAAACAAATACACTGAATGCATTACCTAGACAATATTATCCAGATGGTATTGCAATTACACAAACGTCTCAGCAAGTAGCCGGAGCTATAGGTATTGCGGTAATGGTATCTCTATTCTCTATGAAACAAGCTGATTACTTATCCGGTGCAGCCAATGATTTAACTGCAGCTGCAGCTACTGGTTCAGCATTTGTATTTAAGATCAGTTTAATTTTAGCTATCATAAATGTCGTTCTTTCATTCTTCTTGAAAAAAACACAGTAAACTGGGAAGATTGAGAGAAAACGAAACCAAATAGAGTGAAATAAATAAAGCTAACACCCTAAATCCTCTGCGATTCTAGTTGGTGTTAGCTTTGTTTTTATTTATCTATGCCCCTCTTTACGGGCTTGTATATATCCATAATAGACGCACGTTCCATTTTGGGACAAGTCTTTGACTTCAAATCCGCACTTTTCATAGAAACTGAAATTAACAGCGGACGTATGCGCGAACCAATCTCCATGAGGAAGCTTTTGTACACATAGTTCAACTAATTTTTTACCGATCCCCTTTCCTCGATATTCGGTTAAAACGACTAAATCCATTATAGTAGCGGCCATTATTTTGTCTGAAATAACCCGAACCATTCCAATCATTCGGCTAGAATCCCATACAGTATAAGCCCAGGTGGAGTTTTCAAATATTAATGAAAACTTTTCTTTCTGCCAATCTGTTGTGTTTCTCGCCCATCCTGCATCTGTAAAAAGAGATTCTACACTTTCAGCTGGAACTCCTTCTGTCCCTTCCCGGATGACTAAGCCGTTAAAATATTGGTACATATCGTCTCCTCCTTGTATCCAGATATCTTTTATATCATAATACCAGAATTTAACTTATCCATATCCATAAAAAAGAGACTCCCAAAAAGAGATAAATCTTTTGGCGGAGTCTCCTGATTATTAAATCCATTTAATTCAATTAGACATGTTCTTCCTCTTATGTTGGTTGTACTTAAGAAATTTTCATGAATTTAATTTTTATCATCAAATTCGGAACGGGAAATATGATCATCGTCAAAATCATCATCTATTTCTATAGTACCTGTTCTACCTTTTACAGTGATTGTTTTCAAAAGATTTTCTGAAGTTTTAATTTCAACATCGTATTCGTATTCAGAACGAGAAATACGGTCATCTTCCAAATTGAATTCTTTTTGAACACTGATAACTTCTCCATCAATTTGCTTCAAAGCTATTTCTTTAATTTGTGCTTCTGTATAGTTGTCATTCTTATTTGCATAGTAATAACCCATTCCAACATAACCGCCTACAATGGCGATACCAAGAACAATTATGGCAATAAAGCCACCGATTATTTTCTTTTTATTTTCTACTACCATGTTTTTGTATTTTGTTAACATAGCTATCTCTCCTTTTTATCGTTTATATACAATTTCCTTTTCTAGTTAATCTTCAAACTGGTCTAATTGGTCAATAAAATTGATTAGAATTTTTAATTTACGAAGAACATAAGACCATTTGACCAGAACAGGAACCAATTATCATTCCATTAATTTTGACGCCTCTCCTCCTGTCTTTTATTCTTTTCCTTGATCTTGACTTCATCATAATGGGTAAACATTAAAGGAACATTAATGAATAAAAATGATTTTCTCATCTTTTTTTAATAAACGTGAATTATAGTAAAATATATTAAATAAGAAGAAAAGGAGACTAAACATGCGGATTCTCATAGTCGAAGATGAACAAGATTTACAAAACGTTCTTGCAAACCGTTTAAAAGTGGAAAATTACAGTGTGGACGCATGTGGAAATGGGTCTGATGCACTCGATTATATTTCCATGGCTTCTTATGATTTGATCGTGTTAGATATAATGATTCCAGAAGTAAATGGACTGGAAGTTTTGCAGCATATAAGAGAAGAAGGTAATCGTACTCCGGTTTTATTGTTAACCGCAAAAGATACGATTGAAGATCGGGTCAAAGGACTGGATTTAGGCGCAGATGATTATTTAATCAAACCATTTGCCTTCGATGAACTACTGGCCAGGATACGGGTGTTAATGCGCCGGCAATCAGGTAACACATCCAACGTTTATGAAATGGGAGATTTAGTAGTGGACTGTAATACCCATAAGGTAACGCGACAGGGTAAAAATATTGACCTTTCCAGCAAGGAGTTTGCAATTTTGGAATATATGATTCGCAATAAAGATATTGTATTGTCTCGAGATAATATTGAACAACATGTTTGGAATTATGATTATGAAGGCGGCTCAAATATCATTGATGTTTATATTCGTTATCTAAGAAAAAAAATAGATAATGATTTTGAGATCAAGCTTATCCATACTATTAGAGGGTCTGGCTACGTATTGAGGATAGAGTCATGAAAAAATTATCTATTAAAATGAAGATCACTCTCTGGTATACGGGCCTAATTGTGATTATTATGGCTATGGTATTAAGTATTATTTTGGCCTCTTCCGATAAAATTCTTCTGTTAAATATCCAGGACCAACTCGAGGAATCAGTAAAAGAAGGTTTTAGAGATATAGATTATGAAAACGGACATTTAGAGGTAGATAATGATTTTGAGTATTATGATGATGGGGTCACTCTTTTAATTTACGATAAAAATGGTGCTTTACTGGAAGGCAATGTTCCATCTGGATTTAACGGGGACATACCAATGAATAAGGATGGACTTCAAACCATTGAACAGAATGGACAGGAATGGCTATTATATGATCATCCATATAAAAAATTTAATGATGAGATATGGATTCGAGGCGTTTATCAATTAAATCAATTATCGTCAGCCATGAACACCATTTTACTTGTGACGCTAATTGCTTTTCCATTCCTTATTATTGTAGCAGCTACCGGCGGATATTCTATTACAAAAAGAGCGTTTCGTCCCGTACAAAAAATGATTGATACAGTCAGTGAAATTAACGACGGACAAGATTTATCAAAACGTATTGACCTTAAGGGATCAAATGATGAAATTCATGCTTTGGCACAGACCTTTGACCGAATGTTCGATAGATTACAATCTTCATTTGAGAATGAAAAACAATTTACTTCTGATGCCTCTCATGAATTAAGGACACCTACTTCTGTCATCATCTCTCAATCTGAATACGCCTTATCTCAAATTGATGATTCAAAAGAAGTAAAGGAATCCCTTGAGGTCATTCTAAAACAATCCCAAAAAATGTCCTCTCTCATTTCGCAATTACTTTTACTGGCCAGAGTTGATCAGCAGAATATGGACCATTTTCTATTTGAAAGGCTTAATATTAGTGAGTTAACAGAAATGGTAGCAGAAGAATTAACCTATATGGCTTATAAAGCTGATATTGAGATAATTACAGACCTAGAGGATAATCTTTTTATAAAAGCAGATCAAACGTTAATCATGAGATTACTTATGAACCTGATTACGAATGCGGTTGCCTATGGAAGGCCTGGCGGATATGTAAAGATTAAATTATATCAGCAGGGTAATCATGTGATAGGTGAGATTTCGGATAATGGAATTGGCATTAGTGCAGAACATATAAATAAAATATGGGATCGTTTTTATCGCGTCAATCCTTCTCGTACCTCAACTGCTAACGGCAATACAGGTCTTGGCTTGTCGATCGTAAAATGGATTGTCAGTCTGCACGGCGGCACCATTGATGTATCAAGTGAATTAGATAAAGGAAGTACCTTTAAGTTTCGTTTACCTATAGGCTATTAAAGAGCTTAATTAGAGGATATTATTCTAGGCACCTACACCAGTATGATAGGTGCCTTTTAAGGTTTAACAAACAAAACGAATGGCTCGGCAATGCGAGTAATTATTCAACAGGCATCAATTCGTCATCTGTCACCCATTTGTGATTAGTTACTTCTTCCCCACCTGTTGTTGGTTTGTAATCAATCATATAAACAGTCGTTTCTTGTGCTGATTCAATTTTTACAGTGGTACCCTTCATTCCATCCATATGAGAGGCAGTCGTAATGGCTTCTGCACCAGGCTGCAAAGATTCCTCTCCACTATCTTTTATCTCTTCATGAATAATCCACTTATGATTTTTCACCCTTTCCCCACCTGTAGCTGGATTGTAAGAAATGCGGTATGCGGTTGTGTCATAAGCTCCAATGATGGTGGCTTCAGCACTTTTCATACCTTCCATATGTCCATCTTTAAGGATTGCATGGCTTCCAACTTTAAAAGTAGGGATTTTCAGCCACTTTTAAATCTTCCGGAACCTCACCAGAACCTGAATGATTCATTCCCTTCATATCATGAGATTGTGTATCATGTTGCAATTCTTTATTATTAGTATCCTCAGTTTGGTCTTCCTCAGTTGTTTGAGAGCAAGCACCCAGCACAAGAATACATACCGTTAGCAGAGATAAGAGAGAAAGTCTTTTTAACATATCTTGTCCTCCTTTTATGATAAACAGCAATTGTGTTCTTTATTGCATTACCCTTTTGTTATATGGTCTACCATATTTTTATATTTACCTTTACCTCTTCTATCATATTATCTGCTAATTTTTATGGTTTAAATGACTAATAGATTCATAAATCTGCTCATACATTTAGAAGACTGTTTAAAAATAAACAAATTAACCCTCTATTTTTTCTCGTATCTTAATTGAATTTTTATATAAAACGTTAACCAACTATAATGGTTGTCACATCCCCTATATCATTCACAATTTTTTCATTTTTAAAGGAGATTATTACGGGAATTTAAATAATGAAGCACCTTAGACTAATACGGAGGAGTTGAGCCAGCATGAATACCATACAACATTACTTCCTGATCTTTCGACTTATTCTTTTTTCCCCGTTTTATTGGATTGCTGCAGGAATTACACGTATCCTTTCATGGATCTGTCAATTCATTGCCTATTTCCCCATGATATATATTGTATTAATATGGCTCATTACTATTATTGGTGCAATTTATGAACGTTCATTTTCTATTGAAATGTTAATGGAAGGTATTTTAATATCAGCAATCGTCTACTTCATTCTTAGTATATTCAGTGGCTTGATTAATATAGTGCTGAATGCATTCTTTACCGTTTTCTTATCTATTAGTAACATTTTTGCGAAGTTAAGCGGTCGGACAATAGAGACTATATAACTTATTCAACCTTGCTCAAACTCCTGACTGGGTTTGAGCTTTTCATTCTTTTAGATTGTCTATACTCAACATGCTCCTTTGCTCATTCCGTTTCAGTATTTCAGCCATTACAAAAGCTCCTATTCCAAGGATGCTAAACAAAATTGCTAATGTAAAATACGCTGTAGCCATTCCGGCATTCACCGATAAATTCTGCACATCATATAAATTATATGCATTAACAGCCTTCTCCTCATTGAATATTTCTTCATATCCTTGGTCTATCATTTCCTCTTTACTATAGGGACTTTCATACACATATAATTTATACAACCCTGCACCTAAAGTAATAACGGTAAATAATAGTGCAATAATCACAACAATCTTTAATATAAATGGAAAATTCATTTTACTATTACTTCGTTCCTCAATCATGATAACCTCATTTTTTTCCATTTCGTCTCACCCCTTACTAGTTTTCAGTTGTTCTTCATTCAAAGTAATTCTACAAAAGTATTAAAAACACCTTTAACAATCAGAGATATCCGTCTTTAATCAAATCGTAGAAAACTTAATATACGAGTTTCTTCTATATATAATACCTATCTATAGAAGAAAGCCAGATTCACATTGGAATCTGGCTTTTTCATTAAGATAGTCTATTTTTAAAATCCATATAATTAAATTTATGCAAAATGCGGCATTCACCATTCTTGTCCTGTACAGCAATTGTCGGCAGGGCCATTCCGTTAAATGTATTGTTTTTAACCATCGAATAAATCGCCATATCCCCAAAAACCAATCGGTCATTACTTTTTAACGGCTGATCGAATGAATAATCTCCAATAATATCCCCTGTTAAGCAGGTTGGACCGCCTAATCTGTACGTATGGGCCTTTTCACCGGGTTCACCACTACCAAGAAGCGGAGGGCGATATGGCATTTCCAACACATCCGGCATATGACAGGAAGCCGAAGTATCGAGGATAGCAATTTCCACATCATTCTTTAATGTATCAAGAACCGTTGTCACAAGAAATCCGGCATTAAGAGCAATTGCTTCACCCGGCTCAAGATAAACCTCCAAATCATATGTCTTCTGAATACGGGTAATACAGTCCTCCAGCAGGCCTATATTATACCCATCTCTTGTAATATGGTGGCCACCGCCAAAATTAATCCATTTCATTTGCGGCAGCCATTTTCCAAATTTCTCTTCGACAGCATTGAGGGTTTGTGCCAAGGCATCCGAATCCTGTTCACAAAGCGTATGGAAATGTAATCCCGATACACCTTCCAGCAAATCTGGACGAAATTCATCAGCCGTTATACCAAATCTGGATCCTCTAGTGCATGGATCATAGATTTCATGGCCCTCTTGAGTCGAACATTCTGGATTAATACGGAGGCCTATGCTTTTACCTGCCTGGAGTACTTTATCCCCAAATCTCTCAAGCTGTGAAAAAGAATTGAAGATAATATGATCACAAATAGAGATAATTTCATCTATCTCATCTTCGCGGTAGGCTGGGGAAAACACATGATTTTCCTTTCCCATCTCCTCATAGCCAAGCTTAGCTTCATACAATCCGCTCGCAGCAGTCCCACTCAAATACTGACCGATTAACGGATACATTGCATGCATAGAAAATGCTTTTTGTGCCAGGATAATTTTACATCCGGTTCGACCCATTACACCCTTTAAAATTTTTAGGTTTTTCTCGAGTAGACCTTCATCTACCACATAAGATGGTGTTGGTAATTGATCAAAGCGCATCTTAGTCTACTAACTCCGGATCAAAGCTTTCTTTCCAAGGAAGTCCCCATTTATTCAATGCTTCCATGAACGGATCTGGATCAAATTCCTCAATATTGTAAACACCAGGCTTGTTCCAATTTCCGTTCATAACCATCATCGCACCAATCATTGCAGGAACCCCTGTTGTATAAGCAACCGCCTGTGATCCCACTTCTTTGTAACACGCTTCATGATCACAAACATTGTATACATAATAAGTTTTATCTTTTCCATCTTTTTTACCGCGGAAAATACAGCCAATATTCGTTTTTCCTTTTGTACGCGGACCAAGTGAAGAAGGGTCTGGAAGTACTGCTTTTAAAAATTGAAGAGGTATGATTTCTTTCCCTTCAAATTCGATTGGCTCAATAGATGTCATCCCAACATTTTCTAGACATTTTAAATGAGTGAGATAACTTTGCCCAAATGTCATAAAGAAACGAATCCGCTTAATGCCAGGAATATTCAAAGCAAGTGATTCAATTTCTTCATGATGTAATAGATACATATCTTTGTCACCGATCTCAGGGAAATTGTACGTACGTTTAATTTCCATTGGCTCTGTTTCTACCCATTGGCCATTTTCCCAATAGGAGCCATTTGCTGTTACTTCACGGATATTTATTTCAGGATTAAAGTTTGTTGCAAAAGGATAACCATGGTCACCTGCATTACAGTCTAAAATATCAATGTATTCAATTTCATCAAAATGATGTTTTAAGGCATGGGCTGAGAATACTCCTGTAACGCCAGGATCAAATCCGCTTCCTAATAATGCAGTAATACCCACTTCTTCAAAGCGCTCACGGTAATCCCATTGCCATTTATATTCAAACTTCGCTGTATCTTCAGGCTCATAATTAGCTGTATCCATATAATGAGTTTTAGTTGCAAGACAGGCATCCATAATCGTTAAATCCTGATATGGTAAGGCAAGGTTCATTACTATATCCGGATTCACTTCTTCTATTAAAGCAATTAGCTCATCCACATTGTTTGCATCCACCTGAGCCGTTGTAATTTTTGTCTTACCGCCGTCAAGCTTAGCTTTTAAATCATCACATTTGGACTTAGTACGACTTGCAATACAAATCTCTTCAAATACCTCACTGTTTTGTACACATTTGTTTATTGCCACAGAGGCTACTCCGCCACAACCAATAATCAGTGCTTTTCCCATTTTTCATATCTCCAATCCATTATTTATTTATCTAACAAACTTCTTTCTGCTTGTTTTAAACACTAGAAGATTTTCATGGAATATCTTCCACGTCCCTCAGCAGCTCCTCCACATACGTTGGCAAAGCAAAGGAACCACGGTGTAAATTAGGATTGTAATAGCGTGTTTTAATACCTAACTGTTTCCAAGCCTCTTGATTTAAATCTGCAAGAGGTTGATATTTTTTGGATGCAAATCCAAACAACCAGTGGCCGGACGGGTAGGATGGAATATGTGCCTGATATACCCTGCTAATTGGGAAACAGTCGATAATCCGTTGGTGCGCCCTCTGCATCGCTGCCCTGTCTTCTGCATAAAACGGACTCTCATGCTGATTTACCATAATTCCATCTTCATGTAAGGCCTTGTAGCAATTACCGTAAAATTCTTTCGTAAACAAGCCTTCACCCGGTCCGAATGGGTCGGTTGAATCCACGATGATTAAATCATATTGATTTTCACAGGATCGAACAAATTTCAGCCCATCCTCATAATGAATATGAACCCGTTCGTCATCAAGCTTAGAAGCTGTTAAAGGCAAATAATTTTTACAGGCTTCAACTACCTTTTCGTCAATTTCCACCATGTCAATATGTTCAATCTGTTGATAACGGGTTAGCTCACGTACAACACCGCCATCCCCTGCACCAATAACCAAAACCTTCCGTGGATTTGGATGAACAGCCATAGGTACATGGGTAATCATCTCATGATAAATAAACTCATCTTTTTCAGTCATCATCATATAGCCATCCAGGGTCAAAAATCTCCCAAATTCGTTCGAATCAAAGATATCAATCCTCTGAAATTCACTCTGTTCACTGTATAAATGCTTGTCCACCTTGATGGAAAGCTTTACTTCTGCCGTGCTACGTTCATGAAACCACAACTCCATGCTGTCACACTCCCTTTAGTACATTCAGACGTTCAATAGCAAGGTCTTCCGGTCCTGTCATGGAACAGCCTTTTGCTTTTGCATAGTCAATATACTCAATGATTTCTTTCGTAATTCTTTCACCTGGTGCGAGGATTGGAATTCCAGGAGGATAGCACATCACAAACTCACTGCACACCCGACCCTCTGTATCTCGCAGACTCAATGATTCTTTATCTGCATAGAATGCCTCCTGCGGTGTAATCACAACCTCCGGGTCAATATATTCTTGTGTAATCAGACCTGATTTATCAGTCGAATAACGGCGACGTATTTCTGATAGGGCACTAATCAGACGTTCGACATCTCTTTTCCGATCACCAACAGATACATAGGCCAAAATATTGCCTATATCTCCAAATTCAATTTGGATATCATACTCATCTCGCAATAAGTCATATACCTCAATTCCCGCTAGTCCAATATCTAATGTATGTACCGAGAGCTTAGTTACATCAAAATCAAATATGCTGTCTCCATTCACCAATTCTCTTGAAAAGGCATAATAGTTACCAATTTGATTGATTTCGTTCCGAACATATTCTGCAAGATTAATAACATCATCGAAAATCCGTTCTCCATTTAACGCTAGATTTCTTCGTGAAAGATCCAAGCTTGAAAGCAGCAAATATGATCCGCTTGTTGTTTGTGTTAGATTAACAATTTGCCTTGCATAACCAACATTCACAGAGGGTCCCATTAACATAAATGAGCTTTGCGTCAAACTTCCCCCGGATTTATGCATGCTGACTGAAGCCATATCTGCACCAGCAGCCATGGCAGTCACGGGAAGGTTTTTTCCAAAGTATAAATGTGCTCCATGTGCTTCATCTGCAAGAACAAGCATGTTATGCTGATGAGCAAGCCTCACAATCCCTCGTAAATCCGAGCAGATTCCATAATAGGTTGGATTATTGACCAAAATGGCTTTAGCCTCTGGGTTTTCTTTAATCGCTTTTTCCACCTGGTTGAGAGACATACCAAGCGCAATTCCTAGATTTTTATCCATTTCTGGATTTACATATACCGGCACGGCACCACATAGAACAAGCGCGTTAATGACACTGCGATGAACATTTCGGGGAAGAATAATCCTATCTCCCGCTTTACAAGCTGTTAGGACCATCCCCTGTACGGCAGATGTCGTTCCATTCACCATAAAAAATGCATGTGCAGCACCAAATGCCTCAGCTGCTAATTCTTCTGCTTCTTTAATGACGGATACCGGGTGACAGAGATTATCAAGCGGCTTCATCGAGTTAACATCCACGCTAACCGCTTGCTCCCCCAAAAAAGCTGTCAATTCGGGATTACCTCTCCCGCGTTTATGACCGGGTACATCAAAAGGAACAATTCGCTTTTTCTTGAACTCTTCCAAAGCTTCATAAATAGGTGCCCGCCCCTGCGAAAGACGAAATAATCTTTCTCGTTCATTCATCACAAACTTCCTCTCGCTGAAAATTCTCCCACTTCCCTTTCCATCTGGCTTAAATCATAAGAATTTATGGGGTGATTTTTATTAATTGATAAAGTTAAAAGACAACAAAAAAGCAAGTGTACGCGCATTTCATTGCACAACACTTGCTTGTAGATATTATTATCCTATTAAAAAGCATATATAAATACAGACATATTGCCACACATAAAATCCAATGAATTTTATGTCTGAAAAGCTTTTTAATATTCAACATACCTAAAAAGGAGATCAGAGTCTAAATAGCAAATAAATACTTTTACCACTCTTATTGACCGTTTCACAAGTTTTGCACGATTTATGTCGTACTGGTTATAAAGTAACCAACTTATAAAATTTGAGCTTCTAACTCAATCAATAGGGCAACTAATGTTGCCTGTCGGCATTTGACCCGGCTGTCCGTATGGCCTTAACTTCCCGTGGGCAAGTGGTCAATTTTTATCTGCTTGGAAAGACTCTAACTATTTGAATATTTGCTTTCCAAAATAACAACGCCCTAATATTATCAGTTTATGAAAAAATTAGCAATAGATGCAATTAACTTTTTATACCTTTAAAACCTAAATAAACCATTCTATCTATGTATAATTATTTATTTTTATCAAAAATATTCATGATTCTACATGGGTCATTGGAATGATTTTACACAAAAAACGACCATTTATCATTTAATAAGAGGAGATCGTGAGGGATGGAATATCATGATTAGATCAAACTGTTGAGGATCTAGACGATGAAGTAAACTAAATTGATGAGAAAAAAAGTTACAGCCCCTATTAAATATGGTTTTCCCAATATATCAAATTCTTTATTGTCGAGTGTCCAGTATAACTCTTGTCTAACCCAATAATTATTAGTGGTTGGTTCAGTATATTCCTTTGGGCCCACTCCTATCATTAAGAAAAAACACAAAACAAAGATACTGAATATAAAACTAAATTCGTTAATCTCTACTTTAAAATAACCCGACAGATAATAAACCAAGATATACTCAATTAAAATAGTAATGATAGCTAAAACTGCGCCATAAGCCATTCTCTTAATAAGAGAAATTTTCATATCTTCAGAGGTAATCGCATTTCCTTTTAGGCTTTCAACATACTCGGCTTGCTTTGTAAAAAGGACCACAAAACAAAAAATCCCAATAATAATGAAGATATTAACTATAATCTTGCTTAACTGAAACTCCAGAATTCCTAGCATATATCTCCTCCATTCATACACACAATCACTCATTATTTAAAGTCAGTAAACAGAAGAATAAATAGAGAATGATTTTTATATCTCCAATCAATTGTATCATCATAGAAATATATTGAATTTAAGAAAAACATTTTCTCTGCTCCCCTATAGCTTTTTCATTTATATTATTTAACCAATATGGATATCCCAAATTTAAGAGATTTAACTCCAATCACCAATCAAAAAACATTATTTTATTCTTTTTAAGCATAAAGGTTACTTTTTAATTCATTTTTCTGTATAATCCACATATAGAGTACAACTGTATTTATAAGGAGGACACCATGAAACGATTCGGTATATTACCCAAGATTATATTAGCTATTTTTCTCGGTATTGGTATAGGAATGATTGCTCCAGCCTGGATGCTTCGTATTTTCACTACTTTCAACGGGCTTTTTAGCAGCTTTTTAGAATTTATTATTCCCTTTATTATCATTGGTTTTATTGCTTCAGGAATTGGAATGATGGGGAAAGGTGCCGGCAAAATGCTCGGTATCACAACTGGATTAGCCTATGCTTCTACAATAATAGCTGGCTTGATTGCTTTTTTCGTGGCCAAAGCATTGTATCCTGTTATATTAAAAAACCAGACTGCTCAAAGCTTTGCAAATCCTGAGGAAGCTTTACTCTCTCCATATTTTACAATTGAGATGCCTGCTGTAATGGGTGTTATGACGGCTTTGCTTGTAGCCTTCACAATTGGTGTAGGGATGGCATCTATCAAAGGAGAAGCACTTCTTAATGTAATGGAAGAATTCAAAGAGATTGTCGTGAAAGTAATTAATACGATTATTATCCCTCTTTTACCATTTCATATCTTTGGTATATTCGCAAACATGACTCAGGGCGGTCAAATTGCGTCTATCTTAAGTGTATTTGCTAAAGTATTTGTGATGATCATTGCTTTACATTTGTTTATGTTAGTCATACAGTATACAGTTGCGGGTGCAGCTTCTAAGAAAAATCCATTTAAAATGCTTAAGACTATGTTACCAGCGTATTTTACAGCTTTAGGCACTCAGTCTTCCGCATCAACGATTCCTGTTACTGTGGATCGGACTAAAAAAATGGGTGTGAAAGATAAAGTAGCAAACTTCACTGTTCCACTATTAGCAACTATCCATTTATCTGGAAGTACAATTACCCTCGTCAGCTGTGCGATGGCAGTTATGCTGTTACAGGGTACGGATGCTAGCATCACACAAATGCTACCATTTATTTTAATGCTTGGTGTCACAATGATCGCCGCACCAGGAGTTCCAGGAGGAGCTGTTATGGCTGCACTTGGTTTATTAGAATCCATGCTCGGTTTCTCTGATAACATGCTTTCCCTCATGATCGCATTATACCTAGCTCAGGATAGCTTCGGAACAGCATGCAATGTAACAGGCGATGGCGCTATCTCAGCACTTACGGAGCGATTTGTTCCTAAAACCAGCAAAGAAATAATTCAAAATAAACAAATAGAAAATTTAATTTAAATACAAAAATAAGATAGATATACAAAAATGGTGTCCGTATAGAGATTTCAGTCAAAAAACAATAAATCAAAAAGGGAGACATGTTGTTAACTCAACATATCTCCCTTTTTTGATTAAATATAACCAGTTCAACAAGGACCTATGTGTCAGTCCATATCTTGTTATTTTCACAGAAAAATATCTGCAAACCTCATACTTTTTTCACTTTAGTTCAATGATTTTAATAAACAACTCACCTTATCTAAAAAAACACAAATACATCCTCATTTATAATTTACTTCTGTCCTTATTAAGAATCCTTTATTTATTCCTTATTAATTATATAAAAATAATAAAATAGCTAATTTTTTGTTTATTTCTATAAGTAAATATATTAATATTTTTATATTATTATAACTATCACAACAAATTATTTATCACAAATATTAGGAGAAAGTCTTGCATGAGAAACTCATTGACACAAAAAATCGTATTAATTTTTATTACATTTGGTTTGGTTTTATTTGGAACAACTGATTTATACACAAAAGTAGACGCAGCAACCGTTTCTTCTTCCACACTCTATCAAACGACAGCTAATGTCAATTTAAGAGCCGGTTCGTCCAATAAGCATAAAGTAATCCTAACCATTCCGAAAGGGAAAAATGTGACCTATCTCTCCAAATCCGGAAGTTGGTTTAAGGTTAAATATGCTAATAAGACAGGCTTTGTGAGCTCTTCTTATTTAAAGAAACCAACTGCTAATTCACAGGCTAGTACCCAGGCTACCGTTACATATCAAACAACGGCTAATGTCAATTTAAGGACTGGTGCTTCTAATAAGCATAAAGTAATCCTAACCATTCCGAAAGGAAAAAATGTGACTTATCTCTCCAAATCTGGAAGTTGGTTTAAGGTTAAATATGCTAATAAGACAGGCTTTGTGAGCTCTTCTTATTTAAAGAAACCAACAGCTAATTCCCAGACTAATTCACAGGCTACCGTTACATATCAAACAACGGCTAATGTCAATTTAAGGACTGGTGCTTCTAATAAACATAAAGTAATCCTAACCATTCCGAAAGGGAAAAATGTGACCTATCTCTCCAAATCCGGAAGTTGGTTTAAAGTTAAATATGCTAATAAGACAGGCTTTGTCAACTCGACATACATGAAGAAGTCTGTCATCAAAGAGACAGTACCTAATTATAAAAATGTAAGATATTATAATACGAATATTCATATCTATACAAGTAATCCTAATGCTAATTTAACAGTTTCCAAAGGAAAACCTAATGTTCTTGAACCATTGTCATCTATTAAGCTACCAAATGAACTAGCAAAGATAAACTTAGGCTTTTTAACTCAAAAATGGAACATGGTGGTTTATTTATGGTAAATGGACAAGTAACCAGTAACCATAATCCTAAATACGTAATTATGGAATATAAAAAGACAGGGAAAATAGATATTCGTAGTATCGCAACACCATTAATAAATCTTCAAGAATTAGAAGATATGAAGGAAAATAATTATTTTGCTGTTGGTACTTCATATTCTTTAGTACAGAACGGCAAAATAAATTTAGCGCATAGTGAGTATTTCTCACACAGTAAAAGCAGGAACCCTCGAACATTGTTTGGTCAGACTAAAGATGGACGGTTTATCATGGCAGTTACAGATGGCCGAATTAATGGGAGTAGTGGTTTAACAGCAAGCCAAAGCGCTGATGTTATGATGAAATTAGGGGCAGTTGAAGCTGTAAATTTAGATGGCGGAGGATCCAGCACCCTATATATCAATGGTAATTTAATTAATAAATTAGGCGAAAGCCCCAGAAAAATTGGCAGTGCTCTCTTTATTACAAAGTAAATAGAATATACAATTATAAAATAAACTCCTAATTGAAAAATTGGGAGTTTATTTTCACCATATAAGATATGATAATTTTTAAAGGATCCGAGTGTATGGAGATACAATTATCAGTTTGACTTTAATTATCCAACTTACTGCCAGTCGAATGTTCACTATTATTAGAAGGATTATAGTTGTTAGTACTATCAGATTGAGTATTCAAGTCTGAATCAAAACATCCTTTCATTAAAAAAAAGAGCTAATTGCTAATAGCAATTCTGATAATTAATTTTCAACATGCTGCACACTCCCATCTATCCGTATATTAAGGATTTTAAAAGGATGTATACAAAATAAAGACTTCTATCTCTTAAACAGATAGAAGTCTTTATTTTTCTCTTTTATAGTCATTGGTGTTAAACAAGGTTTAATGGTACCACCAGTTCAGCCTAGGTAATTTAAATTACAACAGAACTGCATTCTATCACGGTTATCTCTTTAAACGTAAAGCCATATATATAAATCCTGTAAATATAATAAAAATCCCAAAAGGATATAAGCTACTAATAACATGTTCGCTAGTCTGAGAAATTTCTTCAACAACCATACCCTTCCCTGTTAAACACTTACTTGGTACTATACGACCAATAATATCTTCGGAAGTAATAGGGTCGAATACTTGTATTGTTGAATCAATATTATTTGAGGTTTTAGAAAGTGAATTATGTGCAAACTGCACCTTATCCATTTCACTAGTCATCCCTAAATTAGCAGAAGCAACAGCGATTGTCTGTTTTTTTAATTCTGGTATCAAAGAAATAACTAAAGAAAATATGATTGCTAATATAAATAACCTGGAATTCATTAAAATCACCCAAATACTCTAAATAATATTTCCCGTTCCATCTGTTTTATTTTTATAAAATAAAAAAACTAATAGTAATTTCAATTTCAAATATTAAGATAAGTTATATTAATATTTTAATAAATACAAAATAAACAATCAACAACTGATTTCATTTTAGCCTTTGTATTTATTACTGTCTGTCATTTTTTATGGGTAAATATAAAAAACCAATTCCGAAATGGAATTGGTTTATAAGCCACTTTTGCCGTTACATATAAGAAAGTTTTAAACCACCACTTCTCCAAGTGGGTGTTCGCAAAAGCTTTCCTGCTTGTCCTCCAGGTCATATAGACAGAGGCTTGTCATTCCAGCCTTTATAATAAAACTCCCTATTACAGCTTAAAGGTTAAAACTTAAATTATGCATCACGTACAATGTAGCTCGTATTAAATATGATACTCCTCTAATCATTTAAATGCAATGGAGATGACTTCCATAATAAATATATAATTTCCATTAAAACGGAAGTTTATCAAGAGGACCAACACAAAATACAGAGGGTTAATCAAACTATCTCATTTAAATATATCTTTTAAAGCATCTTTCAAATTTTTATATTTAAACGTATACCCCACTTGTTCAAGCCTTTCAGGGAGTACCCAACGACTTTTTAGAACAAGCTCCGGCTCAGTTCTGATTAGAATTGCACCTGCCTTAAGCATCCACGCTGGTGTGGGGAGGCCAATTTTTCTGTTCATACTGTTACGGAGGTGAACCATTAATTCACGATTGGTGACTGGATGGGGTGAAGAACAATTAAATACCCCCTCCAAGTCTTCTCTGTTCTTAAGAAAGAGAACAAGTTGAAATAAATCTTCAATATGTATCCAGCTAAACATTTGTCGTCCAGATCCCTGATACCCTCCAAGACCAAATGTAACGAGATTTTTATACGGAGTCATAACTCCGCCGCTTCCCCCTAATACGATTGCAATTCTTAAGGCAACTTGCCTTGTATGCGGTAGTTCAAAGTTAAAAAATGTTTCTTCCCACGCTTTCGCAACATCGACTGAAAAGCCGCTTCCGATCTCACCCTTTTTCTCTGTCATAGGTCGATCTTCCGCATGTCTGTATATGGTGGCAGTACTGGAATTAATCCACAAAGGAGGTGGAGTCATACACTCAAGGAGGGCACTCCCCAATATAGCTGTTGTTTCAGTTCTAGACATGACTATTTCTAGCTTATTACTGGCATTATAGCGGCAATTTACCGATTTTCCAGCCAAATTAACCAATAACTCGGCCCCTTCAAGCGCTTCCTTTATTTCACCTTTATTATGCCAGTTAATATGTTCGTTGCTTCTGGAAATAACCAGCACATCATATCCCATAGAATGAAATTGCTTCTCAAAATACTGGCCAATAAAACCTGTTCCCCCAGCAATTACGACCTTCTTTCTCATCCACTCATCCCTTTACCTCAAATTTATGAAGTATATCACTAATATTTTATCAAATATTTTACATTCTTTTGAATAAAGGGATTATTATGCGTGCAAGTCAACCATTTGTTTATTAATATACTTCAGATACATATGTACAACATCAAAGTCGTATTGTTGGTAAAGTGTACGGGTACCTACTGCATCTTCTATTTCGTTGAACAGGAATTGCCCGTCCTGGCCGATGAGAAAATCGATTCCTACAAAGTCAAAATCAAATAACTCACCTATTTTATTTACTAAATTCACTTGTTTCTCAGACAAAGTATAACGCTCAGCCTTTCCGCCAAGTGAAAAATTAGACTTAAAGCTGTTGCTGGAATAACGTTTAACAGCTCCAATTATCTCCTTACCCAGTACGAAGACTCTCACATCAACACCTGGATTATCACACATTTCCTGTAGGATAACATCCCCCTTATTAAGCTCCCCCATCTGCTTAGTTAATTCTGTTTTGCAATCTACTTTAAAAACATCCGTCCCACCATGGCCGCTGTTGGTCTTCAAAATAAGTGGATAATTTAATAGCGACTGTCCCTCAGTGAATGAGATTGCCGTCTTCACAGATTTTATTCCATGGCTGTTAATCATTTGATGTGTTTTAGCTTTATGATTACAAATATCCGTCACTTGAGAATTGTTAAAAACTCTGCACCCCATTAATTCAAAATGAAGGCTTATTTGACTGTCTCGGGTGCGGTTAATGACGAAATCCGGTTGAAGTGAATTCCCCTCCTCCATATAAACGGACAATTTTCCATTATCAATTATTAAACTCAATTCCTCGGCAAATACAAGCTGGATATTTAGATTGTGCTGATTACTATTATTAATAAACTGATTGGCAAACCATTTATTTTTGTCATAATCCTCGCGCTTATAGATCAGTAAGCCTTTAAACATGTCACACCATCCGCAAAATATAATCGAAGATATGCTCAGTTACATCAATACCTGTACAATCATAGATATTTTTTATATGAGCATTTGAATTTACTTCACAAAGAATCGGTTCTTCCTCTTCGCCAAACAAAAGATCCACTCCACTAAAATCAGCTCCGATAATCTTACTTGCCTTAATTGCCAGTTCTTCAAATTCTTTCGGAAGAACATATTCATGCATGACCCCACCATTTGTCACGTTTGCTCTAAAATCTGTTTCGGAAGTTCGCAGCATAGACGCCACCACTTTGTCACCTACCACATGAACTCTTACGTCTCTGCCTTTACTGTTTTTAATGAATTCCTGATAAAGATGTGGGATTTGAAGTAGTTCTTTTCTCTTTTTCTCCAATTCTTCACGGGTTTGTACCAGATACACCTGCTCACCAAAAGATCCGTAGGCCTCTTTAATAACAATCGGATAGGATAATTCCCTTTCAATAAACTCAATAAATGAATGATCCTTTTCCAATATATTTGTAAAAGTCAGCGGGGAAAATATAGTTTTCGGTAATTTAATTGAATGATTGGCCAGTGCCTGGAATGTCATGATTTTGCTATCACACACTTCAATCACGGAAGCCTTGTTAAACAGTCGATAACCCATCTGTTCCAACTGATTTGCCAGACGAATATCCTTATCCAAGAACAAAATAAAATCCGGCCGTGCATGCTGTCTTTCACTTTTAATAATGGTTTGATTTCCTTCAATAACAGAGAATAATTCTGTATTTTTAACTAAGTCGAGAATGATTCCTTTTTTTGAAGCTGACTCTTTATACCAATCATGGATTTCCATAAATTTTGGAGACAGCAAACTCCCATTATAGATTAACCATCCATACTTTCTTTCCATATTGAGGATGCTCCTTACTATTTATTCGTTTGTTTTATTATATCAAACCAGTGAGAGCTGAAGAATTTCATCATTAATCTAATCGAACAAAGCAACCATTCCAATCATTTTCATATGATGAAATTATCCCTAATTGTCCCGTACGTAAAAATACGTCAAGGAGTTTAATTTATGAACCATTTACTGATTAAATCTGACTTTAAAAAGGGGAATCTTCTTCCGAGGTGGCTGAATGAGGCCTATAACTATTGGAGTTCTACTGTCAGTGACAATCAATTCCCATGTCACTTTGGCATGAAAGCAGAGCGAGATGGCCTCCTCCGCTATACGTATTGTGAGAATCATAATTTTTCTGCGCTTCCACATACACTTAGCGAATTTCTCAAACTTTCAAGGAAGAATCCATCTATTCGGTATGCATTGGTTCTTTTCGTAGAGCCTGAACTTAATTATCAGCACCTTGATTATGATTATTATAATGCCAATTTTTGGAGTATTTTATCCTATTTGCACGAACAGGATGATAAAGAATGGTCCAATGATATTCCCCTTGATCCAGATGATCCCCATTGGGAATTTGTTTTCAACGGGGAACCTATCTTTGTATCTGGCAATGCTCCTTTTTACCAAAATCGTATTACCCGAAATCTAGGTGATTGCCTAATCATGATTTTTCAGCCAAGAAGAATTTTTGCTGATACGTCTTATACTACTCCACATGGCAGAAAAGCAATTGAGGTTATTAGAAAAAAAGTTGAGAAGATTGAAAACATGCCGTATCATCCAGATTTAGGCGGCTATGAGGATTTATCCAAGAGAGAATGGAAACAGTATTTAATTACGGATGATTGCAATCCAATTAAAGGAACTTGTCCAATGAGGAATACTCTATTATCATCTGGTAAAGGTAATCAGAAAAAGGAAAAACCATGCTAAGTCAGCATGGTTTTTCCTTGATTGCTTATAGTATTTTTTTTAATTTCTGAAGAAGGTTTAATCGTTGTTTGCGCGGGCTTTACCGCCTTTTTCACCAATCTCTTTATAGAAGTCTTTATCATGATTTTTCTTGGTGGCTTCTCCACCCTTTTCGCCAATTTCTTGGTAGAAGTCCTTATCATGATTTTTAGCTGTAGCTTCTCCGCCTTTGCGTCCTGCTTCTTCTCTAGACATTTTGTCTGCCATAAATAATCGCTCCTTTTTAAGAAATTATTTTGTTGCTTACACTACTATATTTATCCTCTTTTAAAAGATAAAAACATAATTACACGCATTTAACCTTTTTGTTATTCTCTTGTTATTCGAACTTAATGTTTAAATTCGAAATAATAGTTTCAGTCGTTGTTATCATACTAGCATTTCATAGTATCTCTCTTACTACCATTTTGTAATCAATATGTTGCCTTTCCTACTTCTCATATTCTAATTTTTACCATACAGTAGTATGATTGTACTGTAGTTTACTATATTGAATGAAAAAGTTAATCAACCTATTTGAAGGAGGTCAAGGAAACATGATAGTAGTCATTATTCTTTTTTTATTTTTACTAATGTTGTTAATTGAAAAATCGAAGTATGAAAATAGCACCTATTAACAAGAAACGAATAACTCTTTTTAAAAGTAAGGTTTAATACGGGATTATACGGCGAATACCTAATCGTCAGAGTTTTAGATAATCTGAAGGATTTCCACAGAAAACGAAAATTTCCGTTAATAAATGCCGAGAAAAATAATAATCAACATATTCTTTGAATTACGTGTTCCGAATTATTTTTGGGTGAATTCACATCAGCACTTACTTCAAAAGCTTCCATTAATTCAGGATTAAACGGACGTAAATATTGTTTTAGTAAATGCGAATCATGAATCTTTGGATTCAGCCACTTTTGTTCATCTTCCGGGTTAAGAATAACTGGCATCCGGTCATGTATGGAAGACATCAATTCATTGGAGGACGTTGTAATAATGGTACACGTGCATACGGCCTGTCCTTCTGGTGAATTCCATGATTCCCATAAACCTGCCAATCCAAATGGTTCTCCGCTTTTCAATTTAATCCGCATCGGTATTTTTCTTTCAGGCGTTTGCTTCCATTCATAATAGGAATCAGCCACAATTAAACAGCGTTTATTTTGGTATGCCTTCCGAAAACTTGGTTTTTCCGCAAGCGTTTCTGATCGAGCATTGATCAGCTTATATCCTATTTTTTCATCCTTTGCCCACGATGGAATCAATCCCCACCTCAAATAACCTAAGCGATTTTTGGATCCATCATTAATAACGGCAACAATTCTCTGAGACGGTGCAATATTATAACTAACTTGATAATCTGCCTCATCAAAGGCTGCCTCTATATGAAATCGTTCAATAATCGTTTCAAACGTTGAAAATAACGTAAATCTACCACACATATGTATCACCTCATGGCCATTATAACAGTTTTATTTCAGGAACCAAAAAGGCACCCATCTAGGTGCCAGAGCCTTCAATATTTTTTTGCAATTGCTCTATTAGCGTTGTTTACATCGTTTTTAATCAAAGCACTTAAATCATATGCGGGATACATATTATTCTTATACATATAGTTAAATACCTGGCTATGCAAATCAATCATTCCGTTTAGTTGGTTTGTTAATGTCTTTTTCAAAACAGGAGTAGCCGTTTCAGTGATGGCTATCGAATAATTCCGGATTAATGTTTTTGTTAATCCCAATAAATTCCCTGCAAAAAAGCTGGCGTCCGGTTGTTCTCTTTCATCCTCTTCCCTTTGCGGTGCTCTTGGAAAGTATTGCAGCAACTCTTTAATATATCTTTCCAAAACTTTAATTGTAGTCAAATATAGATTTTTCAACTCCTGATTTGGTACATCTCTGACCTTCATTTTCAAGCCTACTAATGCATTTGATGCAAATGCTACTAATTCATGCAATTCCAGTGTTTCATGATATGCAAGTGTATTAGCCAAACAACTTCCCCTCCTTCATTCCTTCACAAAGAGTATATGATTGCTAGGCTTGTCTCTTTCCTTCTTTTTATCTTGGTAAATATCTTCTACTATCAAGGTTCATTAAACGGATGATTATTTAATGATGATTAACAACTTCAACAAAAACAAACATCGAACATACGTTTCTTTTTTGTTGAATAAGAAACATATGTTCGTATATAATGAAAATAGGAGGTGAAGATAAATGAATGATTTACTTAGGAGCATGAGAGAACAAATTCCCATCGATATCATCTATGTCTCGAATAAAAATATTTTTACAAAACGCCGTATTCTGGTTAAATCAATGGGTGAGCAACTGATTCGTGCCTATTGTTTTAACCGCAAACTCTATCGAACATTTAAGAAGGAACAAATCTTATCTACCCAACTCGTTTATCAATCCCAGCGGTCATCATAAAAAGAAAAAGAAGAGGTTCCCCCCCTTCCCTTAGCCAATCATTTCTTCATGATCTATATCTTCAATTTCATCCTCGGACAGGGATTCCTCTTTATCACGCAGACGATGAGCTAATCTGGAAGCAGCACTTGCTGCAATTGCAGCGACCAAATCATCAAGGAATGTATTTACGCCTCTTCCCTCTTTCTTCGTATCTAAATATCGGATAATCCCCACTTTATTCTTATCCAGGTGACCAAATGTTGTCACACCAATACTTCCATAACCGAGCACAGCTCCTAAGGCAATGGTTTCATCCACACCAAATAAGGACTCATCAGACTCAACAATAGACTGCAATGGCTCTGACAGCATGCCCTTTTCAGCTAATCGATCTAATTCAATACCTACAAGAAGGGCATGCTGAATTTCACGTTTCATCAGGACACGTTCTATACTATATATGCATTCATCCAGAGTTAAATTATCATTATAAGGAAATTGCATTTCATAAACAATTTCAGCGATTGCTTCAAGTGTAACACCTCGACTTTGCAAGGCAAGTTTAGCAGCATTTGTCACTGTTTTACTATGTACACGTTTTTTAATCATATCTCTATTACTCCTTTTTACACTTTCATCCATTATACCATCAGAATCTTCATAATATCACAAATCTCCTGATTATTATATACAAGTTAGAGTATGCTAAAATATACCTGAAAAGAATAACAGGGGGTGAGCTCATTGGCATTAAAAGCCGGAACAATTAAGGGTATATCTTTTAACAGCAAGGAATTAAATGAGGAAATCGAACTCCTTGTATATTTACCTTCAGCCTTTTCCCATCTGTATAAGTATTCCGTCCTGATTGCACAGGATGGTAAAGATTATTTCCAATTAGGCAAAATTGGACGAGCTGCAGATGAGCTTTTAGAAAGGCAAGAAATAGAAAATATAATCATTATAGGTGTCCCTTATAAAAATGTTGAAGATCGCTGGAATAAATATCATCCTGACGGCCTGAAGCATACTGCCTATAAAAGGTTTCTTGCACATGAAATTGTTCCATATATTGATGCCGAATATCCGACCTACCAAATGGGGCTGAGCCGCGCCCTAATCGGAGACTCCCTGGCAGCTACTGTTTCATTAATGGCAGCTATGGATTATCCCAATACATTCGGCAAGATTGCATTGCATTCCCCACTTGTAAACGAGTCCGTACTATCAGCAGTGGAGTCTTTTCAGTTCCCGCATTTAACGCAAATCTACCATACGATTGGAAAGAATGAAACAACAGTACAAACATCTAAAGATGGGATCATAGATTTTGTACAACCTAATCAGGAACTTAACTCGATTATTGAAAGCAAAGGCTTTCCGGTCTTTTACGAAGAGATTGATGGAGACCATACCTGGAGGGCATGGCAGTCAGATATGAAGAGGACACTTACCTGGCTCTTTCACAGGACATAATTAGCAAGGAAATTTTTTTGAATATTTGCTATAATGAAGTAATATCTAATTTTACAAAATAAGTCAGGGGGTTCTTACATGAATTTTGGAATTGCTATTTTCCCTTCAAAAAATTTGCAAGACATTGTAAACTCATATAGAAAGCGTTATGACTCACATTACTCTCGTATATCTCCTCATGTCACATTAAAATCTGAATTCACAGCCACAGATGAGCAAATCAAGGAAATTTCAGCTAAACTCGAGGAGATTGCAAACCAACACCAGCCTTTTACATTAAAGGTCTTAAAAGTTAGCACCTTCCAACCAGTCAATAATGTGATTTATTTAAAAATTGACCCTACTGCCGAATTAAGTGCACTTCACGAAGATTTCCATAATGATATTCTGGGCAAAGATAAAAAATACAAATTTGTTCCGCATATTACTATTGGTCAAGATTTATCTGACAAGGAACATAACGATATTCTCGGACAACTGCGTCTCATGAAATTCGAACACGAAGAAGTAGTTGATCACTTCCATTTACTCTATCAAACTGAAAATGGGGCATGGAAAGTATATGAAACATACCAATTAAGAAAGGACAACTGATCACGATGAACATCAAGATTGTATCAGAAAAAGAAGAATTGGATCAGGTATTTTCGGTACGTACTAAAGTTTTTGTAGATGAACAAAATGTACCTGAAGAAGAAGAAATTGATCATTTAGAAGAGGAATCTACACATTTTCTCGTAATAGATGAGGAAAGTAATCCAATAGGTGCCGGACGCTTCAGGGTGGTTGATAGCTATGGAAAAGTCGAAAGGATTTGTATCTTACCAGATTTCCGCTCAAAAGGGGTGGGCAAAGATTTAATGAATGCCATAGAACAATATGCCCTATCTAAACAAATTGAGATCCTTAAATTAAACGCTCAAAACCAGGCGATCCCTTTTTATGAAAAACTCGGTTACTCAGTTATATCCGATGAATTTTTAGATGCCGGCATCCCTCATCACACTATGAAGAAACATATTTAAGACTGCAGCCGACTGCAGTCTTAAGTGTTTATACTCATAAACATTAAAGGAAAGCAGCGTATTAAAATACGCTGCTTTCCATATGTATAGAGTGATTTTAAATGTATGGTTTAAATACTTTCATTAATAAATTGACCGACCCCAGTCATTTCAGTAGCGGTTTTTTTGACTATTTCTGTCGGCACATAATTTTTGTAAATGCGATTAGATGAACCTCTAAAATCGTCTGAATTGATTTCCCTGTCAAATGAATCCCGTTCTTCATTCTTGCGATGGAATCTGATTGGCTGTACAGGCTGAAAGCACGAGATCATATTTTTAGTCAGCTTCTCCGCTGCAATCGTTCTGTTCGTGTACTGTATGTATTCGTATTGCGTGATTGGACTTATGTACCCCATTCCTTTTCCACCTCACTTTTTTATCCTTTTTTTACTTTTATTACCCGCTTTTTAAGGGAATAAAACTACTATCCTCTTTTGTAATATATGATTCGATTTGATAAGATGATATTTGTCTGTCGTTTTTAAAATTTTTTATATAAATGAGGAATATGATGAAAACAGCTAATTGGAAAAACGAATCTATCTCTTTACTCACATGGCCCAAGGAGGCATTTGCTCGTATTCATGAAGCTGGAAAAAATGGTGAACTTCAATGTAATCATTGTGGTCAACCTGTTTATATGTATCTTGGAATCCATGAAGAACCATATTTTATTCATCGTGATTCTTCACGTCCTCCTTGTGTGGACAAAACTGAGAAAACGAATCCGGCAGTGAATGAAGCTTCAGTGGAATACGGAGGATTTCGCTTACCGCAATCCAGGTCCATTACCAATTGCTCTGATGAAACTATCTGGCAAGGACCAAAGTCCATTACAAGTCTGCCATCCTATAATGAAAAACATCTGCCTGGGGTGAATAGCAATCATCCATTCATCGACATTCTGAGTGCCCACGGCTGGTTATTGGACGATCAACAAGCAAATGCTGTCGTAACTGATGCAAGACATTTACTCGTTCTTGCAGGAGCAGGCAGTGGAAAAACCCGTGTTTTGACTGCTCGGACAGCCTTTTTACTATTAGAAAAACAAACGGATCCTAAATCGGTGATGCTCGTTACGTTTACATCTAAAGCAGCTGCTGAGATGAAAAGCAGGCTACAGCAAATGCCCGGTGTAACTCCCTTTATGCTGCAGCATGTATTTACCGGTACCTTCCATTCCATTTTTTATCGAATTCTTTTACAACATGAACCTCAAAAATGGCATTCAAGTAAATTGATAAAATTTGATGGGGAGAAAGAATATGTCCTAAAAATAGCAGCTTCAGAATTAGGAATCGATGAACGGGAATTTGCATTTGATCAAGCCTTACAGCAAATCAGCAGATGGAAAAACGATTTATTATCTCCTCAGGATATTCATCCTGCTGACGATTGGGAAGTCAATTGCCAGGAGCTTTATAAAAAATACGAATCATATAAAGAAATAAATAATAAATTCGATTTTGATGATATGCAAACAGGCTGTTATCAACTTTTAAAAGAGAATGAACAGATTCTTAATTTTTATCGAAACCGGTTCAAACACTTTCTAATCGATGAGTTTCAAGATATTAATAAGGTACAATATGAGATTGTTAGACTGCTTGCTTCAAATGCAGAATCTGCATGTTTTGTAGGCGACGATGATCAGGCCATTTATTCATTCCGTGGCAGTGATTCTGCCTTTTTACAAAACCTGAAGCTTGACTACGATTATCTCGAAACCATAATCTTGTCAGCTAATTACCGTTCTGGGCATAAAATCATTCAAACAGCCAACAAGATTGTTTCTCAAAATAAAACAAGAACACCAAAAAAAATGGTGGCTACACATGATCAATCACCTTCTCCGGTTTTATTTTATCCATTTGATGAAGAATCTGAGGCAATCATGATTATGACCGACATAACCGAAAAAATAAGGCATGGAGCAAACCCAGAGGATTTTGCGATTCTTTATCGTACCAATACAATGAGCCGTGCTATTTTTGAAAAGCTTGCATCTTCAAGTCTTCCATTTCGGGTGGATTCTGACTATGATTCCTTTTATACAAGAAAGACTGTGCGCAGTATTTTGGCCTTTATGAAAGCAAGTATAAATCCAGATGATCCGGGAATGCTACAGGATTTATTACCGCCGCTATATTTGAAAAAGTCGGCAGTCCAGGATGCTAAAGCTCTATCCATCCTGAATGATTGCACTTTGCTCGAGGCACTTCGATTCCTCAATAATTTAAAACCGTTCCAAATGCGAGCAATAGATAAAGCTGTCTCTGTCATCCATTCACTTAAGGATTTGTCTCCATCAACTGCTATCGAGATGATAGAAAAAGAACTCGGTTTTGGGGCCTACCTCAAAAAGCGGGGGAATGAAGGCAATAAAATGGACAAAGGGTCGGACGATATCAAGGATGTGAAAATTGCTGCAAGACGCTTTGATACAGTGCTGGAATTTATTCTTCATGCGGATCATATGACAGCCATGTCAAAAGAGATTAAATCAATGTCTAAAAAAACAATAAATGCTATTCAGCTGAGCACCATCCATCGTTCAAAAGGACTTGAATATAAATATGTTTATATTCTTGGCTGCGTAGACGGAAACATGCCTCATGATTATGCTCTGGAATCTTGGCGTGACGGTGACAGGAAACCTATGGAGGAAGAAAGACGGTTATTATATGTAGCGGTAACACGCGCATGCTCGGGATTATATATTTCCATACCGGAAAATAGACGTTCAAAACGGGCAAGATCTTCCCGTTTCTTAACGATTTTAAAAGGGGAGCCCTCTTACAAAGAAGAACTGATTACCAAATAACCGAGTAATACAGATCGGCAGTTTGAGTCAAATCAAATGTTCTTCATATGTAAAGGTGGCTCCTTTACTCATTTTTTATTATTCATCATATTGGCAATTGTATTAAAATCTAATGATTTCCCATCCTTAATGATTGATTGTACCAACTGGTCCTCTACATCCTTCGGTACAGGCTTGTTTGCAATTTGCGAAACCCTCTTAATGACGTTGCGGACTGTTTTTTCATCTTTAAAATTTGCATTTTGTAAGGAATTAGCCAGCTCCATTACATCTTTCATATTTACGCCTGTTTTCTTTTCCATATTTTTAAAGAATCCATTATCCATAATTCAGCCTCCTTATCGTTACTGCTATCATATGAAAGAAAATAGGAAAGGTGAGACTCATTTCTCCATGCAAAAAAGGGATTCAGTATAGACTGAAATCCCTTTCTTTCATTTACTAATTGTAAATACTTAATTAACAGTAGGGCATAGAAGAGGTTTTAGGTCTCTTCTATGCATTTCAATTATTATTAGCAGAAGCTAGCGCCAACAATAATTAACAAGATAAATAGTACAACGATTAGTACGAAAGTAGAACCGTAGCCACCGCCGTAGCTACCACCACCGCCGTATCCATAGCCGCCACCGCAGCTGCTTCCGCCGCCGCCGTATCCATAACAACCAAACATGTAAGTCACCTCGCTTTCGCTTAGTACACTCATAACATATGTTAAAAGTGTTTCCTCGGTTTGGGCTAATCTCCATATAAGAATACCCAAATATTAAAATCGGCAATAATACCTTGAATTACTGTAAATATATCTTTTACACTAAAAGAAAACAGTAAGGAGTCATACACATGGCTATAGAGTGGAAAGAAGTAACAGAATTAGAGGATGAACTATTAAGGAAAGCATTATCTTTATATCATGATTGTTTTCCTGAATACGTGCGTGAAGATGAATGCGTATTTTACGAGTCCATCAGACAACGCGAGAAAAATACACCTAACAAATTCCATTTTTTAGTTGGAATCCTAGACGATAAAGTAATCTGTTTCTCAACTGCCCATTATTTAGCTCAAGTAAATAGCGGTTACATTGTTTATATAGCAGCCGATCCGAAAGAACGCGGGAAAGGCTTAGGGAAACAAACACTTTTAAAAATGGAGAAACTACTTAAAGAAGATGCCGTACATGCTGGGTACCCATCCTTAAAGGGAATCTTCCTCGAAACTGAAAGAGAAATTGATGCGCAAAACGAAGAAGAATACAAAGAAACCATAAATCGCCTTCAATTCTTTAACCATCTTGGCTTTTCACCTATAAAAGGATACCAGTATGTCCAACCACCACTATATACTGGACAAACTCCGGTGCCTTTATATCTCGCATTTAAAAAGTTAACTCGCGGAGAAGATATTAATTATGATCAAGTTGTTACAGCAATCTATCATGAAAAATATCATAAAATGAATAAAATTTCCTTAGCTGTACTTGATGAATGCATAACGTCTCAGAGGAATATTTCGGAAACCATCCAATAGCGGAAACAAAAAAGGGTTCTTTGGGGGCATAGGTGCCTGAAAAGTGGTCGGTAGGTGTTTGATAGTAGAACTTTCCTCGGGACTTCACCTATCTTTCACCCGCCTATCCCCCTGTATAGCCCGGGCATAGGTGCCTCATAGGTCGGTTATAGCTGCTTTTCCCAGGACTTCACCTACCTTTCACCCGCCTATCCCCCGGTATAGCCCGGGCATAGGTGCCTCATAGGTGGGGTATAGCTGCTTTTCCCAGGACTTCACCTACCTTTCACCCACCTATCCCCCGGTATAGCCCGGGCATAGGTGCCTCATAGGTGGGGCATAGCTGCTTTCCCCAGGACTTCATCCACCTTTCACATACCTTTATCCCACCTATCGCACAATTTTGGCGCATACACAAATACCCCGGCCATCGCCGGGGTATTATATTTTAATAGGACTCCAGTTTAACTCGTTAATAGCAGTCTTTGGAATTAGCTACTCCTGGATTAATCAAATTTCACTAACTTTCTTTTTTAATTCTTCGTTTCTTAATAGTTCTTTCACCTTTTGATCCATTCTTTCGATTTCTTGAGCAGGGGTTTTCCACCAGTTTCTACTCCAGATTCTTTCGATTGTCCATCCTCGGCTTTCAAGGAATCTTTGACGATAGATATCCCGTTCTTTTGCATTGGCCGAGCTATGGTACATTGCTCCATCACATTCAATCCCCAAAATATATTTGGAAGAATCATTAGGATGGACGATGGCCATATCGATTCTGTACCCGGACATTCCTACTTGCGTATGGACTTCATACCCTAAATTTCTTAATTGATTATAAACCTGTTCTTCAAAGGGGGAATCAAAATGCAGTGCCAGTTCTTGTACATGTGTATTTACATTATCGTTAATTTCTTGGACAACCGACTGTATTTCCTCTCTGTTAGTACGTGAAACGGCTCTTACATATTTTAAATATGATTTAAGAAGCTTTGGTCCAATTTGTGCTGTGCCCGCAACATTCAGCTCTTCCGGCTCGATACTAGATACTACAATAATACGTTCCTTTGCTCTTGATACGGCTACATTCAATCTATTTTCTCCACCATATTGGTTAAGCATTCCGAAGCGATTATAGACCTTTCCTTCTTCATTTTTAGCATATCCTATGGAGAAAATAATGATATCTCGTTCATCACCCTGAACATTTTCAATATTTTTCACAAATACTCTTTCATCCAGTTCTTTTGACATCACTTGATTATAAGCAACATTGAATTCTTGATCGTTTGCAGCCGATTTTTCAATGATATCCAGTATTTTGGTTTGCTGTTTGGCATTAAAAGTAATAATACCGACAGTTTTATCGGGCTGCTTAATCAATGTTCCTTTTAATAGTCTATAGACCTCAAGTGCTTCTACTTCGTTTGATTGATTGATCCATCTGCCATTCACTTTTTTCCATTGGATAGCTGGAGGATCTTTTAAAGGCTCGACATTGGGAGCAATCTGAACATGTCCATTATAAAAAGCATGATTAGAAAAGTTAATGAGTTCCTCAAATTTCGAACGATAGTGCCACTGAAGAATTTTTTCTGGAAACCTTCTTTTCGCTAGATTTAATAAACTTTGCGATTCATCAACATCATATTCTTCTTCATCATCTTCATTTACAAAAGATGACTGGAACATATTAAATGGCGGCAATTGCTTTTCGTCTCCAGCTACAATTAATTGTTTTGCTCTAAAAACGGCAGGAAGACCGCTTTCCACTGTACATTGAGAAGCTTCATCGAAAATTACCAAATCAAATAAATCATCATTTAACGGGAAAATTGAAGAAACTATTTCGGGTGATGCCAACCAAACCGGCATTAAATTCACAAGACCCTTCTCAGTAAATTCATTCACTAATTTGCGCAGTGGCCAAATCATCCTCTTTTTCCCTGCCTGATGTTTAAGATCTCTCATTTCCCTCGGGTAAGCTTTCTTAAGCTCCTCGACTGATTGTGTCAATTGATGAATTAAATATTGGTTAGCAACTTCTCTTTTTCGGTCAACCAGTTGACTAAACTTTTCCCGTATCCTTGAAAATTCGCTCGTTGAAATCTTCTTAACTTCAGGATATTTATTTTCCGTTTCATCAATCCAATGAATATATGCCGAGTTTTTAAATAACTGGACCCAGTACTCCGGTAGAGCTTGTTCAGAAGCAGGACTTTTCATGCTGAGTTCTTGAATGATTTTCTTCGTGACCTCTGAACACTCTTCCCAATATGAATCCATTTGCTGTAAGTCCTCAAAATCTTGATGAATATACTCTAATAATTGATCTAATTCCTGTAATGGAATATCTCCATCCGCAATTCTGCTTTGATAATTTTCGATCATTTTTTCATCGAAATATTTTTTTAGCTGGTTGATTTCATCAGACATTTTCTTTGTTTCTTTACCTAATTGATTCATGATTATAAGGGCTTGCTTAATTTTGATCCAGTCTGCAGAACTTGTTCCTTTAAATTTTCCGCCCTCTAATAACTCTTCGATAATTGCTTTACCAGAAAAAGAGGTCCACCACCATATTCTCAAGCCTTGCAGTGTCTTTTTACCAGTACCCTCTAAATCAGGATAAATGCTATCTAACTTGTCACCTACCAGCCATGTATACGCAGGTGTAATTTTTTTGTAATCTAAGGAATCCAAATAATCAGAGGCGTTCTTCGCTTTCACAATTAAATCATTTAGAAGTTCTACTAGGTTAAGCTTATCTTTAATGGAAAATTGAGCGAATGATTTACGCTTTTTCAATTCGTAAGACTCGCTGCCGAATCGCTCGTACCATTCAGCATAACTGTAGATTTTTCCACCAATCTCATCTAGTACATCTTTATTTAACTCACTTAACACAGGTTTTAAATTTAGCATTTTGTCCATATGATCTAATGGTGTTGCTTTTCCGTATAAATCATATAAACGATACCCAAAATCCTGGTACTCATAAAGCCCTTTAGCAATATCATTTAACAGCTTTTCATGAGTAAACAAGCTATTTGATGTGGATTTCAAATCTTCAAGTGACCGATCAAATAATACTTTATTAGTCTCAAGAACCGCACTAATTTTATTATAAAGCGGCTTTCGATCTGTTTTTTCATCATGCACCAAAGCTATATGATTGGATAATCTCAGCCCGTCTAAGCGTTGGTATACTACATCTAGAGCAGCCCTTTTCTGACAAACTACTAATATTTTCTTTCCCTGACTAAGTGCGTCTGTAATTAAATTAACTATAACCTGAGATTTCCCTGTTCCAGGCGGTCCGTGAACAACAATCCCTTTCTTATATCTCGCTTCTTTTAATATTTCCTCCTGTGACCCATCCGTAACAAGCAAATTCATTATATCCGGTTCTTTAGTCTGATTATCTTCATTGTCATTGTTTAAATCTACTGCTGACTCAAACTCTTGTGGTTCTATCAATTCACTGACTAACGATGATAGATTAGCGTCCTCTGAAAGGTCTATCAAGGCATCAAAGTCTTTAACTAGTGAAGAACCGCCTTGTGGAAAGTTTCCGATAATCGCATTTTCCAATAGTACGATTCCAGTGGATTCAGGAATTTCATCCCTTTTATATTCTTTTAACTTTGTGAGTCCTTCATTAGAAAATGAAAGATTAATATCATGTGCTTGGAAGAAAGTATCCCATTTTTCCCTCTCATAAGACTTAGCGATTTCTGCAGCCTCTTCGAAAAATTCTTCGGTAAACTGGACACTATTTAATTTCTTAAACGCCAAAAATAAAGTGCGATTGATTTGCGGACCACCTTCTTCCACACGAATGATCCATCTCTGTGTATTTACCTTACTTTTTTCTAAACGGATTGGATATAAGAATAGGGGAGCCTGAAAAAAAGTCCCATCAGAGAGGCTTCCTGATATAAAGGGGTAGCCTAAATAAAAGTCGTGAATACCTGTTTCTTCTTCAATTCCTTTTATATTTCGCAATAAATCTGTGAGTTTTTTCGAAATGACCATTGAATCTTCATTCTCTATTGTTGGCTTAAGTAACGTAATTTCACCTTTAGACTGCATGACGATTTTCTTTACAATAGCTTCACTGATTTTTTCATTATTGTTTGATAACTTATCTAGTTCAGTTAAATCGAAACTCCATTTATTGTAGATTTTTAATAATCGAATAGAGCGATTACGACGACTAATATCATTCAATTTATCTCTCATATGAATTAGTTTTTCTTTCACCGTTTTACCTTCTTTCCAGATAAAAAATTCTACACCTCAAAAAGGAAGAGCATACGCCCTCCCCATAACTTATTGTTTTAATACAGAATATATTCAACGGAATTGGAGTGTTAGATCTTCTAAACAGGTATCAATTATCGGCTTTTTCAATTTTATAATACCATGAAAATGGAATTTTTCTTCCAAGTTACACAAATTACCAATCATACATTCCACATGCTGTTACTAGCCCTCTCCAGCGCGCTCTTACAACCGCTTTTGCATCATAAAGAATCCCCTTAGTCATAAACTTAAGGGGTTCTCTTTCATTAACCTTTTGGTTTAAAAATCAAGGCTGCGATAAATCCAAAAACTATCGCTGCCGTTATACCTGATGATGTAATTTTAAACATTCCGGTTAACACGCCAACGATGCCATGCTTTTCTGCTTCCTCTAAAGCACCGTTTACAAGCGAATTCCCAAAGCTTACTATCGGAATAGATGCCCCAGCACCTGCAAAATCCAATAATGGTTCATACCATCCAAAACCACCCAATATAGCGCCAATGACAACAAATGTCGAAAGAGTATGGGCAGGTGTTAATTTTGCTACATCAAATAGAAGCTGTCCAATCACACAAATAATGCCTCCTACAACAAAGGCCCAAAAAAACATTGCCAGCATATATGCTCCTCACCTTTCAACGCTATAGTCTTTCAATAGCAACTGCGTGTGCTATACATGGAATGGACTCCCCTTGCTGGAAGGTCAGCGGAGAAAGAAGCGCTCCGGTTGCTGCCAGTAAGATGCGTTTATATGTACCCTTTCTCATTTCATTAAGTAAATGGCCATATAGAACAGTCGCGGAGCATCCTGCACCGCTTCCACCTGATTTTACTGGTTGATCGTCTTTATAAATCATTAAACCGCAATCCCTAAATTTTTCTTTATTTAGCTTTAAGCCCTTCTGCTCCAGTAAGTCAAACGCAGTGTCATGACCAATTTTCCCAAGGTCACCTGTAACAACAAGGTCATAATAGTCCTCGTCAAGGTTTAAATCCCTGAAGTGATGATAAATCGTATCTGCTGCAGCAGGTGCCATCGCGCCTCCCATATTAAATGGATCCTTCAATCCCATATCAACAACTTTACCGATGGTTGCACTGGTTACAACGAGCTTACTTTCAGATGAGTTATCATTCTTCTCCACCAAGGCAACTCCCGCCCCCGTTACGGTCCATTGGGCTGTTGGCGGTTTTTGACCGCCATATTCTGTTGGATACCTGAATTGCTTTTCTACGGTTGTATTATGGCTTGAGGCACCAGTCAATATCTTGTTGGCACCGTCATAATTAATAATAAAGGATGCCAGTGCAAGGCCTTCCATAGATGTTGAGCATGCACCAAACAGCCCAAAATATGGGATGGCCAATGTCCGGGCTGCAAAGCTAGTAGGTGTGATTTGGTTAATTAAATCTCCCGCAAAGAAAAATTGAATATCACGAGTTTGCAATTTCTTTTTATCCAAAGCTTTTTGAACCGCTTCCTCAATTAATACACGGTTCGCTTTCTCATATGTTTTCTGATTTAGCCAAAGATCATCATGAATAATATCAAAATCATCAGCCAAACGGCCATTGCCTTCAAAAGGACCGACAGCTACGCCTGTAGAGGAAATGACAGGATGATTATGCAGCACCCAGGTTTGTTTACCAGTTAGCATATTAACCTCCTATAACCATTAGATAGATTTGCTTTACTAATGCAACGACAAATGCTGAAAAAACACCATATAGGATTACAGTTCCAGCCAATTTAAATATATTTCCTCCTACCCCAAGCACAAATCCTTCTGTTCTATGCTCAATCGCTGCTGAAATGACGGAATTACCAAATCCCGTAACCGGAACAGCACTTCCCGCTCCAGCAAATTGGCCAATTCGATCGTAAACCCCAAAGCCTGTTAATAACATAGCTAAAAATATCATCGTTGCTACAGTTGGGTTACTGGCTGTTTGCTCAGTAAAATTAAAATAAAATATATACATATACGTAATAACTTGTCCTAGTAGACAAAATAGCCCACCTACAAAGAATGCCTTAATACAATTCTTTACAACAGGACGTTTTGCTTCATATTTTTGTTCCAGCTCTTTATATTTTTGTTGTTCAGGGGTTAGTTTTTCATTCTTTTTATTTGCCATATGTACACCTGCCTATGCCATATCCTTCTGTAGTTTCATTATTTTATCAAACCATTTTCCAGCTTTTTTCTTAGAGTAACCTTTATCCTTCACATTCACGATTAACTCGACTGTTTCAAGAAATATTTTCATATCACTTGATACAGTAAAATCAAAGGATTTAAAGCTTTTCTTTAACTCCTTATCTAATTTACTTTCGATACTTTTCATTCGAAAGCGTTGCATATGCTTAACCTTGTACGCAACCAAAATATCTTTATTCTTTTGGACAACAGCCACATCGTAGATTTCTTTATGGGAAGCTACTTTCTCTTTTATTTTCTCTAATGGTGCCTTTGAATGATCACCAAGATAAACGGGATCTTGATCCACGGATTGAATAAGTGACATCTTGGCTTCTTTACTGCTTGAGTCACCGGAACATCCGCTTACTATTGTGAAAAACATAGCTATAATTAAAAATACAGAAATCCTTTTATTCATAGCACCTTCACCCCCTCATTACAAATTGAAATTATTATCCTGTATTGTTTGTTAAACACAGCATTTTATCCAATTTATTTGGAATAACATTAGATGTAGCTTAATTGCTGCATAACAACCTAAAATAAAAAAAACTGCTGACTAAACAGCAGGTTATGGTTGTAAACGACCTTTTTTATTATTTTTTGTACATCCACAGTTTTTTTTCTTTTGCTTGGAAGGCGTTCTCTTGATTTGGCTTGCTTTTTGTTTTGGTATCTTCATAAAAGGGGTCCTCCTTCCCTGATTAGGACTCATACAGTATAAGTATGTAGGAAGGTTTGGTTTGTCTAATACAGATAACCAGATCCGATACAGAAGTATTTTAAAAACGAACTATTTTTATTTCTTTTATTTGCCGCAATGTATATTTAATCCATTTCTTCCCAAACGCAACTTTAATATAGACATAATCCCCCTTTACTTTTTCAATCGTTCCCCTCAGCCGCTTCCCATCTTCCACTATAAAATCGCAGACCGGGCTCGACATGAGCAACGGCATTTTTGAGAGATAGGTGACTAATTCCTCCTTCGTCATATCCTCTATACGTTTACGCTTTGTTTTTCCATTCGCTTCACTTACATCCAATAAATCAGGCTCCCGTTCTTTCAGCAAATCAGTATATTGTTTCTTTTCTATCTCAAAGCTTAATAATGGGGGCTGCTGCTGCAAACTATCATCACTATTTCCCTCTTCAAGTCCTTCACGCGAATTATCTTTATCAGCAATATGTTGTTCCCATTCCTGTTGCTGATTAATTTTATGCATCAATTCTTTAGTCGCAGCATTTGTAAAAAAGTCATCTATTTCCACAATTTCTTCTTCACGCAATCGTCTCATTATTTGCTCCTTATCAAGCCAAGCATTTGCTGGCAGTGCACTATTAATCTCATTATGGCTCATATAGTTACCTCCTTAGCTTCTATCTGCTATATATATGTGCAAAAGACTGTAGATATATCTGAGCTCCCCTCTCTGCTGAAAGCGTTAATTATGGTTTATCATGACATTGCCTGCCCATAGCCAATTTTTCACACAAAAAAACCGCTCTCTAACAATTGCAGAGGAGCGGTTCATACTATTTTTATTTTCTTATTTAACGCTGTTTCATTTTTGGATCAAGGGCATCTCTCAGTCCATCACCCAATAAATTAAATCCAAGGACAGTTAACATGATAGCCAATCCTGGGAAAAAGAGCGTTCCGGGAGCCTGTACTAAAAAACCCTTCGAATCCGCCAGCATTTTTCCCCATTCAGGTGTCGGTGCCTGTGCGCCCAAACCGAGGAATCCAAGCGCCGCTGCTTCTATAATTGCTGTTGCAATCGCCAATGTTGCCTGAACAATAATTGGTGTCATACTGTTTGGAAGGATATGACGAAAGAGAATTCTTGAATCCTTCATACCAATTGCGTTGGCTGCCATAATATATTCCTCTTGTTTAACACTCAGTACTCTAGACCTTATGAGGCGGCCAAAATTCGGAATATTTATAATGGCGATTGCGATCAGGGCATTTTGCAGAGATGGCCCTAAAATAGAAATAATCGCGATTGCCAATAAGATACTTGGAAAGGCAAGAAGGATGTCAAAAAAACGTGAAATAATTGTATCAATCCATCCGCCATAATATCCAGCTACAAGCCCCATTATTGAACCTACTATAACAGAACCCAGTACAGAGAAAAATCCAACGGATAAGGATATACGCGCACCATATAATATTCGTGAAAGAATATCCCTCCCAAAGTCATCTGTTCCAAACCAATGTTCAGCAGATGGCGGTTTTAAACGGTCTGTCAAACTAACCTCCTTATATCCATAAGGAGCAATAATCGGAGCTAATAATGCCAATAATATAAAGAATAAGACGATACCAAGGCCCACCATTGCCAAACGATTACGTTTAAAGGCAGCCCATGATTCCCCCCATGGAGAAACCACTTTTTCATCCATTACCAATGGTGTCTCTTCTGTATTTCGTACTAATTCCCCCAATGTCTACACCACCCTTTATTTGGAGTATTTAATTCGTGGATCGACCAATGCATAAAGGAGGTCGACAACTAAGTTAATGAATACAAAAGCAGCCGCAATCAGTAAAATACCAGATTGAATAACCGGATAGTCACGATAGCCGATTGCTTCATATAAATAACGCCCTATGCCCGGCCAAGCAAAAATAGTTTCTGTCAGAATAGCCCCTCCAAGAAGTAATCCTGTTTGCAGCCCTATGACAGTTAAAACCGGAATAAATGCATTTTTCAAAGAGTGCTTGTACACCACCCAAAACATACTGACACCTTTTGCACGTGCTGTACGAATAAAATCTGATTTCATAACTTCAAGCATAGTCGATCTTGTCATCCTAGCAATAATGGCCATTGGAATAGTTGCTAAAGCGATACTTGGCATAATCAAATGCTTAACCGCCACAAAAAATTGATCGAAATCACCTTGCAGCAACGTATCCACCAAATACAAATTAGTTATCGCATTGATTGGATCTCTGATATCTTCACGTCCCGTTGTCGGTAACCAACCCAGCTGAAGGGAAAAAGCCCATTGCTCCATTAACCCCAGCCAAAAAATAGGCATGGATACTCCAATTAAGGCTAAGATCATAGCTAAATAATCAAACCAGGAATTTGAAAACCACGCACTGATGATGCCGGCATTTACACCAATAACGATGGCAATAATCATCGCAACTAGCGTTAATTCTAGCGTAGCAGCAATATATGGCCATATCTCACTAGTAATCTCTGCATTCGTTCTAATGGATGTACCCAAATCACCGGTAAACAAATTCTTAATATAATCTATGTATTGAACATACCAGGCTTTGTCCAATCCAAGCTCTTGAGTTAAAACTGCAATGGACTCTTTTGTTGCCCTTTGCCCTAAAATAACCTGTGCCGGATCTCCAGGAATGGCTCTGACAATGGCAAATACAATCAGCGTCATTCCAAACAGAACCGGTATAACAGACAGAATCCTTTTCATTGTATAAGAAAACATCTGTATGCACCTCCATAATAAACAGGCGCCCCTATATGAA